>NZ_JAANTE010000004.1:0-554254 GCF_011291845.1 Actinopolyspora sp. BKK2 | reverse complement strand
GCAGTCCTGAAACATCTGCAGACCCTGCTGGCGGTCTGGACCGGCGCTTGCCCCACCTGCCACCAACCCCCGCCAGCCAGCTGGAACTTCCCTGACCAGCAACGATTACCCACTTAACAAAGCCCTACTAGGGCTACGCCCCAAAACATCCACCAAGCACTACCTAGCCGAGTGCGCCTGGGTTGAGGATGGCCGCCAGGGCTACACCGGCGGCGACGGCGAGGACGACGTAGGCGAACCAGCGACGCAGAGTGTCCGCAGGCAGCCTGGGTGCCAGGCGGCCGGCGGCCACGGAGACCACCAGTGCGGCGCCGGCGAAGATCAGCAGGATGGTGTAGTCGAGGCGGGCGGCCGCGCTGGCGTGGGCGGCCAGTCCGGCCACGGAATTGATCAACACGATCACCAACGAGGTAGCCACTGCCGTTTGGGCTCCGAGCCCGAGCAGGGCAGCCAGGGCAGGCACGATGACGAAGCCGCCGCCGACGCCGAACAACCCCGTGAGCGCACCGACAGCGGCACCGGCCCCGATGGCCTTGGGCAGACAACTGCGCCAGTTGATACCGCCTTCGCCGGTGCGGCAGGCCCCGGCATGGTTCTCGCCGCCACGCAGCATGCGCACCGCCACCACGACCATGAGCACTGAGAAGGCCAGCAGCAGCCAACGTTGCGGGACCAGCCGCCCCAGCGCGGTACCGGCGAAAGCGGCCGGCACCCCGGCTGCGCCGAAGACCAGGGCAACCGGCCACTGCACGTGGGCACGCCGCTCCCGGGGTGCGATGCCGCCCACCGAGGAGATCGCGACCACCGCCAGGGAGGTGGGAATCGCCATCTGCAGGGGTTGTCCGACGCCATAGACCAGCGCCGGCACGGCCAGGATCGAACCGCCGGCACCCAGCAGCCCCAGAGCCAGCCCGATGATCGCGCCGAAAAGACCTGCCAGGAACACGGGATCACCTACTCTCGACACGTCGGACGGCGACGTGCCGACCGTTGCGGACCAGAAGGGGCGGGCAGGTTCGACTCCGCAGGCCGCATCGGTCGGACGTCCCCCCTCGCGGAGGGTCAGTCGGCAGTTCGGCCCGTGGGCGCCTGCTCGCCGGTCAGGGCCGGCAGCATCCTCCGGGCATCGCCCTTGCGGGTGCGATTGTGCGGGAGCAGCCCCAGCACCCGCGACATGGCGCAGGTGTTGCTGATCGCGGCGAACGTCAATCCGCCACCGACGAACCCGGCGATCCACTTCAACGGCTCGTAGGCGATGCTGGCGAGTACCCCGGCCAGCACCAGCAGTCCGGCCGTCAACCGCACCTGGCGTTCCATGCCCCAGGTGCCGGAACCGTGGTTCATCGGTGCGTCGTGCTGCTGCCAGCCGGTCACACCGCCGGACAGGACGCTGAGCTGATCCAGTCCGGCCGTCTCCAGTACGCTGCGGGCCTGCTCGGCTCGAGCCCCGGAGGCGCACACCAGCACGACCGGGTCCTCGTGGGATGCGGTGAGCTCACTGCGGTGCTCGCGCAGCAGGTCCAGCGGCACGTTGGACGAACCGGGGATGTGGGCCGCGGCGAACTCGCCCGGGGTGCGCACATCGATCAACCGGGTGCGCGGATTGGTCTCCAACAGGTTGCGCACCTGCGGGGTTTCCATGGTCACGGGCATCGTGCGGGACACGAAGGAACCTTCCTTTCAGCGGGAACGCCGTTTGTCAGGTGGTCGAGGTCAGGGTCAGTCCGGCGCCGTCGGCATTGCCGAACAGGTCGTCGATGAGCACCGGTGTGCGTCCGGCGTGTTCCAGCAGCGAGGCCGCTGCGGTGGCGCGATAGCCGCTGCCGCAGTGCACCCACACCGTGCCCGCGGGCACCTCGTCGAGGCGGTCCTTGAGCTCGTACAGCGGGATGTGCACCGCCCCGACGATGTGGGAGGATTGCCACTCGTTGTTGGTGCGCACGTCCAGCACTACGTCCACTTCCGGAAGTCCGTCACCGCGACCGTCCCTGACGGCGGCGAGATCAGCGAAGGCGGCCGATGTCGTGCTGCTCAACTGACTGCTCTCGGTGACCAGCTCTTGTGGTGACCCGGTGGCCGCCGCGGAGAAGGTGTCGATACCGATGCGGGCCAGCTCGCGCTGGGCTTGTCCGACCTGCTCCCGACTTTCGCCCAGCAGGGTGATCGGCGCACCCCAGTCGATCATCCACCCCAGCCACGTGGCCATCGGCCCATCCAGACCGAGACTGACCGTGCCGGCCAGGTGCGAGTCGACGTAGGCGGTACGTGAGCGCAGGTCGACCACCCACTCTCCGGCCTCCAGACGCCGCTTCAACTCTTCCGGAGTTGCTCGGGACGGCGTGCGCAGGTCCAACGGCTCGGGACCGGTGATGTTGCGCACCCCCATGTGGGCGTAGTAGGCTGGATAGACGTCCAGCCCGGACAGCATCTGCTCCACGAAATCGCCCTCAGCCAGCGTCAGTGCCGGGTTGATCTCCCTTTGCTCTCCGATGGTGGCCGAGTCTCCCGAGGCCTGGCTGGCCGAGCAGAAGCTGCCGAACCCGTGGGTGGGCCAGATCTGAGCCCCGTCCGGCAGGATCTCCACCAGCTTGCGTGCCGAGGCGTGCTGGTGCCGGGCCAGCTCATGGCTGTGCTGCTGCCCGACCAGGTCGGTGCGCCCGGTCGTGCCGAACAGCAACGACCCGCCGGTGAACACCCCCACCGGGCCCTGCTCGCCCTCCAGCACGTAGGACAAGTGGTGGTACGTGTGCCCCGGCGTGGCCACCGCCCGCACCCGCATCCGCTCCGAGAGCTCGACCACGTCGCCGTCGGCCAGCGGCATGTGCGCGAAGGGCACCTCGTCCGCGGCGGCCACACCGTAGTCGGCCCCGGTCAACCGAGCCAGCTCCAACCCGCCGGATACGTAGTCGTTGTGCACGTGCGTCTCCAGCACCAGGGCGATGCGCACGTTCAGTCGCCCGGCCGCGGTGAGAAAGCGGTCCACATCGCGCTGCGGATCCACCACCACCGCCATCTCGCCATCGGTGGCAAGATAACTGCGATCCCCCAGCGACGAGGTCGCGATTACCTCGGCACCCAGACCACCAGCAAGCTGGTGATCCAGTGCGTTGACTGCGGTCATGCTCATTCCGTGCCTCCTAAGATCTCGCAACCGGACGCGATTCGGACCGCCATACCCCGTGCGCCCGCGCCACCCGTGCCTCCGCCCCCGTGATCGCCTCGAACGTGGGGAGTTGCCTCTGCCGGCCTGGCCGCTGTGCGGAGTCCTCCGTCGGGCGCATACCGGGTGGTTGCTCCTTGGCTCCTCGAACTGCCCCTGCCCCGCACGTTCGCGGTCGCTCGGCCAAGCTGTACTTAGTATACCCCAGGGGGTACGTACCAAACATACGAGCACAAGTGCTCAGCCGGGAGCACGTTCCCCGCGATCGAGCGATATCCCGGTCAGGCCAGTGAGAGGAACAACCGCTCCAGCTCCTGCTCGGTCATCGGCGGCTCCTCGCCCTCGTCGCGGGCCTGCTGGCAGTGCCGCATCCCACTGGCCACGATCCTGAAACCCGCGCGATCCAAGGCGCGGGACACGGCGGCCAACTGGGTCAACGTCTGCGCACAGTCACCGCCCTCCTCGATGGACTCGATCACGCCAGCCAGCTGTCCCTGGGCCCGGCGCAGGCGGGTCAGCGCATCGCCAACCATTTCAGGTCGCATCTCCACGACAACCACCTCCACTGCCTTTTAACCAAGGTACCCCACCGGGTATTCCCGTTATTGGGAGGGGCTGCGGGTGGTGGCGGTCATCTGCTGCCGAACGCGGCGCGGGATCGTCGAGCAGGCCCGCGCGGAACCATCGCGGCTCGGTGCTTCGCGCGAGGATCGCGTGGCTCCGGCAACAGCGGCCGATGCTGCGGGCGAGGGCTCGTGCCCCGCACGCATCCACGTCCTCTGTCTCCGCGCGGATGCTTGCCGGCTTGCTCCTGGCGGACTCTGCACGCACAGAAGGCGAGTAGGAGACAGGAACGGACGCTGCCGTCAGGAGGTGATTCGCTCGAACAGCTTCTCCAGCAGCGTCTCCATCGCCTGCCCCAGCTGCTCGGGGACCGGCTCTGCCAATTGCTTCAGCAGTGCGGGGTCCATGGCGGCGATGACGGAGCCCCCGTCCTGTTCGTAGATGACGAGGTTGCCGGGCAGCAACGTGCCGATGTGGGGATCACTGCTCATGGCTTCGTGGGCCATGGAGGGTTGACCGACCATCAGGATGAGGTAGTTCCGAAACTCCTTGCCGAGCAGGTTGCGGAACGAGTCGGTGACGTTGACCTCGCAAGGGGTCGCGAACCCCTCGCTGTCGAGGATCTGCCGCACATGCTGGACGGTAGTGTCGAAGTCGGCATCGACGTACTTGTGCCGAGAGTAAGCCATGGTGACCTTCCTGGGTGTCGCCTCGTGAAGTGTTCGGCTCGGGGGCCCCTCGTCGCAGCTCAGCTGGTGCGCGGCCGCCGTTTCGGGGGCTCGTGGCGCGTACGGGACGTGATCCCGGCCGTTCGTTCTCCTCTCTCGTTTCGGACGCCACCTCCGTGGTTCACCCCTCCCGCGTGGTGGGCAACTCCGCTTGTTTCCAGGCGCTCATACCGCCGAGGACGTTGCGCACCTCGTTGCGGCCGTGGCGCTGCAGCAGGCTGGTGGCCACCGAGGAGCGGTAGCCACTGCCGCAGGTCACCGCTACGGGTTTGTCCGCGGGAACCTCGTCGAGACGCTCGGGCAGTTCGGCGCCGGTGATATAGGTGGCCCCGGGCACGTGGCCGTTGGCCCACTCGTCGGGTTGGCGCACGTCCAACAGCTCGACTTCGCCGCGCTCGAGTTCATCGTTGAGTTCGCCCACGGTGATCTGCGGGGTTTCCTCGAGGGGTTTGGCAGCGGTGCGCCAGGCGCTCATTCCTCCGCGCAACCATCCCAGCGGGGGCGGGTAGCCGATGCGCAGCAGCTGCCAAGTCGCTTCCCACAGCTCCCCCGGGTGATCGAGCACGAGCAGCACCTGCGCGTCGGCCGGCAGCGCCGTACCTGCCCAGGTGGGAAACGCCGCACCGAGACCGACGTTGAGCGCCCCGGGAACGTGCCCGCCGCCGAAGGCCTCCGGTTGACGGGCATCCAGCACGGTCACACCCTCAGCGCGGTGCTGTTCGAACTCGGCGACGGTCAACGCGGGCGGTTCAGCCAGCACTCCGAGCGGTTCCACTCCGGCCATGTTGCGTACACGCATGCGCTGCCAGTACGGCGGCACCGCGGGCAGGTTGTCCAGCCGGATGCACTCGCGGACGAAGCCTTCGGTGTTGTCCACCTCGGCCAGGATCGCGTTCGACCGTCGCTCGTAGCCCAGCGTGGTGGACAGGCGGCTGCCGATGTTTCCTCCGCACAGCGAGCCCGCCACGTGTGTGGGAAACACCTGCACGTGATCGGGCAGGGGCAGCAGCTTGTCCTGGATCGTGGCGCAGAACGTCCGCGCGGCCTCCTGCGCCTTCTCCTGACCGCCGAGCAAGTCGGGCCGGGCGAGATCGCCCACCAGCAGCGCCCCGCCGGACAGCAGCAACGCCGGCTGGTCGGCGCTCATGGCCCGGTCGTAGACCAGCAGGCTGATGTGCTCCGGTGTGTGGCCCGGGGTGTGCAGCACCTCGAGGCCGACATCGCCGATCTCGACGACCTGCCCGTCTCGGAGGGGCTGGTGGGAGTAGCCGAACTCGCCGGTCGCCGATCCCCACACCTGAGCACGCGTGCGCTCGGTGAGATCGGTCACCCCGGAGAGGTAGTCGTTGTGGCCGTGCGAATCAGCCACATAAGCGATGCGCATCCCATGGGTGCGTGCAGCCTCGGTGTAGACGTCCACATCGCGGCGCGGGTCGAACACCAACGCCTGCCCCGTCTTCTCATCGCCGATCAGATAGGAGGCATGCCCCAGCGACTGCAGGTAGAACTGCTGAAACAGCACTGCTCACACCACCTTTCCCGGCTGTTCGTCGTCGGGCGTGCGTACCGGCAGGTCCTGCTCGGCCCAAGCCTGGATGCCCCCGTTGAGGTTCTCGGCACGGTAACCCCGTCCGCTGAGGAACTCGGCCATCTCACCACTGCGGCTGCCGCTGCGACAGACCGTGACCACCTGTCGTTGCCCATCCACCTCGCCAACGCGATCGGGCAGTTCATTCATCGGGATCCACCGCGCCCCCGGTATTCGCCCGGCCTGCCATTCGTGCGACTCCCGAACATCGATCAACTGAACCTGGTCTCGCTGCTCGTACAGATCTTTCGGCTCCACGGCGACTCCGCTCCTCACATGGCGTCGTCCGAGTACAACTCCAGCTTCCCCACTCAAAGAGGGGAATGCAGTCCGAGGAAACAGGACATGAATGTGGCTTCACCACCGACGTGGGAGCTCGCTTGTCGATTACCCCTCCTCGGCCCTCCCCACACCACAACCCGACCCGGCCACGGTTACGGTCCCCGGCCTTCCGGGACAGGCCAGCTAGACTTGCCGACGTGCTCGGATTGGGTGAGCTGGAGCTGAAGGTGATGGACGTGCTGTGGGCGGCCGACGAACCGCTGCGCGTGCGAGACGTGCTGGGCCGGCCCCCGGGCAGCGACAGCTGGATTGCACCACGGTGATGACCGTGCTCGATCACCTGCACACCAAGAGTGGGTGCAGCGCAATCGGAGCGGGAGCGCCTACAGCTCCCCCCGGCCCACAGTCGCGAGGAGGCTGGTAAATCGCAGCCGACTCAGGCCACGCTCAAACGTGCCTTCGATGCCGGAGTTCCATTTTCCTGGATCACCGACGATGAGGCCTAAGGACGAGAGCTGTACTTGCGGGACTGGCTGCCAAACCCGGGATGCGGCTGCGGGCTGGCCGAGCACTCCTGGCAGCGGTTGTTGGTCGAGATCGGTGCTCACGGGCCACGCCTGTATGCCTGGGCCCGCATACCGCTCAACACCGACTGGCCGCCCGTGCGGGGCGTTGGCTGCTGGCGCGGCGCTCGATCAACAACCCCAGCGAGATCGCCTACTACGTGACCTGTCGGCTCCGCTGATCCCGGCTACTCAACCTCGCCTTCGTCCCCGGATCCGCTGACATGTCGAGGAAGCCTTCCAAACCACCAAAAACGAGGCCGGACTCGGCCACTACCAGGAACGCTCCTGGCAAGCCCGCTGCATCCACACCACACTGTCCATGCTCGTCCTCGCCTGGCTAGCTATGGCCAAAATCCTTGCGGCAAAAGGGAACCTGCAGAGCAGGATCGAATACACCTTAGCCGAGCTCCGCCGCCTGTTGAACAACCTCATCAGTCGAACGCCACACCCCGCCGAACACATCTGGTCCTGGTCACGCTGGCGCCGACGACGCACACCACCAAGCTCGACACTGCCACTACCGACAACGCGGACATCCACTCTGAGTGCCGTTGCAGTACTAGGAGCTGTTTGGGGACAGGGGTGGTGTCGGTAAGAGGAGAGGTCTCCGGTAGAGGAGTCAACGACCAAGAGGATCAATTGCCGGAGACCTCGATGGGGAGCGTATCGGTCGGCACGCGTAAGGACCTGACGCACCGGTAGTGGCGAGTGTTGCAGCGCCGCGCGTGTTGCCGTCGCGACCGCAGGTGGGACGTCCTCCGACGTGGACGCCTCGTCAGCTGCTGGACGGGATCCGCTGGCGACTCGGGTCGGCGCTTTCTGGAGGGACGTGCCGGAACGGCATGGGCACTGGCAATCGATCTATCACTTGTTCCGCCGGTGGCAACGGGCGGCCTCTGGGCCTGGATCTGGGCGCAGCTGCAGGCATGGATCGAGGCAGCAAGCGTGATCACCTGGCAGGTGTCGGTAGATTCCACGATCAACCGGGCTCATCAGCACGCCGCCGGAGCCCGCCATCGACCCGATGCCCAAGTCGAACCACCCGGCGACGAACCCGATGATCACGCGTTGGGGCGTTGTCGGGGCGGGGTGTCCACGACGATCCACCTGGCCTGCGAACAGAGCCGGAAACCGTTGTCGCTGCTGCTCACGGCCGGTCAAGCTGGTGACAGCCTCCAGATGATCCCGCTGTTGGAGGCCATCCAGGTCACCCGGGTCGGAAGCGGCCGCGCACGCACGCGCCCGCAGCGGGTACTGGCCGACAAGGCCTGCTCGTCCGTGGCCAATCGGCGTTACCCGCGCAGGCGCGGGATCCCGGCCACGATCGCGATCCCGACAGACCAGGCCGCCCGCCGCCGTGCCCGCGGAACGGCCGGAAATCGCCCGCCCGTGTTCAGCCCGAGACTCCACCAGCGGCGGCACGCCGTTGAATGCGGCATCAACCAGCTCACACACCACCGCGCCGTCGCCGGCCGCTCCGACACACTCGCCGTGCGGTACGAAACCACACTGCACGTCACCACCCTCCACATCTGGCTACGCCCCTCACCAAGAACACTTCCTAAACAGCTGCTAGCGCCACGATCCGACGACAGCGGCTCCGGCACAGATACCCGACCACCGACAAGGACCCGCCACACCACGGGACGAAACTCACCCTCAGACCAGGCCCCGCTGGCGTCCCCAGGTACTAACCACTCAGCCACGGTCTTCATCCTCAACCACTCCTGCCGGGAACACAACGAGGCCAGCAAGACGCCAGCGCTCCACGCACCATCAGTCTTGCTGGCCTTGATCAACGACCCTGCGAAATAATGTGGATGTGCCCCGCACCGACGGTGTCGGAGGGGCGAGCTGACTGTCACCTCGAGTTCGCTACGGCAGCCATGTCCTCGCCTTGGGTGATCGTGAGACGAGGGGCCCGGCCAGGGGACGACTGATCTGATCGCCGTGGCGCGGATCGTCGCCCCACTCCGGTGTGGGCCCTCCGCACCAATAAGGACTTCAGGACGGCGCCGACAGCCGCCGCAGGGTGGTCGGAGTTCACCATCTGCGGTGGCCGCACCGGAGGTTCAGGTGGATCATGCAGGCGTGACCGACACAGCCCCCTGGACCTACCTGATGGACCTCAACGGTGTGCTCATGTCCGACGAACAGCACGTCGTGCCAGGAGCGCAAGCTTTCCTGTCCGCACTCCGCTTGCACGAGATCCCCTTCCTGGTGTTCACCAACGACTCGGCCCGCACGCCCCGCGACCTGCGGGCCCGGCTAAACGACTGCGGGCTCGACGTGCCGGAGAGCTCGATCTGGACATCGGCGATGGCCACGGCGAAGTTCCTGAGCAAGCAACGCCCCGGCGGATCCGCCTACACCGTCGGCGAAACCGGGTTGACCACAGCGCTGGCCGACGCCGGGTATGTGCTCACCGATCACGACCCCGACTACGTCGTCATCGGCGAGACCCGAAGCTACAGCTTCGCGTCGATCACCACAGCGATCCGGCTGATCGAAGGCGGTGCCCGCTTCCTCGCCACGAACCCCGATGAGAAAGGACCGGGAGCGGAAGGATCGCGGCCGGCGACCGGGGCGGTCACCGCCCTGATCGAACGGGCCACCGGACGTCCGCCCTACTACGTCGGCAAGCCCAACCCGCTGATGCTGCGTTCCGCGCTGCGTGCCCTGGGCGCGCACGCGGCCCACACGATCGTGCTCGGCGACCGGATGGACACCGACGTCCGCTCGGGGATGGAAGCCGGCATGCACACCGTTCTCGTACTGTCCGGACTTTCCGACGAGAACACAGCGGCGCAGCACCCCTACCAACCGGACCGGGTCATCAACTCGGTCACCGAGCTCACCGAGCACGTTGACGCCCCGTTCCGCCCCTGAGCTCCTCGCCGGCACCGGGCACGACCGCTCCTGCTGGTCCGCTCGCGAACGACGAGCCCCAAGCACCGGTCGGGCGCCGCAGCCGCCCAGCCGGCGGCCGCGACGCCCTCCCCGTCGTCGCATCCGGCAACACGAGCCCTCCGCCGGAAGTTCCACGTCCGCGGGGACAAGCCGCGTCGTGCCCCAACTCCCGGGAGTCGTTGGCGAAGGCAGTGCCGCGGCGACGCGTCCGGTGGCCTGGAGGAGGTCGATGGGTGGTGACCAGCTCCGTGAAATGACCTGACCCCGTCCCCACAGCCGGTCTGAGGGGCCTTGGAGAACCCGGAGCACCTCATGGGCTGGTTGGCGACTTCGTTGGCGTACGGGCCGATGTGGATGCCGTAGGCCGCGAGCGGGCGCGTGTGCTTGTTCTTCTTGCTGAGTACCCACGGATGGCGAGGACTCACACTGCCGTGACCGGCAATCCGGTGTAGAGCCTTGTGGCGGCCGGAGCGGGGTCGTTCAGCCACAGCGAAGCCGTGCTCTCCGGGCGTCGTGAGGTTCGGGGGCTGATGAGCCGCGTGCGATCAGTGTTCGGTGTGCGCAGAATGTCCCGCAGCCACGTCTTATCGACGCGACTTGGCTGACCCGCTCGGGTGGGGCCGGTCTCGCCGTGTACCGCGTCTGGAGGCCATTGCACGATGAGGTTGCCCGCGTCCACTGTCACCCGATCTCTGCCGCGGGCGGTGCAGGCGTTCCTGGCCACCGAGGCCAGCAGCACGCTGCTGTTGCTGGCAGCGACCGTGGTCGCGATCGTGTGGGCCAATTCCCCGTTCGCTGCCAGCTACGAGGCACTCTGGCACACCCCGCTGGCGGTGCGCATCGGCGTGCTGGAGCTGGAGCTGGATCTGCGGCACTGGATCAACGACGGGCTCATGGCCCTGTTCTTCTTCGTCATCGGGATGGAGGTCTCCCGCGAGTCAACCCTCGGCGAGATGCGCAACCGCCGCATGGTGGCGGTTCCGCTGCTGGCCGCACTGGGTGGGCTCGCGCTTCCCGCTGTGCTGTACCTGGTGATCAACGCCGGAGGTCCGGGAGCGATCGGGTGGGGCATCCCGATCGCCACCGATACGGCGTTCGTGCTGGGCGTGCTGGCGCTGGTCGGGCCGCGGTGCCCGGATCCGCTGCGGGTGTTTCTGCTGACCCTGGCTGTCGTGGACGACGTGGGAGCCATCGGGGTCGTCGCGATCGTCTACACGAACGAGATCAGCGTTTCCGCGCTGGTGGGCGCTGTCGTGCTGTTCGTGCTCGTGCTGGTGATGCGGCGGATCGGTATCCGGTGGGCTCCGCTGTTCACAGCGCTGGCGGTGGTGATCTGGGTGCTGACCGTCGAGTCCGGGCTGCATCCCACTGTCGTCGGGTTGGCGCTGGGTGTCCTCGTCCGGGTGTATGTCCCACCGGAGGCGCGGGTGCTGCGTGTCGGCGAGCTGGCCCAGGCCTTCACGAGGAATCCCACGCCGGAGCGAGGCCATGCGGCTCGGCGCGAGTTGCAGGCCGCGGTGCCGCCGAACGAGCGCCTTCAACTCCGCCTGCACCCGTGGACCAGCTATGCCGTGATCCCGCTGTTCGCACTGGCCAACGCCGGCATCCCGCTCGGAGCGGACACGCTGGCACGGGCAGCGACCTCGCCGGTGACCCACGGCGTCGTGGCCGGTTTGGTGGTCGGCAAGTTCGCCGGTGTGGCTCTGGGCAGCTGGGTCGGACTGCGCTCCGGGCTGGGCTCGCTTCCCGGTCAACTGGTGTGGGGCCAGCTACTCGGCGGCGCGGCGCTGGCCGGGATCGGGTTCACGGTATCGCTGTTCATCACCGAGCTGGCCTTCGCCGAACAGGCACTGCGCACCGAGGCGAAAGTCGGGATCCTGGCAGGGTCACTGCTGGCGGCGATCATCGGGCGGTTGGTCTTCTGGCTGGCCTGGAACCGAGGAGCGGTGTGCGCCCCGCCCGGGGAAGACACGTCCGCAGAGCAGTTGCCGGACACACTGGCCGACCCCGTCTCCGAGCACGACCACGTTCTCGGACCGGAGAACGCCACGGTCACACTGGTGGAGTACGCGGACTACGAGTGCCCGTCCTGCGGCACGATGCATCCGGTGCTGCACGCTCTTCGAGCGCGATACGGGAGTCAGCTGCGGTTCGTGTTTCGGCACTACCCGATCGACTCGCTGCACCCGAACGCGCGCAGAGCCGCACTCGCCGCGGAGGAGGCAGGCGCCCAGGGCCGGTTCTGGCAGATGCACGAACAACTGTTCACCCACCAACGGCAGCTGGATGCAGACGGTCTGGCAGCACACGCCGAGCAGATCGGCCTCCCCGCAGACGTGATCACCAGCCGACGCGTGCGCAGACACATGGACCGGGTGGACGCCGACATCGCCTCCGGCCGCGCCAGCGGCGTCCGCGGCACCCCCACCTTCTTCGTCAACGGCCAGCGCTACGAGGGCGGCAACAACACCGTGGAGCTGTCAGCCGCGATCGAATCCGCGCTGGCGGAGCCCAAGGAGTAACCGTACGGGATCTGGCGGTACGAGCCCTCGTCGCACGGCACGAGGCTGTCGGAATTCACTTCCGCGACCTACCGGCTCACGCCAGGGCTATGGCACGCACTGATGACCAGCAGAAAAGCCAGAAGCGCCATTCCTGATTCTGGTACCACTCAGATCCCATCGTCTCGAGTGTCCGGTCCAGCGGGGGCACCACTCCGACCCCGACTCGGGAGAGCACACAGCACCGTGGATGAGCACCGTTGCGGAAAATGCGCGACTGGAACCCGTCTGGTGACCTTGTGGTGAGGTCGTGGAACCAGGTGCGGATGCTGGCCACCACGCCAGCTTGACTCTGGCCGGCGTCCTCGTCTGGCTGGCACCACGGAGCGTTTCGCGCGCGGGTAGGTCCGGCCGGCGGCCGAGTCCTACCACGACACGGGCGGGGATGCTGGCGCGCACCCCGCGGGGGCGGGGGGCCACGGCGGCGGCGTGGCAGCACCTGGGATTGATGCCTCCCGCGAACGCTTTCGGCACAGCCGAACCGACACTCTTCGAGGAGTAGAACCGGCACGGCACCTTCACCGTCACCACGACGATGTCAACGTCCGGGGACGTCGCGAGTTCCGTGGTGTCCGCGAAGGCGCGCGGTAGCCCGCACGCGGCTGCTGCTTTCTCGGCGCTGGCCTGGCTGCTGTTCGCGACCCCGACGATGTCGAAACGCTCGCAGCGCCGGAAGGTGTGCACGCGCAGCCCAGCTCCGCTCAGGCTGAAGACCGATGACACCAACACGCGGACGTGTTTCAGTCATTCTCACTGCTCCTTGGGTCTTCGAAGCGTCACTCCGGTGTGCGGCCGCCGGCGTGCACGACGTTCGGGAACCCCTCGGCCCCAGCCTCGGAAGGTTCGCAGTACTCGCACGAGCGAGGATGCTCGGGGGCACGTCGGCTCGCTGGTCTCGTTCTCGCCCTCCTCGCGCCGCACCGCCTTGCCTGCCGCCCGTGCGATGAGCGGATCATGGGGTCGGCGCCGTCCCAAGCGTCGCCGGAGGAGTTTGGCCCGGTTCACGGCATCGTCGGGACGATCTTGCCGTGGGCCTGGTTGCTGCGCATGTGGTCGGCGGCTTGCTCGGCTTGGGCGCTCTCGAACGTGCTGTCGATGACGAGGTGGATGCGTCCCTGGGGCACGGCGGGAATGACCTCGGGGTGAGGCCGGCGCTCACTTGGCCGAGTTCGTCGGCCTCCCCGAGGAGCCCCCGTCAACACGACCGAGATCGTGCACAAGGCACCTCCGCATCATCGGCAGTCTCGGCGGCGACCTGGGCCGCAGGCTGGAACTGTTGACCTCCGACGTCGTCGACACCGCCTCACTGGACACGCACGCCTTCGGCCTTGCCGACGCTCCGGAAGCGTTCGAAACGCAGCTACGAGCCGACGAGAGCGTCACGGCCGTGCTCCGCATGTGACCCGATCGGGCCACTACGGAAGTGCTTCGTCGAACAACGATCCACGATCGCCGGACAGGGGTGCACACGGTGCCGAGCAGAGCTGTCCGTGCTGTCCTGGCACGGTCCCACAACGGGACAGCGACTTCGGGGCGTGCTCCCAAGCCCGACACGCGGAGGTTCCCGGGCACTTCTCCCCTGCCGGGGAATGTCACCTCCATCCCGCGGGGGCCGTGGCCTCGTTCCGCGTGACCACGACGACCGCGGACGACGAGAACCGCGGCCTCGCACGACCTCCTGCGCCCGCTGGGTGTGCTGTCCGTTGGCTCGCTCGTCGCCGATGAGGTCGGCTCAGTGCGCGGACGGGTCGACCAGGACGTAATCCTCGGGCAGGGGCTCGCCGGCGAGGTGGGCCCGCAGCATTTCCTCGATGCCCTCGGCGATGCGCTGCTGGGCCTGCAGGGTCATGCCCGAGCAGTGGATCGTCATGGCGTGGCCGGGCATGGTGCGCCACGGGTGGTCGGCCGGGGCGGGTTGCGGGTACCAGGTGTCACCGGCGTAGCCGCCGAGCTGGCCGCTTTCCAGCGCCTCCACAAGCGCGTCCCGATCGACGATCGGACCGCGTGCGGTGTTGACCAGCCAGGCTCCGGGTTTCATCGCCGCCAGTCGCTCGCGGCCGATCAGGGCCCGGCTGCCCTCCATCAGCGGCAGGGCCAGGCACACGACGTCGGACTCGGTGATGAGGTCGTCGAGTCGGGCGTACTTCACTCCCAACACCGATTCGTCGGCCGGAGTGCGGCGGTGGTTGGCGTAGTAGAGCATCCGCACGTCGAAGGCCTTCAGCCGCAGCGCCGTGCGCGCCCCGATCGCGCCGAGGCCGACGAGGCCGACGGTCTTGCCCTCGAGATCGTGGGCCCTCTCGGCGACTGCGGCCACGTCCCAGCGCCCGTCGAGGACCTGGTGGTAGGCCGGGATCATGTTGCGCACCAGCGCCAGGATCTGCATGACGTTGTGCTCGGCGACGCTGACGACGTTGGAGCCGGTGACCTCGGCGAGGCCAACGCCGTGTTGGCGGGCGGTTTCCCAGTCGACGTGATCGGAACCGATCCCGGCGTTGAGGACCAGTTTCAGGTTCTTCGCCGCCTCGAGGCGCTCCGCGCTGAGATACACCGGCCAGAACGGCGTGGTGATCAACACCTCCGCGTCGGCGAGTTCTCGATCCAGTGCGCCACCGGTCTCGGTGGTGCCGACCAGCTCGTGGCCGTGCTCTTCGAGGAAGGGGCGCAGCCCCAGGGCGTTCTCGGCAGCAGCGATCACAGCCGACTCGTCCCGGGCGTTGCCGGTCGGGTAGGAGACGTAGACGATCTTCACAAGTGCCCTCCTCTGACATGGTGCTGGCCAGGTCACGCCGGGGACCGCGGCTGGCCCGACACGGGTGCGCGAGCAACCCGGAGACCTCGGGCCACCTCGTTTACTCGCGTGGTTTCGCTTTGCGGGCATGGTGGGCTGCCTTGCGGGGCTCGGGCAGGAACCGGTTGGCCAGTGCGGTTCGTCTGGTCGCGCGGTCGCCCGCGACGACCTCGGCGTTGCCGGCCAGCAGGGCCCGGACACCCTGTCGGGCGACCTCGGCCTTGTCGTTTTTGCCGGCGTCGGGGCCGAAGGCGGTGTCGCCCATCCCCGCTCGGGCGTGAAAGTCGCTGTCGGTGGCGCCGGGCATGAGCGCGGTGACCGTGACCCCGGTGCCGCGCAGCTCCTCGCGCAGACCGAGGGCGAACATGCGGGTGAACGCCCGGGAAGGTCCGTAGACGGTTTCGTACGGTGTCGGCAGGGTCGCCGAGATCGAGGACGTGATCAGGATTCGACCCCGGCCCCGGCGGGTCATGTCGGTCGCCAGGCGTTTGCTCAGGTGCACCACGGAGGTGATGTTGAGGCTGATCAGGTTCAGTTCCTCGTCGAGGTCGTTGCCGACGAACGCACCGCCGAGCCCGACCCCGGCGTTGAGCGCGGCGAGCTCCACCGGCTTTCCGAGTTCTTCGACCGCCTGCCAGACCTTCTCGACCCCGTCGTAGGTGCTCAGGTCGGCCTGCGGCGCCGTGACGTGGGCACCGAGACGGGTGAGGCCGGTCTGTGCGGTGTGGACGTTCTCGCTGCGCCCAGTGGCCACGAGGTCGAATCCCTTGCGGGCGAGTTCTGCGGCGAGCATGTAGCCGATGCCGTTGGAGGCACCGGTCACCAGCGCCACCGGCCGTTCGCTGTTCCGTGTCAACGACAGACTCCCCAAGTCTCGTGCGGGCGGGCACCGGTGGCATCGTTGACCGGAACGGTGCCCCTGTCTGGTCAGAGTGGTCCTGCGCCAGGACTCCACTGCCGTGGGCTGCCCGAAGCGTTCGGTACGGGGCGGGATCAGGTTTCCGGCATCGGTTCCTCGGGGAACACGAAGGTGTTCGGGTCCGGGCCGTTGCGTCCGTCCGCGCGGTCGAGGGTTTCGATCGAGCGCATCTGCTCGGTGGTGAGCTCGAAGTCGAACACGTCGAAGTTCGCCCGGATGCGCGACGCGGTCACCGACTTCGGGATCACGATGGTGCCGAGCTGCAGGTGCCAACGAATGACCACCTGGGCCACGGTCTTGCCGTGCGCCTCGGCGATCTCGGTCAGCACCGGGTCCTCGAGCACCGCCCCCTGCCCGAGCGGAGCCCACGCCTCCGTGGCGATGCCGCGCTGGGCGTGATCCCTGCGCAGCTCGGCCTGCTGGAAGTAGGGGTGCAGTTCGACCTGGTTGACCGCGGGGGTTACGTCTGTCTCGTCGATCGCGCGGGCCAGGTGGCTCGAGGTGAAGTTCGAGACACCGATCGACCGCAGCCCGTCAGTGTTTCGCAACTCCGTGAGGGCACGCCACGAGGCGGTGTAGCCCTCGCCGGCCCCGATGGGGAAGTGGATCAGGTAGAGGTCGACGTGGTCGAGCCCGAGGCGGTCGATGCTGCGCTGGAACGCGCCCTTGGCGTCCTCGTGGCCGTGGTCCTCGGTGGGGTTCATGTACTTGGTCGTGACGTAGACCTGCTCGTCGGAGGCGCGGACCGCCTCGCCCACCTGCCGCTCGTTGCGGTAGGCGGCGGCGGTGTCGACGTGGCGGTATCCGGCCTCGAGCGCCGTCGACACCGCTTGCTCGGTTTCGGCCGGGTCGATCTGGTACACCCCGAAACCGAGCTGCGGGATGTGCGTCCCGTCGTTGAGCTCGATCCGAGGCACTGCGTTCGTCGCGTCAGCCATGTCCACGGGTTACCCGATATCGCCTGCTCCCATGCCCGCCCGGAGACGTCGGCGCAGCTTGACCAGATCCACCAGCTCGCGCAGGGTGGCCGGCCTATCGGATAGCCCGGCTGCGGAGAGCGGCCAGTCCCGGCCCACGTCGGTGTCACCGGAACCGCCTCGTGCGGCTGAGCACTGGTGCTGGCCTCGACCACGACGACATAGTTCATGCCCCGCTGGGCCAGCCCAAGCCGGAAGGCGGTGGCATCGTCGTACCCGCTATCGGAAATCACCGGCCGGGCCGCCAGTTCACCGCCGCCGAGGCCCAATCCGTGGCGGCACGCAAGCACACCCCGATCTGGCAGTTGTCCGCCTTGCCCAACGTGCCCGAATACTGCCTGGCCACCCCGGCGAATCGTGCCCCTCCTTGCCGAACCCGGTGTCATCGACCACGAACGCTCGCGGGCCGATGAACTACTCGGCCCACCCGGCCAGCCGCCGCCACACCTGCCCGTCATCCCAGGTCGGACGAGGGGATGAACTGCTGCAGCCCCTGGTGATCCACGCCGAGCCGATCAGCCATAGGCTGCATCGACTTGCGCTGCCCACCCACCAGCAGCCCCCGCAGATACAACTCGCCCTTGGCCCGTTGACCCCGCCGCAGCACTCCCGCCGGCATCTCCGCTGCGAACGCCTCCACACGGGGCCGCACCGCCTGCATCTCCCCCGGAATCACACCAAAATCATCACACAGAAAATCAACGAGCTAACAAATCCCCACTATGACCTTGAGTGACAACTGTCCACACACGCAGAAGCAACCTTCAATATCTTCCGCCATCGGCTCAGTCAACTCACCTTTGACGATATTACTGCCATAGCAGATCCCGACACCGCCAATCTACTCAATCGCAGCGTCGAGCACCAGATACCTCGTGCCGCTCAAATCACTGTCCTCAACGGCCGCGGCGTATTCACCAGTCCTCTGCGCGGTGTCCACATGCTCAGAGCTCCTATGTTCTTTCCAGAACTCCTGCAGATACACCGCTCAATCACATCCATGGCCACAGCAATCCTGCCGCCCCTGAGAGGGTGTCTTATTTGGGGATGTTCTTGTAGCAGGTCAGCGCTGCGGCCAAGGTGAGGAATCCGGCGAGGAGATCAGCGCGTCGCTCATAGCGCAGCGCGAGACGGCATTGTGGCATTGACCAGGAGTTTTCAGTCCATGGCCATTGCGGGTGTTGGCTGCGGAGACGCCCACCGACAGCGGCAGCCGCGATGGCCGGACAACACGTGGATCGTCGAACCGGGTTTGCCGCGATCGAGCGGGTTGGGCCCGGTCATCGCCCCCCCTTGGCCCGCGCGATGGCGGCATCGATGACCCCGACTCGGACCGGTCCGCCCACGTGGTGCGGCAGGGAGACATCGGAAGGTGACTTGGCCGCGACAGCATTCGTCCCCCGTCCCCGTGGTGGGCACGGGGGCCGCGTGCCGTGCTCAGGCGTTGCCGGACACCGGAATTGCCGTTTGCCCCGGAACCTCGTCTCGTTCCGCTTCCCGAGCCCGCTCGGACGTGGTCCGCGGAGACAGCCACCCGCGGTGCAGCCCCGATGAGAGCTGGTCACTCGCCGAGTTCCGGCCTGACGCTGGTCATGCACACATGTCTCGGTGGTGGACACATCCGCGTGTCCGAGGTCTCGCTGCACCTGCCCGATCGGCACCTCCGCCTCGATGGCGTGCGCGCCGTAGGCGTGCCGCAACCGTTGCGGGGCGTGTGCCCCCGCAGCGGGGCGAGTTCGGCCGCGATCCGCGCATCGACCGACCCCCGCAGCAGTTCGCGTTTCCACTGCTCACGTGACGGGTGTTGCGAGGAGAACGTGTTCACCAGCCGCTTCAGCCCGGACCTATCCCGCCGGAGCAGGTCCACCCGTGCCACAACGAGACCACGCTGCTCCAAACGTGCCAGAGCACGTTTCGATCAGCGCCCGCCCGGATACTTCCCGCCTGAGAACACGACTTCGACTCGGAAGAAGAGGCGGCTTGTGGCGAAAATAGTGTGCGTCTTGTTCGACGACCCGCAGGACGGGTATCCCACAACATACGCGCGCGAGGACCTGCCCACGATCACGCAGTACCCGGACGGGCAAACCACTCCCGCTCCCAGCAACATTGACTTCACTCCTGGGAAGCTGCTGGGCAGTGTTTCCGGCGAGCTCGGTCTGCGCCCGTTTCTGGAGGCGCACGGGCACACGCTCGTGGTCACCTCTGACAAGGACGGGGAAAATTCGGTGCTGGAACGCGAGCTGCCGGATGCGGACGTGGTGATCTCACAACCGTTCTGGCCTGCCTATCTCACCCGGGAGCGGATCGCAACGGCACAGCAGCTCAAACTGGTGATCACAGCTGGGGTGGGCTCGGACCACATCGACCTGGACGCCGCCAGCGAGCACGGGATCACGGTCACCGAGATCACTTATTCCAACAGCATCAGCGTCGCCGAGCATGCCGTCATGCAGATCCTTGCGTTGGTGCGCAACTATCTGCCCTCGCATCGGTGGGTCACGGACGAGCGGGGGTGGAACGTGGCGGATTCTGTCGAGCGCGCCTACGACCTGGAGGGCATGACGGCCGGCACGCTCGGTGCCGGCCGGATCAGACTCGCGGTGCTGCGGCGCCTGCAGCCGTTCGGCATGCAGCTGCACTACCACGACAAGCAACGGCTGCCTGCCGAGGTCGAACAGGAACTCGGACTGACCTACCACGAGAGCCCGCAGTCGCTGGCCGCGACCCTCGATGTGCTCTCGATCCATGCCCCGCTACACCCGCAGACCGAGGGACTGTTCAACGACGAGCTGCTCGGGGAGATGAAGCGAGGGTCCTACATCGTCAACACCGCCCGCGGCCGCATCTGCGACCGCGACGCGATCGTGCGGGCTCTGAACAGCGGTCGCCTGGCCGGCTACGCCGGCGACGTCTGGTACCCACAGCCACCCGCGGCAGACCACCCGTGGCGCGACATGCCGCACCACGGCATGACAGCCCACATCTCCGGAGCCACCCTGTCGGCACAAGCCCGCTACGCCGCTGGCACCCGAGAAGTGCTGGAACACTGGCTCGCCGACACGTCCATCCCCGAGCCGTACCTCATCGTCGACCGAGGCGAGCTCGCCGGCGTCGGTGCCCAGTCCTACACCCGTTCCGGCACCGACCGCAGCTAGATCTCGTGCTCGGGAGGTGCCTTACCGGCACCCCGTGTCCGGGGTGAGGTCGCAGTGGTGTGCCCGGAGGCTCGGGCGTGAGACAGGCGCCGCCGTCCGAGCCTCCGGGCACTGTGGGGCGGTGGGCGGCTCCGCATGGCGTCCTGGCTGTTCGGGGAGGGTCGGTAGGCGTGCGCGGGGCCACCGGCCCGGCAATGCGATCACGGCGGTCGTGGTGGGGACGACCCGGTGCGGGCGCTGCCCCTCGAACGAGCGAACATCCCCACACCATCGCGCCGGTTTTGTCGGGTGTGGGGTCACGCGGAAGCGACTGATGCGCGCCGCGGCCTCGGAGGCGCAGGCGGGTGCGCCCCACGTTCGAAGTGATGTCCCGGACGGAGTTCCCGTCCGGCCCGATGGACCCGCCTGCTGGGTTTGTCCCCGGGCGCCGCAGATCGACGGCCGAGGACACGCGCTCGTCTACCGCTCTTCGACCCGTCGCAGAAAGTCCCGTTTGTCGAGGAAGTCCGAGAGCCACTCGCGATGCTGCCCGCAGGCCAACCAGGTCTTCTCTCGTTCCGGTGTATGGACCTTCGGGTTGTTCCAGATCACCGTGTACGACGCGGTCTGCTGGCAACCCTTCGCCGAGCATATCCGCTGATCGGGCCCTCCCCCGTGATCAGCGAATAAGGAGAACCCTTGCTGCATACCCCCATGGTGCCAGCCTCGCGACGCGCACCGATCCCGTCCAGCCGCAGCAGTACCGGCGCGGGCGGACCACCACCGTCCTGTTTCTGAGGGCACGGCCTCACGCAGGTGCGTGCTGGACGAGGGCGAGCCTCCGCCCAGCACACACCTGCGTCCTCTCGTTCGAGCACCGATCCCGCGCCTGCGATGAGGCCTCCGCCGAGCAGCAGGAGCAGGTACGCACCTTCGCCGCTGCGTATCAGAACACCACGAACCCGCTGTGAGTGCGCGCTCGGACCGAGCTGACCCGACGGTTCGACGGGTAGGAGCTGCTGTCTCCGAGTGTGGTGCATCTGCCGGACTGGCGTCCCGACGTGCCGGATGAGTCCCTGCCGGAGGAGGAACCCCCGAGCCCGCGGCCTGGCCTGGTGCGGTGTGGCCAGCCTGTAGGAACGAAGCACGGTAACCCGCTCGCCCCCAGACAGGACCCCTACCCGGGCGAGCGGGTAGGGGTGGAGCGGAATACGGCAGAAACCTGCCGCGGGAGGCCGATCGCGGTTCGGACTGGCGATCGAGCCCGGCAGCGAGATCCTCCTCGATCCAGCCGCGGACGCGGGCGAATGCACCGCCCCCTCGCTGCGGCACGGCGGGCGTTCCACGTCGTCGCGCTCGCCTGCCCCCAGTGCTGGCGGAAGCGCGCCGCGAGCGTGTCGGGGTCGAGTTCTCCGACCGGGAGCTCCGGGATGAAGAGCTTGTCGAGAGTCATCCGGTAGTTGCGGATGGTGTGCGCGCTCGTGTAGTACCCGCTGACCTGCCGCGCGGTGCGCAGATGCTCGGCGAAGGCATCGAGCGCGGTTCGCACAGGTGGAATCGGCGCGGCCTGGTCGCCGTGGAGAGCGGTCACGGTGCCCACCGAGCCTCCTCTATTCCAGATAAACGCCATTATCAGACGCCGGAACTTGCCCCGACGCTGGAGGCGCACTCGAACAGGTTCCTGCACTCCACCACCGACCCGCGGGCAGGACGACCGGGTTACTCGGTGACCGGCTCCGGAACGGTTGAGCTGCTTGCGATCTCCTGTGCATCGTCGACACGCACGAGCCTGCCCCAGCGGCCCTGGCGGCCGTCGCCGGGGTCGGACTCGCGCACCGTCCACCCCTCAGACCACGTCGACACGTCCAGATCATCATGATCGAACTGTGCCCACACCTCGTCGAAGCGGGCGAGCTCGTGGAACCACGCCCCGCCGAAGTCAGCGTCGCCGTTTATCCAAACAAATAGCGATTCGTAATTGCTCCATCCGAAAGGCTACTGAGGTGATCTCAGTGCGAGGTGCTCGGCGCGCGACGCGTGACCGACGAACACCTGTCCCAGCTGGCGCTGACCGACCTGGCCAGCCGCGCTGTTCGTTGAGAGCCTCGAGCAACAACTCACTGAGCTGAATTGGACCGCACCGTCGAGGTCTTCACCGTACTCGTCGCCGACCTCGGCGAACTTCGAGCCCGTCGACGACCGCTACGGCTGCGCCACGGGCAGTGAGCTCCTCCTCGCTACAGCTCACGCTGCTCGACGCCGTGCGTCCCAGTGGTACTGGTAACCCGTCTCGACGGCGACGAGTTCGCCCCAGCACGCCTAGTTACCGGCATTCCCGCTGCCGAGGTCTTGCGCGAACGGATCGCTGCACACGGGCCACCGATAACACTGTGAACGGCTTGCAACTCCGGCTTCACGGCAGTGCCGGGCTCGCTACCACGCCCCACTCGGCCACCTCACCCAGGCCTTGCTTGATCATGCTGACCGGATGCGCACACCCGCAAACACCGCAACCGGCCACTGCTCACAGAGTCCTGAACGGCCACGTTAACGGCTCCGGACCCCAGTCGACCAGGACAGGTACTGGTGCGGCTGCATAGCAACCAGCTCCTCAGGGTAAATCGGGGTCTCGTGGGCGATAATGGCATGCCGACATCCGCGGTACGAACGATCACGCCGCTCTCCGAGGAGGGGCCGTGTTGGACAGGACGCATGAGGGCGGGCCGAGGAGCGGTCGCCACGACCCGGACCGTGCAACTGGTGGCGATCACCGAAACTCCGCTGCCCCTCGCCGACCACTAGGCTGGCGAGACGGTCACCTATCCCCCCGGAGAGACCAGGCCGACCTGATGGATGTGCGGTAGGAGTAGCCACATCGCGACTGCCCCGACCAGTCATCACGGCAGCCACGAGAACATTCCGCAGAGATGACCAATCACCGCAGCGAGTGCCAAGGAGATAGCGGCCAGCAGAAAAGGTCTCGGCGCGTCCGCGGAGGCCGCCGACACAGCTAGCGGTGCTCTTCGGGGAAGGAGGCTGACATGCCTGCCATGAGCGACGAGCAATACCGGGAGTTCTTGGCCACGGGCACTCGCACGGCGAAGTTGGCGACCACGCGTAGTGACGGCCGCCCCCACGTCGTGCCGGTGTGGTTCGTGCTCGACGGCGACGACCTCGTCACCGTCACCGCGAAGGACTCCGTCAAAGGTCGCGCCCTTCTCCGCGACGGGCGCGTAGCGGTCTGCGTCGACGACGACCGAAGGCCGTATGCCTTCGTGATGATCGAGGGCGCCACGACCACGAGTGAGAATCCCGAAGAGGTGCTGCTGTGGTCCACGCGCAACGCGGCCCGCTACATGGGTGAGGACAACGCCGAGCACTACGGCCGGCTCAACGCCGGTGCGGGAATGATGCTGGTGCGCATCACCCCCACCAAGATCCTCAGCGAGGACGACGTGACCGAGGAGTGAACCGCGTCGAGGGGAGTACTTGGAGATCGGGTATGTCCTCGCGGCCGAGGAGCAGGACCCGCTCGCCCTCTCCATTACGCGCGCCGTGCCGAGGAAGCGAGGATCACCCCTCTCAACGTCACTGATCACTACCATCGGTGCGTACGGCTCGCCACGAGCGCACGCTGAGCTGTGTCGCCAAGGGTGAAGTGTTCCCGGTCGAGCGAACAGCCGAGTTCGTCGTTTGAAACAGCGAGAGCACCCGGCCACCACGGAACAGGCCGATGAGCAGGGCTCATGCAGCATCCGTGCTCCGCCCACAGCCCCGACGACTGATACACCTCATGCGCACTCCACAAGGTGCCTCGTGGAACCCCAGCCCCACCCCAGCAAGACAGCAACCACTCCCCTGCAGGTTCACGTGACCCCGCCCCGCAACGGAGCCCAGCTCGCCTCGAGTGGCCCTCTGTAGGCAGATCGGGCATGTCGGCGAGCGAGTCAAAACCTCACGAACAAGACCACAGGTCAACACCATGGTCACCAGTGACACAACAGGCTGGCCTCTTGAGCTCGACCACCCTGACCTGAGCAAAGAAGCCAGCCCCATGGGGCACTAATGTGGCGGAGGGGCGAGCTGCGCACTAACCACCCGACTGCGACTGAGTGGGTGACGCGACGGCTGCGGATGATCACCGGGTTTCTCCTACGTCGCTGTCCTGCGAGGAGACGTCGAGCCAGGTGTCGCGGACGTAGGCAAGCGCGGCGTTGGCGGTGATTTCGAGATGAGTTTGCCCTGCGAGTTCGCGCTGCCACGTTTGCTCGTCGGGGGCACGGGTGAACAGTGCGCTCGACGGCGGCTTGTTGGTGGGGCCGAAGCGCTTGAACTGCTCGGCGGCGTCGGTGGTGATGGCACCGAGGCGGGCGAGCAGCCAGAGATCGTAGAGATCTCGGGAGCTGGCGCGGTGCGCCCAAGCGGTGGTTTTCCAGGCTGCGAAGGCGGGTGCGGTGGGCACGCTCAGCTCGGCAGGTCCAGCGTCGCTGTAGCGCTGCACGAGCGGACGCCGCTCGGTCGGCCAGGGCGCGTAGCCGGTGGAGCTCAGCAGCTGCACGCGCACCGTCGTGCCATCGGGTGCGACGAGCACGGCGGGCGCCACTTCGCGGACCGACGTGAGTGCCGGTTGCCAGCGTAGCCCCGGAAATTCGCGCCGGGTCGCGCGAAGCAGCGTTGTCTCGAGCGCTTCGGCCGTGCTGCTGCGACTGCTGCGAGCGATGAGGTCGATGTCTTCGGACAGCCGCCCGTCAGGGGCCAGCGTGCGGGAGAGGGCGGTGCCGCCGAAGAAGATGACCTCATCGGCCAGACGGTCACTGATGGCAGCGAGCAGGTGGGAGATGAGATGGTCCCGGCGCACCTGGGTACGAGCCACGCCGAATCGCTCGGCGATGGCGGCTTCTTCCTGAGGATCGAGCATGGTCAGGCGGCTCCGCGGAGACGGGCGAGGCTGGCTTGGCGGCGCTGTCCGACTGCCAGCTCATCCAGCAGTTGATGATCACAGCGGGACAGCAGGGCGTGGGCGGCGGTGCGGGCTTGGTCGGGCAGGCCACCCAGATCGGGACGGGCGGCGAGATCGAGCACCGTCTGTTCGACTGTGGTGAGCCATCCCTGGCCCAGTTCGCTGGTGTGGCGTTGCACGTCCAGGGCGGCTACGCGGCGACGGACGAAGAGCACGGTGGCCTCACGGTCGGCCACACGCAGCGTCGGCCGGTGCCGAGTGGCAGCCACGACCGCAACCGCCAGCGCGCGCGGAATGGCCCCGTGGATGCGAGCGGCGGACAATCCCATCAGTGCAACCGAATCAACGCCCTCGTCAGCGGCCGCGATGCCCAACGCGGCCGCCTCCAGCTCGGGAATCCAGCCCCGGTCGAGCTGATCATCGGGAACCACGGCGTAATACCCCGTTGCCAACCGGTGCAACGCCCCGGCCCGAGACAGCCGCGCGAACTCGGGACGCGGATTCGCGTACACATCGGCAGCGTCGCGGGGTCGCAACACCCTGGAAGAGCCTCGCAACAGCGCGGAAGGCACGCGCGGCGTCGTAGGCGTCATTACCGTCACCTCCGTAGCCCATCAGCCTACGCCCGTGCCAGCGACGATGCGCAACCGTGGTGCCCATCGCGACGTGTCACCGAAGCTCGACCCGACGCACATGCAGCTGTCGGAGAAGCCCCCGCGGAACGCAGCAGTCATCGAACGGCCGTGGATCGCCACATACCTCGACCAGGATCCGCTGCTCGTGACCATCTCCCCCACCGCGCGAGCCGCTGATTCAGATCGATGACGAGTCGGCGAGTCGGAAGCCATTTCGCACGAGCGCGAAGCGCGATCTGCTATTCAAAGTCCGGCACCAACCGCAGCGCGCGGCTGCCTGCTCCTGCCAGCTCCGACTTCGGAGATCGTGAATGGACACGTACCGGTACGTCGATCCAGGTCCGACGCCACCGGCTTCATCCGCTGCGACGGCAAAGGTGATGCGCAGAACGAGACGCCGCGATACCGGCCCGGAACTGCGGTTGCGGAAGACGCTGCACCGCCGGGGACTCCGGTACCTGGTCGACGCGCCACTCCCGGGAGGGAACAAGCGCAGACGGGTCGACATCCTGCTCCGCGGCCCGCGCATCGCGGTCTTCGTGGACGGCTGCTTCTGGCACTCGTGCCCGAAGCACGGCCTCCTCCCGAAGAGCAACCGGGAGTGGTGGCGGCGCAAGCTCGAAGGCGTGGTGCGACGCGACCAGGACACGGACTCCGAGCTCACCACAGCAGGCTGGCTCGTCGTGCGCGTGGGAGCACGAAGATCCCGAAACCACCGCGGACCTGATCGAACGACTCGTGCGCGAGCGGAAACGAGACAGCAATCCGACTCAGCGTGACAGGTATCGAAAACAATAAACCCCTGGCCACTAGCTTTACCTGAGGTGAGTGTGGTGGCGGAGGGGCGAGCTGCGCACTAACCACCCGGATCACGCTGCGCGACCCCGAGTGACATGGTCGGCCTCACTGGGCGTCCGCTAGGGCGTGCTTCACCAGGCGCTGGGCGGAGGGGCATCCTGTCCGGTGTGGTGACGAATGCCGACGAGCAGGGTGTGAGCCTCGCGGTGACGCAGGTGGTGGAGCTGCTGGATGCTGTGGCTGCGGATTCCGAGGATGACGCCGTCGAGGCGTTCGAGCGGTTGACGGCACAGTTGCCGGCCGGACGGGCGGCGGAGTTGGTGAGTCGCCTTCGAGACCTTCGTTCCCTGCTGACGCGCTGGCGTCGCCGTGGTCAGGAGTTGTCGGCGCTGTTCTCCAGTGCGCGTGAACTGGCTGAGCTGCGCGATACTGACGCGTTGCTGCATCGTCTGGTCGAGCGGGCGCACGCCCTGATGGGCACGGATGTCACGTACTTGTCCGAGTTCCACGAGGACGTCGACGAACTGCGAGTGCGGTCGACGTTGGGGACCGTGGCTCCGTCGTTTCGCGACTTGCGCGTGCCTCCGGGCATGGGGCTGGCGAGCAAGGTGGTGCGTACCCGGTGCCCGCAGTGGACGCCGGTCTACCAGGCGAACGATTCGATCCCGCACGAGCAGGAGATCGATACAGCCGTGGCCGCGGAAGGTCTGGTGTCGATGCTTGGTGTTCCGCTGGTGGCGGGAGATCGAGTGCTCGGTGTGTTGTTCGCTGCGAACCGCAGCAAGCATGAGTTCACCCCCGATGAGATCGCCCTGTTGAGCGCGTTCGCCGATCACGCAGCGGTGGTGCTGCAAACGACAAGGTTGCTGGAGCAGGCGCGGGCCGCGGCGCAGGAAGCTGAGCGGGCCAATTCCGTGTTGGCGAGTAATGTCACGGCCATGGAACGCGCCAGCGCGGTGCACGAAGATCTCACTGCGGTCGTGCTGCGGGGAAGCAGCGCGGAGGGGGTCGCCGAGACGCTTGGGAAAGCGCTGGAACGTCGGGTGGTGATCCTCGACCGGGATCTCGTACCTGTGGCCCACGAGCCGGCCGAGGCCGGCGTGCGCTATTCCGCTGCGGACGGTGGCCTTGATCCCGCCGTGCGTGAAGCGATCGATGCGAGCCGGCTCTCGGGGCGATGCGTATTCGTTGGCGACGACCCCCCGCGTCCGGAGGTTGCCGTTGCCGTCGTGGCTGGCGAGACCTTCCTGGGGGCGGTGGTGGTCGGTTACGGCGACTTGGAACTCCGCGAGGTCGAGCAGCGCACTATTGAACGCGCCGCGCAAATCGCCGCCTTGGTCGCGGTCAAGCAAGAGGCGATCGCCGCTGCTGAGGATCGGGTCCGAGGGGAGTTGGTCGCCGACGTCCTGCGCGGTGACCAACATCGCTGGGAGGAACTGCTGCTTCGGGCGCGGGCGCGGGAGGTGCGGCTGGAAGACTTGCGCTCGGTGGTCGTAGTGGGGGTTTCCGCGGACGGCCGCAGAACCGCCACCGAAGCGATGCGCAGGTCGGTTCCCGGCGGCCTGGTCGGGGAGCGAGATGGTCTGCTGGTGTTGCTCGCTCCGGGCGAGGATTCCGTGTCGGTAGCTCGGGCGGCCTGGAATGCGCTCTCCGCGGCCCATCGTGGCTCGGTGCTGGTGGTTGCCGGCCCTCCTGCCGGATCGATGCAGGAGTTGGGGCAGTGCTTCGAGTCGGCACGTCGGTGCGTCGAGGTCGTGCGGAAGCTGAACACCTCGGCAGGGGTCGTCGATTCACGGGCGTACGAGCCGTACATGGCGATGTTCGGGGCCGGCGGCAAGGACCTGTCGGGGTTCATCGACTCGACCATCGGGCCGGTATTGCGGTGGGACGCGGAGCGTCGCACGGAGCTGTTCCAGACGTTGTGCGCGTTCGTCGACTCGTACGCCAGCCCGAGCCGCACGGCGCGTGTCCTGCACGTCCACATCAACACCGTCAATCAGCGGCTCGAACGGATCGGCGCTTTGCTGGGCTCGACGTGGCGCGAACCGGAATCGCTGTTCCGCATTTCCGTGGCGGCCCGCTTGCATGCCTTGGCTAGCGCGTCGGAGGGGTGACTCGGCGCCTACGGCGTTCGGGGACGGATCGGACGAGTCCGCTGGCCCACCAGGTCAACCCGGCACCGCGAGTCCTCGGGCTCGCGAGGTGCGGCTGCCTGGCGCCGGTCCCAGCAGCTCATATCCGGCAGGGCCGAATTACACATAATCATACCGAAATTTATGTGTGAGTTGGCCGTGTTGTTCGGCTCACTGTCTGCCTATCGTTGCTGCTAAGCGAGCGCAGCGCTGCACCAAATGGACTTGTTCGACTGCCGGGGCAGGCGCAGCCTCGAGCGACGTCGCTCATGGTGAGTGGAGGTATCGGTGACGACACAGAGCAGGATTCCCGATTTCCGGGACGAGTCCCCGGACGGTCGGCGGGCTCTGGCGGCCGAGAGCGCGGGCATTCCGCCGGATGCCCTCGAGGCTTGGTCCTCGGGCGGACTCGGCCTCGAGCAGGCCGATCACATGATCGAGAACGTGGTCGGGACGTTCGGCATGCCGATCGGAGTGGCCACGAACTTCACCGTCAACGGAGCGGATGTTCTGGTCCCGATGGCCACCGAGGAACCATCGGTCGTCGCGGCGGCCAGCAACGCCGCTCGGATCGCACGAGAGCGGGGCGGGTTCCACACCAGCAGCTCCACCCCGATCATGCAGGCACAAGTCCAGGTGCTGGACGTGGCCGATCCGGACGGCGCCCGAGTACGGCTGCTCGAGGCCGGCGAGGAACTGATCCGCCTGGCCAACGACCAGGACCCGCAGCTGGTCTCGTTCGGCGGCGGAGTACGGGACCTCAAGGTGCGCACCGTCGAAGGGCACACCGGCCGATACGTCGTCGCGCACCTCGTGGTCGACGTACGCGACGCGATGGGCGCGAACGCCGTGAACACCATGGCCGAAGCCGTGGCCGATCGGGTCGGACAGATCGCCGGTGGCCACGTGCTGCTGCGCATCCTGACCAACAAGGCCGATATGCGGCTGGCGCGGGCGCGCGCGGTGTTCAGCGCCGAGGCGTTGGGCGGAGCGGAGATCGTCGGCAATCTCGTGCACGCGGCCGCACTGGCCGAAACCGACCCCTACCGCGCCGCGACGCACAACAAGGGGATCATGAACGGGATCACCGCCGTCGTGCTGGCCACGGGCAACGACACGCGGGCGGTGGAGGCAGGGGCGCACTCCCACGCGGTCGGAGCGCGTGGCCAATACGCCGCCCTGTCGCACTTCGAGGTCAACCGCGACGGCGACCTCGTCGGTACCCTCGAACTCCCGATGCCGGTGGGACTGGTCGGAGGAGCGACCACGGTCCACGCGGCGGCGCAAGCGGCAGTCCGGATGCTCGGAGTGTCCACCGCATCCGACCTGGCCGAGATCATAACCACGGTCGGCTTGGCGCAGAACTTCGCCGCGCTGCGCGCCTTGGCCACCGAGGGGATCCAGCGCGGCCACATGTCACTGCACGCTCGCAACATCGCGATCTCGGCAGGCGCCACGGCGGAGGAGATCCCCGAGGTCGTGGGCCGGTTGGTTGCCGATCGCGCCATCCGGACGGACAGGGCTGAGCAGGTACTCGCCGACCTCCGGTCTTCCGGCAACTGATCCGCCCAGCCAGCCGACCCCACACACCGAACGTCAAAGGAGACGCAGCGATCATGACTCTACACGTGGGAATCGACGTGGGCGGCACGTTCACGGACGCGGTCGCCGTTCACGACGGCCGCGCCGTGCGCGGCAAGGCCTTCTCCACCCCCGATGTCACAACCGGCATCCTCGATGCCCTCGCCGTTCTCGAACATCGGCTCGAAGTCGGCGAGGACGGCTTCTACTCGCAGATCGACCGGTTCGTCCTCGGGAACACGATCGTCACCAACGCCGTCGACGAGCAGAAGTACTCGGCCGTCGGTCTGCTCACCACGCAGGGCTTTCGCGACACGCTGCGAATCGCCCGTTCCGCGCGGGACGACGAGCGGGACCCGCACCGCATGACGCCGCCACCGGAAATCATCGATCGCAATCGGATCGTCGAGGTTTCCGAACGCGTCGATGCCCACGGCACGGTGCTGGCACCCCTGGGCGAAGACGCTTTGGGCCAGGCCGTCGATCGCGTCCTGCAGGCGGGAGCGGAGTCGCTGGCGGTGTGCCTGTTGTGGTCGTTCCGCAATCCCCAGCACGAGCAAGCGATCGGTAAGTACCTCGAAACCCACCACCCGGGGCTGCCCTACACGTTGTCCAGCTCGCTGACGCCGGTGTACCGCGAGTACGAGCGAATGGTCACGACCACGCTCGATGCGGCGGTCAAGCCGATCGTGGCGCAGCACTTCGACCATCTCGCCAACGAGCTCGCTCAGCGGGGGCTGCGCACCCGTGTGCAGATCATGCAGGTCCACGGCGGTTTCCTGTCAGCGGAGGAGACCAGCAAAGCGCCGATCGGCATGTTCAACTCCGGACCAGTGGGCGGCGTCACCGGCGCACGCCTGCTCGGTCATCACTTGGGACGGCAACGGGTGCTCACCGCGGACATGGGCGGTACGAGCCTGGACGCCGCCGCGATCATCGACGACGAATTCCGCGTGCTGCCGCGCGCCGAAATCGGTGCCTTGCCCACGAGCCTCACCGCGGTGGACATCGAGACGATCGGTGCCGGCGGGGGCAGTCTCGCGTGGGTCGACGGACGGGGCGTCGTGCGAGTCGGTCCGCAGAGCGCCGGCTCGGTTCCGGGACCGGCATGTTACGGTAAGGGCGGTGAGCGGCCCGCCGTGACCGACGCGGCACTCGCGATGGGCTTACTCAACCCCGACTACTACCTCGGCGGCAGCGTCACGCTCTACGAGGACAAGGCCCGCGAGGCGGTGCAGCGCCACCTCGCCGGTCCGCTGTCGTTGAGCATCGACGACGCGGCCCACGGCGTCTACCGCCTCGCCGTGTCGCAGATGGCGAACGCGGTCCGCAAGATCACCGTCAACCGCGGGCACGACCCCCGGGAGTTCACGCTCGTCGGGTTCGGCGGGGCGTGCGGGCTGTTCGCGGCCGCCATCGCCTCCGAGATGGGTGTGGGAGAAGTGATCATCCCGCGGGACGCCGCGGTGTTCTCCGCCTACGGCCTGATGCACGCCGACTCCGTCTTCTCGGCCGTGCAGACCACGCCGTGGACGTTCGCGGATCCGGCGGCAGACCTGGAAAAGGAGTTCGCCTCGCTGGAAGCGCGTGCACAGGAGTGGTTCGAGACCGAGGGCATTGGCGAGCAACGGCGCGAGCTCTACCGCGAGGCGGACATGAAGTTCATGGGCCAGATCTTCGAGGTCACCACGCGGTTGCCCAGCAAGAGCTTCAACGAGCAGGACAAGGACCTGCTGCGCCAGCGCTTCATCGCGGACTACGAAGCGGAGTTCGGTTCCGGCACCGCCTGGACCGAAGCCGAGATCTTGCTGGTCAATTCTCGCGTCCAGGCGATCGGACGCACCGAAGCCCAGCAGATCACCGAAGATGGTGGCGGCGGCGAACAGCACAGCAGTGACCGACGGGACTGCATCGACCCCGCGACCGGGCAACGGCGCAGCATCGAGGTGCACCGCGGCTTCGGTTCCCGCGGGAAGGCGCAGGGGCCCTGTTTGCTGGAGGAGCCCGACACCACCGTGTACGTGCCCGCAGGGGCGGGTGTGGAAATGGTCGACGGTGGCCACTTCCTGATCCGCCAGAACGCCAGCTGAGGCGTTCTGGCTATCCCACCACTCGCCAATCCCGCCGCCCCGTCCTCTGGAGACAGCCATGACCACGAGTTCATCCTACGTTCCCGCCGGCTACGACCCCGTCACGCTCGAAGTGCTCCGGATGCGCCTGGATTCCATCGTCGAGGAGATGGGAAGCGCGATGATCCGCTCCTCCGGATCACCGGTGATCACCGAGTCCGGTGACTACAACACCGCGCTGTTCGACTCCGAAGGACGGATCTACTCCTATTCGGACGCCGTGCAGTTCCACATCGGGTCCGGCAGCGTCGCAGTGCAAAACCTCGTCGCGGAGATCGAGAACGAACCGGTGCACCCGGGCGACGCGTTCATCTGCAACGACCCGCACACCGCCGGTTCTGCACACCCGCCGGACACCAACATCATCTCACCGATCTTCCACGGCGACGAACTCATCGGTTGGGCCCAGTCGCAGGCGCACCTGGTCGACGTCGGCGGGATGACCCCGGGCGGCTTCGCCCCGGGTGCCTACGACTGCTACAGCGAGGCGCTGCGGTTGCCGCCCGGAGTGAAGGTCTTCGAACGCGGCAAGCCTGTCGAGTGGGTTCGCCGGATCCTGCTGAACAACGTGCGCGTGCCCATGCTGTTCTGGAACGACGTGCGCAGTCTGGTGGCCAGCAACAACACGGGCATTCGCCGCGTGCAGAGCACGGTCGAGGAGTTCGGGCTGGACGCCTTCCGGGACTACACGCGCGTCAACTTCGAGATCGCCGAACGCGTGGTCCGCGAACGGATCGCGCTGCTGGCCGACGGCGCCTACGAGGCGGACGAGTGGACCGAGCACAACGGCCACGTCAACGATCTCTACCGCGTGCACTGCACCATGACGGTCGCCGGCGACCAGCTCACGATGGACTTCGCCGGCTCCAGCCCGCAGACCGACGGTTTCATCAACCTCAGCTACGGCACCCTGGTGGGCAGCGTCGCCAGTGCTCTGGTGCCGATCCTGGCTTGGGACGTCCCGTTCAACGAGGGAGTCATGACCGCCTGCGACGTGCTGGCGGAACGCCGGTCCCTGGTTAATCCCGAGCCGCCGGCCCCCATCAGCAACGGTCACCTCACGACCGGTGCTCGCGTGAGCCGTCTGGTCACCAAGCTGCTCAACGAGGCGGCGCGGTCCAGCGACAGTGAGGTGGTGTGGGCCCGCACGCAGGGCGTGTGGGCGGATTCGTGGACCGGTGGCATCTCCGCGGGCACCCGCGACGACGGCGAGTACTTCGTCCTGTTCAATATGGACGGTGGCGGCATGGGTACCGGGGCGCAGCCGGTGACCGACGGGCTCGACTGCGGCGGGATGATGACCCAGGTCAACAATTCGCTGCCGGACGTCGAGATGAACGAAATGCTCTACCCGGTGCTGTACCTGTGGAAGCGGCTCAACACCGCCAGCGCCGGGCACGGGGCCTACCGGGGTGGACAGGGGCACGAGTTCGCCTGGACGCTGCACGGCGCTCAGGAAGTGACCCAAACGGTGTTCGCCCCCAACGCGCAGGTGGTCGCGGACGGCTTCGGTGGCGGTATTGCAGGTGGCGGCAGCGGGCACGCGCTGTGGCGGGACACCAACGTCAACGAGCTGTTCGGGCGCGGGACAGTTCCGACCGACACCGCGTTGACCGCCAGCACGCGAGGTTTGTTCGAGGTCAACCAGCAGGGCGTCACGATCGGCACCGACGACGTGTTCGTGGAATGGGTGGCCGGTGGCGGCGGCTATGGCGACCCGTTGCTGCGCGAGCCGGTGTCAGTCGTCCGCGACGTGGCCGATGGGTACGTGACCGCGGACATCGCCTCGCGGGTGTACGGAGTGCAGCTCGTCGATGGCGATGTCGACACCGTGGGAACCGAGCGCCAGCGCGCGGCGCTGCGCACCGAACGGCTCGGCGGAAGCGCACCGCGGCAGCCGGTCGCGCCGGATGCGTCCCCCGAGAGCTCGGCTCCCCGGCGGGACGAACACGGTTGGTATTGCCCTGCGAGCGGTGCTCGGCTGAGCAGCCGCGAGGACTGGCGAGCCGAGATTCCCGCGCGCACCAGCGTCGCCTCGCAGCGTCTGTCCGAGTTCGGTGTGAGCGTCCGTCCACGCGATCCGGAGCCGGCCGTGCTGATCGATGAGTGGATCAGCCCAGCGTGCGGCACGTTGCTGGAGACTCGCGTCCGAGTGGCTTCGCAAGAGGAGGTCGAAATCCGATGACAGAACTTCCCGTGTCCACGGACCGTGAAACCACCTCGCGGGGACCTCTCGCCGGGGTGGTCGTCCTCGACATCACCCGCGTGGTGGCCGGACCGTTCTGTTCGATGATCCTGGCCGACCTCGGCGCGACGGTGATCAAGATCGAGCGCCCCAGCGATCCGGATTACGCGCGGGACTTCCCGCCCTTCCTCGAATCCGATGACGGCGATCGGTTCAGCGCCTTCTTCGGCCAGTACAACCGCAACAAGCTCGGCCTCACGCTCGATCTCGCCGCCGAGGAAGGCAAGGAACTGCTGAAGAAGCTCGTCGAGAGCGCCGACGTGCTCGTCGAGAACTTCCGTCCGGGCACGATGGACAAACTCGGCCTCGGCTACGAGCAACTACGGCAGGCCAACCCGAGACTCGTCTACACCGCGATCTCCGGATTCGGCCAGACAGGACCGAACCGGCGGCACCCGGCGTTCGACAACAGCGCGCAGGCCGCAGGCGGTCTCTGGTCGATGAACGGAGTCCCGGGCCAACCTCCGACGCGGGTGGGAACGATCATCGGAGATCTCGCGGCCACGATGTACGGCGTGATCGGAACGTAGGCGGCGCTGCGGCACGCCGAACGAAGCGGCGAGGGCCAGCTCGTCGACGTGGCCCAACAGGATTCAGTTCTCTCACTGACCGAAAACGCAGTCGTCTCCTACACCGTCGACGGCACTGTCGCCGAGCCCTTGGGCAACGCCCATCCGTTCGTCCGGCCCTACGCGCTCTACCCGTGCAAGGACGGGTACGTGTTCTTTGGCGGCTACACGGACAAGTTCTGGAGACTCACCTGCGCCATGTTCGGCGAGCCCGACACGGCCGATGATCCCGAGATCGACACGATGGCCAAGCGCTTCGACTCGGAGGTCTACGAACGGCGCGTGCGACCGTTGCTGCACCGGTGGATGGCGCAGCGAACGCGCGCCGAGTTGGAGGAATTGGCCGGCGACGAAGTCCCCTTGACCGCGATCAAGGACATCGGTGATGTCGTCAATGACCCGCACATCGATGCCCGCGACATGATCGTCGACGTAGAGTACCCGGACTTCGGCACGCTGGAGATGTTCGGACAGCCCGTCCACCTCAGCGCCACACCGGCATCTCCTCGCGGCCTCGCGCCCAAACTCGGTGAGCACACGGACACGATCCTCCGCGGCATGGCGGAGAAGTCCGAAGAAGAGATCGCGGCGCTGCGCGAATCCAGGGTGGTGTCATGAGCATCAGCCTGGAGCGAGAAGGCTCCGTGGCGGTCATCCGGATCGATCGCCCGGACAAGCTCAACGCCCTGACGCTCGCGATGTACGACGAGCTGGCCGCTGCCTTCGTCGAAGTCCGCGACGACGCGGCCATCGCCGCGGCCGTGCTGACCGGCAGCGGTGGTAGAGCCTTCTGCGTCGGTGCGGATCTGGGCGAGTCCATCCCGGCTCTGGCCGAGGGACGGTTCGACATCTCCCAATGGGACGGCGCGCACCAGAAGCACACCGATCTGCACAAGCCCGTCATCGGTGCGGTCAACGGTTTGTGCCTCGGTGGCGGATTCGAGATCCTGCTGTCCACGGACCTGCGGATCGCTTCGGAACACGCCGAATTCCAGCTTCCCGAACCCCGAGTCGGCGTGGTTCCCGCCGGCGGGACGCTCGTTCGGCTCACGCGCCAGATCCCGCACGCGTGGGCGATGCGTCTGCTGTTGCTCTCGGAACGCATTGGCGCGCACGACGCGCTTCAGTACGGGCTGCTGAATGCCGTGACTCCCCCAGACGAGGTGCTGCCCACCGCGATGGAATGGGCGGAACGCCTCTCGAAGCTGAGCGGGACTGCTCTGGGCACGATCAAAGAAGCGGTCTCGCGGCTGAGCAATCTCCCACCCGAGGAAGCCTTCCACAGCGAGGCCCTCTACGGGCAGCGGGCCTTCACTTCCCCGGACGCCGATGAGGGGTTGGCAGCATTCAACGAGGCACGCGACCCGGTGTTCCCGTCCCGCAGCTCGGGCACTGACACCAAGAACACCGAGAACTGACGGCACTGCGATCGAGAAGGCCGACGAGCGGTTCGCGCCGTTGGCCGGACGGTGCCTGCGCACGCACAGGAGAGGTATGAACGCGTTGCCCACCGCCTGTCCCGAAGGCGGCTTGCCTGCTTCGGTGACCATCTACGAAGTCGGACCTCGGGATGGCCTCCAAGCTGAGAAGCGCATCATCGATACGTCGACCAAGGTCGAACTCATTCGGAAGTTGGCCGCCACGGGCCTGACCGCCGTCGAGGCCACCAGCTTCGTCTCCGCCCGCTGGGTGCCCCAGCTCGGAGACGCTTCCGACGTGCTCGCCGAACTCGACCTCGCCGGCACGGCGCGCCACCCCGTGCTGGTGCCCAACGAGCGGGGGATGAGCCGCGCCCTGGAAGCCGGGGCGCGGGAGATCGCCGTGTTCGCCAGCGCCACCGAGAGCTTCGCCCGCAGCAACCTGGGGCGCGGGGTGCACGAGGTCCTGACGGCGCTCGCACCGGTCGTCGCCGAAGCCCGGGGACGCGACATGCCGGTACGCGGCTACGTCTCGATGTGCTTCGGCGACCCGTGGGAGGGACCGGTGCCGCTCGATGCCGTCGTGGCGGTCGCACGGCGGCTGATCGATCAGGGCTGCTCGCGCATCTCGCTGGGCGACACCATCGGTGTGGCGACTCCGGGCCACGTCAAGGCGCTGGTAGTGGCCCTCGGCGCGGCCGGTGTTCCGCCCTCCGCGCTGGCTCTGCACTGCCATGACACCTACGGGCAGGCGCTAGCCAACGTGCACGCGGGGCTACAGGCCGGCGTTGGGGAATTCGACAGTTCGATCGGCGGCGTGGGTGGTTGCCCGTTCGCCCGGAGCGCGACTGGCAACCTCGCCACCGAAGACCTCGTGTGGATGCTGCGCGGTTTCGGCTACGAGCTCGGGATCGATCTGGCCGCGCTGGTGCGGACCGGCACCTGGCTGGCCGAACACCTGGGCCGGCCGAACCCGTCTCGGGCGGCGGCCGCCTTGAGCCAGTCCGACGGCCGGTCGAGGAGTGCGGAATGAGCTTGGACAAGACGGTGCCGAGCGCGGACGAGGCCGTGGCCGAGATTCCCCCCGGAGCTGACTTGGCCGTAGGCGGCTTCGGCGTCTGCGGCGTCCCGACCACGCTCATCGACACCATCGCCGAGCACGGGGTCGACCGGTTGGCCGTGGTGTCGAACAACTGCGGTGTGGATGACGCGGGCCTCGGAGTGCTGCTGTCGGCGGGACGGTTGCGACGGGTCACCGCGTCCTACGTCGGCGAGAACAAGGAGTTCGCCCGCCAGTACCTCGGTGGCGAGCTGGAACTCGAACTGTGCCCGCAGGGCAGCTTGGCCGAGCGACTTCGCGCCGGAGGAACGGGCATACCCGCCTTCTACACCCCTGCCGGAGTGGGCACGCCGGTCGCCGAAGGCAGCATGCCGTGGCGTTACGGCGCCGACGGAGCGGTCGCGGTGGCCTCACCGCCGAAGGAAGTGCGCGAGTTCGACGGTGTGCAGTACGTGCTGGAACACGCCATCACCGCGGACTACGCACTCGTTCGCGCGGCGCGCGGGGACCGCTGGGGAAATCTCGTGTTCGCCCGGGCCGCCCGCAACTTCAACCCGTTGTGCGCCATGGCCGGCCGGACCACGATCGCCGAAGTCGAAGAGCTCGTCGAAGTGGGCGAGATCGCCCCGGACGAGGTGCACCTGCCCGGGGTTTTCGTTCACCGGGTCGTCGAGGCCGATCACGAGGACAAGCGCGTCGAGAAACGGACCGTGCGGACGGAGGCCCCCTGATGGCGTGGACACGGGAGCAGATGGCCGCGCGCGTTGCCGCGGAGTTGGGCGACGGGCAGTACGTCAATCTCGGTATCGGGCTGCCGACCCTGGTGCCCGACCACCTGCCGCCGGACGTGGATGTGGTGCTGCACAGCGAGAACGGCATCCTCGGCACCGGTCCCTACCCGAGGCCGGATGAGGTGGACCCGGACCTGATCAACGCGGGGAAGGAGACCGTGACCGTCCGAGCCGGCGCAGCTTTCTTCGACTCCGCGGAGTCGTTCGGGATGATCCGCGGCAAGCACCTCGATGTCGCGGTGCTCGGCGGTATGCAAGTCTCGGCCACCGGCGACCTGGCCAACTGGTCCGTTCCCGGAAAAATGATTAAGGGCATGGGCGGTGCGATGGACCTCGTGCACGGCGCCCGCACCGTCATCGTGCTCATGGACCACACCACCAAAGACGGGCAATCGAAGATCGTTCCGCACTGCGACCTGCCGCTGACCGGACGCGGGGTGGTCACCAAGGTGGTCACCGACCTGGCGGTCGTGGACATCACCGACGAAGGCGTGCGGTTGAGCGAACTCGCGCCGGACGTGACGATCGAAGACGTGCGCGCTGCGACGGCGACGGATCTGACTATGCTGCCCGCACAATGACCGCTGCTGGCAGGCATCCGGGTTTGATCTGTGCCTTGCGACAGGGAAGGCTGCTGCTCCCAGTGACGGTCGAGGAGAAAGCCCTTTGGTCAACCACACGGCTGCGGTTGGGGGAGGTTAGCTGAGAGTTGAGGCGTACGCGTGGAGTTCTGGCCTCGGGCCGGTGACCGGTTCAACCAGCCCTTCTCAAAAGGTGGTGGCGCTACGGTCACGATCCGGCGTTGGCGGGCTGCCGGCGAGCCAGAGGGTTCGCAGATAGCCGCAGTCGGTCCAGGTGCAGGCGTGGAGTACGAAACTGCCGGGTTCCTGCTGGTGCTTGCGGCACCAGGTCAGAGCTTGCTCGACGTCGCAGTGATGCAGAGTGTAGCTGCTGCACGTCGTGTTGCGCTGCGCACCGTCCTGGTCGATGTCCCAGCTCCACAGCTCGACCATGAAGGTGGGCTGGTCCTTTTGGCTGCACACCAGCCGGTCGTCGACTCGTGCACCTGCATCTAGTGGTTCGTCTATGGACCTTGGACAGGCTATGTGATCTTTGCTTCGGGTGGTCGGGCATGCTGTTCTCCGCGACGGTGATGAGTTCGTGGAGGTGGTCGATGCCGCGTCGTCCGGAGGTGTTCGTGCGCCCGGTCAGCACGGCCGAAGGGCAACGCCTGGCGCCCGTTCAAAAAACCCCTGCGCATGCGGGCGACCTACACCCGTACCCAGGGGGGCAGCACCTGTTCGCCGCCCTCGACCTGGCCACCGGCAAAATCACCTACCGCATCCGCGACCGCAAACGCTGGCGCGAGTCCCTCACCTTCCTCAAGCAACTGCGCCGCCGCTGGCCCGGCCAACGGCTCTACCTGATCCTGGACAACTACGGACCGCACAAGCGCCCCGAAGTCCTGAACTGGACCGCAACCACCAACATCGAACTCGTGTTCACCCCGACCAACGCCTCCTGGCTGAACTGGATCGAGTCCGAATTCACCGCGCTACCCTACTTCGCCCTGAACGGAACCGACCACCGCAACCACGCCGAACAAGACGCCCCCTCGACGCCTACCTCCGCTGGCACAACCAACGAGCACAACCCAAACACCACTTCGCAATCAACTCACACATCCGACAACCCGATTACACGATCAACACCGCCTGACACGAGGGTCTGTCTGATGATCGGTGTTTCCGGCGGTTCGGTCAGTAGGTTTCAGCGGCCGGCCAGCGGTCACTGAAGGTGATCGCGAACGCGTTCACGACCGGTTTCCATCGCATCGTCCAGCGGGTCCGGCCCGTACCGGTCGGGTCCAGGCTGCGGGTCACAAGGTACAGGCACTTCAAGGCGGCCTGCTCGGTCGGGAAGTGCCCGCGGGCTCGTACTGCTCGGCGGTAGCGAGCATTGAGCGACTCAATCGCGTTCGTGGAGCAGATCATCGTCCTGATGTTCACGTCGTAGTCCAAAAACGGTGTGAACTCTTCCCATGCGTTGCGCCAGAGTCGCACCATCGCCGCGTGTTTGTCACCCCATTTCTCGTCGAGTTTCTCCAATGCGGCAGCGGCCGCGTCGGCGTTCGGGGCCGTGTAGATCAGTTTCAGGTCGCGTTTCAGGGCGTCGGAGTGCTTGCGCGAGACCAGCCGGAACGAGTTCCGAATCAGGTGGATGATGCAGGTGTGCACCTTGGTCTGCGGCCAGACGTTTTCCACGACTTCGGGCAGTCCCTTGAGTCCATCGCAGATGAGGAAGAACACGTCGCGCACGCCGCGGTTTTTCAGATCGATGAGCACGCTCATCCAGAACTTCGCGCCCTCGCCACCGGTGCCCATCCATAGCCCGAGCACGTCCTTGCGGCCATCGATGGTGACGCCGATGGCGGCGTAGACGGGTCGGTTGGCGACCTGCCCGTCGCGGACCTTGACGTGGATCGCATCGATGAAGATCGCACAGTACACCGCGTCCAGCGGGCGATGGGACCACTCGTCCATCTCGGCCACGACCTTGTCGGTGATTCGGGAAATGGTGACTTTGGACACCGACGCCCCGTAGATGTCGGCAAAATGCGCTGAGATCTCGCCGGTGGTCATGCCCTTCGCATACAGCGACAGCACGATCTCGTCGACAGAGCTGAGGCGCCGCTGCCGCTTCGTGACGATCTGGGGCTCGAACGTCCCTTCCCGATCCCGGGGGACCGCGATCTCGACCTCGCCCACGGCATCAGAGAGGACGGTTTTCGTGCGAGTTCCGTTGCGGATATTGCCCGAGTCTCGCTCAGCATCGGCCCGGTTCGGTTCGTGGCCGAGATGTTCGGTCATTTCCTCGTTCAGCTCTGCTTCCAGCACATTCTTGGTGAACAGCTTCAACAGCCCGTCCGGGCCGGTCAGCTCCAGGCCCTGCTGCCTGGCCTGGTCCACTATCGCCGCCGCAGCGGCCTGCTCCGGCGACAACCGTCGCCCCGACGTCTCCGCCTGCTCCTGTGCACTCACAGCATCAGAGGTCATCACTCACAGTGCCCATCCCGCCGGACCCGAGCCCGGCGTGTCAGGCCGGAAACACCGTTCAAGCGACAGTCCCGGCGCAGGGCTGAGGTGCGTCCGGTTTGGATGGGAATGCCGTGGCGGCGGAGCGCGTCGCCGAGGCTGCGGTGCTGGAGAGGTTGGCCTGGGCTTTGATGTCGCGGCGGTAGCCGGGCTCGTCGACCATCCGCAGCACGTGCAGGGTCTTGTGAATGCGCCCGTAGGCCGCGATGGCTTCGCCCAGCGGGGTGGGTTGCCCGTCGCGGGAGAGCATGCGGATCACGTCGTGGGCGCGCACCGCGCCGGTGTGGATGGAGGCGACCACCCGCAGGATGTCGTCCCAGTGCCGCCGCACCCGGCTGAGGTTGATGCGGCCGCGGGCGGCGTGGTTGAACGGGCCGTAGTCGGCCTTGGTGTCGATGCGCCCCACAGCTTCTGGTCCGGCAGGTCGGCCAGCTGTGGGGCGTAGGTGAAACCGGCCAGGGTGAGCAGGCCGAACACGATGTCGGGGTAGGAGGCGGTGTCGGTGACGATCATCTGCGGCTTGGTGCCGCCGTCACGGTCGTAGAGCACGTCGAGCACGTGCAGCGAGTCGCGTGGGGAGCTGGCCACGACCTTGCCGAGCTCTGTCCCGTTTCAGAGCACGTGAGGGCCCTCATTTGTTGGTAATTGTCCGATCAAATCAATTATTGACCAGCAATTAATCCCGTTGCTACTTTTTGTTCGTGGCAACTCCGGTGTACTTACGTATCCGTACCGAACTGGAGCAGCAGATCCAGTCGGGTGCGCTTCCGCTGGGCACTCGACTTCCCACTGAGGCCGAGCTCCAGCAGCGATACTCGGTCGGGCGCGCCACTGCTCAGCGAGTCCTGACAGAGCTGGCCCAGGCCGGACTGGTGGAACGCCACCGGCGGCGCGGCACCTTCGTCGCTGAGGGCGGACGGCAGGAGAATCTGCAGCGCATGGCGAATCCTACCCTGCAAGGTTCGGAAATCCACGGTCGACATGCCGTGGAGTCCGCGACCGTGGTACCTGTCCAGGACGCCGAGATCGCACTGCCTGACGTCGCTAACGACACGCCAGTGAACCAACTGCGGCGGCTCAAGTTCGACGTCGACGACAACCCGGTCGCTGTTGAGCTCATCGCAGTACCGTTTTCAGTAGCCCCACGACTTTTCGACGAGAATCTGGAATACCTCACGGTGCACGACTACTTCGCCCGCCACCAGATTCCCGCGGCAAAATCGCGCGTGTACATCGACCCGATCGTTCTCGACGAAGCCACCGCTACCCGGCTGCTCACCCGGCCTGGCCAAGCCGTGGTCCGGTTGCGCCGGTTGACCTGGCTGACCGACGGCAAGCTCGCCGAGGCGATGTGGCACATCATTCGCCCCGACCTGGTCGAGTTCTTCATCGAGCAAACCACACTGTCTACAACATCCTCCTGACTCAGAGTAGTTCGCTTTTTCCTGGATCCGATATTTATATTCCAGCCGACCTGGAAATCCATGAAGTATTTTTCGGTTTCCGGCCACGGACCCGGATTCCAGTGTTCCTCAATCCCCTCGGTCGAGTCGGAACAGCCCCACACCAAGGAGGAACGATGAGTTCCACCTCGCCCACCGTCGCGGTCATCGGCACCGGCACCGTCGGCGCCATGGCGCTTTGGCAGCTGGCAAAACGCGGCGTCTCTGCAGTCGGATTCGACGCCTATGCCCCCGGGCATGACCGTGGTGGCTACGGCGGCCAGACCCGCATATTCCGGATAGCCTATCGCGAGGGTGCCGAGTACGTGCCGCTGCTGCGCCGCTCACTGGCAGGATGGCGCACGCTGGAGTCGGAGACAGACAGCTCGCTGTTCACACCAACCGGAGGCCTGACCATCGCCCCGGAAGGCCATCCCGACCTGGACATGGTTCGCAACTGCGCAGCCGACTTCGACCTCGCGCATGAGGAACTCTCACCGGCACAGTCGATGAAACGATTCCCGCACCTGCCGATCGAGGCCGACGAAAAAGTCTTCATCGACCACACCGCAGGAGTATTGCGGCCAGAGAAGGCCATCATCGCCGCTGCCACGCAGGCCGAGTCGCTCGGTGCTACTGTACATCGCTACTGTCCGGTGCAGGCAATCGAAGCCGCCGACCACGGGGTCCTTCTACGCACCGCCCGAGGAGAGCACCGCTTCGACCGCGTCGTGCTGGCGCCTGGCCCCTGGATAACGGACCTGGCCGAGTTTCCGGCACTGCAGCTCGAGGTGCACCAGATCACCACGCTGTGGTATCAGCAATGTCGGCCCGGCGAATTCCGACCCGAGCGCACTCCCGTTGTCCTCCGCAACGGCCCTATCGCCTACTCCAGCTTCCCGGCCGTCGACGGTGACACTGTCAAGGTCAGCTTGCACAGCTTGCCGCGCCCCCGCGTCCCTAGCGCCGAGCATGTTACGCGCAATCCCGCGCCGGAGCTGCTTGCCGCCATGCGCGAAGCGGTCACCCGCTTTCTCCCGGACGTCTATCCCGACCCAGTCCGGATCGGTAGTTATGCCGACTCCTTCACCCCAGACGGTCACCCGGTCATTGGACAGCTCCCCGGCCTGCCGAACGTCACCGTGCTGACTGGATTCTCCGGACACGGATTCAAGATGGCCCCCGTCTTTGGGGAGATCGCCGCCGACTTGGCCGTGGACGGCACCACCGGCCACAACGTCACCCACCTGGGCCTGGCCCGCTACGTCTCTCCTCCCACCCTGCAGAGGTGACCACATGACCGATGCGAACATCTCTCTGGTCGTTATCACCAGCCTGCTCCTCTTGTCCGTTGGTGCCGTCACCGTGGTCGCCGTCAGCCGCCGCGTTCGCGACGCCGGTGACTGGCTCGTAGCCGGCCGGTCGCTTCCCCTCTATGTCATCGTGTTCACCCAGTTCGCCACCGCCGTCGGCGGAGGGGTACTGGTCGCCCACGTCGGCCTGGCCTACGCATCCGGCTGGGCGTACTTCTTCTACCCGGCCTTTATCTTCGTGGGCATGATGCTGCTCACGAGCATCGCCCGTTGGATGCGTGAGCAGGAATTCTCCACTGTGCCGGGAATCCTACGCCGCCTCTACAACGAACATCCAGCCATCACGACCTTGGCCGCACTAGCCTGCATCGTCGTGCCGTTCGGGTGGCTGGCAACCCAGTTCGTCGCCTTCGCTTCCCTGTTCGCCGGTATCACCGGCCTGTCCACCACGTGGCTGACCGTCATCATGGGCGCGATCACACTGGTGTTCGTGCTGCCCGGTGGGCTGCGCTCGGTAGCCTGGAGCGACTTCCTGTTCGGCGTCGTGATGGTGATCATGTCGGTCACCGTCGCCGGCTACGTGCTGAACCTGGCAGGCGGATGGAGCGGCATCACCAGCGCCGTGCCGAACAACCTCACCGCACTCCCCGAAGGTCTCGGCGCGGCAGGTACCTCCACGGTCGTGCTGTGGCTGTTTTCGATCATCCCCGGCACCCTGACCAACCAAATGTACTACCAGCGCATCTTCTCGATCAGAGATATCGGCCAGGCGCGCAAGAGTCTGGTGATCAGTGGCGTTCTGGTCCTTGTCTCTGGCGCCTACGCCTTCATCATCGGCATGTCCGCACGGGCCATGAACCCCGGCCTGGCGGACTCCGAGATGGCCGCAGGCTGGATACTCACCCAGCTGCCCCCTCTCCTGCTGGCCCTGTACGCAGCCTTCCTGATGGCCACCATCGTCTCCACTACCGGCAGCGCGCTGCAGTCGGTCGTGACCAACGCCGTGCAGGACATCTACGTGCATCTGTTCGGCCACCGTGAGGGGGTCGGTTTGGTGCACCTGTCGCGCCTGCTGTCCGTTGCGGTCGTGGTCCTTGCTGCGCTGCTGGCCATTCTCTTCCCGACCGCGCTGACCTGGCTGGTCGCGACTTACGCCTACTCCGCCTCCGTGCTGGCTGCCCCCATCTTCATCGGCTACTTCTTACACAAGCGGGGTGGCCTCCTGCGGTCCGGTACCGCGCTGGCCGGGATCGTCGGCGGCCTCATCGGCTGCGCCGCCGCACACACCCTCGATACGACCATCCCGTACGCGATCTACGGCATCGTGAGCAGCGTCGTCTTCCTCCTGGTCGCTCACGCCGTTTTTGACCGCCGAGGTCCCACCGGCTCTGCGCCGACACAGCCGAGGGCGCCTGAACTCGACGCACACTCTGAGAGCTGAAAGGTAGGAGAATGCACGTCATCGTCATCGGAGCGGGCATCGTCGGGGTGTCGATCGCGGCCGGCCTCGCCGAGAGTGGAACCAGAGTCACCGTCCTGGAACAAGGCCACAGTGGAGAGGGCACCACGTCGACGTCGTACGCCTGGTTCAACGCCAACGGCAAGGAACCACCCTCCTACTTCGCGCTCAACGCCGCCGGGGTCCAGGCCCATCACGAATTGGTCCGCGACGGTGCACCTTGGTTCTTCCCCGGTGGGCACCTTGAGATCGCCGCCGACGAGGCACACCAGCGCCACCTCGAAAGCCGAATCGCGCGGCTCCGAAAGCATGGCTATCCAGTCGAAGAGTTCGACTCGGAACGAGCCCTGCAGCTCGTGCCAGACCTGCGACTTCCGGAAGATCCGCGCAAGGTGGCGTTCTTCCCTAAAGAGGGCCACATCTTCCCACTAGCCTATCTGGACACGATGCTCAACCGGGCCCGTGCGGCAGGAGCAGAGATCCACACTCAGGCCCATGTCGTGGCGATCGAACCCAGCGGCGCCGGCGCCGCAGTCCGTACAGCCGACGGCCGCTCCTTCGAGGCCGACACCGTGGTCACCGCAGCCGGACGCTGGACCGAAGAAATCGCCGCATTGGCCGGCGCACACGTTCCGTTGGCCCACTTCAGCGAGCCGGGCGATGCCACGGTCGGCTATCTAGCCACGACCAACCCCGTGTCCTCATCACTCGACAGAGTCGTGACCACACCACGGCTGAACGTGCGCCCGGATAGCAACGGACGACTGCTGCTGCAGGCACTGGACCTGGACGCAGCAGCCGATCCCAACCACACCCCACCCCCGGATTCCGCACTCGCCGAGGAATATCTACGGCGGCTCCGCGAGGCACTCCACGGCACCGAAGGCGCACAGGTGGAGCGTCTCGTCGTGGGACAACGCGTCATGCCAGCGGATGGCCTAACCATCGCTGGACCGAGCGTGGAACAGCCGTGGTTGTATGTGGTCGCCACCCATAGCGGCGTCACACTCGCCCCATTGCTGGGACGAGCAGTGACCCGGGAAGTGCTGGGCGGCCACGAGCCACTGCTCGACGACTTCCGCCTGAGCCGGTTCCGTGAAGGTGCGACGCTCACCGCACCGCCAGCCCCGTGCCGTCCCGGAGAACAGTAGCCGCAACTACCGGGCCTGAGCGGGGCAGGAGTGCACCAGGAAACGGGCCGCGGGAACTCGACAGACGAGGACCGCATAGCCATGCGGGAGTCTGAGTAGTAGGCGTACAGGATCCTCCGGTCACGGCTTCCTGGTTACGGCAGCGAGGAGCAGAGGACGGGGCCGTCTTGGTCGTTCCACGACAGCTCGAGGTGCGAGCAGCAGGAACGATTAGCGCGGCCCCTTGACCTCCCGAGCACGCACGACCGATCTGGCTACAGTACTGCCTGATCACGGCCGCGCGCGTGCCTACCGTTGTATGCCCAGTCCGCCTACGCAGTTGCTGCGTTGGCTTTCCTCCTGGGTGGGGGTGGTGTCGGGGTGCCATTCGGGAACCGGCACGATTCCCGGTTCCAGCAGGTGGTAGCCGTGCAGTATGTCGCGGACTTCGTCGACGGTCCGTGCTTGTTCCGGGGTGGGGGTGCGGCGCATGACGTCCAGCCCCGCCGCGAGCTGCTCGTCGCTCATGCTCAGCTGTGCCAGGTGGCTGACCGCGGCGTAGCTGCCCGGCACCAGGTGGTCGCGGTAGCGGGTCATCAGGCTGCGGGCTTCGTTTCCGGGCACGAACGGCAGCACGCCCACCGCCAGCACCGCCACGGGGCGGGAGAAGTCCAGCAGTCCGGCCACTCCGGGCGCGGCCAGCACCGTGTCGGGATCGCGCAGGTCGGCCTCGGTGACGGTGACACGGGACTCGGTGGGGTCGAGGAGGCGGCGGGCGTGGCGCACGGCCACTGGATCGTGATCCACGTAGGCGATGCGTGCCTGCTCGGTGTGCTGATGGGCGATCTCGTGCACGTTGCCGACCGTGGGCACCCCGGAGCCGAGGTCGAGGAACTGGTCGATGCCGTGCTGGCACAGGTAGCGCACCACGCGGGTCAAAAACCCGCGGTTGGAGCGCGCGTAGTGGGGGGCGGGGGGAAATATGGCCTGCATGTCGGCGATGGCGTCCCGGTCCACGGCGAAGTTCGCCGCCCCGCCGAGCAGGTAGTCGTACATGCGTGCCGAATTCGGCTGAGCATCGGATATCTCACCGACCCCGTCGTCGGGGGGCTGCAGGCTCATCGCCGACTCGTTACTCATCGCCTCTCCCTCAACAACCAACGATGCCACGCTGTTTGTACCCTCATGCGGCCCCACACGCACGGGGGCGCAGGAAGACTGTTGGGAAGACCGAGTATGAGGCGGTAGATGATCCGGCCTCGCGGTCTGAGACCGGACTTGTGAGGGGCGCACACGCGCGTTTTTGCGAGATTTCCGGTGTGCATGTCCGCGCGGACTGCAATCGCGTCACACAGCGCCACACACGGATGATCGTATCGTTTTGACTGGTCAGCTGAATACTGTGGAGCCCGTGAGCACGCCTTCCCACCGGTTTCGGCACCGCGGCTCCGACCACGGGCGCCGCAGTGCCACTTGCCCCGCCCCCAGGAGGCACTCACCGTGTCTGCCCAACAGTGTCGGCCCGGCATCGCACCGGCGAAGCGTGCCCGCCGGAACGAGCTCGGTGCGGGATCCGGGCCGGAACCGCGCGGTGCCCGGAGACGGCGAGTGGGGTCCTTTTACGACCAGCGCGGCCGGGTACTGGCCCACACCTGCCGAGACCATCAGGATCTGGCCGGCCGGTTCCTGCAAGCGGGACTGCCTCGTGGCCGTCGGCTGGACCGGTGGCTACCGGCCAACGTCGCCTGGTCGCCACCCCCCAAGGACTGTGGTGCTGCGGACCGAGATCGATATGGCCGGTGACCGATCGGGCGGTCACCTTGTCGAAGGTCAGCCCGAGTTGGGTGATGTAGGCGAGTCCGGCGGCGGTGATGGCTTGAATGGGGTTGCCGCGTCGGCGTCGGGACTGCTGTAGTGCAGGTGGGGTGTGCCGTCGTGCAGTGAGATGTAGGGCGTTGATCCGTTGAGTGATGATCTGCAACTCTCAATCAGCAGCCGAGCCGTCTTGGAGGGACCGGGCGGCCAGTCGTAAGGCCCCCTCCCCGATACAGCACTACCCGACAGCGAACCCAACTAGACGAGGTCCTGACCGCCTCGCCGAGGTTATGTCGGTTGAGGTGCTAAACGGGGCGTGGTCCACATGCGCAGCACTCTGGCCAGGAGGTAGAGCAGGAACACACCTGCCAGGGCGATCCCGCCGACGGTGGCGGGACCGTAGGTAGCGGCCAGTGTCGGCAGCAGGGCAGTGATCAGCCCGCCGCCCAGAACGGGGCTGAAGAATGGCGCCCGCAGGGCGTAGGCGCGGCTGGCCACCGTGTTCAGTTCCGGGTCTACCGAGCGCAGCAGCATCAGTCCCACAGACGCCACCGCGGCTAAGGTGCCGAAGTTGACGATGGCCTGCTCGAACCAGTCGGTGCGGAAGAGTCGCGGGCCTGCCCAGGCGAAGAACCCTACCGTCACCAGCGCCGAGGCCGCCAGCAGAATCGTCAACGGGACGGCGTTTTCGACGATGATCGGAACGGCGATGGAAGCCACGGCCGCGACCACCAGCACGTCCAGCGCCCAGCCCTGGATCGTCCGCAGGGTGCGCAGGTCGACCGCAGCGCCGAGCCGTGTCCGCGAGATCACGACTTGTACGACTGCTCCGCCGATCATGGCCAGTGGGAAGAGCGGCATCCCGGGGACGAGGAACTCCATCAGGTATTGCAGGACCCAGCCGATGAGCACGGCCAGCGCGACGAGCGCACTGTGGAAGGCGAGGTTGTCGACGAGGTCCTTGCTAAGCGTCACGCTTCCCGAACTGTCCCGGTTAGCGCCGGGAATAATGTCGGGCTGCTGCCCGGTGGAGCAACCGTGGTTGAACTGGGTGAGGTGCCCGCGGCGTGCGCCCCAGTTGATCAGCACCATTCCCACGACAATCCCGAACACCAGCGCGAACGTGGCCGAGGCCAGTACCAGGTCGCCGCCGCTGTTCCAGCCGAGGTCGCTGTAGACCGGGCCCATGCCGCCTGCGGTGCCGTGGCCGCCGGGCCAGCTCACTTCGATGATCGTGCCGAACATGGTGTTGGCACCCAGAAGCGGCGTGAGTAGCGCTCCACCGATCAGCAGGGGGATACCGATCAGCAGCAGGTCGCCCATGTAGCCGAACAGCAGTTGCGGCATGACGAGCCGGTAGGTTTCCTGAGCGCGCGGCAGCCGCGTCCCGATGAGCATGGGGGCGAAGACCACCGAGATGAGGATGCCGGGGAAAGTGGCCCACGTGTTGACCATGCTCTGGGGAAACAATTCCAGCCCGTAGGGGCCCAGAACGGCGCCGAGCACGCCTCCGATCAGCGCGGCGGGCAGGAACAGGCGCCGCAGAAATCTCAGGCCGAGGCGCAGGAGTACGCCGGCGAACAGGAGAGCTCCGAGCACGGCCACGGAAAACAGAAGCGTGGTGACCGTGTCGTCGTGGACCGTTCCGGTGGGAAACATAGCGCTCCTTGCGAGGGCGAAGTTGCGGCTGTCTTGGGGTTAGAAACGCATGTAGGAGAACGGGCGGAGCGGGTCGGGCCGCTCTCCGGTGATCACCCACTGGGCGAGCAGGTCGGCTACGGCGGGGGCGATGGCGAAGCCGTGGCCGGACCAGCCAGCGCCGACGAGGACGTTGCTCGTAGCTGGCACGGTGTCGATGACGGGTATCTCGTCGACGCTGCACGATTCCGCGCGGCTCGCATCGCCGGATTCCAGCCGCGCGTTGCCCAACGGTGGGAACACGTCGGCGGCGGTGTGCCGGTTGCCGTCCACGTTCTCCTGGATCAGCTCGCCGCGTTCGTGCTCGGCGTTCCACCGGCCGCGCCAGCCGCCGCTGAGCATGACGGTGCCGTCCGGGAGCCGTTTGAGCGCCAGCCGGCGGTGGTCGTGGCCGAGCAGGTGGCGAGGCGAGGCGGCGTCACCGTGGGGGCGCAGGAGCAACGCCTGGGGAAACACACGCCACATGGGCAGCTCGGTGCCCAGTAGACGGACGAGGGCAGCGGCGCCAGTATTGTTGAGTAGCAGCAGGGTGTGTCCGACGTCGACGGTTTCGCCCTTGTCGGTGACAACCGCAGTGATCCGGTCGCCATCGCGTCGCAGGTCCACAACTGTGGTGTCTTCACGAACGGTGGCTCCATGACGGCGGGCGGCTTGGGCCAGCCCTCGGGTAGTCGCCGTATGATCGGCGATCCCATCCAGGGGAGAGTACAGGCCCGCTTGCACGTCGTGGCAGACGTCCGGTTCCAGGTCGCGCACCTGCTCGGGGTCGAGCACCTCGGTGGGGATGCCGAGGTCGCGCTGAACGCGGGCATGCGTCTCGGCCGCACCGATTTCCCCTTCGGTGCCGGTGGTTGCTCGCTCGATGAGGTGGATCCCACCGGTGCGTTCGTAACCCGTGCAGGCGCCGATATCGTCGGCCAGTCGCGGCCACAGGTCGTAGGCGGTTCGCATCAGCGGTAGTTCGCGCAGGTCACGCTGGTTAGCGCGCACGCCGCGCTTGCCGAACCCACCCGAGGCGCCGCTGGCGATCGTGGCGGCTTCGAGAAGGTGCACGTCGGCGCCCTGCCGTGCTAAATGCCAGGCGGTCGCGCACCCGTAGATGCCGCCGCCGACGATGACCACGTGCTCACTCATCTGGTTGGCTCCCCTTGTGTGATCTGATTCGCTCGAAAGTAGTGTCTACTACATTGATTGGTCAATAAAGAAATGAATACTTCTTCTACTGAGGGCGGCTTCCGCGGCAAGGTCGCCGAAGCCGCCGAACAACTCTCCCCACGGGAACGCGACATCATCGATTTCCTGCTCAACAATCCAGGCGACGCGGTCACGGCCTCAGCCGCCGAACTGGCCCACATGACCGGAGTCAGCGACGCCACCGTGATCCGCGCCGCCCGCACGCTGGGCTACAGCGGGCTGAGGGAGCTGAAACAGGATCTCCTGAAGATGATCACACTGCGCCGTGACCCCGCCCTCGTGCTGGACCAGCGCCTGGAGCAGATCACCGACGGCAGCGTGCTCCAGCACGTGGTCCACGACAGCGGCGAACTCGTCGCCGGAATACCCAGGCTGCTCGACGAGGCCACCTGGCGCACCGCTGTGGACGTGCTGGATGCCGCCGGCCGCGTCTGGTGCTACGGGATCGGCCCGGCGGCACTGACCGGGCAGCACCTCGCACTGGAACTCACCCGCATCGGCAAGAGCACCACCACCGTGAGCTCCACCGGATTCCGGCTCGCCGACGACCTACTTGGTCTGGACAAACGCGATGCGGTAGTGATCTTCGCGCCGCTACGCATGTTCCACGAGATGGAGGTAGTTCTGAGCCACACTGAACAGATCGGTGCCCCCGTGGTGGTGGTGACCGAAGCGCTAACCTCGCTGCTGCGCGGCCGGGTGCAGGCGCTGCTGACCACACCCCCCTCCACCAACGGCGCCGCCGGCGAGAACTTCGCCGGACTCGTCGTCGCCCACGCGCTCACCCTCGAACTCGCAGCCAAAGACCGCAGCGGGTCCGTCACCGCCCGACAACGCCTCAACCAACTACGCCAGCAGATCGCCGGCTACGACATCGACACCCCCGTAGTCGACAACAGGCAGCAGTGACCTCCCGCTTCATGAGCTTGGAAAAGAGCATGCGTGAGCAGCAAAGTCGCCACAGGGAAGATTGCTGAAGCTCATGGTTCCGGACCCACCCACACAGACGCACTGAACCTAAAGCTGGCTCGCAAGGTGTCACCGGAGGACCTGGCGGTGATCGTGCAGCGGGTCGCGCAGGACACCAACGGTGACCGGGGACAGCTCGGTGACGCGGCGGGTCTCACCCGCAACGAGTGACCGGAGGTTTGCGGTTGACCCGGCCACGCGGTGACACCGGGGTCGGCGGCCGGGGGGTATCCACGGACATTGCTGCTGGCCCCGGCGGCGTTGGCCATCATCTCGGCCACATTCATCCAGCCTCGGGAACGCGGCGTCGCCTTCGGGGTGTACGGGACCCTGACCGGAGCCAGCGCGGTGATCGGACTGCTGCTCGGCGGGATGCTGACCCAGTACCTCGACTGGCGCTGGTGCCTGCTGATCAATATTCCCATCACCGGTGTGGCACTGCTCGGCGCCAGGATGGTGATCGCAACCTCGCCCACACGGCGGATGCGCCTCGACCCCACCGGCGTCGTCAGCAGCATCGTGGGCATGACCGCCGTGGTGTTCGCGCTGACCGAAGTCACCACGCGAGGCTGGAACTCGCCGCTGGTGGGCGTTCGGTAGCACACGTCGAAAAACCAACGGTTAGCTCTGTTTCGCCAGGTCAGGGGCGGGGTTGAGTGGCCTGTGTTTGGCGATGCCAGTGCTGCCCCCGGTCTCGGCTTGCTGTCCGCCTGTGGTGACGATGTCGCTCGTTAGTGATCACGTGGCGAGCGGAGCGAGCGGGTGTCGACACGGTTTTTCTCTATTGACGAGATTCGGCGGTTGCGGTCGTGGCCGGAGGAGATTGGCCGGAACGAGTTGATCCGGTACTTCACGCTGGGTTCGGATGACCGGGCGTGGGTGCAGCGGTCTGCTCGTGGTTCGGGCAATCGGTTGGGCCTGGCGGTGCAGCTGTGCGCGTTGCCGTGGTTGGGGTTTGTGCCCGATGACGTGCCCGCGATACCGCGGTCGGCGTCGAATCGTCTTGCGGTGCAGTTGGGTCTGGCGGTGGCCGAGCTCGATGGGTACGGCGAGCGGGAGCAGACCCGTACCGAGCATCTGCGGCTGGCCGCGGCCCGGTTGGGCTGGCGGACGGCCGGCGCGAGGGAATGGAAGGAACTGGACGAGTTCCTGCTGGCCCGGGCGGTCGAGCACGATGCGCCCAGCGTGTTGTTCCGGCTGACCTGCGAGTACTTGAGCTCCCAGCAGGTGGTTCGGCCCGGTGTGATGACGTTGATGGAGCGCATCGCCACCATTCGGCAGGACGCGGTCGCCGAGGTGTATGCCCGGGTGGAGCCACTGCTGGACGAGCACCGGCGCAGTGAATTAGATGGGCTGCTGGCTGTCGAACAGGGGATGAGTATCTCGCGGTTGGCGTGGCTACATCGCGGGGCGACGACGGCCTCGCCGATGGCCATCCGCGCTGAACTGGACAAGCTGCGCTACCTGCGCGGCATCGACGCCCACGCGCTGGACCTGTCGAACCTGCCGGACGCACGCCGTCGGCGACTGGCCGGCGTGGGCCGGCGGGCGACAAACCAGGCCCTGGCCCGCCGGGACGCCGACAAGCGCTACCCGGTGCTGCTGGCCACGGCCGCCGAATGCGCCGTGGAAGTGCTCGACGAGCTCGTTTCCATGTTTGACCAGACCTTGTCCAACCTGGAAAACCGGGCACGCCGCAAGCTCGACGAACACCTGGCGCAGCGGGCGCGGGCCCAGGAGGATCGGTTGAGTCTGCTGGACGAGATGCTGGCCGTGGCCACCGACCTGGACAACGTGCCCGATGGTGAGGTCGGAGCGAAACTGCGCCGGGGGATCGGGATGGACCGACTGCGCGCCGCCCGGCGGGATCCGAAAGACCGCCTGCCGCGGGACCACGGACATCTGGCCATGGTCGATGCCAGTTTCACCTACCTGCGCGAATTCGCCCCGCACGTCATCGGGGCACTGACCTTCGCCACTTCCACCGAAGCACAGCCGCTGAGCGAGGCGGTGGCGACCCTGCGCGAGCTCTACGCCCGCGGTGGCCGCAAAGTCCCCAACGGGGCACCGACCGGCTTCGTGCCGACCCGATGGCGGGGCTATCTCGACCACGCGGCCAAAAGCGGCAACTCCACCGCGTATCGGCACTACTGGGAACTGGCCACGTTGTTGGGGCTGCGGGACGCGTTGCGCTCCGGCGATATCTGGGTGCCGGGCTCACGCCGGTATGCCGACCCGACCACGCTGCTGCTGCCGGCCGAGCAGTGGCCGGCCTGGCGTGACGAGTACTGCGCCCTGGTGCAGGCGCCCGTCGAGGCCACCACCGCCGTGGACCAGGCCGGCCAGCAATTACAGGCCGCGCTGACCGAGATCGAGCCGGTGCTGGCTGCCGGGGAGGGGCCGGTGCGGCTGAGCGAGTCCGGCGAGCTGACCGTCCACCGGCTCTCGGCCGAGGCCGTGCCCGACGAGGTCGAGACACTCCGCCTGCAGCTGGTGGACCTCTTGCCGCGGCCGCAGCTGACCGAGCTACTCATCGAGGTCGACCGGTGGGCGGACTGGTCGGATCAGCTCACCCACGCCGGCGGCAAAACCCACCGCGAACCGCAGCTGCGCCGCAACCTGTACGCCGCGATCCTGGCCCAAGCCTGCAATTTCGGGCCGGCCGCGATGGCCGAGGCCTCCGGGATCTCGGAGGAGACGCTGCGCTGGACCACCGAGTGGTACCTGCGCGAGGAGACCCTGCGGGAAGCCAACGCGGCGATCGTGGGTCACCACCACGGCCTGCCGCTGGCCTCGGTGTGGGGTGGCGGCACGATGTCGTCCTCCGATGGGCAGCGGTTCCCGATGCGGGGCAAGTCGTTAACCGCGCGGGCGATGAGTCGCTACTTCGTCGACGAGGGGGTGGCCACCTACACCCACGTGTCTGACCAGCACACCACCTACGGCACCAAGGTCATCCCGGTCACCGACCGCGAGGCCGTCTACGTGCTCGACGAGATCTTGGGCAATGCCACCGATCTGCCGGTCACCGAGCACGCCACCGATACCGCGGGCCAGACCCTGACGGTGTTCGCGCTGTTCGTTTTGACCGGCTTCACCTTGTCACTACGGATCCGTGACCTGGGTGGGATCACCCTGCATCGTCTTGACACCCGTAAAGAGACCACCAGCAGGTTCCCGAACGCGGGCAGTCTGTTGACCGGCACGATCGATACGGCGCCGATCCGTAGCCAGTGGGACGAGATGTTGCGGCTGGCTGCCTCGCTGAAGTACGGCCACGCCGCCGCCTCGCTGGTGGTGTCCAAGCTGCACGCCTCCTCGCGGCGCTCGGCGCTGGCCCAAGCGCTGGTCGAGTACGGCAAGCTGCAGCGCACCATCTACGCGCTGCGATACCTGGCCGATGAAGCCTACCGGCGGCGGATCACCCGCCAACTCAACAAGGGCGAGAGCCTGCACTCGCTGCGCCGGGACCTGTTCTTCGCCTACGAAGGCACCGTGCGGCGCCGCCATCACGAGCAGCAAACCGAACAAGCCCTGTGCCTGTCGCTGGTGACCAACGCTGTGATCACCTGGAACGCCGCCTACCTCGAACTCGCCCTCGAGCGTCTGTCACAGCGGCGCGGACGCATTGATCGCGACCTCCTCGCCCACATTTCCCCGGCCCTGCTGGAACACGTCAACCCATACGGCACCTACGACTTCCCCGTCGAAGCCGAGTATGCCCGCACTGGCTACCGCGCCTTGCGGGAACCGGCGACCGAGACTGGAGCGTGATCGAAAACCCCGGCGCCGGTTTCGCGTGGTCAAGCACGCGCACGGTGGTTCCGCGCGGCCGGGGATCTTCGTGGCCGCGTGATGTGTTGAAAAGCTCCCCTCCGGCACGAGCGTTGCGGCAGGGAGTGGAGGTCGAGGGGTTTATGCAGGTCCTGGTTGCTACTGGGGTGAGACGGTGGAGCGTCGGGGGATGAGGGTCGGCGTGGCGATCAGAGTGCGCGCGGCGGTGTCGTTGTGGTCAAGCAGTAGATCGAGTGCACCAGCAGCGATCTGGTCGAATGGCACGCGCACGGAGGTCAGCGGCACCGGTAGTCGGCTGACGACGGGGATGTCGTTGTAGCCCACCAGGGAGAGGTCCTCGGGGATGCGCAGACCGAGTGCGTGCGCGGCGGCCATAACGCCGATGGCGGTGTTGTCGTTGACGGCGAAGATCGCGGTGGGGCGGTCGGGCTTACTTAGGAGTGCCCGACCTGCGGTTTCGCCAGCGTCCATCGAGAACGAGTCGCCTTCGATGAGGGCTTCGTCGAGGACGATGCTGGCTTCGGCAAGTGCCTGGCGATAGCCGTCGCGGCGGCCTTGGGCGCTGGAAGCGTAGTCGGGGCCGCTGACCAGGCCGATGCGCCGGTGCCCCAGGTCGAGCAGGTGCCGCGTGGCGAGGTGCCCGCCGAGGCGGTCGTCACCGATCGAGGCGGCGCTGACCCCGTCGGTGCGGAGGGCCAGCGCGTATGGCACGGGATGGTTGGCGAGTTGGTCGGAGGGCGAAGTGGGGGTGCGTGCGGTGGTCAGGATGAGCCCGTCGACCTGTCGCTGCACCAGGTTGTCAACGGCGACGTACTCAGCCTCGGGCTGATCCTGGGTGGTGGCGACTAGGGCGGAGACTCCGCGGTTGACGGCGGTTGCGGCGATCTCTTCGTAGAGCATAGCCATAACTGTGTCGGTCAGTCGTGGCACCACCACTCCCACAGTGTTGGTACCGGTTCGCCGTAGTCCTGAAGCCAGGGAGTTGCGGACGTAGCCGAGTTCAGCGGCAGCCTGGCGGACGCGTTTGGCTGTTGGGTTCGTGGAGTGGGGCAGGCGTTCGTCGAGCACCCGCGAGACCGTCGACTTGCTCACGCCGGCGGCCCGGGCGACGTCCAGGATGGTCACCACAGCTGTGAGGTTACCGGGTCGGGAAAGCCAGGAGAACGAGGTATTGACCGAAGGCATGGCATGCCTCACAGTATACGGGAACGTTCCCGCAATCGTTCCCAAAGGGGTTTCACGCATGTCTCTCGATCTCTGCGGGTTGGTGCCCGCGCCCGTCACTCCGTTCACCCCGAACGGTGCGGTCGACCACGCGGCTCTGACCCGCTACGGCAGGTGGCTGGCCGGTGTCGACGGGGTCAAGGGTCTGGTATGTCTCGGTCACGCTGGTGAGGGCACCTTCCTGACCCAGCAGGAGCAGGTCGCCACGATCCGCACGCTGGTCGAGGCGGTCGACGGGGCGGTACCGATCATCGCCGGCATCACCGGTGAGGGCACGGCCGTGGCCGCGGCCGAGGCCGTGCGGGCAGTGGAGGCCGGCGCGTCCGCGGGCTTGGTCTATCCCTCGCACGGCTGGCTTCGCTTCGGATTTCAGCCCGGCGCCCCGCAGGAACGCTACCGGGCCATCCACGAGGAATCCGGGATGCCGCTGATCCTGTTCCAGTACCCCGACAACACCAAGGCCAGCTACGATCTGCCCACCCAGTTGGACATCGCCGCCCAACCTGGCGTGTTCGCCACCAAAAACGGGGTGCGCAACATGCGCCGTTGGGACACCGAGATCCCGGTGCTGCGTGCCGAACAGCCCGACCTGCAGATCCTCACCTGCCACGACGAGTACCTGCTGCATACGATGTTCGACGTCGACGGGGCCCTGGTTGGCTACGGCGGCCTGGCCCCGGAGCCGCTGGTGGAGCTCCTCGCCGCCGGCAAAGCCCGCGACTACCCCACGGCCCGGGCGGTGCACGACCGACTGCTGCCGGTGACCAAAGCCATTTATCACCGCGGCTCCCACATGGAAGGCACCGTCGCGCTCAAACTCGGCCTCAAGGCGCGCGGGATTTTGCCCTCGGCCACGGTACGGCCACCGCTGATCGACCTGTCGGCCGAGGCCGAAGAGGAGATCACCCTCGCCCTCAAGAGTGCTGGGCTGGTCTGAGGTCAATTTTCGGAAACGCTGTTTCCGGTCCGGTTCCGCTCGCTGCACCGCGGGCGGAGCACAACCCAGGGTTCGACGATGACCACCGTCGCCCCGGCCCGTCTGGTGCACGCACACGAGGCGCCAGACGGGCCCGGTGACACCGAAGTCCCCGACGAGCTCCGCAACGACCGCGGAGGCGAGGAATGATCCACCATGCCCGACGCAGTGCCTGCCCGCCGCACACACGGCACACCCGACCAACCCCGCCATACGGAATCCGAAGGAGCAGAACCCGGCCCCATCCCGCGCCGCGGGCGCGGTAGTCGGATCATGCGCCTGCTGGCCCTCATGGGGCCGGCGTTCGTGGCAGGTGCCTGGCAGTTCGGCCCCGGCAACCTCACTGCGGCTGTGCAAGCCGGTAGTCGTTTCGGCTATTCCTTGATCTGGGTCATTGTCGTCTCCACCGTCCTGATGATCGCGTTCACCGACATGAGCGTGCGCATCGCGATCGTCTCCCGCGGCTCGCTCGTCGAAACCGTCAAACGCACGTTGGGACGCCCCGTCGGCGCGGCCGCCGGACTCGGGGTCTTCGCCATTGCCCTGATGTTCGCCGTGGGCAACGCCGTCGGGGCCGGTCTGGGGCTGTCGCTGGTGCTCGGCGGCTCGCCGGTGTGGTGGACCCTCGCGTGCACGGCCGTGGTCGCCACCGTGCTGTTCACCCGCGGACTCTACGGGGTGATCGAGAAGGTGCTGCTGGTTATGGTCGCGGCTATGGCGGTGTGCTTCGTGGCCACCGCGGTGCTCAGCCGTCCTGACTGGAACGCCACAGCCGCCGGAATGTTGCCGACCGTCCCAGCAGGCACCGGGTTGCTGCTGGTCGCACTGGTGGGGACGAACTTTTCCATCAACGCCGCGTTCTACACTGGATACGCCTCCCGGGAACGCGGCCTGCGCCGCGACCAGTACCGTCAAACCACCCTGGCTGACACCATCCCCGGCATCGTCGCACCCGGCATCATGACCATACTGGTCATCATCGCCTCGGCCGCCGTGCTCAGCGGCGAACGGAGCGCCGGTCTCGCTGACCTGGCCGGAGTGCTCGAACCTATCGCCGGTCAGACCGGACGGATCATCTTCGCCCTGGGCTTCTTCGGCGCCGCGTTCTCCTCAATGCTGGCCAACGCCACCGCGGGCGGCACCCTGCTGTCCGACGGACTCGGCGGGGGCAACCAACTCTCCTCACCCCGCGTCCGCCTAGGCATCCTCGCAGTGTTGGCCTTCGGCGCGACCGTCACCGCCGTGGTCGGCGGCTCGCCCGTCCAACTGATCATCATCGCCCAGGCACTCACCGTCGTCGTCGCGCCCCTGCTCGGTCTCCTGCTGATCATCCTCGCCAACAACCACAGCCTCATGGAGGACCTACGAAATCGCTGGTGGCACAACATCATCGCCGCTATCGGCCTCATCGCGATCCTGGCTACCTGCTACAGCCTCCTCACCAGCTTGCTTTAACTGCGTCTGCGGCTAGTCGCTCTCTACTCACAGTGCTGTGCTCTTCAGCGTGTCTCGTGAACGACCGTTCACGAGACACGCCCGATAGGGAAGCGTTTCCGCAGGTCACTTCTGTAACGCAACCCGTGTCTGCGCCACCGTCACGCTGTCGGGCCTTGGCAATACAGTCCCAGCCATGCGGATCGGCTACGGACGCGTCTCCACCCGCGAGCAACACCCCGAGGGCCAAGCCGACGCGCTGACCGCGGCAGGCTGCGACGAGGTCTTCGTCGACAAAGCCTCCGGCACGCTCGTGCGCCGGCCGGAGCCGGAGAAAGCGCTACTGACGGCCAACCACACCGGCGACCAGCTCGTTGTCACGAAACTTGACCGGCTCGGCCGATCGCTAGAGCACCTGATCGAGCTATCCAAACAGCTGCAAGCCAAGCACGTCGATCTGGTCGTGCTCAATCAGGACATCGACACCTCCACCGCCATCGGCCGGATATTCTTCCAGATCCTCGGGTCTATCGCCGAGTTCGAACACGCCCTGATGTATGAACGCACCATCGACGGCCTGTCCGCCGCACGCGCCCGCGGCCGCACCGGCGGACAGAAGCCCAAGCTCGGCCCCGGCAGATCAAGCTGGCCCGCCAGATGTACGAGGAAACCGGCGACGACGGGAAACGCCGCTACATCGTCGCCCAGATCGCCGCCGAGTTCGGCGTCACCTGCCCCACCATCTACCGGCACCTCAAGCCCACGAGCTAACCGTTGCTTGGGCGGCGTGCCCTCCCGGAGGGCTGTCGCCGCACTTGGCTATGCGTCGCTAGGCTCTTGCTGAGCGTAGCCTGCCAGCGCGCCGAGCGGCGAGTTGTGACGAGCACGATGCCCAGAATGCCGGCGGTGAGCAGTGTGCCGAGGGCTGCGGTGCTCAGCACGGTCGCAGCGACCGAGGCGGGGGGCCATGGGGGTCGGCGACCGGTGCTACCAGGACGATGCCGATTCCGCCGGCAACGGTGATGACGGTCTTGGTCACACCTGCGGCTTCTCCCGCCCGGGCTGGCTCGACCATGCCTCGGGTGGCTGTCAGGGTGAGCGCGTTGCCGAGCCCGAGCCCGGCGCCGCAGACGCCGGCGGCGATGACATAGACGGCCAGCGTGCCGGTGTGGGCAGCTGTGGCCAAGGCCGCGGCCGAGACCAACAATGCTCCTGCCATCGCTGTGATCGCATGCTTGGGTCGTATCCGACCGGCGAGGGGGCCAGCAGCGGCCATGAGCACCGAGGGAACCAAGAACACGACTCCGGCGACCACGGGGGCCAAACCCCAGGGGGCCTGCAGCGAGAGCGGGACGACGAACAGGAAGACGACCGTGGCTGCGTTGGCCACCGCGCCCGAGGCGGTCACGGCGACGAACGGTCGGTTGGTGAACAGAGTCAGGTTTACCAAGGGGGCTGCTGCGTGCCGTTGGTGGTGCAGGAAGGCCGCGCCGACGGCGAGCACGCCCAGCAGCAGACTGAGAGAACCGGGCGAGGCCCATCCCCAGCCCGGAGCACGGTCGACATAGCCGGCCAGGCAGGCCAGTGCCACAGTGGCCAGCACCAGCCCCAGCATGTCTAGCACGCGAGGAGAGGAGGTGTCACGCGATTCCTCGGTCGCGGTCATACTCCAGATCGCTGCCACCGTGATGGGCACGTTGATCCAAAAAATCGCCCGCCAGGACACCAGAGCGGTCAAGGCGCCGCCGAGGAAAGGCCCACAGGCCATCGCGATACCACCCAACCCGAGGGCCAGTCCGGTCGCACCTCCCCGCAGAGGCGCGGGATAGATGTTGGTCAGCAAGGCCAGCCCGACCGGCATGATCAGCGAACCGCCAGCTCCCTGAAGCACGCGCGCGGCCACCAACAGCGGCAGTGTCGGAGCCAGGGCACACAGCAGCGAACCCAGACCGAACCCCGCCAGGCCCAGGCGCAGCAACCGATGGCGACCGTACAGATCCCCCAATCGGCCGCCGCCCAGCATGAACGTGCCCACCGACAGCAGGTAAGCACTCAGCGTCCACTGCAGGCTGTCCTGAGTCGCCCCAGATCACGACCGATGGTCGGCAGAGCCAGGTTGAGGGCAAAGGAATCGAGCTGGATGCAAAAACTCCCCAGCGCCACCGCAATCAAGGCACCGCGGCGTCCTCGCCGCTGGTGGGAAGGAGTCACCACCCCTACCTCCCCGAAAAGGAACGCTCCACCCGCCGACCCGGTGGTGAAGCGCACTGTCACGGGCACAACAACGAAAACGGGGAAAGGTCGCACCAGAACCCGGCCAGCACGACCACACCAGCCGGAGTGCGGAGAAACAGGAGAACGCAGTGTCGTGCTCACCCGTGGAGCCTGCATAGGCTCAACACTGCCAGCGGACTCTGACTACCACTGCCCTGGCCGTCCCAGAAGGATGACACCACAGTCACGATATCGCCCGGACGAACGCCGGAAAACAGGAGCCCCCACAAGGGCCCGACCCTGCGTTGAGGAGACTGTGCTTAGCTGCCCCGCGGGCACCAGCGGCCGAAGCCCCCTTCGGTGTCCAGGATCTGCCCGGTGACCCAGCGAGCCTCGTCGGTGACCAGCCAGCTGATCAGCCGGGCCGGCTCGTCGGGGTGCCCGTAGCGGCCGAATGGGAACATCGGGGCGACCTCGCGCCACGTGTCCTCGGTCAGGTATCCGGTGTCGACCGGCCCCGGGTTGACCGTGTTGACCCGAATACCCTGGTCAGCCAACTGGTCCGCCAAGGTCGTGGTCACCCCCGCCAGGGCGGCCTTGGCCGTGGCGTAGACCACCTCACCCGGCAACGGCCCCAGATGCTGCCCCGAGGTCAGAAATACGATCGCACCACCACTGCGCCCGTCATGCTGATTCGCGAAGGCCTGCGCCAACAGGAGGGTCGACCGAGCGTCGACGGCCCAGTGCTGGTCCAGCTCGCTGCTCAACGCACCCAACGGGCCGTCCTCACCCGTCAGGGCGTGGTTGCACACCAGGACGTCGAGATGGCCGAACACTGCGGTCGCGACTCCCACGATCCGTTCCGGAGCACCCGGCTCGGCGAGATCCCCGTGTCCCTCGGCCACCGAGGCCTGCTCGGTAGCCAGATGCTCCCGCACCCCGTCGAGCACCGCGTCGAGGTCGTCAGCTCCCCACTCCTGGCCACGATCGTGGTCGACGAAGTGATGGGCGAACACGCTCGCCCCGTAGGCGGCCAAACGACACGCGATCGCATAACCGATCCCACCCCGGTGACTGACCCCGTCACGAGCGCGACCCGCCCCCGCAACGGCAACAGCTCCCGCTTCAGTCCACGCCGCTGTTCCTCATCCACGCGCGCACCTTCTCACAGGCCACGCAATCTAACCGTTGGATTTTCGGCATGTGCTACGTCTGGCCAGAAAGGAGAACTCCGTGACTTGAAAAGATCAGGAACCGGTGAAAAGTTCGCGGTTGTTTCGGACCCACTCGATATAGCTCGACACTTGAGTGGTCAGCGGTCCGCAGCTCCACCCGAGTTCCTCGGCGATGCACTCCCGCGCGAGAACACCGTTTTTACCGTGGTTGTAGGCAGGTTCCATGTCGTACTCGGCGTCGGTCGGTTCGGTTACCTTCAACAGGTCCTCACCGAACAGTGCCGCCAACTCGGGCACCGTGGTACGCACTCCGGAGGCGAGATTGTAGATGCGGTTGCCGTGCCGGTGTTGTTTCGCCATTATACGCAGCGCCTCCGCCGCCTCGGTTGCATTGAGCCAGTCGCCAGATGCCCGCAGCGTTCGCTCGGTCACGGCGAGTTTTTTCCCCTCGATGAACGCGGCGGCGAGATGATATGGCAACGACATGGCTTGACGTCCGAGGGTCGGCCGTTCCATCGGGCCGAACATCTTGGTCAGCCGCACGATAGCGAGCGGCAGGTCATAAAGGTCACTGTAACGCAACGCCGCGCGCTCGGCGGCCCATTTGCTGATGCCGTACATCTCGTCCGGGGACGACGTCGATCGTTCAGTGAGTATTTCTTGCGGATTGTCACCGTAAACCGCGCCACTGCTGATCAGGATGCACCGCCGCAGCGGCGGTGCATCCCGCGCGGCGTCCAGCAAGTTCGCAGTACCGAGAACGTTGACGTCGAGAAACTTCCCTGGATTCTCACGCTCGGACTTCGGGTCGTGGGTGACCGTCGCGCCGTGGACGATCACGTCGGGAGCGGTTGAGCGCACCAGCTCGCACATGCCCTCTGCATCCCGAACGTCCAAACTAGTCAGTCGCAACCGGTTGCGGACCGCGTGGAAATAGCCTTCCAGCTTGGCATCGCTGCTGTGCAGATCAACGCCGGTCACGGTGGCGTCCGGATCGTGATGCAGCAATCGCTCGATGAGCACGCTCATGACGAATCCGCCGGTGCCCGTGACGAGATAACGCATCGTGCTCACTCTCCAGTCATGAGGTCAGATCCGCCCGACATCGGCCGATGATCGTGCCTGCGCTGCGGCACGCATCTCCCGAACAGCGTCGTCCACTGTGATTACTCCCGGCAGTCCCAGCTCTGCGGCAAGGACCGCGGCCTGCGGTGGTCGGATGTTCGTGCCCCGCAAGACCTTCGGCTGTGTGAACACCGCTTTCGGGGTGTCGTCGGCGAGTATTCCTCCCGCCTGCATGGCGAGGACTCTGGTCGCGTATTGGGCGACCAGCGCCATGTCGTGCGAGATGATCACTACGGTGTGGCCCGCCGCCTGATACCGGGCGAGGCAGTCCAGGATCAGTCTGGCTTCGTCCGGGTCCTGGCCGGTGGTCGGTTCGTCGATAACGGCCACGTCGGATTCCATCACCAGCACGGAAGCGATCGCGAGCCGCTGCCGCTCCCCTCGGGACAGCTGAGCGGGGTTATCCTCCTCCCGTCCGGCGAGGCCGACTAGGGCCAGTGTCTCGGCGACCCGGCGAGCTGTGGTCTGTGGATCCACCCCGAGGTTAACGGGGCCGAAGTCGAGCTCCTCCCGGCAGGTGTCGTGGAAGATCTGTCGATCCGGGTTCTGGAAGACATAGCCGACCACTGGGGCCAACTGATGCAATTTGAACCGGCGCGGGTCGGCAAGCTCGCCGTCGCCGGTGCGCACCAACACCTGGCCGTCCGAGTTCGTCGGACGTAGCAACCCATTGAAGTGCTTGGCGAGCGTAGTCTTGCCGGACCCATTCTTGCCGATGACGGCGATGAACTCGCCGCGGCGAATGGTTGCGTTCACACCGGCCAGCGCTTTCCCGGTCTCCCCATAACTGTGCTCGACGCCGGTAAGTTCGATGACGGTCTCACTCATTCCTGTCCCCCTTGCCGGTGCCATCCTGCCCATGCTCGCGCTGCCTGCGAGACGGACAGCGGCAGCTCGTCGACCGGCCAGTACCCCTCGTCGTCCAGCCGCGTCGCCACATCGAGCACCTGTGGCCGATACGGCGCATGTCCGCTGACGAGCACTTCCCGTGGCGTGCCGATCTGCCGCGCCACGCCCTCCTGCATGACGACCAGCCGGTCGGCGTAGAGCGCGAGTTCTTCTACCTTGTGCTCGACCACGACAACGGTGACCCCCTCGTCGGCGAGCACCTTGATCGCATCCAGCACGCTTTCCGTGCCTGCCGGGTCGAGTTCGGATGTGGGTTCGTCGAGCAACATGATTCGGGGGCTGAGGCAGAAGATCGACGCAACGACGACGCGTTGCTTCTCCCCACCGGACAACGCGTGGGTGAACCGGTCGAGCAGCGCGGCAATGTCGAACAGCTCGGCGGCGCGATCGATCCGGCTACGGATCTGAGGCACGGGTAAGCCGCGGTTCTCCATGCCCCAGGCTAGTTCCTCCCGAACGGTTGTGTTGACCAGCTGGAGTTCCGGGTCCTGCAGCACCAGACCGATCTGCTCGGTGATGGCCGCCAAGCTCGGGAGATCGTCCAGATCGACGCCGCAAATCTCAATTCGCCCCTTGGCGGCGGCCTCCTCATCGTGGTGCGGGATCACTCCGGACAGGCACTTGAGCAACGTCGTTTTCCCAGCGCCGGTAGGTCCGAGTACGCCGACGATCTCGCCGGCCGCGATATCGAGGCTGAATGTGTCGACGGCGCGGCGAGGCGCATCAGTGTAGCGCGCGCTCAGCTCGCGGACCGCGAGGGCGGGGGGCGTCATGGCGAGGTTCCTTCCACAAGCAGGTCGGAGGTGAACAGCTGCAGTGCGACCAGCGCGGCCGCGACGAGTACGACTACCACGGCTACCGCCGCGTCGCTGGGGCGGAACCGCAGCTGGCGCAAGTAGGTGCGGTGCCCCTTGTTCCCGTAACCGCGCAGTTCCATTGACAGCGCGATGTCGCCACTGCGCTTCATCGAGGCGACGATCATCGGGAAGATCATCCTGACCAGCGCCCGGCCACGGCGGAATGGATTCGCGGTGCTGTTCTCCGATGATCCGCGCAGCGCCATCGCGGTCAGCAGGGTCTGCGCTTCGTCCTGCATCATCGGTAGGAAGCGGAACGCGAAACTGGTCAGGTACGCGAATTTGTACGGGACTCCGATCCGGTTCAATCCGAGCGCGATGTCACTCGGGCTCGTGGTCACCGAGAACCCGTAGAAGCAGATCCCCATCGCGAACAGCCGCAAACCGATGCCCAGGCCGAGTAACACTCCCTCGCGGGAAAACCCCAGTCCGCCGATGGTGACCAGTGCCGGACCATCCTGGACGAGGCTCTGCAGCAGCGTCAGCAGGACGATCAGCGGAACGATGAACAGCAGCGCCTTGCCGTAGTTCCGAGGCGTGATGCCCGCGAGTACGGCCAGCGTGATCACGACGAGTGCGGTCAGCACAACGAGAACGTCGATCCGGGTGGTGGACAGGGCGACGACCAGTACGCAAAGAATTAGGAGGAATTTCGCCCTCGGATCGATGCGGTGCATAAAGGTCGTGCCGGGGCGGTATAGCATCGTTCCGCTCATGGGTCGGTTCTCCTGCCGCTTCGGGGGTCCCTCATACTTCGTCGGCCTGGACCTTGCTGGCGCGCTCCCGCGGCGTGAGTCCTGCCTGCACCAGCCGGCGCATCAGCCCGTAGGCGAGTACACTTCCCGCGAGGTAGCATGGCTGCAGGATCAGCACCTGAACCGTGATGAAGTCCCACGGCAGATGCAGGATGACCCGGTTGCCGATGCCGAACGCGACCGCGTCGAAAGCGCCACCGACCTGACCGATCACCAGCAGCTGCCACAGGTTCAGGCCGCGTTTGCGCGATTTCATCAGCCAGACCAGCAACGCGACCGGAACCGCGTGGGCCGCGTTGCTGAGGAATAGGAACGGCGCCATCGGTTGGGAAGCGGTGAGGTTCGAGATAATCGGGTTGATCCATGCAGTGATCAAAGCGCCCGTAAGCCCGTAGAACGCGGCGGCCGGCACCCAGATGAGACAAACGACGACGGACGACACGATGGCGATCGAGCCACCGGTGAGCGCTAAGTCGAGCCGCTCGGTGATCTGCAGCACGACCGCCATCGTGAGTCCGAGGAATACGCACGTGATGATGGTGCGAGTGTCGCGTGGCAGGATCCGGTACCCCCAGTTGGGCAGCACGCTCCACCATGCCCGGCCGGCGGAAGAGCCGGCCCGTTGTTCGGTCGGTGACATGAACAATCTCCTCCTGGTATGTGCCTGCCGGCGGACGCCCGACGTCCGAAGAGGAAAGTACGTCACCCCACCGGCTCAGCCAGCGCGCGATTGACCAATGTGGGCCGGAATCCGTCGGCCAGTGCACCGGATAGGATCTCGTCCTCCGAGCAGCGGGCCAGGTAGATACCACGGTCGCCGAACCGGTCGTGGTCGTACACCACGAAGATCTCCCCGGTCTCGCCGATCGCGACATCCGGGTAGGAAATGTCTTCGCGGTCGTCGAGCAGCAGCCGGTACGGCCAGGTGGCTCCGTCGTCCTCGCTGAGGAAAGCGGTCAGGTTGGTCCTGCCCTTCCATTCCTTGACGTCGCCTTGCTGTTCGAGTTCGGCACGGCTCCGGCGCTCGCCGAAATCGGCGTGGTTGACTAGAAGCAAGCGCCCCGAAGGCAAGCGGCGGATGTGGAAGCGGGAGCATGGGCCGTCGATGTGGCTGCGTCGCCCAGGTGACCAGGTCGCTCCCTTGTCGGTTGAGAAGCTTTCGCCGATGCCGTCGAAACGGCGCACGAGCATCCACAATGTATCGTCCCACCGCTCGACGATCATGTGCTCGTCGAAGCTGCGGTTGGGGACGTCGGCACTGCCCAGCAACGCGAATGTCGCACCGTGGTCGTGGGTCACGTAGACGTTGGAGAACTGCTCGGCTTCCAGACCGTGCCGTTCGGTCGGGGTGTGGCAGGCCCAGATCGCTGCCGGGAACAGCCAGGCGCCGTCACTGCGAACGGTCGGCTTGTTCATCATCAGACCGTTGGCCAGGCGCTGCGGTTGGCTCCACTTCGGGTCGTCGTCGTCAGGATTCTCGGTCGTGGCCGCCCACACGCCGACGCGCGCGTCGAAGAACCCGCGGCTTTGGTTCCAGGTCAGCCACAGCCTGCCGAGCGGGTCACGCCACAGGCAGGGGTCGTAGACACGGACCTCGGGATCGTCGTGCACCACGACGAACCGGACCCCGCTGAAGCTTTCGCCGTCGTCGTCGCTGGTGGTGACCACGACGAAGTTGCCGCCGGTTTCGGTTTCCATCCCTGAGTACCAGTTGACGAACAGCCGTCCACCCTCTGTCCGCTCGATGGAGGGAATGCCCTGCCACTTGCGATGCCGGTCCTGGTAAGCGGCTTCGGCGGGGCGGGAAAGGATTCGTGCCGCGGTCATCGTTCCGCGAGAAGGCATGTGCGTCGCTCCCGTCGCCTCGGTGTGCCGGGCAGTTAGGCCGCCCGGAAGATGGCCTCAGTCTGCGCAGACGAATGACGCTTGTCAATAATGACAGAGACTTAACCGGATGCTGAGTGCGCTTCGTGCCCCCCTGCCTCGATCCAGTCCAGCAGCCGCTGGATCAGCTGACTGTCCTGGCCGACGACGCTGGTCTCCGCGGCGGCGATCATGCTCGCGAAGTGCTCGTTCATCGCCTGCTCCGCACCAGCCGGATCGCCATGCGCGATGCGATCGAGCACGCGTGCGTGCTCGTCCACTACCCCGTCCTGTTCAGACCGCACGGCCAGGTCGAGCACCGACTCCACCCGGTCCAAGTGCGGCGCGAGCATCATGTCCGCGGCGATCTTCAACATCCGGTTTGTGGCCATTGCGGCGATCTTGCGATGGAACATCAGCCCCGGCTGGGCGACCATTGCCTCGCTGCCGACGGCGCTGCGGTGCGTGCCGTGGATCTGGCGCAACATCTGGAGGTCGTCGGTGTTCGTCGACCGGGCGGCGTCGCCGGCGATCGCACTCTCCACTGCCTGTCGCGCACGTAGCAGGTCCAGCAGGTCCTTGACGTCCCGGACCGCGACGGCTCTGGTAACCGACTCCGAGCCGCGCTTGGCAAGCACCGTGTCGGCGGCCCGGCGACGCCCCTCCGCCGCGAGTATGCGCCCCTTCGCGGAGACCGGCTGGGTCCAGCCGCGCCGGTCCATCTCGCGTAGCAGCCGCGAGATGGACGACTCGCTCAAATCATAGCCGTGCCTGCTCAGCTCACGTCGGGCGTGCCGTGTCCCCATCGGCCCGGGCGAGACCGAAAAGACCTCCACCAGTGCCAGCATGGCACCCTCACGATCGTTCATCGTCCCCCTTCACGACGCAGCGTCTTCAGCTTCCCAGTCGGGCACTCTTAGACTACCGTCTGCCAGAAATGACTAAAGCTAGTCACCGCTGACCGCAAAGGAAGATGCAATGACCTCCAGCGACCAAGCTGCCTACCCTCGCGACCTCAAGGGTTACGGCGCCACACCACCGCAGCCGCACTGGCCGGGACAGGCCAAGGTCGCCGTGCAGTTCGTGATTAACATCGAAGAGGGCGGCGAGAACAACATCCTGCACGGCGATCCCACCTCCGAGGCGTTCCTGACCGAAGAGCCCGCGGTGGCACTGACTGGGAAACGCAATGTCAACGTCGAGTCGCAGTACGAGTACGGAACGCGAGTCGGGTTCTGGCGGCTGCACCGGCTATTCACCGAACGCAGCCTGCCGGTCACCGTATTCGGGATCGCGGAATCACTGCGACGGAACCCCGAGATCGTCACAGCAGCCAACGAGTCTGACTGGGAAATCGCCTCGCACTCGCTGCGCTGGATCAACTACGCCGAGGTCGACGAGCAGGTCGAGCGCGAACACATCCGGCAGGCGACTGAGACCCATGCCGAGGTGTGCGGCAGCCGCCCGCTCGGCTGGTACACCGGCCGCAACAGCATCAACACGCGCCGGCTGGTGGTCGAGCAGGGCGGGTTCCTGTACGACTCCGACTCATTCAGCGACGACCTGCCGTACTGGGTGGACATCAATGGTACCGCACAGCTGGTCATCCCTTACACTTTGGACAATAACGACGGACGGTACGTGAATGGCTACGGTTTCGGCGCCGAGTCCTTCTCGGCCTACCTCACCAATGGTCTCGAGCTACTGCTCCGCGAAGGGGCTGAGCAGCCCAAGATGATGAGTGTGGGCCTGCACCTGCGCCTTTCCGGACGGCCGGGGCGTGCCGCGGACCTGCAGCGTTTCCTCGACGTTGTGGCGGAGCGCCCCGACGTGTGGGTCGCTCGCCGAGCCGACATCGCGCGGCACTGGCGTGCAGTACACCCGGCGGCCAAAGCCCTCCCCGCGACCACCGACCCCCTGGCAGACCAGACGAACGCAGAATCCCGCGCTAATACTACAGCCGGACTTTGATGATCGTGGCTGGTGAGGGGCTGTGGAGATGAGCGCGGCCATTCCGTGATCATGAGTGTGTGCCGACACATGAACCGGGAGTGGTCGCGGGTCACAGCATAGACCCTGTCGCGTGGCGGGGGTCTGAGGAACATCTGTGCAGGATCGTGCGCTAACCGGCACTGCACGAGCTACAGCAGAATTACATCAGATTTACGTCATAGCTCCGTCATCGAGCTCGGCACGTGTGGCGGAACCGTGTATAGTTATCGGTGTCAGACGGGGAGATCGTCTCCGTCTTCAGACAAAAAGGGCCGGGCCAGGAGCGTCACCTCCTAGCCCGGCCCTCATCAAGCTTCAGCGGGAACGGTCAGATACCCCAGCCAGATCTGTGCGACCGCAGCTCCCACCTGAAGCACTTTGCAGGCGGTCCTGAGCACCTCCCACCAACGGAGGATCCAGGAACGCGTTCATCGTGTCGACAGTATGTGCTCATCTGTCCTCTTTGTCGTATCCGACTGAACCCATCTGCTGGCATATGGACCCCCGGAGGACACATCAGCACGAAACGTCTCCGACAGCGATGCTGTGATCAGTGTACCGAAAAATCGGGCTGTCCGATGTGTGCAACCCTCTGATTTCGAGGAAACGGACCAGCGCTAGACGCGCGGGAGCGCGCGAGCGCCTAAATCCCTCCATTGTGATGTCAGCCACTGTACAAGATGTCTTCGGGGGAGCCAGCCCCGTCGGGTATGACCTATCGCCCCGCGAGCGACTCTCGGAACCGGTCCGCGCTTAGCGATATCTGCCATTCGGATGTTCCAAATGACTTGTATTGCATCGGATGCGATTTCAGGTCGTTGTGCGATGTGGTTCGCCGGGCTGGAGGGAATCAGCCAGTGACCTAGGGTGGTGACGTGCTGGTTGAGGCATTGAGTCTACTGGATCAGCAGTGAGAAGTATGTGGTCCCTCAGTCGCCGGTAGCAGGGTGTCCAGGGGGAATGCAGCCGTGATCGCATTGGATGCGATGATCTCGCATCAGATGCGATCTACGGAGTGTGATGACACGTGACCGATGGTGGGCGGGTTCCGGGCCTCGCGCGGCTGCATCTGGTCGACGGAGTGTCGTTGTTGCGCCCGGAGGAGCAGGTGTTCTCGGCGATGCTTCAGGGGTGACGTAACCAGCAGTTGGCGCGGAATCTGGCGCTGTCCACGATCGACGGCCGGGAGAAGGTGGTGCGGGCGTTCGCCCGGCATGCGAATGCGTTTCCGTGGCAGTGGAGTCCGCAGCTGGCCGACGAGTGGTTCGGTGATCTGCGGGCCGTGCGGCGTCTGAAGCACTCGACGTTGCGGGCCTACCAGGAGGCGGTGCACGGGTTCTGCGGCTATGTCACTGATCCGGTGTATCAGTGGCCGGTCGAGTGTGAGCAGCGTTTCGGCACGCATCCGGTGCAGGTCTGTCACGAGTGGAACACCGCGGTGCACGTTCAGGACGGTGAGGCCGACCCGGCGAAGCGGGCGTTTACCCTCGATGAGCTGGAGCGGTTCTTCGACTACGCCGATGAGCAAGTCGCGCGGGTGCGGGTCGCCGGACGTAAGGGCTGGTTGCCCGCGTTTCGCGATGCCACGCTGTTCAAAATCGTCTACTCCTTCGGTCTGCGCCGCAACGAGGTGCGGATGCTCGATCTGGCCGATCTCGGCCGCAATCCGCACGTGCCCGAGTTCGGCGATCACGGTGTGGCCTATGTCCGGCACGGCAAGGCCAAGAAGGGCTCACCACCGAAACGCCGCAGCGTGCTGACCGTCTGGGACTGGACCCCCGAGATCCTGGGTCAATGGATCACGCAGGTCCGGCCCGCCTTTGGTCGTGCCGACAGCCCAGCGTTGTGGCCCTCGGAGCGGGCCGAGCGGATCGCGCTGAGCCAGCTCGACGCGCGGTTCGCTCGCTATCGGGAGGCGCTGGGTCTCGATCCGGGACTGGACTTCCATTCGTTCCGCCAGTCCTATGTCACGCATCTGATCGAGGCCGGCTGGGACCCGTTCTTCGTGCAGCAGCAGGTCGGGCACGAACACGCCTCGACGACCTCGATCTACACGTGCGTGTCGTCGGACTTTCGCACTCGCACCCTGCGCCGCGCCCTGGACGACCCCCTCGGCGCGGCCCTCGACCCGAACCGGAGGGCACGATGAAACGCCAGGTCAGCTACCACTGGCGGCTCCGCGAACTCATGGCCGAACACGGCATGTTCTCCACCACCGAACTCGTTCCACTCCTGCGCGACCGAGGTATCGAGCTGTCGGTGTCGCAGGTGCATCGGTTGGCGACCGGCAACCCGGAACGGCTGTCGCTGGCCGTGCTGGCCGCGCTCTGCGACATCTTCGAATGCAGCCCGGCCGAGTTGATCGCCACCACCGCCGAAAACGCCTCCGGCCGCACCACCGCCACCGATGACGCCGTGATCGACCCGGCCGCGATCACCCCCAAACGCGCCCGCCTGCGTGGACAGTGATGAGCCCGGCCTCCACGAGAGAGCAGTTCGAGCGCTGGCACGTCCGTGACTGCGCCCGCTGCGGCCGCCGAGCGGCCAAGGCCGCCAACTGGGAAGGCCCGATCTGTCGGACCTGCTTCGACCACGCCGTCCACACCTGGGGCGACTGCCCCCGACTGCGGCGTCCACCGGCTGCTACCCGGCCGCCGGAATCCGGGTGATGCGAACTCGGTCTGCCGGGATTGCGCGGGCATCACCCGCGACTTCTTCTGCGACCGCTGCGGATTCGAGGGCTGCCTGCTTCGCGGGCGCCTCTGCGAACGCTGCACCCTGGCCGACAAGCTCGTCCACACGCTCGACGACGGCACCGGGCAGATCCGCCCGGAACTGGTGCCAGTGCTGGAAGGTGTCCTGGCGACTCGGCGCCCGAAACGAGAACTGGGCTGGCTCGCGCGGTCACGCGGCCCAGCTCTGCTGACGGCCTTGGCCCGCGAAGAGCTTCCCATGACGCACGAAGCACTGGCTGGACTGTCGGACTGGCGCACAGCCTCCTTCGTCCGCGAGTTGCTTACCCACCACGGTGTCCTGCCCCACGCAGACAAGCAGCTCATGCTCTTCGAACGCTGGCTCACCCAGCGCCTGGCCGACATCGAGCGCCCCGAACACGCCCAACTCATCCACCGCTTCGCCACCTGGCACGAGCTGCGACGCCTGCGCCGCACCGCCGGACACCAACCCCTCCGTCCGAGCGCGACAAACGAATCCCGCCAGCGAATCAACCGCGCTGCGGACTTCCTGACCTGGCTCGACGAAGCCCGCACCGACCTTGAGCACTGCACCCAGGTCGACCTCGACGCCTGGCATACCGAGCACTACGCGACCCGTCGGCCCGCCCAAGCGTTCCTGCGCTGGGCCATGCGGGCCGGGCACATGCCCCGGCTGAGCTGGGCATGGAAGTCCACCACCAACCCCACACCGATGGCCCAACACCACCGACTCGCACGTGTTCGCAGACTCGCCACCGACCACACGATCCCGCTGCGGGAACGCGTCGCAGGACTGCTCGTGCTGCTCTACGCCCAACCTGTCAGCCGCATCGCCCGGATGACCACCCACGACGTGATCACCCATCACGACGACGTTCTCCTACACCTCGGCGAGTCCCCCACACCCGCACCCGCCCCACTGGCCGACCTGCTCCGCGACCTGCTCACCGAACGCACCACATCCACCGGAGCGAACCACGAATCGGACTGGCTGTTCCCCGGCCGACAACCAGGCCACCCTCTCCAACACCGCAGCCTCGGCGACGCCCTCCGCCGCCACGGCATCCCCATCCAAACCGGACGCACCTCAGCCCTGCGCCACCTCGTGCTCCAAGCCCCAGCACCCGTCGTCGCCACCATGCTCGGCTTCCACGACAAACACACCATCCGCGCCCTGACCGAAGCCGGCGGCAACTGGAACCGCTACGCCCCCGGCGAGCACGACGAGTTTGGTTGACCCGCATCAGAAGACCAGGTCAACAGGATTCGTGGTCTACTTGGCAGCTGTCAGGTCCAGAGCCATCAACACATCGTCGACATACTGACCTTGAATGAAGAACTCCCCCTCGAGGACGCCTTCGACGTGGTAGCCGCCGGCACGGTAGAGTGCCTGAGCACGACTGTTCGTGCTCAACACCCGCAATGTGATGCGCCGCGCCTTCCGCCGAACGGCCTCCTGGCGGGCGGCCTCCAGAAGCAAACGCCCAACACCCCGTCCCTGGCAGTTCCGGTCCACCGCAAACCCATGCACCTGCTGGACATGGCGACTGGCTGCCGCCGCTTTCCGATAAGCCAGCGAGGCCGGACGCAGCTTCACATAGCCGACCACCTGTCCTTGATCCTCGGCCACGAGGACGTTCTCCGGATGAGTCTGATCATCGAAGAACGGCTTCTCCAGCGGCCACAACGGCACCGGCGCCACCTCCCACGACCAAGTGCTGTGGTCGATCTTCGCCAGCGTCCGTTCGTCGCCATCCCCGGCCGCACGCACAGAGAGCCGAGCTGAAGACCAACGACCCTGCTCACCAAGGTCTGCCAAGTTCTGAAGACATCTGGGTTTCTCGGCTTCGCTCATATCACTGATTCAGCCAGGAACGCGGCTGACTCGTCCAACGCATTCCGGCAACCGCATAGGGGCAAGCTTGGACCAACCACACCCAATGGTCATGTTAAGACCGTGTCCTACGTGGTTCGTCGAGTGAGCTGTTTGTAGCAGGTTAAAGTCGCTGCAAGACCGAGAAACCCCAGGTAGAGATGCGGATCGCGTTCGTAGCGTGGGGCCAGGCGGCGGTAGCCGGACAGCCAGGAGAAGGTGCGTTCAATAGTCCAGCGATGCCGTCCCAAACGGTCGCTGGCATCGATTCCCTTGCGGGCAATCCGTGGAGTGATGTGCTTGCCGCGCACCCATCGACGCAGGTCAGAACGGTCGTAAGCCTTATCGGCATAGAGTCGTTTCGGTTTGGCCTGGCGTCCCCGAGCTGGGTCGTGTCTCGATAGGAGTCCAGAGAGCATGGGGATCAGTCCTTCGCTGTCGTGAGTGTTGGCGGCCGAGAGACCGACCACGAGAGGCAGTCCGGCTGGATCGGATACCAGATGCAGCTTGGAACCTGGTTTGCCCCGGTCCACGGGACTCGGACCGGTGTGGGCGCCCCCTTTTTCGCCCGTACCTGCGTCGAGTCGAGCAGCACGCGGGCGACCTCTACCAGCTCCTCGGCGGCCAGGCGATCCAATACGGCTCGGTGCAGTCGGCCCCACACGCCCGCATGGGTCCAGATCCGAAACCGGCGGTGCACCGTCGACTTCGACGCTCCGAAACACGGGGGCACGTGCCGCCAAGAGCAGCCGCTGACCAGGACATAGACGATCGCGGCGAATACGGCCTCGTCATCGATATTGGCCGTGCCACCACCCTGGGGCCGTACCCGCACCGCCGGCAACAGCGGCTCGACGATCTCCCACAGCCCCTCCGGCACGATCCAACTCCACCGATCACCACTCACACCAAGATCAACGAGTCGCCACCACGTAGGACACGGTCTTAATGAAGTTCGTAACATTCAACCCGATCAAACACCCAATTACTAAATTTTTCGCAAAATAAAATTTTCCCCCACAATCATCGCGCGCCATATGTTAGATATACAACTACAAAGGTAGCGCAACCTAAATTGATTAGACGAACAAAGCCAATCGCCCAGAGTTCGCCGAGTTATAGTCTGTTTCATATTAAATCGCTGGTCGATGTCAGCAATTTGACTAATCGCATCCTCTAATTTCTGACGAGATTCAGAAGAATTATGTGTAGCAAAGTTGCGCAAACAGCGTATAACCTTGAAACGCCTTACATCTTCCTCTGAAATACTATCTATTTCCTGCTGAGCTTCATAGGGTACCCATCCATCCATATCCCGTGGATCTCCATCTGCAAGCAGACTATCAAAGTACTTATCAGGAAGAATACAGTCTAAATCCGGATTTGCAACTTTTAGTTCGGATATAATTTTCTTTGTAAGTTTTCCTCTAAAATCGCCATCCAATCTATTTGATACAGAATAAGGATTTGCTTTAATCATCGATCGCAACCAGTCTCTCCTATTTATCTCGAATTCTTCCGCAAATTTTTTAACAAAATTAAGCGACTCGGAAGGAATGTCTTGTCGTCGAATTCCAGAAGAACTTTCCAGAAATAGATCAAGTTCAGTTTGCGCCCTGTGGAGTGCATCAGTTCCTACTGAGCTTACTCTCTCTCCACTTATTTGATTATTTGTTTCCGACGAAGGTTTTTCTGAATATGCAGCTCGCTTAGCGCTAGTCCACGTCTTGTAGCGAATCCTAACAGAGTCTGATGAAGGCCTGCGTCGCCCAGATCGCTCTTCAGCTGCTACCCAATTACTATACCTATCAAAGGTAGGAACCTGACCACTTAGCGCAGCGTGATCTAAATAATCTGCCACTGCCTGAGTGTAATCTTCTTCTTCAAATACCAGGAGCCCGCGAGACCTTCCTATAGTTCCTGGGGATACACCAATATTCCTCATTGCGTCTGCCCAATAACCATTTCCCAAACGCTTCATTATTGTTTGGTCAGTTGGAGGCCACGACGAACTCCCTTTTCTTGATGAATTTCCAAACTCCTCAAGAATCTCAGCACGGTAATCACGATAGAGCTTGCCCGTCAATGTCACATCTTCCTTTCCTGTGATCAAATAATGACGCGCAGAGATTATCAAACAAATAATATTTGATACATCCTCCTCTGAAAAATTTTCTTCCTGTAGAGTTTTTGATATTTCTAGCGCTTCTTCGGTGTCCATCTCTTTAATCGCTACAGAATGATTGCGATGAAGATTCAGCATTCGACCGATCACAAACCAAACAGCCCCCTCCAAAAGATTGTCAGAAAAACGATAGTAATCCGGATAATCAATCTCAAAAATCTCACCCGATGCATCAAAAGCACGACTAATTATATCCCCATCAAGATGAGGAAATATCAAGTTGAATCTTTTTTCTGCCTCCAAGCGAGAAATTCCGGATTCCGCCAAAAAACTAATAGACTCTTTGTGCCCTTCCAAAAAATTCGAAATTTTCTGGTTTTGGCGATCATTTCGAGTCGCCAATCGAACATTGCGCGCCTCGGCATTGCTTATTCGGCCATTTTTTTTCAAAATTTGACGCACACGTTCATGGGTTACTCCATACTTTTTACCGATTGAGGACATGGTGAAACCTTCCTCATAAAGCTTTGCCATTTCAATGGCCCTGGAATTATTACCGGTACTCAAAATTCTCCTAGCTAAATAGGACAATAGGTTATGATATAAGCATCCTACATGGAACCCAACAACAAGTCTAGAAGGAACTTTACCAACCTAGTTTTAGCTAGTCAGCTGCTTATCAGGGCTGGATACAGACGAAGCTCTGATAAACAGGGAGTCGACCCAGACACGTCCGAGAGCTACTAAGAAATTCGGTGGTTTCTTATCCGTCGAAGTTCCGTTTTCTATTTTCCATGATACTTTACTTAGCCAGTCTGCTACGTGCTCAGCGACGCCAAAATCCGTCGCTTTGGAGACGACTGTCGGCAAGCTGTCAGGCGCTGCTAATGCTGGTCCATCTGTGCACCGGTGAATCTATGAGTATTGATCGTGGAATTTCGGCATCAGTCTGGCTGTTGTGCTTCGCTACATTCGCAAGACCATCGCGCTGCTGACTACCTGGGCTCTGAACCTGCAAGCCATCTTATGGCGCATATACTCGAGCGGTTCGAACTACATCGTGGCACCATCCATCGCGATAAACCGCCTCGTTGTCCACGAGCAGCTGTGTTACTTCAGCAAACATCGCCACCACAATCTCAACCACCAGAGACTAATCGACCCACACCGGACGCCTGGTCCGGGGATCACCGGCTATCTGGATCGGTGCACAACCTCACCGCCGCACGCACCCACCATAGTCTAGTGCTTTCCAGTAAGTCGAGAGACGCGCCCTCAACGAGGAGGACTACCCGTGTGGTAGCAATTGCGGCATCCTCACTTCGTACAAACGTCGCGGACTGGCCAAGTCCTACCGTCACACCAATCGGCCCTATGATCAGGTTCAGAAGCTCGGTGAACGCAGCTTCGCCGCCCTAATCCAGTGACACATCCTCGACAACTCCGCTGCTTCCTCCTTACCAAGGTCTACTACGCCCCAGCTATCCTCGTCTCCGAACTCCAAAAATTAAGATGGAAACGCTCAAGTTAGCTTATCTAATAGCTCTCTTGAGTAACCACCAAGAACTCCCAACAAGCTCGGGGAGGCCGTGTCGATTCCAGTGTAAGAGGCCACTTCCTGACTGAGTAATCCGTGGCAAACCTTGATCCTCGAATACTAGGATCTCGAAACTGGGCAGCTCAATTACTATTGACGCTGGATAAATCTCACCACCTACGTGGTTCAGTCGTCCACTTGTCTCAGCACTCCTGCACGGGACAGGATAGCCGGGACAGGACTGCAAGACTGACGATCTGCGAAAATGAGTCATAAGCACTAGGTGGGACGGGGCCTTGGGGGTGTCCCAGCCGTCCCAGTCCCCCGGTACAGAACACAGGGACGGCCCTTGAGGCTGGGACGGGACAGCGGGACAACCTCTCCGTGCGCTATGGCCGGGCCCGGAGTCCACGGTTACAGGCGACGCAGGCCGTCGAGGACGCGCTTCATCAGGGTCAGAGAGGGTGCGTAGAGGTCACCGCGGAACGCGGTGACGTAGCCGACAGGATCGCTTCTGACATGGTGCTTGCCGCTCGTGTTTCTCCTCGTTTGCGGGATCAACGGTGCTCGTCTCCGATGGTTTCGCGCATGAGTCGAGACAGCTCTTCGAGGATTTCCACCAGCTCGCTCGCCTGCGCGGTGCTGTAGCGGCCACCGCTGATATCGTGCGCAGCGTCGTCGAGCAACCATTGTGCCTTGAGCATCGATATGGCGAGCACGGTTTTCGGCGGACATTCCTCCGCTGCCTCCCCGGTGACGGTTGTCGTTTCCACCGCTCCGGCAGGTTCCACAGCAGAACCATCGAGCACATCACCCCACGAGGATGCAGGCGCATTATGTGCTTCGCCGAGTTCTGTTCCGCTGGCAGCTCCATCGGCAGTGGCGCCCATGACCAACATTAGGCACGGAACACACGGCGCGCCCGGAATTGCTTGTTCCGCCTCCGGTGCGGCACCGGGCTCGGCGACTTCTTCCACCTCCGTGGGGCTGAACTCATGGCGACACCACGACCACGTCCCTCCCCCAGCGGACTGATCCTCACAGTGCGCGACACGATGCCGCTGCCCCGCTACGCCGTTCCGGTACTGGAACCACCGCATCTTCGCGTCCACAATTGACCTCCACTCGCAACGGAGCGCGGGCGGAGCCGAGAAACGAAGGGTGTTCACCGGCTCCGCCCGCGACCGGATGTCCGGCAGCGACGCGACAGAGGCGGAGAGCGTCGCTGCCGGACGATTCATGCGGACCGCTCCTGGCGCGGTCCGTGGCAGACTGACGACAGCCTGTCAGCGGCGACGGAGCACCAGAACGACTCGCGCACGACATCGCGACGACACGAGACCGACCGGACAGCACGAAGGAGAACGACAGTGCGGACTTTTCGGACCGTGCTCGAACAAAGAATCCGGGAGCGCCGACAAACCCTCGAAGAGTTCGCCGAATACGCCGAGACGTTCGCCCGTGAGCACGGTGAGCCCGGAACACTTGGGCTACGTCATCTGCAACGTCTCGCATCCGGCCGCGGAACCGGCGGAAAGCCACTCGGCCCGGTTCGCCCGGCCACGGCTCGACTGCTCGAACGCATCTTCGACGAGAGCATCGACGACCTTCTCGCCGAACCATCGAACCCCGTGCCCTCCAGCGAGGTCACGAGCGGCCGTTCTCAGCTCAACGCAGGGCAACTCCCCAGCACCACAGGGACAGCCTTGCGGGAGCACTCCACGAACGCCGGACTGGAGACGGCCTGCGACTGGCTCGATCAGCGCGCGCAGTGGTCATCCCGGACAGCAGAGCAACAAGTACGGTCACAGCTCGCCCAGTCTCCCCCGACGGACCTGCACGATTGGCACGCGCAGCGGGCCAAGGTGGGCCGTAGCCAACTGGTCGACGCATTGTCCGACTACTACGGACCCGTGGAGACACGGCGGAACACGTACCACGTGCGATGTGACGATCGCGAGATCGCGACCAGCATCCTCACGCGCCCGGACTGGCTCGACCTGGCGTGCCCACTGACTCCGGACAACGACCGATTGACGTTCACAACCACCAGCGACCACGCTGCTCCCGGCGAGTTCGATGCGACTCGCGCGGTGGACCGGCTCACCGAAGCAGCCGCCCTGGACGTGCGGGTCTCCAACGAGCTGCTGTACCGGTTGCTGGACATCGACATCAAGCCGGGCTCGATCGACGGCACGGTTTCCCTGGTCCCGTTCGTCGAGTACGCGCTGACGGCGGATCTCCTCGAAAACGAGCTGATCAAGACGATCGGTTCCGACAGCGGCGCTCAACGGCACAACTTGCCGCTGCGCGACAGGTACCTCCCGGATCTCGCTTCGGTTCTCGACCTGCCCGGACGGCTCTGCGCAGGTGGAACGCTCGCCCTGTGCGCCATCGCCCGCCCAGCCAGCCCCTACCGCGGCGAAGCCGACTACGCCTTGCTCGTCCAACAGCGTTCCAACCAGGTGATCAACGCTGCCGAGAGTCTGGCCGTGATCCCCAAGGGTTTCCATCAACCGTTGAAGGAGTTCCGCGCCGACGCTTCGATCGGGGTAACCCTCCGGAGGGAGTTGGAGGAGGAGCTGTTCGGTCGCAGCGAGGTCGACAGCACCGCTGGTCCGCAGCGCATCGCGGCCCCGATGCATCCGAGCCGGCTGTCCGAACCGATGCGCTGGATCACCGAGCACCCCGAGTGCGTACGAACGGAGTGCACGGGGTTCGGCTTCAACCTGGTCAGCGGGAACTTCGAGTTCCCCGCCCTGATCGTCGTCGAGGACGAGGAGTTCTGGAAGCAGTACGGTGGACAGCTCGAAGCCAACTGGGAGACGGCCGGACTGCGCCTCTACTCCAGCGCGGACCGGGACTTGATGAACGAGCTGTTGTCCGACGAGTCCTGGAGCAACGAGGGGTTGTTCGCGATGCTCCAGGGAATCCGTCGGCTCAGTGCACTCGGGGACGAGCGGGTCGATCTTCCTGCCGTCGATCCGGCGATGCAGGCGTGATCAGGTCGAGGAGGGCCATCGGACGGTGATCACGACCGAATCGGTGAGGGCTTCCCAGAAGTGGTCGATCCCCGCTCCCCACACGACGTAGTCACCTTGCCGTTCCAGTGTGAAGCTGCCTTCGGTGAGCTCCAGGCGGAACCGCCCCTGAACCAGCAGCAGCAGAGTCGTTCGCTGGTCGTCGGCCGTCCACCCGGAACGCTTCTCCCCCGAGGCGTGGTGGCCCCATTTCACTTCGAGAGCCTCCGTGGCGCGCACGTCCTCGGGAGGGTCGATGAAGTGTCCGAGCAACCATCCCCTGGTGTCCTGCCCGTCGTCGGAAGCGTTCCCGCTGTGCCAGTTGGTGCCCACTACCGCATCTCCCATTCTACGTCCGGCAACGCAACTCTCTCACCACCGAGTTCCGACAACCGCCGGAGCCCCTGCAGGAACGCGAACAGCCCTTCGTTGCTCCAGGCCACGTCGTGGACCAGTTCAGCCAGCAACTCCCTGTCCAGGCTGGAGTACTGGCGCAGGTTCGACGACTCCCAGTTGGCCTCGATCTGCCCGCCATAACGCTCCCAGAACTCCTCGTCCTCGACGACGATCAGGGCGGGGAACTCGAAGTTCCCGCTGACCAGGTTGAAGCCGAACCCCGTGCACTCCATTCGCACCCGAGCGGCCTCGTCCAGCAGCCAGCTCATCGGCCCGGACAACCTGCTCGGGTGCATCGGATCGGCCTTGCGCTGATCGCCGACCGTGTTGTCGATCTCCTCTCGCCCAAACAGCTCCTCTTCCAGCTCGCGGCGGAGCGTGGCGCCGACCTGCGCGTCGGACCGGGGATCGGTCAACGGCTGGTGGAAGCCCTTGGGGGTGACCGCCAGGCTGCGCGCGGCGTTGACGACGTGTCCTGAACGCTCCTGCACCAGGAGAAGGTAGTCGGCTTCGCCGCGGTAGGGGCTGGCTGGGCGGGCGATGGCGCACAGGGCGAGCGTTCCACCTGCGCAGAGCCGTCCGGGCAGGTCGAGAACCGAAGCGAGATCCGGGAGGTACCTGTCGCGGAGGGGCAGCGCGCCGGGTTGGGTCGCGTTACCGGACGCGAGCGCGTCGACCAGTTCCCCTTCGAGGAGATCCGCGGTCAACGCGTACTCGACGAAGTGGGCGATACCGACCGAACCGGAAATCAATCCCTTGCTGATCTCCGTTCCGAGGAGCCGGTACAGGGGCATGTCGACGAGTCGGGTTCCCAGCGTCAGGGTCTCGGTCAATCGTTCAACGGCGTGTTCCGCGGCTTCCGCGTCCAACGATCTGCTGGAATCCATCGCGGCTCGGGTGACGGTGAGCCGATCATTGGCCGCGACCAGCGAAGCGTCGAGATCCAACCATTCGGGGCAGGTGAGGACACTGCTGGTGATCCCAGCATCGCGACCGCAGGTAGCGCCGTAAAGGCCGTAACTTCCGGTTCTGTCGCCGTAGTACTCGCTCAGGGCTCGCGCGATGTCGCGTTGGTTCACGCGTCCGCGTCGCTTTCCGCGATCCTGCAACGAGTGGGCGTTCTGACCAACCAGCCTCGCGGCGGTCTTCCGACGAGCCGTTCCCGGTTGCCAACCGCTCTGGCGGTCGAGCCAGTCCAGTGCGGCGACGATGTTCTGATCAGAGCTGAGTCGCTGCTCGGCCTCGGTTACCGCTTCGTCGCGCTCCCCGTCGCTTCGAGCGCGCTCGTCGTCCGATGAGCCGGACGTGAGGGCTGCGAACCGTTCCCTGACCGACGGGGAGGCTTGTTCCAACGCCGTGTCGAGAAGTTGTTGCATCTCGGACTTCGGTCGCAGGTTCGGCTTCTGATGCCACGTGGCGACCGTCCTGACGGCGATTCCCAGGCGTTCCGCGAACGACTCGTTACTCAGCCGCGAAGCGGCCTGTAACGCGCAGGCACTACGTCCTGTCCAATCGCTCGTCTGCTCCATGCCTCACGCCTCCACAAATGCGTCGTGCATCGAATCTGCACCGCTCGTACACCGGAATTGCGTCGTCGATTCATGGGGATCAACGCGAATGTCGGATGAAATCAATGGCATGGAAAAAGCCAATTCCGACACAGAAGCGAGACCGGCGCTATCGAGTCGTTCGGACATGCTCGACCACCGTGTTCAGGTCGGCTCTCAGACCGTCCACGCGCTCGGTGAGCTCGGACAGCCGTTGTTCGATCCCGTCCAAACGAGCCCGGAGGGCGTCATCATCGCCCTCGGCTTTGTCCGGTTCGGGTGGCCTGCGTCCGTGCAACACGGCTTCGAGGTGCTTGGGATGCCAACCAAGCGTGACGGACAGCGACTCCAACGTCCGCTGACTCCGACGCCGTTCGACCGTGTGGTGCTGGATCTCCCGGACTATCGCTTGCGAGACCAGGGAGCGATCCGCGAGTTCCCGTTGACGCCACCCCAACGCTTTTACGCGCTCGTCGATGGCCGCGGCGACTGCCGCCCAGTCTTCTGACACTTATTCCTCCGCGCTCCGCCTCAGCGCCGAGGCTAACGGTTCTCTTCCAGCTCCACGTAACGACATTTCATTCATCGCCCCGTGGATCACACGTCATTCCACAAACGCGCTGAAATCAGCGCAAAATCGATGAAATCATCAACCAACTAAGGATTCTCATGCGTTTCGCCATGTCCGAAGTCAGGCGTTCGGACTGCTACACGATCCGAGAAGTCGCCCTGATCCTCGATGTCGATCCTTCACGGGTATCGCACGCGATCCGAGCCGGGAGCCTCCGCGCCGTGCTGCGGAGCGGTCGGCTGCTGATCCCGGCCAAGGCGCTCATGCAGGCACTCGACGGTCCGACCGACCGCGGGGAAACCAGCACCGGAAGCAACCGACGGTCCGGAGGTGGTCTGTGATGACGAATTCGTACGACGACCTCCGACTGATCGGCATCGCGTGGCGGTTGGACCGGCTGCGCTGGGTGCCACGTGCCGCACTCACCGAGCTCGTCCAGCGCGACGGTTCCTGCATGTGGCCCTCGCCCGCGGATGAGCGGCCACCGGGCCACGAGCACCCCCTCACGGACGCGGAACTCGCCGCACTGCTCTGCGCGGGCTGTCCGGTGCAGGACGAGTGCCTGGAGCTGGAGTTGCGCGCGGAGGGCGAACGCACGCTCGGGGTTTGGGGAGCTCTGTCCCAGGACGACCGCCGAGAACTCCATCCGCACTGGCTCCGCCGCGGAGAGCGCGCCGAGGACACCGAAGGAGGTGATGTGTGGTGACCGTGCACCTGACCCCCACTCAGGTACTCGCCGCTCTCGGTGTCCTGCTGACCCTGGTGTTGGTGCTGGTCCTCTCCTGGCGCTTCAGCGTGCGGGCCGCCCGACGAGCCGCGGACACCGCCCGGACCGGTACGCGCCTCATGTCGCTGACCGGACGAACGGCACTCACCGCCGCGGGGATCGTGGGCGTGCAGTGGATCGTGATCACTCACCCCGGAAGCACGACGTTGTTGCTGATCGTGCTGGGACTACCGGCGGTGATCGCGTCGTACACGCTCACCCGGGCTCTGACGGTGCTGACGGAGGAGACCCCTCGTTCGAGGCGTGATCGGCGATGAGCGAGCAAGACAGGAGCCTTCGCACCACGACCACCTCCGCGGAGATCGAGCCGCACGTGTTCGAAGGCGAGCTGGTCGAGGACGCTTCGGGGGTTTCGGCGTCGAGGCTGTGGCGGCGGTTCGTGAACCGGTGGCAGCGTTCATCACGCGTACCGGCAGCTCTGAAGTCACGACAGGCCGTGAAACAAGCGGTTCAGGACGCCACGGCGTTCGCGCTGCGAGCGCCGTGGCGGTTCACCACCACGGCAGGTCGGGGACTGTTGGCGGCCGTACGCGGTTGGCGTCGGTGGGTTCGGGTGCACGACTACCGGGAGGCCGCCGAGCACTCGGAAAAGCTCGCCGACAAGTTCACCGAGATCCGCGCCCTGACGCTGTTCCGCTGGAAGGTCACTGTGGCCGTGACGATCACGGCCGCCGTGCTGGTCGCCGTGGCCGATCTCGTCTACGGCTCTGCAGCGCTGTGGATCACGGGGAGCTGTTGCGCGGTCGCACTGGCGTTCCTCGGTCGTCGCAAGGACGGATCACCGGGGCGGAAACCGTCCCTGTCCGGACCGAGGACCCTGGCTTGGACGATGGATCCGCAACTCCTCGTCGATGCCTTCCGCGACGCGAAGTTGATCGGCAAGGACGAATCGTTGCGGCTGGTCGAGCGAGCCGCGCACGACGGAGCGGGGTGGGCGGTCACCGTCGACCTCCCGGCTACCCGCAAAGCCGCCGATGCGATCAAGAACCGGGAGGCGCTGGCATCGGCGCTGGCCGTGGACGAGATGCAGCTCATCGTTGAGCGGGTACGCGGCCGCGGCGGGCACGCGGGGCGGGTCTTTCTCTGGATCGCCGACGAGGACCCGTACTCGGGACCGCCTGTCCGCTTCCCGCTGCTCGACGCGAAACGGTGGGACGCGTGGCGCCCGATCCCGTTCGGGCAGGACGCGCGGAACCGGCGAATCGACCTGCAGCTGGTGTGGACGTCTTTGGTGGTGGGCGCGATCCCACGACAGGGGAAGACCTTCGCCGCACGGCTTCCAGCCGCAGGACTGATCCTGGATCCGTACACACGGCTCTACGTCTTCGACGGCAAGGGCGGCAAGGACTGGGAGGCGGCCGGGGCCGTCGCGCACCGCTTCGTCTGCGGTGACGAACTCGAACACGTCGAAACCGTCCGTGACCGTCTCGTCGAACTGGTCGCCGAGGTGCAGTCCAGGTTCACCAAGATGTCCGCGTTGGACGACGATGTCTGCCCCGAATCGAAGATCACACCGGGCATCTCCCGAGATCCCGAGCTCGGAATGCCGATCACCGCCGTGATCATCGACGAGGTTCAGGTCTACTTGGAGAACACGACGCGGCAGGACGTGGGCGGAAAGAAGACCACGCTCGGCGCCTACATCACCGACCTTCTCGCCTACCTCGCCCGGAAGGGACCGGCGGTCGGGATCGTGGTCGTCCTCGCCACCCAGCGGCCGGATTCGAACACGATCCCTCCGCGACTGCGCGCCGTGCTCGGTTCCCGGTTCGCGCTGCGCGTCATGGACTGGCGGGACTCCAACATCGTGCTCGGGGAACAGATGAACACCCGCGGCTACGACGCCTCTGGGCTGCTTCCCAAACACAAGGGAGTCGGCATCCTCCGCCCGGACTCCGAGTCCGACACCGGCTCCGAGGTTCTCGCCGTGACCGTGCAGACCTACTACATGGACAACGCCGAGTGGCGGAACATCTGCACCCGCGGCCGAGCGCTCCGCGAAACCGCCGGAACCCTGAGCGGTCACGCAGCCGGGGACGACAGCCTCCAAACCGTCGACCAGAGCAGCGTCGTCCAAGCTCTCGGCAGCGACACCGGCGCAACCGGCGGCTGGAGCGGACGCGAGTCCCTGGAACTGACGGAACCACTGGCCTCCGTCGTGAACTACCTCGGTGGTGATCTCGATCCCGGAGTACGTGAGTTCGTCCCCACCGCCGAGCTGACCGAGGCGCTCGACGCGGAATCGAGCACGTTCGCCCAGCGGATGGGTGAGCTCGGCTGTCGACCCGTCCGGCATCGCGTCCAGAACGAGGACGGCGACACACGCCGGGTGCGTGGTTATCTCACGGCCGAGATCCGCGCGGCCGTCGAACGTGCGGCGAACGATGAAATCAGCTCTCCTGACGACGGGGACAGCGATCCGTCATGAACAGCGCTGATCGAAAGGAGCAAGCCCCAACTGTTCACTTACCGGAGGAACTTCCTGTACTCACCCCGGCGAGAAGCCGCATACTGCTTGCCGTGCTGATCGAGCTGACCGAGACGCAGCTACCGCACGAAAACACGGAGGAGGGATCACATGACCGCTGATATCAGCCAAGACCCGTGGGCGACGCTCGATGGCCTGCTCGGCGTCGAGGTCGCCGAAGCCGCGGACACCGGTCTCGGAGCGGTGGCCTTCTACGGCCGTTGTTCCACTGAGGACAACCAGGACCCGGAAACCTCGTACAACTGGCAGCTGAGCAACGCCCGCAAGTTCGTCGAGCCGCTCGGCGGAAGCGTGGTCGCCGAGTTCTTCGACATAGGACAGTCCCGTTCCGTTCCGTGGGAGCGACGCGAAGAGGCCGGACGACTGCTGAGTGCTCTGAAGGACCCGGACCGAGGATGGGACGCGGTGGTCGTCGGGGAAGGGACACGGTGCTGGTTCGGCAATCAGTTCTCGCTGATCGCCCCCAAGTTCGCCGCGCACGGGGTGGACCTGTGGGTCCCGGAGCTGGGCGGCAAGTTCGACTCCCACAACCCCTCGCACAAGATGCTGATGAGCGTGCTGGGCGGGATGAGCGAGTCGGAACGCCAGCACATCCAGACCCGGGTCCGGGCCGCGATGGATGCCCAGGTGCTCAACGAGGGGCGCCACCAGGGAGGCCGGGCTCCCTACGGGTACGTCGTCGTCGACGGTGGATCCCACCCCAACCCGCGCAAGGAGTCCGAGGGCTACCGGCTGCGCGTGCTGGCCGTCGACGAGTCCGCGGCCGAGGTGGTGCGCCGGATCTTCGCCGAGTACCTGGCCGGTCAGGGTGATCGGGCCATCGCCAACGGCCTCAACCGCGAGGGCCTCCCCTGTCCCTCGGCACAGCGGCCGAGGCAGAACCGGCACCGGCTCGCCGACGGCTGGCAGGCCAGCACCGTTCGCGCCATCCTGGACAACCCGCGCTACACCGGCTACGCCTTCTTCGGACGCTGGACCAGGCACGAAACCCTGCTCGACCCCGACGACGTCGCCGCCGGGCACGTGACCCGCTTCCGCCGCTCCCAACCGGACCGGGTGGTCCGCTCCCGACAACCGGCCCATCCGGCCCTGATCACCGTGCAGGACTTCACCCAAGCACAGCTGCTCCGCCGGTCGAAGTCGACCGGCGGACTGCGGACGGCGCGGAAAGCCGAGCGCGGCGGGCGGCCCACGAAGCGGACCTATCTGTTCCGCGGTCGGGTCCGGTGCGCGCTGTGCGGCCGCAAGATGGAGGCCAGTCCCCGCAAGCACGCGATGTACTACCGGTGCCCGGCCCGCACGCTCGCCCCGAGCTCACCCGCTCTGGAGTCCCATCCCCCGGCGGTCTATCTCCGCGAGGACATGATCCGCGACGAGATCAACGGATGGCTCGCCGACCTGTTCCACCGCGACAACGTCACCCGAACCGTGAAAGCGCTGGCAGCCTCTCAGGACCAGTCCGGCGCGTCCAGCAGCCGCGAGGCCGCGCAGAAACGCGTCACCGACGCCGAGACGCGGATCCGCCGGTTCCAGGAGGCCATCGAAGCGGGCGTGGACCCCGCGGCATTGGCCGAGACGATCAACGAAGCCCAAGCCGAACGAGCGGCGGCCAAGGCCGAACTCGACGCCACCCCCACGAGCAGCGCCCTGAGCGAGGCCGAGATTCACGCACGGATCGACTCACTCGGAGAAATCGGCCCAGCACTGGCCAACACCAGCCCGGAGAAACTCGCGAACCTGTACACAGCTGTTTCCCTGCAGATTCGCTACCAACCCGATGACCACGCGGCCGACGTCACCATCGAGCCCGTGGGCCGGGTGAATAGTAAGGGTGTCGGAGGGGGGACTTGAACCCCCACGACCACTAATAGGTCACTAGCACCTCAAGCTAGCGCGTCTACCGTTTCCGCCACTCCGACGTGCAACCCGGGGCTGCTCGTTGCCGCCCCTCATTGCGTTGTGACACCACAATAACTGATCGGTCCGAGCCCCCTTGAACACCCCCCCTGCTTGACCGTAAAGATGGTAGAAAGACCAGGTGAGCGCACATGTTGATCCCGAAAAAGACGGCTCGGGAAACACCGACCCGGGCCTGCGGCGCGCCGAGGACGAGGTCGTCGATCTCGCCGGCGAACTGATCCGCTTCGACACGACCAACACCGGCGACCCGGCCACGCTGCGTCCGGAACGTCCCGCTGCCGAGTACGTGGCCGAGAAACTGGGCGAGGCGGGCTTCGAGACCACCTACGTGGAGTCCGGCGACACCCCCGGACGCGGGAACGTGGTCGCCCGGCTCCCCGGAGCCGACCAGCAACGCGGCGGGCTGCTGGTGCACGGCCACCTCGACGTGGTCCCGGCCGACCCCGCCGAGTGGTCCGTGCACCCCTTCTCCGGGGCGGTCCAGGACGACTACCTCTGGGGCCGCGGCGCGGTGGACATGAAGGACATGGTCGCCATGAGCCTGGCCACCGCCCGCCGGCTCAAGCGCGACGGCATCACCCCGCAGCGCGACCTAGTGTTCGCCTTCCTCGCCGACGAGGAGGCCGGAGGCCTGCAGGGAGCCCAGTGGCTGGTCGACCACCGCCCCGAGCTGTTCGAGGGGTGCACCGAGGCCATCAGCGAGGTCGGCGGCTACTCGGTCACCCTCGGCGACGACGTGCGTGCCTACCTGATCCAGACCGCCGAGAAGGGGATCCGCTGGCTCAAGCTGCGGGTCCGCTCCCGCGCCGGGCACGGTTCGATGGTGCACGAGGACAACGCGGTCACCCAGCTCGCCGAGGCCGTGGCCCGGCTCGGCAAGCACCGCTTCCCCATCGTGATCAACGACAGCGTGCGGGAGTTCCTCGACGGAGTGACCGAACTGACCGGCTGGGAGTTTCCCGTCGACGATCTCGACGGGTCGATCGCCAAACTCGGCAACCTCTCCCGCATCATCGGCGCCACCGTGCGCGACATCGCCAACCCCACGATGTTCAACGCGGGGTACAAGGCCAACGTCATCCCCTCGGTCGCCGAGGCCTCGGTGGACTGCCGCGTCCTGCCCGGCCGCGAGGAGGCCTTCGACCGGGAGCTCGCCGAGGTCCTCGGCCCGGACGTGGAACGCGAGTGGGTCGGCCTGCCCCCGGTGGAAACCCGTTTCGAGGGACAACTGGTCGAATCGATGAGCAACTCGCTGCTCACCCAGGATCCGGCTGCCCACACCCTGCCGTACATGATGTCCGGCGGCACCGACGCCAAGTCGTTCAGCAGGCTGGGAATGAACTGCTTCGGGTTCGCCCCGCTGCGCCTTCCCCCCGAACTGGACTTCTCCGCGCTGTTCCACGGCGTGGACGAGCGGGTGCCGTTGGACGGTCTGCGCTTCGGCACCAGGGTGCTGGACCACTTCCTCCGCACGGCCTGAACCTGCGATACCGACCGGCGGCACGGCGCCGCTCCCCCGTGGCGCCGTGCCGTTTCCGGCAACATCGCCCCAAGTGTGATCGACTCGGGGCACGAGTCCCCTACTCCTGGGAGGTGGTCCCGGATGCGCGCGGACACCGAAACCGCCGAGGACGAGCGGACGCTGCCGCACTGGACAGCGACCTATCTGGAGCACCTGCAGGCCAGGAAACTGGCCGAGAACTCGCTGCGCTCCTACCGCCGCGACCTGGATTCGATCGCGGGCGAGCTGGCCGAGGTCACCGGGCACGACCCTGCCGAACTGCCGCTGTCCGCGATCACGGCGCAGTCACTGCGCTCGGCCTTCGCCCGCCACGCCGCCACCCGTTCGGCCTCCTCGGTCACCCGGGCCTGGTCGAGCTGGAACGGCTTCTTCCGCTTCCTCGTGATCGAGGGGGCCACCTCGGGCAATCCGATGCCGGTGGTCCCCAAACCGCGCACCCAGGACACCACCCCGAAACCGCTGGACGGCGAGGAGACCCCGGAACGGCTGCTGCGGTTGATCGCCCAGGGCGCGCGCAAGGCCCGCGACCCGTGGCCGGAGCGAGATCTGGCCGTGCTGGCCACACTGCTGTGCACGGGGCTGCGCTCGGCCGAGCTGCTCGACCTGACCGTGTCCGACCTGGCCGGACGGCGCGGTGAACGCCGGCTGCACGTGCGCGGCAAGGGGGGCACCAACAGGTCGATACCGGTGGACGAATCCCTCGAGAGGGTGCTCGACGACTACCTGGAGACCAGGGGGCAACGGTTCGGACAACGTCTCCCCGGGGCCGAGCCGCTGTTCGTCAACCACCGCGGCGAGGCGCTGCGGCGCGGCGGGTTGCAGTACCTGGTGCAGCAGTCCCTGCGTGCCGCCGGGATTTCCGACCGCGTCCGGCGCGGCGCGATGGTGCACGCGCTGCGGCACACCTTCGCCACCCGGCTGGCCGAGGACGGCGCCAACGCGACCGAGATAGCGAAGCTGCTCGGACACGCCTCGATCAACTCCAGCCAGTCCTACATCGACGTCACCGCGCGCGAACAGCGCCTTTCGGTGCGGGCCAACCGCACCCACCGGGTGCTGGGGGAGCTCAGCTCCCGCGAGTCCCCCGAGTGAGGGAGGCTCACCCGCCCCAACGACCGGGGTCGGCGACCAGCGCCGAGACGACCCCGTCGAAGTCGGCGATCACCAGCGTCTCCCCCAGCATCTCGTGTTGGCCGCGCTCCAGCACCGAACCGCCGAGCTCGTTCACCCGTTCCGCGGCCCCGTCGAGCTCTCCGACGTTGAAGTAGCACAACCACCCGACGCTGCCGTCGGACTCGCGGGGAGTCGTCCGCGCCGCGATCGCCGAGTCCCGCACCGTGTAGGTGGCCTTCGGGGCCTGCTCGCGCACCGACCAGGTCAGCGACTCGCTCCAGAACCGATCCGCCGATTCGGCCAGCGCCGTGCGCAGCTCTATCCAGCACGGCTCACCGCGACGGGGCCGTGGCGCCCAGGGACCGTGCTGGGCACGCCCCTTGACCATGCTGGCGAACGTGTCCTCCGGGCCGGTGAGTTCACCGTTCTCGGGGGCCCCGGCGAAGACGAGGCGCCACTGCGGGGGCTGCGTGGTTTGGTCGGGGCGAACTCTGGCGCACCTGCGTTCGCCGACCCAGCAGTCGAGTCCCTCCTCGGAGCGCAGCACCGTCCAGTCCAGCAACTTCCGGTAGAAGTGGGTGGTCGCGTCGGGGTCGGGAGTACGCAGCTCGGCGCGGCGCAGGCCGTAAACCGCTGAGTTTGAAGGCAACTTCGTAACTTTCTGGCCGGACCTGGAGTGACCGAACGTCACCTGCCCGTGCGGGCAGCACGCCGATCACTCTTTCGGGGGCAAATTCGGCGTAATATCTTGTCCTGTCTCGTGAATCACAACAATACTCCATTCGAGTGCGAGTTCACGATCTTCCAGGGGATCAACGGATGCGTTCCAGATCACGCGCACTGTCGAGCAGCTGTTGGGCCAAGCCGTGCACCTCGTGCTGTTGGGCCCCTTCCCGTGCCGCGGTGGCGATGTCCTCGGCCGCGCACCGGAGTTGAAAGAGCCGATCCTGCAGATCGTCCAGTTCCTCCGCCGACAGCACGACGGCGTCCTCGGGAAGTCCACCGCGCTGAACCGCGGCCCGACGCTCGTAGGCCCGCTGCCTGCAGGACTGCGCGCAGTACATCCGCGGGCGTCCGACGCTGCCCGCTCCCGGTATCCGACGACCACACCACGAGCAGTGCCGAGGTGTGCGGCCGCGGGTGCCGAGCGATTCGAGGTCTGACGTTGTCTCCACGCTGCACCACGCTAGTCCGAAACAGGCTCATTTGCGGGCAGCCACGCCGAAAAAACTCCCGTGTGGTTCGGATTCCGCGCGCGAGGCGGCCGCCAGCCGGCCCGGTCCCACTCCCGAGGAGCGGGCGAAAAGCGCGCAGGCCCCGGCGTCCACGCCACGCGCGCCCCGCGAGACATTGGAGCGGTGTTCGGCTCCTTCCCACCGCTGTCCCGGAACCACCCCTTCCTGCGCGGTCCGCACCCCCGCGCGTTCGCCCACCGGGGGTGGCACATCGACGACCTCGCAGGCATGGAGAACTCCCTCAGCGCCTTCCGGCGCGCTCACGCGGAGGGATACCGGTACCTGGAAACCGATGTCCACTCCACTGCGGACGGTCACGCCGTGGTGCACCACGACGCCGACCTCGCGCGAACCACGGACAGCGCGGGGAGCATAAGCCAGCAGCCCTGGTCGCGGGTCCGGTCCGCGCTGATCGCCGGACGGGAGCCGGTGTGCTCGCTGGACCAGCTGCTCGAGGAGCTGCCGCAGGCGTTGATCAACGTCGATGTCAAGGCCGACTCGGCCGTGGTACCGACGCTGCGCACGATCCGCAGGCACAACGCGTGGCACCGGGTCTGCCTGGCCGGTTTCGACGACAGACGCCTCAGGATGCTGCGGCGCAACGGGGAGTTCGGGCTGTTGACCTCGATGGGCCCCGAATCGGTGGCCTGCCTGTGGGCGGGCTCCCACCCGGCAGCGCGCCCCGTCACCGCCCTCGCGCGCTCCGTGCTGGTGCGTGGCGCGGCCGCCCAGGTTCCCCGCACGCACAGCGGTCTTCCCGTGGTCACTCCCCGGTTCGTCGAGCTGGCGCACCGCTGGGGCGCCGAAGTGCACGTGTGGACGGTGGACGACTCCGCGGAGATGGCGGAACTGCTGGACCTCGGGGTGGACGGTTTGCTGACCGATCGTCCGGACGTGTTGCGCGAGCTGCTGCGCAGCAGGGGGCAGTGGCCCGAACAGCGGCACGATCGGGCGACTTCCCCCAGTGGGACGGCGGTTTCCGCGGTCGGGGACGTGGACCGCTGAGCGCTCGCACGCTGGCTCGGTCCGCCAGCTCCCCCGCGGTGGAGATCCCGCGCACCGGGCGAGGACGGTTTTTGAGTGAAACTACGCATTGCTCCGTCGAGCGGTGTCCGAGAAAGGTACTCGGCGCAATCGACGCAGCCGCTCAACGCTAGGACGGGAACGCATGACCGCCAACCGTGCGGAAGCCGCACCCGAAACCGCTCGACGTGACGAGCATATCGGTTGGTGTTGGTACGACTGGGCCAACTCGGTGTTTCCCACATCGATCACGACGGTGTTCCTGTCGCTGTACCTGACCGATGTGGCCACCAAGGCCGCCGAGGCCGATGTGGCCCGCAACGGGGTCGACGCGTGCCCTGGAGGCGACGCTCTCCGGCGCTGCTCCGTCGAGCTCCTCGGCTGGAGCTTCCCGGCCGGTTCGCTCTGGGGATATCTGCTCTCGCTGGCAGCCGTGATCCAGGTGCTGGTGCTGCCGTTGACCGGGGCTCTCGTCGACCGCACGGGCGACAAGCGGAAGATGCTCGCGGTCTTCGCGTTCGGCGGAGCGACGGCCACCGCCCTGCTCGCGTTGACGAGCGGGCAGGACTGGCGGATCGGTGCCGGGATGTTCGTGCTGGCCAACGTCTGCTTCGGCGCTTCGGTGGTGGTGTACTACTCCCTGCTGCCGGAGATCGCCACCGCCGACGAGCGCGACTCCCTGTCCGCACGGGGCTGGGCCTTCGGCTACCTGGGCGGCGGAGTCGCCCTGGCCGGCCACCTCGTGCTCTACACCGGACACGGGATGCTGGGAATCGACCAGGAGACGGCGGTTCGACTGGTGTTCGTCTCCTGCGGGCTGTGGTGGGCCGTTTTCACGCTGCTGCCGCTGGCGAAACTGCGTGATCACCGTCCCGCCCCCGGCGGGACGGGACGCGCGACGCTGGGAGCCGGGTTCCGCCAACTGGCCGCGACGCTGCGCCAGGCGCGGCGGTTGCCGCTCACCCTGGCCTTCCTCGGTGCTTACATGGTCTTCACCGACGGGATCAGCACCGTGTTCAAGGTCTCGGCCCAGTACGGCGACGTCGAACTGGGGCTGAGCCAGGACGTGCTGATCAGCACGATCCTGGTCGTCCAGTTCATCGCCTTCCTCGGCGGAGTGCTGCACGGCCGGGTGGCGGCCGCCATCGGCGCGAAGAAAACGATCATGATCAGTCTGTCGGTCTGGGTGGTGGTGTTGATCGCGGCCTTCTTCACCCGCGAGGGGGAGCCGGGGCAGTTCTACGCGGTCGCGGCGGGCATCGGACTGGTCCTGGGGGGCACCAACGCGCTGTCCAGGTCCCTGTTCAGCCAGATGATCCCGCGCGGCAGGGAGGCCGAGTACTTCTCCCTCTACCAGGTGGGTGAACGGTCGACCTCGTGGATCGGTCCGCTCGTCTTCGCGGCCGTGGGGCAGGCCACGGGGTCCTTCCGCACGGCGATCATCTCCCTGATCGGTTTCTTCGTCCTCGGGCTGGCGCTGCTCTGGCCGATCCCGGTGCGCCGGGCGATCCGCCAGGCGGGCAACGAGGCCCCCGAAGTGCTGTGAGCGCCGACGTCCGGGCCGAAACTCCTCCTCGAGACCCTCTCGGCCGGGAATGCGGGCACGGTGCGGCGACGTTGCCGGAAGGGAGTGAGTACACCGGGCCCGACCCGGACCACCCGCACGGGAGTTGGACCACTCACTCGGAACGGTGCTCTCGAGTTCGCTCCGTACGTCGCGGAGCCGGTGACTGCTCCATGTCGGTGACACTGGACCCCGATAAGCCGTGCTATGGCATATTCCAGTACCTTCCGTTACCACCGAAGTGGAAACCGGCATGAACACGAAGAGTGAAGACAGGCTCGTTCGCCACTACGACGGAGGACGTGATATCGGTCCCATTCACACATGCGACCGGATACGCATTTGGTCTCGGTGACGGGTGCTCTGGCACTATCACCCGTTCGGACGCACCTGTGGGTTACGGGAGTGAGAACGCGTCACGAACGTTCCGCCCGTGCATCTCACGGGTAAGTCAACGCCGTTGACGAGTGAATGCCGTCACCGACGGCAATCAGAAGCCCCCAACCGGGAACAGACGGTGCGTCCCCCGTCGTTGCACTCGGTGAGCAAAGCCGCCCGGAAAACCCGGGCCGAAGCGAAAGGAACCGTCATGGCCGACCGCGTTCTGCGTGGCAGCCGGCTCGGAGCGGTTAGCTACGAGACGGATCGCAACCACGACCTCGCACCGCGCCGGACGGTGCGCTATGCCTGCTCCAAGGACCACGAGTTCGAGGTGCCCTTCTCCGACGACGCCGAGGTCCCCTCGACCTGGGAATGCCGTCTGCACGGCACCGAGTCGAAAATCGTCGACGGCAGCCAGCCGGAGCAGAAGAAGGCCAAACCGCCGCGCACCCACTGGGACATGCTGCTGGAGCGCCGCAGCGTTCCCGAGCTCGAGGAGCTGCTCAACGAGCGGCTGGAGGAGCTGCGTTCTCGTCGCACCCGATCCGGCGACAGCTCGAACTGACAGCTCGCACGCACTCGGGCGCCCGACTCCCTCCGCGGGGCGGGCGCCCGAAATGTTCACCGACCACTCAGCCACGTCCACGGACGAGTGAGCGCAGCAGCGCGCGGAGCGAGTTCATCCGCCTGCGCACCCCCCACTCGGTGACGCGCAGCAGCGCCTCCCGGACTATGGAGCCGCTCATCTTGGACTCGCCGCTCTCGCGTTCCACGAACGTGATCGGGACCTCGACGATGGAGCTGCCCGCCTCCACGGCGCGCATCGCCAAGTCCACCTGGAAGCAGTACCCCTGCGAGGCCACAGCGTGTGTGTTCACGCTGCGTAACACCTCGCTGCGGTACACCCGGAATCCCCCCGTCAGGTCGTTGACCGGAACTCCGAGCGCCCACTTGGAGTAGATGTTGCCCCCGCGGGACAGCAGCGAGCGGTACCACGGCCAGTTCACCACGCTCCCCCCGGGGACGTAACGGGACCCGAGCACCGTCCCCACCTCCCGGGAGCGCAGCGTCTCCAGCAGAGCGGGCAGTTGCTCCGGGGCGTGCGAACCGTCCGCGTCCATCTCCACGATCACCTGGTAGTCCCGTTCCAGGGCCCAGTCGAACCCGGCGACGTAGGCGGCCCCCAGCCCCTCCTTCACGGTGCGGTGCAGCACGTGCACCCGCTCGTCGGCGGCGAGCTCCTCGGCGAGTTCACCGGTCCCGTCCGGGCTGTTGTCGTCGACGACCAACACGTGCACGTGGGGCACGGCCTCGTTGAGACGCCCCACGATCTGTCGCAGATTGTCCCGTTCGTTGTAGGTCGGAACGACCACCAACGTGCGCGGGGGCTCCCCGGAAACCGCCGATTCCCGCGGCTCAGTCATCCCTGTCTCCTCGCCTGCTCACCGCCGCTCCGGCCGCCGCATCGCCAGCCCCGGACGCGCCCTTCGTTCACGATCGACCAACGTGGGGATTCACTCGCCGCGTCTCGCGCGACGTCCACGCAGCGTGCTCAGCACCACCGCGAGCACCCCCAGCGCGGCGACCGCCCACGTGAAGTACTCCCCGATGCTCGTGGCAGGGGGCGTCGAGGTTCGCAGGGGGACCTCGGCGACGAGCGTGTCCGCCGTGAACAGATCCGTGCGCTGCGCCACGCTCCCGTCCGGCCGCACCACCGCGCTGACCCCGCTCGTGGCCGCCACGAGCATCGAACGCCCGTGCTCGACGGCGCGCAGCCGCGACATCGCCAGTTGCTGGTAACTCATCTCCGAACGCCCGTACCAGGCGTTGTTGGTCGGCACCGCGAACAGGTTGGCCCCGGCTCGCGCGGCCCCGCGAAAGACGTCGTCGTAGGCGACGTCGTAGCAGATCCCGACACCGAGTCGCACAGGCCCGGCGTTCAGCACACCCGGCTCGTCTCCGGAAACCATGTCCCGGTCGAAGCGCCGCACGAAGGGGCTCACCGCCCCGGCCACCGAGCGCAGGGGGATCTTCTCGGCGAAGGGGACCAGGTGCTGCTTGACGTACTCCTCACCGGCCCCTTCACCGGGCCCCCAGCGCACGATGCGGTTGCTGAGCTCACCCGTCGAGTTCGTGGCCAGGCCACCGACGACCACGGGCACTCCCAGCCTTTCCACGACATCGCGCAGCGCCGGGTCCCGCCGCTCGGGTCCCCACGAGCCGACCTGCTCCGGCAGCACCACGAGATCGGGGCGGGCGACCCTTCCCGCCTCCACCTCGGCGACGAGCTCGCGCGCGGCTCGGACGTGGTTGGCGTGCAGCTGCCGGTCCCGGTAGAGCAGGTCCAGGCCGACGTTGGGGGCGTTGCCCTGCACGACCGCCACCCGGGCCGTCCCGGATTCGGGCGCTGTTCCCACAGTGGGAGCGACCGCGAGTCCCAGCACCACCGGCAGCAGAGTTCCCGCCACAGGAACGCTCAGCCCGCGCAGCGGCCTCGCACGCCCCGCGTCACCGGTGGGGCTCCGCCGGGAGCGCACCAGGCGCGTCAGTCGGCGCACCAGCTCCGCCAGCGCCGTGCCGGTCAGCGCGACACCGAACCCGACCAGAGCCGTCCCCCCGACCGAGGCCAGCGGCAGCAGCGCCCCACCGGTCTGGGTGAAGGCCAGTCGCCCCCAGGGAAATCCTCCGAACGGCAGCGCGGAGCGCAGCAGCTCCGCCGTCACGAAGACGGCCGACTGCCACACGGGGGCCAGCCGCAACGTTCCGGCGCGCGCCATTCCGGCCCCGGCGATCCCGAGAAAGAGCGCCTCCACCAACCCCACGCCCAACCAGGGCCACGGACCGAACTGACCGCCCAGGAAGTCCAGCAGCCACCCGAGCAGCGGCAACATGTAGGCCAGGCCGAACACGAAACCGTAGCCGAATCCGGCCCGTGCGCGCCGTCCACGCACGACGAGGGCCAGCACGGCCAGCGCCACCGGCGCCAGCCACCACAGCTCACGCGGAGGACTCGCCCAGTACAGCAACCCTCCGCCCGCGGCGGCCGACAACGAACGCGCGAGCACCGCGTACCGGCTCCGCCCTCCGCCGAGCAGGGACAGCCGCTTCCACGGGGAGGGACGCTCCCGGTTTTCCGGGTTCACCCTGGAGGTAACCAACGATCAACTTTCGCCACTGGGATTCCTTACGGCAAGACTCGCTCGGGGCGCGGCTACCGAGGCGCCCGCTCCGCGTGAGCCGAGCCCTCCAGCCACGCCAAACCGCGCTGCAGGACCCCGACGAGCGGTCGGCGTCCCCGAACGACGGCGCACCCCGCGAATCCGCTCCGGCCGCCCGACGACGGATTCGTCCGGTGGCGGATTCGGCCGGCGGTTCCGCGTGCTCGGCCCGCCCTCCGAGTTCAGTCCTCGTCCCCCGGGTTCCGCTGGTGGATCGTCTTCCCGCGCAGCACCGTACGCAGACAGCGCGGCAGTTTGGCCTGCGGGGAGACGTCGGGTAACGCGGGCACCCCGGAGCGGGGATCGGTGGACCAGCGGCGCACCCTGGAGTCCTGCCCGGCGGGAACCAGCTCGTCGACGCTCCACACCGCGTAGGTGGCGGGAGCCCCCGGCACGAGCGTTCCGGTCAGCCCGTCGTCGACACCGGCCGCACGCCAACCACCCCTGGTGTGCGCGTTGAACGCCGCTCGCGGGGAGATCCCGAAGCCCTCGGTGCGGTGGTGCACGGCCGCCCTGATCGCCTCCCACGGGCCCAGCTGGGTGACCGGGGTGTCCGAACCGAACGCGAGCACCAGCCCGCTCGAAGCGAGCTCGGAGAAGGGGTTGAGCCGGGCACCGCGCTCGGGGCCGAGCCGGCTCGCGTACATCCGCGTGGTCCCTCCCCAGGAGGCGTCGAAGCAGGGCTGCACCGAGGCTGCCACCCCGTACTCCGCGAGCTCGGCCGCGAGCTCGCCGTCGATCATCTCGAGGTGCTCCAGGCGATGTCTGGCGCTGGCCAGCGCGGGGGTTCCGAGCACGCGCGCGGCGCGCCGGAAGCCCTCCCCGACCTCGGCGACTCCGGCGTCGCCGATCACGTGGAAACCGGCCTGCATGCCGTTGCGGGTGCACTCCACGAGGTGTTCGGCTATGGCGTCGGCGTCCAGGTACAGCACGCCGGAGGTTCCCGGCGCGTCGGCGTACGGCTCGCGCAACGCCGCAGTGCGCGAACCCAGCGCCCCGTCCACGAACAGGTCACCGCCGAGCCCGTGCACCCCCAGCTCACGGCCCTTCTCCAGCGCGCCGAGCTCACCCCAGTAGCCGACGACCTCGGGCACCCCGCCCCGCTCGGAGAGGCCGAGCAGGTCCGCCAGGTCGTCCGCACCGGAGATGTCCGGGCCCGCGCACTCGTGCACACTGGCGATCCCCCTGGCCGCGGCGTGCCGCAGGAACGCGGCCTGGGCCTCCCTGCGCTGCGCCGCGCTCAACGACTCGCGCGCCGCGCTGCGCGCGTGGTGGTGGGCCACCCTGGTGAGCGGACCGTGCTCGTCCCACCCCTCGGCCCCCCTGGCGAGCGGGGCCCGCTCGATCAGGGCGCTGGAGACGAGCGCCGAGTGCACGTCGATGCGGGACAGGTACACCGCTTCCCCGCGTGCGGCGTCGTCGATCTCGGCCCGTGTCGGGGGGCGCTGCTCCGGCCACCAGCTCTCGTCCCAGCCGTGCCCCCACACCAGCCGGCCCGGGTGCTCGGCGACGTAGTCCCGCAGGGCGTGCAGGAACTCGGTCAGCGAGGCGCATCCGGTGAGGTCGAGCCCGTTGAGCAGCAGTCCGCTCGAGGTGGCGTGGACGTGGGAGTCGACGAACGCGGGAGCGACGAAAGCACCGTCCAGATCGACGATCTCGGCTTCCGGATGCAGCGCACGACCGACCGTGTCGGTGCCGACCCAGGCGACCGTGCCGTCCTTGACGGCCATCGCGGTGGCATCCGGGTTACCCGGCGAATAAATCCGCCCGCCGAGCAAGAGCGTGGTGTCGGACATGTATCGGACCTGACCCCTGTAATTCACCGTCGCGTGTGCAAACTGCGCAAAACCGGCACCGACCGTCGTTCAGCGCGCTCCAGCCGCGTTTCGGAGAAGCCAGCGCGGCTCGTCGCCGTCGGTCACGATCGCCGGGAGTAGCTTAACCCGCTCCCTGTCGCGGATCGACACAGCCGACCCGCTCAGCTTCCACCACGCTCGCGCCTCTCGTCGGAGGAAGAGTCGGGAAGCTCCTGACCAGGAGAGACGTTGCCAGTGGAGTCGGAGTCGGCTTCGTCGTCCTCGGTGACCGAAACCACTTCCCCGTCGATGACGTCGCTGTCCCGCGTTCCCCTGGAGTTCCGGTTCGCGTCCGCGAAGGGCGTTTCGGCGAACGCGCCGGGCCCGAAACCGCCCGTCCCGAACGCGCTCATCCGCTCCCGCATCCGCTGCTGCATGCGTTGCTGCTGCTTTTCGGCACTGCGCCGCAGCCGTTTGCGCAGCAACACCCTGGTGGGTGGGAACAGCAGGATCAGCCCCGCCAGGTCGCTGACCAACCCTGGGAGCAGGATGAGCAGTCCACCGCCGCCGATCAGCACCCCGTCCGAGATCTCACGTTCAGGGGGACGCCGCATCCGGGTGGCCTCGCTGAACTCGCGCAGGGCCTTGCGGCCTTCCCTGCGCAGCAACCACGAACCGATCAGCGCACCGGCGAGCAGCAGTCCGATGGTGGGCAGGGCCCCGATGGCCTGGCCCACGAGTATGAGAACGCTGAGCTCAACGGCGACACCGACGAGCAACAGGACGAATACGGGCACGTCGCGCTGGCACCTCCGCTTGGGGACTTGTTTCCCGGACAACGCTCGAAGGGGACGAAATTACTCCCGAGCAAGCTTACGTCCTCGGACGGCCTCGGACTCGGAGTTTCCGGCGCGGGAACTCTCCGGGAATCCCGGCCGACACCATGCCGCTTCCCCGGAGCCGGGCCATAAACTCTCCACGTGATGCGGGCACGCTTGGCGAAACTCCTGATCCTGTTACTGGTCTGCAGTGTGTTCGCGCTGGTCCTACTGGTCAGCGACCGACCGGTGCCCGTCCCACCACGCCCGGAGCCGGAGCTGCCCCGTGCCGTGGTCACACTGGGTGACAGCACCCTCTCCGGTGAGGGCACGGGCAACTACGTTCCGGGCACCGACGGCCGGAACGGCAACTGGTGTCACCGCTCCCCCGAGGCCGTGGTCCACCAGCTGTCCCTCCCACCCGACGTGAAGCGGATCAACCTGGCCTGCTCCGGCGCGCGGGCGAGTCAGGTGGGGCTGAACCCGCGGGGCGACCCTCCGGACGGTTCCCAGGCGCGGAAGCTGGCCGAGCTGACCGAGCGCTACCGGATCACCGACGTCGTGGTGGCCGCCGGGGCCAACGACGACCCGGACTTCGTCGGGGTGCTCAACTCCTGCGTGAACGCCTGGGTCAGTCAGCAGCCGGGGGGTTGCTCGAAGCGGCTGCGCGAGCAGTGGCCGGAGCGGGTCGAGGAGATGCGTCCCAAGGTCTCCCGGGCGCTCTCCGACGTCCGGACCGTCATGCGCAGGGCGGGCTACACGCGCGAGGACTACTCGCTGGTGCTGCAGTCCTACGCCTCTCCCGTGGGCCCCGGAATCCGGTCCGATCTCCAGAACCTGTCCGGGTGCCCGCTGCTCAGCTCGGACGTCCGGTGGGTCCGGCGCACCGCCGTCCCCCAGCTGTCCGAGGGGCTTCGCGAAGTGGCTCGGCAGAACGGTGCCGCCTTCCTGGACCTCTCGCGAGCGGGCCGCGGGCACGAGGCGTGCACCGACTCCTCGCCCCCGGCCGACTCGGAGTGGTTCCGGCGGCTCTCCGTGGACTGGAATGCCCTGGAGCACGAGGAACGGGCCCCGCACGCGATGCAGGAGTCGTTCCACCCGAACGCGCGGGGCTACGCGCGCATCGCCGATTGCCTGAGCCAGTTCCTGGCCAGCGGGCGGAGCACGGCGCGGTGCGTGCCGGACGGTCAGGGCGGTGTGCGCACCACGTCCGCCGAAGGGGCTTCCGGGCGCTAGACCGGTGCTCCCCGAAGTCGCGACGAGGGCTCGCCGGGCGCGAGCCCGCCGGAGCTTTCCCGGGAGGGTTCCCCCGCGCCGGATGGTTCATCCGACCAGGAAGGCCTTGACGAACAGGAAAACGGGTTTGGTGCTCAGCTCCGCGTAGGCGTCGGGGGACAGCTCGTTGAGCTCCGGAAGCGGGTGGGGCTCGTCGACGGTGTGCACGACGAAGCCCGCCCGGTGCAACTGCTCGAAGACGGCCGAGAGCGGCCTGCGGTAGAAGGAGACCGCGACCTCCTCGCCCCCGACCGGCCACGTCTCGGAAACCAGCTCGGTGCGCAGGTAGTCCGGTCTTCCGAACCACTGCCAGTCCGCTGCCGGGTGGTGCACGGAGAAGACCAGTTCCCCACCGGTGACCAGGCAGCGATTGAGCTCGCCGAGCAGCGGCGACCAGTCCGGCAGGTAGTGCAGCACCAGGGAGGCCACGGCCAGGTCCACACCGGCGGTGGGCACCGCGTCCAGCGGTTCGGAGAGATCGCCCACTTCGAACCGGGCCCGATCGCCCAGTCTGCCGCGGGCGAGCTCGATCATCTTCGGCTCCCGGTCCATCCCCAGCACGGTGGCGCCGCGTTCGACCAGCTGCTCGGAGAGGACCCCCGCGGCGCAGCCGAGGTCGAGCACGCGCTTGCCGCGCACGTCGCCGGCCAGCTCGAGAACGGCCGGGCGATCGTAGTAGGCGTTGGCCGGACTGTGCTCCGAGTGCCGCGCGTAGGCCTCCGCGAACTGGTCGTAGACCGTATTGCGTGCCACTCGACCACGGTATTCGACTCGAGCCACGTCTTCACAGCGAGCGACACGCCCGGCCGGGAGTGTCGCTCGCTGCCTTCCGCTCGCAGGCGGCTCCCGCAGCCGTCAGACGCAGCCGTCAGAGCTCGGGCGCCCTGTTCTCAAAGGGCGTCGACAGCACCACGGTGGTGCGGGTGGAGACCTGGGCCGCCTCCCGGATCTGCCGGAGCAGGTCCTCGAGTGCCAGCGGCGAGGCCACCCGCACCTGCAGGATGTAGGACTCGTCCCCCGCGACCGAGTAGCAGGACTCGATCTCGGGGAGGTGCTCCAGCCGCTGTGGGTAGTCGTCCGGCGCCGCCGGGTCGGTGGGGGTCAGCGAGATGAACGCGGTCAGCGGCAGCCCGATCTGCTCCCCGTCGACCCTGGCCGTGTAGCCGCGCAACGCCCCCCGCTGCTCCAGCCTGCGGACGCGCTGGTGCACCGCCGAGACGCTGAGCCCGACCTTTTCACCCAGCTCGGTGAAGCTGCAGCGGCCGTCCCGCAGCAGTTCCCGCAGGATCGCCCGATCGGTGGCTTCCAGCTCGGAACCCTGCGCGGCGTTTCTGTCCGTCACGTCGGTAGCACCACCAACTCGTGCGGCTGGTTGTTCACGCTTTCCACGCCCTGCTCGGTGACCACGACGATGTCCTCGATCCGCGCACCCCAGTGCCCCTGCTGGTAGATGCCCGGTTCGACGCTGAACGCCATCCCCGGTTCGAGGGCGATCTCGCTGCCCCCCATGATGTAGGGCTCCTCGTGCACGTCCAGGCCGATCCCGTGCCCGGTGCGGTGCACGAAGTAGTCGCCGAACCCGGCGCGCGCGATCGGCTCGCGGGCGGCGGCGTCCACCTCGGAGGGAGTCGCACCGGGGCGAACGGTCTCCACGGCCGCTCGCTGCGCGGCCTGCAGCACCCCGTACGTCTCCCGCACGTCGGCGTCGCGCGGTTCCCCGAGCGAGTAGGTCCTGGTGCAGTCGGAGTTGTAACCGCCGGGAATGGGGCCCCCGATGTCCACGACGACCACGTCGCCCTCGTTGATCACCCGGTCGGAGAGCGCGTGGTGCGGGCTGGCCCCGTTCGGTCCGGAGCCCACGATCACGAACTCGGCCGCGGTGTGGCCCTCCTCGACGATCGCCCTGCTGATGTCGGCACCGACCTCGGCCTCGGTGCGGCCGACACGCAGGAACTCGCTCATGCGGGCGTGCACCCTGTCGATGGCCGCGCCCGCATCGCGCAGCGCCTGGATCTCGGCGGCGTCCTTGCGCATCCGCAGCTCGCGCAGCACCGAACCCGCGAGCACCTGCTCGGTGTCCGGCAGCACCGAACGCAGCGGCAGCGTGTGCAGCGCGGGCATGGTGTCGGCGACGGCCACCCGCGAGGGGGTTCCGCCGTCCCTGCTCAACAGATCGGCGACCATCCGGTGGGGGTCCTGCCCGTCCACCCACGTCGCCATCTCCAGCCCCAGTTCCCCCGCGGGCACTCCGGCGTAGCCGAGCTCCTCGAGCTTGGGCACCACGAGCACGGGTGAGGCGTCGCTTCCAGCCGCGGGAAGCACCAGGCAGCTGAGTCGTTCGAAGGACTCGCCGTCCACTCCGAGGAGATAACCGAGGTCGGATCCCGGAGAGATCAACAGCGCGTCGATGTTCGCGCTGGCAGCCGTCTCGGCAGCGCGCTGTAGCCGCGCCGAGAGAACCGTTGGGTCCTGCTTCATTGCACCGGTGGACATGGCTCAACCCTAAGGGGTCCTCCCGGAAGCGCGTCGAACGGAGCTCCCGCGGGACGAGCCGGGGTGGCGGCACCGGGACGCCCGACGGGAGGAGGAAGCAGGAGCCCCGGCACCGACACGGTCATCGTCCCGCGCCCGCGCACCGGCGCACACAACACCGGGATGACGAAAGCCGTAACTCCTCCCGACCGGGAGGTTCCGCCGAGCGGTCCCGGCCGACCGCTCGGCGGGGAACCGCGGTGGAGCGGTTCCCCGCACCGTCTCAGCTCGCTGCTCCGGCGCGCCTCTCCGCGGTAACGCCCACCTCGTGCTCGTTCGGTTCCGGGCGGTCGAGCTCCTTCCAGCTCGACCCGAGCAGCGGCAGCAGCAGAACCGCCGCGTAGCTCAGGCTCGTGCACACCAACGTGCCGCGCAGCCCCGCGCCCTCCGCGGCGAAACCGCCGAGCAGCACACCGAGCGGCGTGCCCATCTGGGCGACCAGGGTGGTCAGGCTCAGCACCCGTCCGCGCAGCTCGACGGGGATGCGCTCGTAACTGGCCGTGGCCAGTATCGGGTTGATCACGCCCGCGGCCAGTCCGCCCACCGCGATCACCCCGAACAACGCGGGGAACCCCGCGCCGAGCGCCATCGCGACGTGCGGCGGAACGGGACCCAACGCGAAGGCGAGGACGAACAGCGCCCGCCTGCGCCGCACGCGGGTTCCCAACCAGGTGAACAGCAGGTTCCCCACCAGGGCCGCGCCGCCCAGGGTTCCGGACAGCACGCCGAGGGCCACGGGGCTGTGCAGCGCCCGCGCCGCGTAGGTCGGCAGGAACACCGCCATGAAGCTCGCGTCGAGCAGGTTCGTCACCGCGAGCAGGACGACCACCCACGTGATCAGCCGGTCGCGGCGCAGGTAGCCGAACCCCGCGGCGAACTCGTGGCGCAGCCCCGCGCGCTCGCCGCCGTCCACCGCGGGCAGCCCCCACAGCGCGTACAGCACCGCCAGCGCGGCGAGCAGCAGTGCTGCCGCGCTGAACCAGAGCACTCCGGAGGAGTCGAACAGCGCCAGGGCCGAACCCGCCAGCGGCGCCCCCGCGAGCTGTCCCGCGCGGAAGGCGGCATCCATCCCGCCCGCACCTCGCTCCACTGTGGACCCCGTCGCGTCGACCACGCGGGGGAGCGCGACGCGGCGGGCGGTTTGGCCGGGCTCCCGGAGCGCGCCGAAGGCTCCGGTCAGCAACGTCAGCGACCACAGCGTGAGGCCGGTGCCGGCGTGCGCCACGGGAATCGCGCTCAGGCACAGCGCCGCGGCCACGTCGCAGGCAGGGGCGATCCGCGCCGGCCCGATCCGGTCGATCACCGGTCCGCTGAGCGCGGCGGCCAGCAGCAGCCCCACCAGCTCGGCGGCCGTCACCACACCGACGCGCGCCGCGCTGCCCGTCGCCTCGAGAACGAACCACGGGATCGCGACGAAACCGGCGGCCCCCGCGGTGCTGACCACTCCGTTGGAGAACCACAGCGCGGGCAGGCCCGTGCGTCTCATTCCGCGGCCCCGCCTCTGGGGAAGGCCTGCAGCTGCACCAGGACCTGTTCGTCACCGCTCTCGGGGTCCCTGCGGTAGCGCTCGACGAGCTGCCGGGCCTCCGCGGTGAAGCGGGCGAGTTCGCGCGGGCTCAGCGAGAGCACCCAGTCGGAGAGCTCGGAAGCCGCGCGCCACTCGCGCGGCCACTCGTTCAGCGCGGAGACGTACTCCGCCGTCCGGCGGTGGTGGACGGCGGCCACCTCGTGCAGCAGGGAGCTCAGTACCGGACCGAGTTCGGGGTCTCCGCCGAACTTCTCCGGCCGCAGTTCCGTTTCCCGCCTGGCGGCGCGCCACCAGCGTTCGCGCCGGTTGCCGCGTTCCGGGTCCTGCTCCACGAAACCGTGTTCGGCCAGTTGCCGCAGGTGCCAGCTGGTGGTTCCGGAACTCTGCCCGAACAGCTCGGCCAGTCGGGTCGCCGTGCTCGGCCCGTCGGTGCGCAGGGATCCTAGGATCCGGACGCGCAGCGGGTGGGCCAGTCCGCGCAGGCTCCTCGCGTCGAGCTCGTGGTGATCGTGCTCGGGCACGAGCAGCAGACTAAACCACCGAGAAATCTCCGCCAAGATCTCTTGGTGATTCGTGCGCAGCCAGGACACGTCCCTCTCCCGCGGAAGCCGGGCGGGCGCGGACCGCGGCGCCACCATCCGCGCAGAGCTCTCCCGCCGGTGGTCAGCGCACCACCGCGAAGCACGCCCCGAGCAGCACCACCGCGGCGAGCAGCACGAACACCCACCACAGCACGGGCCTGCGCGCCACCGGCCCGGACAGCGCCCGCGCGGACACCGCGCTGACCACCGCGAACGGAACCACGTAGTAGGAGAAGAGCGGGTGGAACAACACGGACGCGGCGAGCACCCCGGCGACCGCTCCGGCCAGTGCGAAGGCCAGCAGCGTCACCGGAAGCCGCGCCCGGGAGCAGACCCTCTCCGTCAGCACGGCGACGGGAAGCCCGAACAGCAGCACAGACGGAGCAGAGCCCCTGACCATCACCGCCACTCCCACGAGCACCTCGCGGACCTCGGCGCCGTCCACTCCGTTGGCTCGCAGGGCATCCGCCGTTCCCAGCAGGAAGAAGAATCCCGGCACGACGAGCAGGGCGATCGCCGTACCTGCGGTCACCCTGCTCACCGGGCTCGGCGCGGCCTCCCGCGCAGGTCTTCGGTAGCGCACGGCAACACGCTGTCACAGCGCGTTTCCCGCGCGACACGAGAAGTGGTGATCCGCACGCGGGGATGGAACCGATCACGCGCCACTCCGCCGGGCGACGACTCCCCGCACCCGGTTCAGGGCCGCAGTTCGTGCACCCGCAGCGACTCGAGGAACACCCGTCCACCGGAGCAGAAAACGCGCCCCCGGTCGTCCCCCTCGTCCGGCAGCACCAGCTCGGTCAGCACGGCCGCACCGTCCTCGGCGAACACCTCGACACCGCAGTGGTCCAGCAGGATCCGCAACCGCACGCGACTTCCGTCCACCGAAAGCGGGGTCTCGTGCCGCGCGGGGAACTCCGGGGCGACCTCGGCGCTGCCCGAGCGGGTTCTGTCCACGAACAACCTTCGTGACTCCGCGTCGTAGCCGATCAGGGTCCGGTGCTCGTCTCCCGCGAGGACCTCGAACCCGAACTCCGGTCGCCCGTCGACGATCTCGAACTCCGCGACGATGTCCAGGGCGGTCCCGCGGAATCGCGGGGCCGTTGCGTGCTCGGGGACCATTCCCCGCCAGTGCCGCGCAGGCCCCCGCGCTGATTCGAGCTCCCGCACGGGGCGCTGCACCAACCGCGTCCCCGAGCTCGACTCCGTCAGCCCGACCTCGCGCGGCGCGGTCATCGCTCCCCGCCACGGACTGGTCGGCACATGCTGTGCGTACGCCCAGTTGCTCATCCAGCCGACCCACAACCTGCGGCCGTCCTCCGGCGGCACGCCGAACCAGGACTGACACGCGTAGAAGTCCGCTCCACGATCGACCCAGCGCACCTCGTCCGGATCGTTCTCGTTGACGAACTCGGTCCCGTCGAAGTCCCCGACGAAGTACTGGGTCGCCGATCCCCCGGCTGGGCCTCCCGGATTGATGCTGACCACGAGAACCCAGCGGGAGCGGCTCTCGTCACCGTCCACTGGCAGCTCGAAGAGGTCGGGGCACTCCCACACTCCGCCGTGGGCTCCGTGCTCCGCACCGAACTCGCTCGCCTTCGTCCAGTTCAACAGATCGGTGGACTCGTAGAACAGCACCCGATCCCCGGCCGCGAGCAGCAGCACCCACTTCCCCGCGGGTTCGTGACGGATCACCTTGGGATCGCGGAAGTCGGCGATGCCCGGATTGTCGATCACCGGGTTTCCCGGGTACTTCGTCCAGGTCCGCCCCCCGTCCGAGCTGTGGGCGATGCTCTGGGTCTGCGTCCGCCCCGCGCTGGTGTAGCAGGCCACTATTCCGGAACCACCGCCGAACAGACCGCTGGAGTCGTGCTCGTCCACCACCGCACTGCCCGAGAAGATCTCACCGAGCTCGTCGGGCTCCAGGGCCACCGGCAGGTGCTGCCAGTTGACCAGGTCGGTGCTGACCGCGTGGCCCCAGCTCATGTTGGCGTGCTCGATCCCCGACGGGTTGTGCTGGAAGAACAGGTGGTACTCACCCCGGTGCCGAATCAACCCGTTCGGATCGTTCATCCAGTTGCGCCGCGGTGTGAACCGGACCTCCGGACGCCAGTGCGGGGTGTTCGCCGAGCTCTGGGCGGCGAAGGACTGCCGGGGCAGCAGTCCCAGCCCGAGCAGGGCACCGCTCCCCGCGAAGAATCCCCGGCGGGAGCAGGTGCTCCTCCGCTGCTGTTCCACGTTCTCGTCTGCCATGCGTTCCTCCCGGAAACGGCTGTCTCGGACAACGGGCTCGCGGACGGTGCTTCGAGCGACGTGACCCCATCGGCCGGGGCGTCGGAACGCGCACGGCGCTGATTCACGTCGGGCGAGCGGGATCAGCTCGCCGGTTCGGCGTCCAGATCCGTGCTCAGCAGCTCGACCAGCTCGTCGAGGACGGAACCGGCCTCCGCGGAGTCCGCGGCTCCGAGCTCGACCTCGTCACCGTGCTCGACCCCGAGCCCCATCAGCCCGAGAACGCTGGCAGCGTCCACCGGTTCCCCGACGACCCCGTCGGTGACCTTGGCGATCGTCACGGACACGGGTTGTGCTGCGGCCGACTTGGCCAGCAGGGCTGCGGGACGGGCGTGCAGCCCGACTCCTGAAGCGATACTGACGCGACGTCGCGGCATGATTCGACTCCGTTTCCTCTGTTCTTTCCGTTCCGCGGACGCGCTCAAGCCGCGACCGGCGACTCGACGGAGGCCGAGCCGACGTTCTCGGCAGCACGCCGCCCGATGGACTTGGCCACGGTCACCAGCAGGGCCGACACCCCTATGCCCACCACGATCGCGAGGGCGTACAGCGCCGGAGACCCCACGAGCGGCAGGACGAACAGCCCTCCGTGCGGGGCGCGCAGCGTCACGCCGAACATCATGGACAGCGCACCCGCCCCCGCGGACCCGACGATCATGGACGGGATGACCCGCAGCGGGTCGGTGGCGGCGAAGGGGATCGCCCCCTCGGTGATGAACGAGGCGCCGAGCAACCAGGCCGGGCGGGCGCTCTCCCGCTCGGCCGCCGTGAACCGCTTGCTCCGCAGCGTCGCCGCCAGGGCCAGCGCCAGCGGAGGAACCATGCCCGCGGCCATCACCGCTGCCATGATCTCCAACGCCGTCTCGCTGCCCGTGGTCAAGCCACCGACCGCGAACGTGTAGGCGACCTTGTTGATCGGCCCTCCCAGATCGCAGGCGATCATCCCGCCGAGCAGCGCTCCGAGCAGCATCGCGTTGGCCCCGCCGAGGCCGTTGAGCCAGTCGGTCAGCGCGGTCATCACGGCGGCTATCGGCCTGCCGAGCACCACGAACATCAGCACGCCCACGATCAGGGTCCCCAGCAGCGGCAGCACCACCACGGGCATGATCCCCGCCACGGCCTTCGGGACCCTGACCCTGCGCAACCCGGCGACGACGGCGCCGGCGAGCAGTCCCGCCACGAGCCCGCCCAGGAAACCGGCTCCGACGGACATCGCCGCCGCGCCGCCCACGAAACCGGGAGCCAGGGCGGGCCGATCGGCCATCCCGTAGGCGATGAAACCGGCCAGCACGGGCACGAGGAACTCGAAGGCGGCCGAACCTATCTGGTTCGCCAGGGCGGCCCAACTCGTCAGGGTGGCCGGATCGAAGTGCTCGGTGACGTCGGGGGCCTCGGTGATCCGGTAGCCGCCGAGGGCGAAGCTCAGCGCGATCAGCAGCCCGCCCGCGGCCACGAACGGGATCATGTAGCTCACGCCGGTCATCAACCACTGGCGGAGCCTGGTGGCCGAACCAGTGCCCTCCGCGCCTGCCGCACCCGCGGTCGCGGGCTCCGCGTGGTGCTGCTCCCGCGCGCGGCGGGGGTTCTCCTGCTCGGGCGCGGGGGCCGCGGCCCCCTGCGCCAGCAGCCCGGCCGCGTTCTCCACGGCCTGCTTGACCGTGCCCTCCACGATCGGCTTCCCGACGAACCGCTCCCGCTCGGTCACCCCGACGTCGGCCGCCAGGATCACCGCGTCAGCCGCACGGATGTCCTCAGTGGCCAGCGGGCTCGACCCCGCCGACCCCTGGGTCTCGACCGAGATCTCGTCCCCGCGTTCGGCCGCGGCCTGCTCCAGCGCCTCGGCGGCCATGTAGGTGTGCGCGATTCCGGTGGGACAGGCTGTCACCGCGACGAATCTCAAGGCGTGACCTCCTCGCGAACGTACTCCGCGACCGCGGCCGGGTCGTCGGACTCGGTGAGGGTTCGTTTGAACTCGGCCCGCACGAGCCTGCGCGCCAGGGCGGCCAGCACCGACATGTGCTCGGAGTCGCCGCCCTGCGGTGCCGCGATGAGAAAGACCAGGTTGGCGGGCCCGTCCTCGGCGCCGAAGTCGACGCCTTCCGGGCAGCGCCCGAAGGCCAGCGTCGGCGCGGTCACCGCTTCGGACCGGCAGTGCGGAATGCCGATGCCACCCTGCATCCCGGTCGACATCTGCTTCTCCCGCTCGGCGACGTCGGCGAGGAACCGCTCCAGGTCGGTGACGCGTCCGGCGGTGACCAGTCGCTCGGCCAGACCGCGCACGGCTTCCTGCTTGTCCGCGGAGCGCAGATCGAGGTCGACGAGGTCGGAGGTGATGAGCTCGTTGTTCACAGTGTCACTCCATCGAGATGGCGGGTTTCGTCCACTTCGGTCACCCGGACCGACTCGAGACGCAGGTCGCCCGGGGAGGGCATTCGGCTGCCGGAGAGCTCGACCCCCGCGGTTCCGTAAGCGACGGCGTGCCGCAGCGCTTCCGGCCCGTCCGCCCCCGCCAGCAGAAACCCCGCGAGTGCCGCGTCCCCGGCGCCGACCGTGCTGCGCACCCACCGGGCCCTGCTGTTGGCGTGCCAGCAACCACGCGCCTCCACCAGCACCGCCCCGCGTTCCCCCAGGGTCACCAGCACGGCGCCGACGTCGTCCCGCCGCACCTCGCGGGCGGCGGACACGACCTCCGCCAGGTCGGACAGCTCACGTCCGACCAGTTCGGACAGCTCGGACAGGTTCGGAGCCAGCAGGTCGGGACGCGCCCGCCTGGCCTCGGCCAGCGGCCCCCCGGAGGTGTCCACGGCGACCCGCGTTCCCGCCGATCGCGAAGTGCGCACCAGCGCTGCGTGCAGATCCTCCGGGCAACCGGCCGGAAGGCTTCCGCAGGCCACCACCCAGTCGGCCCGCGCGGCGAGTTCGCCCAGCCTGCTCCGCAGTCCTTCCAGCTCGCCCCGGTTCAGCGCGCTGCCGGGTTCGTTGATCTTGGTCGTCGTTCCGTCCGGTTCCAGCAGCGTCAGGTTGGTGCGGGTGGTTCCCTCGACCGGAACCTCCACCACGGACACGGACTCGGGAGCCAGCAGTTCGGCCAGGCGACTTCCCTCGGCTCCCCCGGTGGGCAGCAGCGCGACGGCGCCGTGATCGGCGGCGGCCAAGGCGCGCGCGACGTTGACCCCTTTGCCGCCCGGCTCGAGCAGGGAGCGCTCGGAGCGGTGCACCGCACCTCGCTCCAACCTCCCGAGCGCCACGCTGCGGTCCAGGCTCGGGTTCGGGGTGACGGTGACGATCATGCCAGCACCACATCCGTTCCGGTCGCACGCAGTTCCTCGGCGGCTTCCGGGTCGAGACCGCTGTCGGTGACCAGCACGTCGAGTTCGGAGATCATCGCGAACCGGCTGAAGTGGTCGTGGCCGTACTTGGTGTGGTCGGCCAGCAGCACCCGTTGCCTGCACGCACGCACCATGGCGGCCTTGACCGCCCCCTCCGCGCTGTCCGGAGTGGTGCATCCGCGCTCGGCCGAGAACCCGTTGGCCCCGAGGAATCCGAAGTCGACGGTCAGCCCGGCGAGGACGTCCCTGGCCCAGGACTCGACCGAGGCCAGCGTCGTGGCACGCACCCTGCCCCCGAGCAGGTGCAGATCGCAGTTGCCGCGATGGGCGAGCTGGTTGGCCACCGGAAGCGAGTTGGTCACCACCGTGAACTCCCCCGCGGGCAGCATCCCGGCCAGCCTGGCCGTGGTGGTTCCCGCGTCCAGCAGCAACGTCCCCCGTTCCGGCACCCGCTCCAGCGCCGCGCGGGCGATGCGGTCCTTCTCCGCGGACGCCGTGGTGTCCCGCTGCGCCACCTCCGGTTCGAAGTCCAACCGCTCCAGCGGAATGGCTCCGCCGTAGACCCGCCGCACGAATCCCTGCCGCTCGAGCGCTCCGAGGTCACGCCGGATCGTCTCCGGGGCGACGTCGAGGTCCTCGGACGCCGCGGCGACGTCGATACGCCCCTCCTGACGCAGCCGCTGGGTCAGCAGTTGCCTGCGCTCTGCCCCATACATGCCCGTTTTCCTCCGATCGAGGTTTGATGTTGCCTGATTCTGCCCGTTGTTGTGGTGTTGTCAAGGCCACATTCACTTCCGAACCGATCCAGTCGACTTCACCCGAGCCCCGCACCGCCGACAGCCCCGTGGGCGGGGCCTCCGTGCCGGAGTCACCGGACACGTGCCAAGCTGAACGCCGTGCGCTCCCCAGTGATGCTCGTCGACGCCGCAGGGCTGTGGTTCCGCTCGTACTACGCGCTGCCCGAATCGCTGACCGCCCCGGACGGCAGCCCGGTCAACGCGGTGCGCGGCTTCTGCGACACGCTCGCCAGGCTGCTCACCGAGCGCGCCCCGGGACGGCTCGTGGTCTGCCTGGACAACGACTGGCGCCCCGAATTCCGAGTCCGGGCGCTGCCCTCGTACAAGAGCCACCGGGTCGCCGAGGAACCCCCGGAGGCCGAGGCGGTTCCGGACACGCTGTCCCCGCAGATTCCCGTGATCCTGGACCTGCTGGCGGCTCTCGGAGTCGACACCGCCGAAGCCGCCGGCTACGAGGCCGACGACGTCATCGCGACCCTGGCCGAGGTCGAGCGGGACGACCCCGTGGAGGTGATCACCGGGGACCGCGACCTCTTCCAGCTGGTGCGGGACGAACCCACCCCCACCAGAGTGATCTACATGGGGGGCGGGCTGAACAAGCTCCAGGACTACGGTCCCGCTGAGCTGGCCGAGCGCTACGGATTGCCGAAGGAGGGCGCCGGAAGGGCCTACGCGGACATGGCGGTGCTGCGCGGGGACCCCTCGGACGGACTGGCCGGGGTCGCCGGGATCGGGGAGAAAACCGCGGCGAAGCTCGTCTCCCGGTACGGCTCGCTGGAGAACCTGCTGGAAGCCGCCGCGAACGGCGACGCGGGGCTGACCCCGCGCAACAGGGCGAAACTCGTCGAGGCGAGCGAGTACCTCGCGGCCGCGCCGAGCGTGGTGCGCGCGGTCACCGACACCCCGGTGGAGCACGGCCTGTCCACGGACACCCGGCGCGTGGAGCCCGTCGACACCTCGCGGATCTCCGAACTGCAGCGCACGTGGGGACTCGGAAGTCCGGTGGACCGGCTGCTGGCCGCGCTCGGCTGAGCCGCCGGGAAGCACCCGGCGGCAGCCGGTCCCTCAGAAGTGCGTGCCGCACCAGGACCGCTCGAGGGTGGCGAACAAGCGGTCCGCCCGGTCGAGGGCCTTCGGATCGTGCGCCTCGAGCAGATTGGCCTCCGCCAGAGTGGACGGACGCGCCTCACCGAACAGCAGTGCGGCGAGCTCGGCCACGTCGACGCTCAACTGCGGCTCCCGCCCGGTGGACTCGACTCCGTCCGGGGCGACCAGGTAGCAACCGGCGTTCTCCGGCAACAACCCGTCGCGCACCTCGAGCACCACCGGTTCGGCCGTGCCGTAGGAACGTCCCCGGAGCATCGCGGGCACGTCGACGGGACGCACCCACAGTCCGTCGTAGACGTCGCGCACCCGGCACTGGCGGCTGTCCGCCAGCCACCACTCCAGCGGCTCGTCGAGCGGGCGCTCGATGGCCACCACCTCGTCGGCCAGGTCGACCCCGAGCAGGAACCACCACAACGCCGCCGTGGCATCCGGACCCGCCGCGTGCAGATCCAGCAGGCGCAGCGTCGTGCGCCCGTCCCCGAAGCGGTAGTCGTTGCCGCCGGGCACCCACACGGCGAACCCGTCGTCGACACCGTCCGGATCACTGTGCACCGCGACCACCGCGTAGTCCCCGTGCAGTTCCCGCCTAGCGAGGTGACTCCGCCACCAGGTCGGCGGGCGCGCGATCATGCCGGCTCGCACGACGCCGAGATCCCGGTACAGCCCGGGCAGGATCTCCGCCGCCTCGTCCACCTCGACCAGCCTGACCCGGCCACCGCCGGGAGCCCGCTCGCGTGGAACCGCCCGCGCGGTCTCCAGCGCCACGGTCCTGGACCTGGTGGCCACCCCGTAGCCGAAACGCCCGTAGATAGCCGTTTCCGAGGCGTGCAGCATGGCCGCCGCCTCGCCACGCCGGCGGACCTCGTCCAGCTGGGCACGCATGAGCTCGGTGAGCACTCCGCGGCGCGTCAGGTCGGCACGAACGCCCACCGCGGTCACGGCGGCAGCGGGCAGTTCCGCACCGCCGGGCAGGGCCAGCGAACTGGCGAAGGACATGGTCGTACCGGCCAGTTGACCACCGATGTGGTCTCCCCACACGCGGCCGGGCTCGTAGCGCTCGCCCAGAACTCGCCACCCCGCGTCGGTGACCGTCGGGGCGTTCAACGCCTTCCGGAAGAGATCGTTCGAAGCGCGGAACTCGGACTCGGCAAGGGGACGGACATCATGTTCACTCACTCCCCCATGATGCCCACCACCGCCTCGGGACCTCGAGCGGTTTTACCTCACCGCGGACGGGGTCCGCTCCGGCGAAGGAGGCCGAGAACGGCAGCTCGATCCGGGCTCGAGCGGGCTGGGTCAGTCGGGGCGCTCGACCGCGTAGGTGCCCTCCTCGTCCTGCACCACGACGCGGACCCGCTGCTGGCCCCCGTCGGTGGAGACTTCGCAGGTGAAGCTGTGCCCCGGTCGAACAGGCTGTCCGGAGGGGCAGGAGACCGACTCGACGCCCTCCACGCCGTAGGAGTCGCGCACGATCTGACGCACCCCGGCCTGAACCGAGCCCGCGTCGAGCACGCCGCGGTAGAACCACCCCGGGGCGAGGAACCCCAGAAACGCCATCCCCAGCGCCACCAGCACCGCGAGAGCGGCGCAGAACCACGGCCAGCGCCTGCTGCCTCGACCGGAGGAAGCCGCGTGCGCGCCGGACGGCTCCGCGGCCCCTGAAGCCGATTCCGCGAACTCCCCGGCCGACCACGCCCCGGAACCGCCGGAGGCGGGGCCGAAGGTATCCGGCCCCGCGGAGCCGGCCGCAGCTCCGTACGGACGGTGCGGTTCCCCCGGCCACTGCTCCCTGGGTGGAGCCGCCCGGTCCTGCAGCCGTTCCGACCCCGGGGGTGGAGGCGTGCCACGAGGCTCACTCATTCACCCCTCCGGAGGAAACTCGATCGTGCTAACTCGGCCGACATCGAGATCCGATCCAACCACAGCCCGCGGACCGGACGGCAGGTGGGCAGGGCGTCAGACGGATCCGGCCGCGACCACCCCGCGCCGGATCCCGCTGAGCGCCTTGTTCGCGGCCGAGCCGACCGGATCCTCGCGGCCCACGACCTCGCGGATCTGGTCCAGCAGGTCGATCACCTGGCGGCACCAGCGCACGAAGTCACCGGCGGGCAGCTCGTGCCCGGCCGTGGCCGAAGCTGTCAGCACCTTCTCCAGCGAGTCACCCCTGGCCCAGCGGTAGACCGGCCAGGCGAACCCCGGATCCGGCTCGCGGGTGCGATCCAGCTTGTGCCTGCGCTCGTCGTCCTCCAGCTCGGCCCACAGCTCCCAGGTGGCCGACAACGCGTCCGCCACGGCACCGGGGGGCACCTCCGGGACCGCGGGGGAGTCGCCCCGCGCCTCGTAGACCAGCGAGGAGACCACCGCCGCCAGCTGGGCGGGTTCGAGGGCCCGCCACTTGCCCACCCGCAGGCACTCGGCCACCAGCAGGTCCGACTCGCTGTAGATCCTGGACAGGCGCTTGCCGAACTCGGTGACCGGGTCCTCCGGGTGATGCGGGTCCAGGTAGTGCCGCTCCTCCAGCAACGCCGTGATCCGGTCGAAGGACCGCACGAGGGAGTTCGTCTTGGCCGCCACCCTGTTCCTGATCTGCTCGGTCTCCCTGCGCAGCTTCTCGTGGCGCTCGGCCCACCTGGCGTGGCTCTCCCGCTCGGCGCAGCCGTGGCAGGGGTGCGAACGCATGGCCCGTCGCAGGCTCGCCAGCTCCTGGTCGCTGTTCGTGTCCGCACCCTTGCTCTTCCTGCGCTTGCCCCCACCGGTGCTCACCCCGGTCTCGCGCAGCGTGTTCGCCAGGTTGCGCCGCGACTTCGGCGAACGGACGTCGACGTACTTGGGCAGCTTGATCCGGTCCTGGGCCTCGACCGGGTTGGTGAAGTCGGCCACCGACACCCGTCCGGCCCAGCGGTCCTCGGTGACGACCAGCGGACGCGGCTCCTCCATCGGATCCAGGCCTGGATCGATCACCACGGCCAGCCCGGAACGCCGCCCCGACGGGATCACGATCACGTCACCCTTGCGGAGCTTCTCCAGGGACTTGGCGGCCTCGGCCCGCTTGGCCGCCTTGTTCTGCTTCGCCAGCTCCTTCTCCCGCTCGGAGATGCGCCTGCGCAGCTCGAAGTACTCGGCGAAATCGCCCTGATCGCAGTGCAGCGCCTCGGCGTAGCCCTCGAGCGCCTCGGTGTTGCGCTCCACCCGACGGGACTCGCCGACCACCGAACGGTCGGCCTGGAACTGCGCGAAGGACTGCTCCAGCAGTTCCCGAGCCGCGTCGGAGCCGACCCGCCCGACGAGGTTGACCGCCATGTTGTAGCCGGGGCGGAAGGAGGAGTGCAGCGGATAGGTGCGCGTCGAGGCGAGCCCGGCGACCTGCTTGGGATCCATTCCCGGCTGCCACACGACCACGGCGTGGCCCTCCACGTCGATGCCGCGACGTCCCGCCCTACCGGTGAGCTGCGTGTACTCCCCCGGGGTCAGATCCACGTGCGACTCGCCGTTGAACTTGACCAACCGCTCCAGCACGACCGTGCGCGCGGGCATGTTGATCCCGAGGGCGAGGGTCTCCGTGGCGAAGACGGCCTTGACCAGCCCACGGACGAACAGCTCCTCGACGGTTTCCTTGAAGGCGGGCAGCAGTCCCGCGTGGTGCGCCGCCACTCCACGCTCCAGGGCCTCCCGCCACTCCCAGTACCCGAGCACCTCGAGATCGCTCTCGGGCAGCGTGCTGGTGTACTCCTCGATCACCTCGCGGATCTCGGACACCTCGTCGTCGGTGGTCAGCCGCAGGCCCGCCCGCACGCACTGGGACACGGCCGCGTCACAACCCGCCCGGCTGAAGATGAACACGATGGCCGGGAGCAGCTCGGCGTCCTCGAGCTGGTTGAGCACGTCCACCCGGGAGGGCTGGAGGAACCTGTTCCCCCGGTGCTGGACGCGCTTCTTGCCGTCCGATCCGCGGCGCACCTTGCCGGGAACACCCCTGCTGCGCCCGAGCTCCCTGGTGTGACGCAGCAGCTCGGGGTTGATCTTCAACTCCCGGCTCTCCGTCTCACCGCCGAACAGGTCGAACATGCTGCTGCCCACCAGCATGTGCTGCCACAGCGGGACCGGGCGGTGCTCGTCGACCACGACGGTGGTGTCCCCGCGCACCTCGACCAGCCACTCGCCGAACTCCTCGGCGTTGCTCACCGTCGCCGACAGGCTCGCGAGCTGCACGTGCTCGGGCAGGTGCAGGATCACTTCCTCCCAGACCGCGCCCCGGAAGCGGTCCGCCAGGTAGTGCACCTCGTCCATCACCACGTAGCCGAGCGCGTCGAGGGTGCTCGAACCGGCGTAGAGCATGTTGCGCAGCACCTCGGTGGTCATCACGACCACCTGCGCGTTGCCGTTGATCGAGGTGTCGCCGGTCAGCAGCCCCACCGAGGCGGAACCGTAGCGTTCGCAGAAGTCGGCGTACTTCTGATTGGACAGCGCCTTGATCGGGGTGGTGTAGAAGCACTTGTGCCCTCCGGCGAGGGCCAGGTTCACCGCGAACTCGCCGACCACGGTCTTGCCCGCCCCGGTCGGGGCGCAGACCAGCACTCCGTGTCCGTCCTCCAGGGCCTGGCAGGCGGTTCGCTGGAACGCGTCCAGCTCGAAGGACACGTCCATCGTGAACGCGTTCAGGCGCGGGTGGGCACCGCGGGCACGGTGTTCGTCGGTGCGGGCCCTTGCCGGATCCACCGGTGCGGTGCCTGTCTCCGTGGTTTCGGTACGGCTGTCAGCCACACTCCCAGACTTTCATATCCGCCCCGGGAATGTGCCAACCGCGGTGACATTCACCGCACAGGGGACGCGGGCGGGCCGCAGCCCGCGCGCACTCCACCGCTGCGCGGTCTCGGGAGTTGCCGAGCGCATCGGCCCGGAAGGGGTCTTTTCGGCGCGGCCGCGCCGAAAAGACCCCGCGACGTCCGGGAGGGAGAAACCTCGATCAGGTCGCCTCGTCGTCCTTGTGCGTCGCCGAGGTCCCGGTCGGGCTCAGCTCGGAGGCCCTGGTATCCACGTCCGAGGGAGTGTCGGGGTCCTCCGCCGACTCCTGCTCCCGCTGCTTTCGCTCCTTGGCTCGATCGTGGGAACGACATATCAGCAGCGCGATGGAGTACAGCACGCACAGCGCCGCACCGAGCACCAGCATGGAGATCGGGTCCTGCGGGGTGGCCACGGCGGCGAAGATGAACAGCGCGAACACGCTCCCCCGCCACCAGCTGCGCAGCTTGGTGTAGGTGACCACGCCCGCCCTGTTGAGCATCACCATGACGAGGGGGAGCTCGAAGCTGATGCCGAAGAACAGCAGCATCAGCAGCACGAAGTTGATGTACTCGCCACCGGTGAGCGCGGTGAAGAACTCATCCCCACCGAAGCCCACCATGAAGGTGAGCCCCTTCGGAACTACGAAGTAGGCCAGCAGCGCGCCCGCGATGAACAGCAGGCTGCCGATGCCGACGAACACCCTGGCGAACTTGCGTTCCTTCGAGTGCAGCCCGGGAGCGATGAAGGCCCAGAACTGGTACAACCAGACCGGACTCAACAACACGGCACCCAACGCGAGACCGACCTTGAGCTGAAGCATGAAGACTTCGAACGGCCTGGTCTGCATGAGCTGGCACTCGCCGTTCGGGGTCATCCGCGCACTCTCGGGCAACGAGCAGTACGGCCCGGTGATGAGATCCCCGAGGCTCGGCAGGAAGAACAGCTGGTTCGAAAACCACCAGAATCCGAAGATTCCGCCGATCAGCACCCAGAGCAACGCCACCCCGAGGCGATGACGCAGCTCGTAGAGGTGATCGACGAGGCTCATGGTGCCGTCGGGATTGCGGCGACGACTGAACTTCTCCCGATCACGCCTGAACAGTTTGCGGCCACGACGCGGATTGTCTTCCACCGTCACAGCCCCGGATCAGTTCGTGGCGTCGTTGCGGTACGCGCTCTCGGCCGGGCGCTCACCGTTCACCCGATCCGCCCCCGGAGCGGCGAAACCGTCACGCTGCGGTTCTCCAGTGGTGAGCTGCTGCGGCTGCTCCTGCTCGGTGTTGGAGCGCGAGGCGGTTTCCTCGTCCTGCTTCATACCACGCGTCTCGGCCTTGAACACCCGGGCAGACTGCCCCAGTGACCTGGCCAGTTGCGGCAACTTGGTGGCACCGAACAACAGCACCAAGACACCGACGATCAGAACCAGCTCCCACCCACCGGGAAAACTCATGTCCGCACACCTCTCTCAAGCCTGCTGCCACGGAAATACTACGCCCTAGCCGACAGTTCTCAACAGCTTCGTTTGGGGCAACGCTGCCGCAGTGCCACCCCGACACCGGCGACCCTGGCGCGCAACATCCCCGCCCTGTCCGCGAGATCGCTCGTCACCGCGGAACGGGCGGCGTGGAACCGCCGGACCGAACGCAGCGTGACCAGCAACGAAGCCGTCAGAACCACCAGGGCCAGCACCAGCAGCCCCGCTGTGAACGCATAAGGCACGAGCAATACGGTAACCCCCTCAAGTGGACAACAGGTGACCAGAACGTTCCAATGCCGCGTACGCACGTTGGCGCACCTCGGTGGCCAGATCGTCGGGGGCCGTCACTCTTCCGCGCCCTCCGAGCCCCAGCACCAACCGAACGATCCACGCCCGATCGGAGTAGCGCAGCACCACCCTGGTCCGACCGTCCGGGAGGTCCGTCCGCTCGTCGACCGGATAGTACTCGGCGACCCAGCGCGCCTCCGGCCGCAGTTCCAGCTCCGCGCTCGGCTGGTCCGGCAACGGCCGGAACGGGCCCGCCGAGAAGTCCGTGTTCCGCGCCTCGGCTGGCGGACGGGCGTGCTCGTCGAGAACTTCGGCCTCGTCCACCCGATCCAACCGGAACAGCCGGACCTCGCGGGAGCGGCGGCACCACGCCTCCATGTAACCCCGCCCCTCGAGCAGCACCAGCCGCATGGGATCGACCGCGCGCTCGGTGATCTCGTCCCTGGAGGCCGTGTAGTACCGGATCCGCAGCGCCCTGCGGTGCTTGACCGCCCACTCCACCGTTCCACCGGTCGCGGCGGACACGGGGCCCTGGACGTCGTTCAACCCGACGACCATCCCGGACGGGTGAGCCTGCCCCGCCGCGTTCTCCACCTTGGCGAGCGCGCGCCGCACCGCGTCCGTGTCCGCGATGCCGGGGGTCTCCGAGAGCGCGCGCAGCGCCACCTGCAGCGAGATGGCCTCCTGACCGGTCAGCCGCAGCGGTTTGCGCATCCCCGCGTCGTAGACCACGGTCACGGTGTCCCCGCTGAACGAGAGGTCGATCAGGTCGCCGGGGCCGTAACCGGGCAGTCCGCACATCCAGAGCAGCTCCAGGTCGCGCCGCAACTGCTGCTCGCCCACCCCGAAATCGGCAGCCACCTCCGCAACGGGCGCACCGGACCTGCTCACCAGGTAGGGCACCAGGGCCAACAGCCGCGGCAGCCGCTCGATCGTGCTATTGCCCATCGTCCTCACCTCCGAGGCCGGCCAGGGTGGCCAGATGGGCCCGGCGGACGGACTCCCCCAGGAACGCCGGTTCCAGAACCACCACGTCCGGGCCGTACCCCGCGATCCACCCGACGGCCGTTTCCGGGTTGTCCAGCTCGAGGCGCAGCTCCTGCCCGGCCACCCCGTCGAGCTCCCGCTCCCCGAGAAGCTCGGCGTGGCGCCGCACCCCCTGGGCCCGCCCCCGGGCCACCCAGAGCCGCACCGAGGTCCTGGACGGTTCCGCAGGTTCGGCGCCGGTCACCAGGTCCAGCAGGTTCACCCCGGGCGGGCAGTGCACCTGCCCCTCCTCCCCGAACGGACGCACGGAACCGCTGATCCGGGACAGGCGGAAGCAGCGCGCCGCCTCGCGATCCCTGTCGTGCCCGACCACGTACCAGCGCCCGCGCCAAGCCACCACGCCCCACGGCTCGACCGAGCGCGGGTGCGCCACGTTGTCCACCGGCCTGCGGTAGTCGAAGACCACGGGACGGCCCTGCCGAGCTGCGGTCAACAACGGCACGAACGCCGGTTCGTCGGCGCGGACCTTGGGCTCGATCGGAGCGGGGGCGGTGTCGTCGACGTCGACCCCGGCCGCGCGCAACTTGCGCAGGGCACCACGTGCGGCGTTGCCCAGCTCGGGTGACTCCCACAGCCTGGAGGCCAGGGCCACGGCCGCCGCCTCGTCCGACTCCAGCTCGATGTCGCCCAGCTCGTAGTCGCGACGAGCTATCCGATAGCCCTCGACCCCGTCGAAGAAGGAGTTGCGCCCCGTCTCGAGCGGGATTCCCAGATCACGCAGCTCGGCCTTGTCCCGCTCGAACTTGCGGTAGAAGGCCTCGTCGTTGGTCGTCTCGGCGTAGCCGGCGACGATGTCCCTGATCCGTTCCGCCGTCAGGTACTGACGAGTCGACAGCAGACACAGCACCAGGTTGACCAGGCGTTCGGCCCGCGGGATCCCCACGCACCCAACTCTAGTAGAGCTCTGCCGGTTCGGTCGCCGCAGGTGCTCGCCCGAGGCGGGCACCCACCGCTCGCGGCGCCTGGCTCACAGCGGGGGCTCGTGACCGGACCAGGGCCGCGCCCGCTCCAGCTGGGCCGCCAACCGGAAGAGCGCGCCCTCCCCCGCGAGGGGACCGACGAACTGGACCCCCAGCGGCAGCCCCTCGGGGTCCCAGTACAGCGGAACCGACATGGCCGGTCTGCCCGTGATGTTGGCCAGCTGGGTGTACGGCACGTGGCGCAGGTTCTTCCGCGCCACGTGTTCCACGGCACCGCTGGAACGCAGCAGCCCGCCCAGGCGCAACGCGAGGCCGGCACGACCGGCGGCGCGCAACGCCGGCGGGGTCTCCAGCTCGCCCACCCGCACCGGTGGCCCGGCCAGTCCGGGCGTGAGCAGCAGGTCGTAGCCGCTGTGGAACTCGGCCAGCTCGCGCGTGTAACCGTGCCACCGGTCCAGCAAAGCGCTGTACTCGGGAGCTCCGACCGCGTGCCCCGCGGCGGCCAGCAGACGGCTGTCCAGCTCGAAGTCCCGCTCCGAAGCCCCGGAGATCCGCCTGGCCTCGTCTATGGAGGCGGCCAGCTTGACCGACCAGGCCCGCAGGAAGTCCACGGACAGCGCGTCCAGGTCGACGGGTGGCTCCACCGGCTCGACGTGGTGCCCCAGCGACTCCAGCAGTCGCGCCGCGTCGGTCAACGCCTCCACGGCATGAGGGTGCGGGCGTCCCAGCGCGGAGCGGGCGGTGAAACCGATCCGCAGCTTCCCCGGATCGAGCTCCGTCTCGGCGCGGAAGGAGCGCACGGGTTCGGCCGGGGCGTAGGGACCGTCCGCGCTGCCACCCGCGACGCTGTCGAGCGCGACCGCGCTGTCCCGCACGGTTCGCGAGACCACGCCGTCCAACGCGGCCCCGTGGAAGTTCTCCGCGCGATCCGGCCCCGCGGGAACCAGCCCCCTGCCCGGTTTGAGACCGAAAACCCCGCAGGACGCGGCCGGGATCCGGATCGAACCACCGCCGTCGCTGGCGGCCGCGAGCGGAACGATCCCCGCGGCCACGGCGGCGGCAGCACCTCCGGAGGAACCGCCGGAGGTGCGCTCCGGGGACCAGGGATTGCGGGTGGGACCGAAAACCTCCGGCTCCGTGATCGGTTTGGCCCCGAACTCCGGGGTGTTGGTCCGGCCGAACGGCATCAGCCCCGCGTCCAGCCAGCGACGTACCACCTCGGCCGTGGCAGGCCGCGGGAGCTCGGCCAGCGCCCTGGTTCCCGCGGAGGAGGGGTGCCCGGCCCACTCCTGCTGCAGGTCCTTGAGCAGGAAGGGGACTCCGGCCAGTTCGCCCCGCCCCGGCGCGGCGGCCAGCTTCCGGGCCGCGTCCTCCGTGCTCCTGGTGACCGCGTTGATCCGGCCGTTGACCCGTGCGCAGCGTTCCAACGCCGCGTCCAGCAGCTCGGAGGCCGAGACGGCGCCCGCGCGGACCAGCCCGGCCAAGCCGACACCGTCGTGCTCACGGTACTCCGAGTAGTCCACGCCGCCTCCTTCGTCCACGACGTCCGCGCCGAGGACGTCCGAAGGCACCCGACGCGGAGCGGATCACAACGAGTGGATCAGACGTTCCACTCGCTCGTCCACCGCGCGGAAGGGGTCCTTGCACAGCACGGTGCGCTGCGCCTGGTCGTTGAGCTTGAGGTGCACCCAGTCGACCGTGAAGTCCCTGCCCGCTCCCTGGGCGGCGGCGATGAAGTCACCGCGCAGCTTCGCCCTGGTGCTCTGCGGCGGCGTGTCCTTGGCCGCCTCGATGTCGCCGTCGTTGGTCGCGCGGTCCACCAGGTCCTTGCGCTGCAACATCTCGAACAGCCCACGGCTGCGCCGCATGTCGTGGTAGGCGAGGTCCAGCTGGGCGATCCGCGGGCTCGACAGCTCCAGCCCGTGCTTCTCGCGGTAGCGCTCCAGCAGCCGGTGCTTGATGGCCCAGTCCACCTCCCTGTCGATCAGCGAGTAGTCCTGGTACTCCACCGCGTCCAGCGCGCGGCCCCACAGGTCCATGATCCGATCGGTCATGGGGTCGGAGCCGCGCTTGGCCACGTAGTCCACCGCGCGGCCGTAGTACTCCCGCTGGATGGCCAGTGCCGAGGCCTCCCGACCCCCTGCCAGCCGAACCGGCCGCCGCCCGGTGAGGTCGTGGCTGATCTCCCTGATGGCCCGGATCGGGTTGTCCAGGCTGAAGTCGTGGAACTGCACTCCCTGCTCGACCATTTCGAGCACCAGGTTCACCACGCCCACCTTCAGCAGGGTGGTGACCTCGGACATGTTCGAGTCCCCGACGATGACGTGCAGCCTGCGGTACCGCTCGGCATCGGCGTGCGGCTCGTCGCGGGTGTTGATGATGGGGCGGGAACGCGTCGTCGCGCTGGACACGCCCTCCCAGATGTGCTCGGCGCGCTGGGACAGGCAGTAGGTGGCACCGCGCGGGGTCTGCAGCACCTTGCCCGCACCGCAGATCAACTGGCGCGTCACCAGGAACGGGAGCAGCACGTCCGCGATGCGGGAGAACTCCCCCGAACGGCCGACCAGGTAGTTCTCGTGACAGCCGTAGGAGTTGCCCGCCGAGTCCGTGTTGTTCTTGAACAGGAAGATGTCCCCGCCGATGCCCTCTTCGGCCAGCCTGCGCTCGGCATCGGTGAGCAGATCCTCGAGTATCCGCTCACCGGCCTTGTCGTGGGTGACGAGTTGGACGAGGTCGTCGCACTCGGCCGTCGCGTACTCGGGGTGCGAGCCGACGTCGAGATAGAGCCTGGCGCCGTTGCGCAGGAACACGTTCGAGGAACGGCCCCACGACACGACCTTGCGGAACAGGTATCTGGCCACCTCGTCCGGGGAGAGCCTGCGTTGCCCGTGGAACGTACAGGTCACTCCGAACTCGGTCTCGATGCCGAAGATCCTCCGTTGCATGCCTCCACAGTAGGCCTCTTTGTCGAACTCAGCGGTCCGCCGTTCGGGGACGGAAGTCACTGATTCCCCACGAAATCATCACACAGGGTGTATTTTTCCGGCCGCGCGAACCGCGCCGCGGGGTCCGGCGGCCAGGACCGGTCTCGTGCGGCCAGGACCGGCCCGGGCCGGTCCTGGCCGCACGAGACCGCTGAAAAGTCGCGGTGCCCCGGCGTCCCGCGAACGTCCCCGAAAACGGCCTCAGCTCTCCGAGCTGCCGTTTTCCGCGCCCGAGGTCCCGTTCGCACCGTCCGAGGCGCTCTCGCCCCCGGAGTCGGAGTCCGCAGCCTCCTCCCCCTCGCCCGGCAGCAGCTCGCGCAACGCCGCCCCGGTGATGCGACGGAACGTGCGGTGCGGCCTGGACCGTTCCAGCACGGCCACCTCGAGCTGGGAGACTCCCAGTTCGCGGGATCCCTCGCCGCCGGCGACCAGCGCGCGCACCGCCTCCCGGATCGCCGGTTCCAGCTCCATCCCGTCGGTGAAGGACTCCTTCAGCGCGGAAGTGACGGTCTCGGCCTGGCCGCCCATGGCCACGTACTGCGGCTCGTCGACGATGGAGCCGTCGTAGGTCAGCCGGTAGAGCTGGTCGGCATCGGGCGTGGCCCCCACCTCGGCGACGCAGATCTCCACCTCGAACGGCTTGACCTGCTCGGTGAAGATCGCACCGAGCGTCTGCGCGTAGGTGTTGGCCAGGGCACGTCCGGTGACGTCACGGCGGTCGTAGGAGTAGCCGCGCACGTCCGCCATCCGGATACCGGCCATGCGCAGGTTCTCGAACTCGCTGTAGCGCCCCACCGCCGCGAAACCGATGCGGTCGTAGATCTCCGAGATCTTGTGCAGGGTGGTCGAGGGGTTCTCTGCAACGAACAGCACCCCGCCCGCGTACTTGAGCACCACCACGCTACGTCCCCGAGCGATGCCCTTGCGGGCCAGCTCGGAGCGTTCGCGCATCAGCTGCTCTGGCGAGGTGTAGAAGGGCATCGTCACGGCTGTGCACTCCTGGCTCGAATCGTGCTGTGCCGAGTCGGCACATGGCGCTTGTGCTGCCGCACGCACTGCGGCGAACGACGAGGGCGGATGCTTCCGAACCGTGGGCCGGAGTCACCCGCGGCGAGGATTCGGCGGATCAACCACCCGGGTTCTGCTGACGCCCCGCGACCACCTCTTCGGCGACGGCGGCGGTGCGCTCCTCGGACAGCCGCACTGCCCCGTCCGCCCCGGTGATGGTCACCACCGTCGGGTAGATCCGCCGGGCGACGTCGGGACCTCCGGTCGCGCTGTCGTCGTCGGCGGCGTCGTAGAGGGACTCCAGCGCGTTGCGCACCGCGGAGTCCATGTCGGCCTCCGGGTCGTGGCGCTTCTTCAGCGCCGACTTGGCGAACACCGAACCCGAGCCCACCGCGTGGTATCCAGCGCTCTCGTCGTAGCGCCCGCCGGTGATGTCGTAGGTGACGATCCTGCCGGCCCGATCCGGGTCCTCGGCCGAGGTGTCGTATCCGGCGAACAACGGCATGACGGCCAGCCCGGCCATCGCCCCCTCGAGGTTCCCGCGCAGCATGGTGGCGAGCTTGTTGGCCTTGCCGTCCAGCGAGAGGGAAACCCCCTCGATCTTCTCGTAGTGCTCCAGTTCGACGGCGTACAGCCGCACCATCTCGAGTGCGATGCCCGCGGTCCCGGCTATCCCGACCGCGGAGTAGTCGTCGGTCACGTAGAGCTTGTCCATGTCCCGCTGCGCGATGAGGTTGCCCATGGTGGAACGGCGGTCGCCCGCGAGCAGGACGCCGCCCCGGAAGGTCAGCGCGACGATGGTCGTCCCGTGCGGGGCCTCCGCCGAGACGTCGGCGTTGTCGGAAAGCTGTGGCATCAACTCGGGGGCCGCGTCGCGGAGGAACTCCGTGAACGAGGCGGATCCGGGGGTGAAGTAGGCGGGGGGCAGGGCCTGACCCGGGTGGCCCCGAGTCGAGCTGGAATCCATGGGCGACATCGTCTCCTGCTCGAAGTAGCTGGTGTCACATGGTCTGTCGTGCACACGCCGCGCGGTGTGCACGCACGCCGGCCGACCTCACGGGCCGGCCGGCGTCGTGCGGAACGATCTACTGTCCACCCTTCTGGACGTAGGCACGCACGAAGTCCTCGGCGTTCTCCTCCAGGACATCGTCGATCTCGTCCAGGATGGTGTCCACGTCCTCGCCGAGCTTCTCGCGACGTTCCTGCCCGGCGGATTCGGCACCGTTCTCCTCGTTCTCCTCGTTGTCACCGCCGCCGTGCCGCTCAACCTTTTCCTGGGACATCTCGCCTCCCGGTGGTCTTGTCGAGGATGTCCGTCCGCACGGGCAACACCCGCGGGACTCCGATGTCCCGGGCGCCTTCGGAACCCGAACCGAACATCAAAACATCCTGGTGTGAACACTACCTAGTCAATCGGCTGCGCGCCCAGATCCGAACGGCGACTTTCCGATCTTTTCCGCACGTGGGAGTCACCCTTTCGGGGGTCAGCGCCCGGTGAGCGAGTCCACCAGGTCCTCGGCGCTGCTCGCGGCCTCGAGCAGCTCGCCGACGTGGGCCCTGGTCCCGCGCAGGGGCTCCAGGGTCGGGATCCGCACCAGGGACTCCCTCCCCAGGTCGAAGATCACCGAGTCCCACGAGGCCGCGGCCACCTCGTTGGGGTAGTGCTCCAGGCAGCGTCCCCGGAAGTAGGCCCTGGTGTCCTCCGGAGGATTCGTCACGGCCGAGCGCACCTCCTCCTCGGAGAGGATCCGCTTCATCGAGCCCCGGCTGACCAGCCTGTTGTACAGCCCCTTGTCCATGCGCACGTCGGCGTACTGCAGGTCGATCATGTGCAACCGGGGGGAGTTCCAACCGAGGTTGTCCCTGCTGCGGTAGTTCTCCAGTATTTTCAACTTGGCCGGCCAGTCGAGGCGGTCGGCGCAGTCCATCGGGTCGTTGCCGAGCAGGTCGAGGGTCTCGCCCCACGTGCGGACCACGTCCCCGGACTCCTCCCCACCGTGCGACTCCACGTACGCGGCGACCCGCTCGTGGTAGGCCCGCTGCAGGTCCAGCCCGGTGAACCGACGTCCGTCGGCGAGCTCCACCTTCTGGCTGAGCTCGGGATCGTAACTGATCAGGTGAACCGCCTTGACCGGATCGGCCAGCCTGAGATCGTCGAAGCGGTGCCCGTCCTCGATCATGTCCAGGATCAGGGCCGTCGTTCCCAGCTTCAGGTAGGTCGCGGTCTCGGCGAGGTTGGCGTCCCCGAGGATGACGTGCAGCCTGCGGTACCGGTCCGCGTCGGCGTGCGGTTCGTCGCGGGTGTTGATGATGCCGCGCTTGAGCGTGGTCTCCAGCCCCACCTCGACCTCGATGTAGTCCGAGCGCTGCGAGAGCTGGAAACCGGGTTTCTCACCGACCTGCCCCAGACCGACGCGCCCCGAACCGCAAACGATCTGCCTGGAGGCGAAGAACGGCGTCAACCCCGCGATGACTGCGGTGAACGGGGTGTCCCGCGAGCACAGGTAGTTCTCGTGCGTGCCGTAGCTGGCGCCCTTGCCGTCGACGTTGTTCTTGTAGAGCTGGATCGGGGAAGTCCCCGGCACGCTGGCGGCGCGGCGCATCGCCTCCTCCATGACGCGTTCGCCCGCCTTGTCCCACAGCACCGCGTCCCGCGGGTTGGTGACCTCCGGCGCGGAGTACTCCGGGTGAGCGTGATCGACGTAGAGGCGTGCCCCGTTGGTCAGTATGACGTTGGCCGCCCCGAGGTCGTCGCCTTCCGAGCCGTTCGTCTGCGGCGTCGACGCACCCATGTCGAATCCACGCGCGTCGCGCAGCGGCGACTCGACCTCGTAGTCCCACCGCGCACGACGGGCACGTGGAATGTCGGCCGCCGCCGCGTAGGCGAGCACGATGTGAGTGGAGCTCAGCACCGGGTTCGCCGTAGCGTCCCCCGGCACGGTGATCCCGTACTCCACCTCGGTTCCCATGATCCGGCGCATAGTACTCAGCCTACGGGTTCAGCCCGGCGAACGAATCCCTGCCGAGCGGTCGTGGCCGAACGGAGCAGCGCCGCGAGCTGTCATCATCGTGAGCGTGACTACCGGTGACGAGCCGGTCGCGATCTACGACCGGGACGGCGGAGTGGTCGGCTCCGCACCGCGCAGGAGAATGCGCGCCGAGGGGCTGTGGCACGCGGCGGCCTCGGTGCTGGTCCGATCCTCCGCCCCGGAGGCGGTCTACGTGCACCGCAGGACGGCGGACAAGGACGTCTACCCCGACATGTACGACTGTTGGGCCGGAGGGGTCGTGGCAGCGGGTGAGCACCCCGACACCGCGGCGCGCAGGGAACTGGCCGAGGAGCTCGGCATCAGCACCACCCCTCGCTTCCTGTTCCGCACCAGGCACGAGCTGGGCAGCGTCCGCTTCCACGCGTTCCTCTACGAGGTCTTCTGGGACGGGCCCATCGTCCACCAACCCGCGGAAGTGGCCGAGGGCCGCTGGGTACCGCTGCCCGAGCTGCGGCAACAGCTGGACGATCCGGACCGGCCGCTGGTGCCGGACGGGAGGCAGTTCCTCGCGGAGTGGTTCGAGTTCCGCGGTCGCTGACCGCCCCCGCCGGGATGCAGCACCGGCCTGCCACCCCGCTCGCCCCGGGATCAGACGGCTGACCAGCCGTTGTCCACGGGCAGCACCACACCGTTGACGTTGCTGGCCGCGTCAGAGGCGAGGAAGAGGATGGCGGCGGCCTGCTCGTCGGCCTCGGCGACCCGACCGACGTTTCCCGCGTGGTTCATGACCACGCTCGGCCCGTGGGCCTCGAAGTCGGCGTCGACGGTGATTCCGGTGGCCGTGCCGCCGGGGGCGATGGCGTTGGCGCGGATACCGCTGTCCCGGTACATCACGGCGAGCGATTTGGTCAGCCCCACGATGCCGTGCTTGGAGGCCGTGTAGGCCGCTCCGGAGGCACTGCCGCGCAGGGAGGCCTCGGAGGCGGTGTTGACGACCGCCCCGCCTCCCCGCTCCAACATGTGCGGTAATGCCGCGCGGGCCAGCAGGAAGGGTGCGGTCAGGTTGACCCGCAGCACCCGGTCCCATTCGGCGTCGGTCACGTCGGCCGCGGCCGCGAAGCCGTCCATGATCCCGGCGTTGTTGATCAGCACGTCCGGACCGCCGAACTCCTCCGCCGCGGTGGCGACGACTTTCTCCGCCACGGAACGGTCCCCGAGGTCGCCCGTCACGGTGCGCGCCGTTGCACCCGTCGCCCGGATCTCCCGTTCCACGGCATCGGCGGCTTCGGCGTCGACGTCGGCGAGCAGCACCCGCGCGTCCTCGGCCGCGAAGCGCAACGCGGCGGCCCGGCCGATACCCGACCCCGCACCGGTGACGATCACACTGCGGCCTTCCAGGCCTGTCGTGGCCATATCGAACTCCTCGACTCCGTGGAGCGGGTCAATCTGACGGCGTTCTCCTGCCGACTCCCGCTACTTCCTGGCACAGTGTGCCATATTTGCACACAGTGCCCAAAAGTCTCGTGGCATCCTGGAGCGGCATATCCGCCCCCGGAAGGGAAAGCACGGTGTCGAACGAACAGGGAACCTCCGGGACACGCACCGGACGTCCACCGTTGAGCGAACGGCGCAAAGCGGCGACACGCATGGACATCGCCCGGCAGGCGGTCCGGTTGTTCACCACGAAAGGGTTGGCCGCCACCACGGCCGAGGAGATCGCGGAGGCCGCCGGGGTATCACTGCGCACGCTGTGGCGCTACTGCCCCGGGACGGGCAAGGAAAGCTACGTGCTGCCCCTGCTGAGCACGGGAATCGACACCGTCGCCCGGTTCCTGACCGAGCAGGAACCGGGGGAAGCGCTGACCGGGCTGCTGGCGGAACCGCCGCACTCCGCGGAGCAGGACGAGGTGGCCACGATGCTGGCCCTGGTCCGGCTGACCCACACCGAACCCGAGGTGCGGGCGGTGTGGCTGCGGGCGCACCGGGACGCGGAACCCGTGTTCGCCGCCAGCATCGCCGAACGCTCCGGCTTCTCCCCGGAGGAGCTGACCGTGAAGACGGAGGCCGCGATGCTCAACGCGGCGCTGCGGGTGGCCGTGGAGCACAGCGCCGAGCTGGCCCCCTCTCCGGAACGGGCCGGTCCCGTGCTGCGAGAGGCGTTGCGCGACGCGCTGCGGACACTGCCCGGTGGACTGCGAAGCTGACCGCGCCGCGCGGAGCGAGCCCGCAGCGGCAGCGCTTCGCGCGGGGGCGTCGCTTCAGCGCGGCGGCGGGCGAAACCACCGTCCGAGCAGGCGGCACCGCCCGAGGTTCCGCCGCCCGAGCCGAGCCACCACGCTTCCCCCGCTCCCGAGCCAAGCGTGGAGCCCGCTGCCCGACCACCTGAGCAAGTCGTTCCACGAGGAATCCTAGTGCCAGGGCAGAGCCGACCGCTCTCCCCAGTAGGTCGCCGGATCCCCGGCCGCCGCGGCCAGCTCGTCCAGATCGCGGTCTTCCAACGTCAGCGAGCAGGCGGCCAGATTGCTGCGCAGTTGCCCCACGCTGGCCGCACCGAGCAGCACCGTGTCGGCCCAGGGCTGGGCCAGCACGTGCGCCAGGGCCACCGCATCGGCGCCCGCACCGTGCCTGCCCGCGACCGCGGCCAGCGGTTCCGGCGGGCGCACCGCCAGCCTGCCGTTGGCCAGCGTCTCCTTCACCAGCACCGTCCAGCCGCCCTCGTGGGCGTACCGCAGGGCCTTTCCCGCGGAGGGCTCCAGGGAGTTCCAGGTGGACTGCACGGCGCCGAACAGCTGGCTCCCACCGACGCGCAGCTCCCAGGCCGCCTCGATCGCGTCGGCCTGGGCGGCTCCGCTGGTGGATATCCCGAGCCGCACTCCGCTGTCCCTGATCCGCGCCAGCTCCCGCTGCAGGTCGCCGTCCTCGAACAGCGGGCTGTCCCTGGTCAGGGAGTGCACCTGGTACAGCCGGAGGTGCGGGCCGAGCAGCTCGTGCGTGGCGGGCCACTGCTGCCTGAACCGCTCCAGCGAGTGCTCCTTGACCTCGTGCACCTCGGTCTCCAGCCGCCACTCGGCGACGTAGACGTAGCCCCACTTGCTGGAAACGATCACGTCCTCGTGCCCGCGGTCGCGCAACCACTCGGCGAGGAAGCGCTCGGCGCTGCCGTAGGAGCGCGCGGTGTCCACCCGTCGGATCCCCTCGGCGTAGGCGGCGTCCAGCACTTGCCTGGTCCGCTCGCGCATCGCGTCCACCGTGCGCGAGCCGGGCAGCACATCGGTTCGTCCGACGTTGATGTAGGCGGGCCTGCCCAACGCGGCCAGCCCGACACCGAGGCGTTCCAGTCGCCCATTCGCAGCACCCGTCATGCGCCGTAACCTAACTGCCGTACGCCGATGGCGACACCGGACAAGCGGAGGGGCGCCGCCCGTTCGGGCGACGCCCCTCTCGAACTTCCCGCCCGCGCCGACTCGGAAACCGAGCCCGGACTCGGACGAACGACGGTTACAGGTACTGACCGGTGTTGGTGGCCGTGTCTATGGCACGCCCCGTCTCCTGGTTCTTGCCGCTGACCAGTGTCCGGATGTAGACGATCCGCTCCCCCTTCTTGCCGGAGATGCGGGCCCAGTCGTCCGGGTTGGTCGTGTTGGGCAGATCCTCGTTCTCGGCGAACTCGTCGACGATCGCGTCCTGCAGGTTCTGGATCCGTATCCCGGACTGCCCGGTGTCGATCGCCGACTTGATGGCCGCCTTCTTGGCCCGGTCCACGATGTTCTGGATCATCGCCCCGGAGTTGAAGTCCTTGAAGTACAGGACCTCCTTGTCCCCGTTGGCATAGGTGACCTCGAGGAAGCGATTCTCGTCGGTCTCGGCGTACATGCGCTCGACCGTGGTTTGGATCATCGCGTCCATGCAGGTCAGCTGGTCACCGCCGAACTCGCGCAGATCGTCCTCGTGGACGGGCAGATCGCTGGTCAGGTACTTGGCGAAGATGTCCTTGGCCGATTCGGCGTCCGGACGCTCGATCTTGATCTTCACGTCCAGCCGCCCCGGACGCAGGATGGCGGGATCGATCATGTCCTCCCGGTTGGAGGCACCGATCACGATGACGTTCTCCAGGCCCTCGACGCCGTCGATCTCGCTGAGCAGCTGGGGAACGATCGTGGTCTCCACGTCCGAGGAGACTCCGCTGCCCCTGGTCCGGAAGATCGAGTCCATCTCGTCGAAGAACACGATCACCGGTGTGCCCTCGGAGGCCTTCTCCCTGGCACGCTGGAAGATCAGTCGAATGTGCCGCTCGGTCTCGCCCACGAACTTGTTCAGCAGTTCGGGGCCCTTGATGTTGAGGAAGTAGGACTTGGCCTGACCGTCCTCGTCCCCCCGGTTCGCGGCGACCTTCTTGGCCAGCGAGTTGGCGACCGCCTTGGCGATCAGGGTCTTGCCGCAACCGGGCGGCCCGTACAGCAGCACCCCCTTGGGCGGGGAGAGCTTGTACTGCACGTACAGCTCCGAGTGCAGGAACGGCAGCTCCACGGCGTCCCTGATCTCCTCGATCTGCCCGCCGAGACCACCGATGTCCTCGTACTTGACATCGGGGACCTCCTCGAGCGTGAGGTCCTCGACGTCGGCCTTGGGCACCGTGTCGTAGGCGTATCCGACCTTGCTGTCCACCAGCACCGAGTCACCGGACTTGAGTCCGGACTCGACCATCGGCGGGGTGAGCCAAACCACCCGCTCGTCGTCGCTGTGCCCGGTGACCAGTGCACGTCGAGGCTGGTCGGGGTCCACGGAAGGCAGCACCTCGCGAAAAGTGCACACCTCGCCGGTACGTTCGAAAGTCCCGGCCTCGACCACGGTCAGCGCCTCGTTGAGGCGCACGGACTGGCCGAGCTGAAGTTCCTCCACGTTCACGTTCGGCGATACGGCGACGCGCATCTTCCGTCCCGAGGTGAACACGTCGGCCGTGTTGTCCTCGTAGCTGGCGAGGAAGACCCCGTACCCGCTCGGTGGCTGGGCGAGTCGGTCGACTTCCTCGCGCAGGGCGGTCAACTGGCTGCGCGCTTCTTTGAGAGTCTCGGTGAGTTTGGCGTTCCGTTCAGTGAGTTGACTCACTCTCTCGGATGCCTCGGCCAGCCGCTGCTCCAACAACCGCACCTGTTGAGGGGACTCGTTGAGCCTGCTGCGGAGCGAGGCGACCTCGTCCTCCAACTCGCGGATCTGCTCGTTGGTTTCCGCGTTGCTGCGGGCACCCTGCCCAACGCCCTCTTCGGGTCGGCTGTCGGGACGGTCGTGCTGCATATCGGCACCCTCCTCCCGTGTTCGTACCACCACGGTACCGGCGATCAACGACAACGCGAGGTCATCGAATCCCGCTAGACGGCCCAGAGTGCCACAGAAGGCGGCCACGCCACATGAACCACGCCACTCCGGAGCCACTTCTCCGCGGACGAAACGCCCGCGGGCAACCACGATACGTTTTGTCCCGTTGGTCCGTTCGGGAGAACTCGACCGCGGCGGAACGCCCCGGCAGGGCGGTGCGCACACCTGCTGTCGCCGCACGCGCGTTCACGACCAGCCGGACGGGCATCCGTGTGGTATCCGAACCGTGAACCGAGCTCCTCCCTCGCGCGTCATTCGCGACCACATCGTAGGACGAACGACCGAGGACCCTCCCACTTTCCGGACGTGAATGCGCGGTCCGATCGAGGTCCTCGACGCCGAGGTCCGCCCCGGCTGATACGAGAAGCACTCACGACACCGCTGCGCGCTCCCTCGGAACCGCTCCAGCCGGTGAAAATTTCACCGGCTACTCACATTCACGGGCAGAGGTTCTGTTCTACTTGACGATCGATCACCTCGAGCAGTCACGTCCCCGTTCGGGAGGAACCGATGCCCCACCCGCCACAGCACCCCGCGCCTGGCGGGCACCCTCGGGTCCCCGGCAACGAGAGCACGACCGAGCGAGCCGGATCCATCGGGGACGTCGGCGCCCCGAGCCCCTGGGGGCGGTTTCCCGGCGAGTCCGCGCCGGGGGAGTCGCCGCGAGCGGGCTCGCACGCGGGAGACCACGGAGAGGGCACGGCCGAGCGCGGGCAGAGCTGGACCAACCCCGCCCTCGCTCCCCACGCGCACGTGAGCCCTCCGGGCGCCCTTCCCGAGGTCGATCCGCCTCCCCGCAGGTCACGTCGCCCATGGATGTACGCGCTGTTGGCCACGATCTCGGTCGCGGCGCTGCTGTCCGGTTACTTCCTGTTTTTCGCGACCGACCACGAAGCCCCGCGGGAAACCGCCACGCGGGTGGTAGACAAAATCAACTCGGGACGTTTCGCCGCGCTCGACGGGGAGCTGTGCGACTCGAACGCTCCGAAGCTGCGGCGCCAGCTCGACCAGCTCAGCACGGGCCGGTTCGAGCTGAGCCTGGGGGAAGTCGACACCGAGGGTGACACGGCCACGGCCAGAGTGCGCGGAACCTACATCGTCGCCGGGACGTCCCAACGCGTCGATCAGCCCCTGGGGCTGCGACTGGAGAACGGCAAGTGGAAAGTCTGCGATCTCACACCGTAGCGGATCGCGCACGAGAAGCGGCAGGACCGCCGAGAAGAGGAACGAATGACATACCCGCAGCAGCCCGGCCAGAACGACCCCTGGGGACAGCAGCAGTGGGGCGCGCAGAACCCCTACGGACAGCCCGATCCCCAGGGTCAGCAGTGGGGACAGCCTCAGCAGCCGTACGGCCAGTATCCGGGAGGTGATCCGCAGCAGTGGGGGCAGCAGTACGGTCAGCCCCAGCAGCCGTACGGCCAGCCGGACCCCTACGGACAGCAGCCGGGAGGCCAGTACCCCGCCTCCGGGCCGCAGCAGGCATGGCCGCAGCAGGGCTGGGGACAAGCGCAGCCCGGGCAGCAGTGGGGCCAGGTCCCCCCGGGCTATGCCGGCCAGCCCGGGGCAGGACCCCCCGCGCAGAAGTCCAAGCTCCCCTGGATCCTCGGCGGAACCGGCGGCGGAGTCCTGCTCATCGGCGGCATCGTCGCTCTCGTGCTCGTTCTCACCGGCGGAAAGACCCCGGAAGAGGTCGCCAACCGCTTCGCCGGCGTCTTCGAGGAGGAGATCACGAATCCCAACCAGGCCTCTCCGGTCGACAAGTACAGAGAAATCACGTGCGACGAGCTGCAGAGCACGCTGGACCAAGCCGCCGGGAGCGGCAGCGACAGCACTTCCGAGGTTTCGCCGGACGTAGCGGAAAAAGCGAAGAAAACCACTGTCGACGTCAAGAACGTCAACCACTCCGAAAAGAGCGGTTCCTTCGTGCTGGAGTTCAACAACCCCGAGGAAAGCGATTCCCTGACCCGCAAATTCGGACTCAAGAAGGAAGACGGCGACTGGAAGGTGTGCACAGCTCCCGGTAAGAGCTCGAACTGATCCCGACCGTTCACCGGTACCGGACCCAGCACGATAGGTTCCCCCGGACGTGGCCCGCGCGCGGAGTCAGTCCAGCTCGACCGTTGCAAACGCCGAAATCCTCGGAGAAGTTCGATGAACTACCCACAGCAACCAGGCCAGCACGATCCCTGGGGGCAGCAGCAGGCACAGCCGAACCCCTACGGACAGCCGGGCGGGCAGTTCCCGCAGAGCGGGCAGCAGCCCGCCTGGGGACAGCAGCCCGGTGGCCAGTACCCGCAGAGCGGACAACAGCCCGTCTGGGGGCAACAACCCGGTGGCCAGTACCCGCAGAGCGGGCAACAACCCGCCTGGGGACAGCAACCCGGCCAGCCCTGGCCGCAGCAGGCCTACCCCGGTCAGCAGACCCCCTACGGACAGCCCGGCGCACCCCCGCCCACCGGCAACAAGTCCAAACTCCCCTGGATCCTCGGCGGAATCGGCGGCGGAGTCCTCGTGCTCGGCGTGATCATAGCGCTGATCGCGGGGCTGAGCTCGGGGCCGGGCAAGCCCCGCAAGACCGCCCAGGAGTACGTCGACTCGCTCAACTCGAAGAACGCGAGCCAGATCGCGGAGCTGAGCTGCTCGAAAACCGGGGCGAATCCGCTCGAGCAGGGCATGAGCCAGTACGGCGTTTCCAACCTCGACCCCAGCGAGCTGCTCGACAAGATGCAGTTCGACGTGAGCCTCAACAACGTCACCAGGGAGTCCGACGAGAGGGCCGTGGCCGACATCAGCGGAGAGGCCACCATGGAACTGAGCGCTCTCGGGGAGACCCGCTCCCAAACGCTCCCCATGGACTACAGCGTGAACATGACCGTGGAGGACGGCTCCTGGAAGATGTGCGGTTTTCAGAACACCGGTTCCACGAGTTCAACGGGCTGAACTCGAACGGCGGTCCTCCCCCACGACGAGGTGAGCGCTTGAACCGCCCACCCCGACGTCGGCCGGTCCCGGACCCCGTGACGTCCGGGCTCGGCCGGCGGACCGGGCTTACTAGCCGCGGCTGGGCCTGCGATGCACCCGCAGCGGCGTCACTCCATCGGCCAGCCTGCGCGTGACCAGCAAGAACGCCGTGTGCGCCACCATGCGGTGTTCCGGACGCACCGCCATGCCCACCGCGTGCCACGGGCGGAGCAGGGTTTCCCAGGACTGCGGTTCGGTCCAGCCCTGCTGCTCCCGCAACGCCTCGGTGACGGTGGACAGCTGTGTCGTGGTCGCCACGTACACGGCCAGCACACCGCCGGGGACGAGCGCACCGTGCACGGCCTCCAGCGCTTCCCAGGGCGAGACCATGTCCAGCACGACGCGGTCCACCTCGCCGCCGGAGTACTCGGTCACGTCACCCACGTGCAGGGTCCAGTTGTCGGGCCGGTCCCCGAAGAACTGCCGCACGTTGCGCTCGGCGTACTCGGCGTGGTCGTTGCGCACCTCCCACGACTCCACGCTGCCCTCGTCGCCCACGGCACGCAGCAGGGAACAGGTCAACGCACCCGAACCGGCGCCCGCCTCGAGCACCCGGGCCCCCGGACGGATGTCGCCCCACATCAGGATCTGCGCGGCGTCCTTGGGATAGATGACCTGGGCACCACGCGGCATCGACAGCACGTAGTCGGACAGCAGCGGCCGCACGGCCAGGTAGGACGTGCCTCCGGCCGAGGTGACCACCGACCCCTCGGGCAGACCGATCAGGGAGTCGTGCGCAAGCACACCGTGCTGGGTGTGGTACTCGCCTCCCTCCTGGAGCACGATCGTTTTGCGTCGTCCCTTCGGGTCGGTCAGTTGAACTCGATCCCCCGGCCCGAACGGCCCGCTGACGCTGCTCACCTGTGCCCTACCTCCTGTGAATGCGTACTGCTGCCCCGTGCGGACACGGCAGGTCATCCTCCCAGACGCCGTGCGGTCACCGAGGAGCAGTCAGGGGTTCGTCCCGCGCCGCCTGGCCGCCGCGCGCAGCTCGGACCGCCGCAGCACCCCGCACGGTTTGCCGTCCTGGTCCACCACGAGGAACTGCCCCGCCGAGACGCTGCCGACGCGGTGCAGCACCGCCTCGGGCGATTCGCTGTCCAGCAGCACCGTTTCCGGTCTGATCTCCTCGGCCGCGCGTTCGGCCGGTTCCCGCGGGGAGGTGTCGACCAGCCGCACCGCCTTGTCCTCGTCCAGCAGCCCGACCGCGACGCCGTCGGCACGCACCAGCACCACCCCGCGTCCGGCCGCGGCCAGCAGCGCGTCCCCCACCGGGCTCTCCGCGGGCAGCTGCAGAACGGGCCGCAGCAGATCACGCAGCTCCATCCCCCGGGGCCAGCGCTCACGTCGTCCGGCGGAGTACTCCGAAACGGCTCCCGCGATCACGAACCACGCCATGAGCACGCAGACGGCCAGCCGCAACCAGCGCCCCTGCGCCTCGGTGACCACCCCCACCAGTGCCCAGCAGAGCAACCCCACCGCCACGGCGCCGGCTCCGACGACGGCCGCGATCGTGCCGCGATGGCGGTCCTCGGTCAGCTTCCAGGTGGCCGCGCGCACCATGCGGCCTCCGTCGAGCGGCAGGCCGGGCAGCAGGTTGAACACCCCCACTGCCAGATTGGCCACGCAGGTCTGCACGACGAGCAGCCACACGGCCCCGTGCGGTTGCAGCGCGAACCACCCCACGCCGGTGCACGCGGCCAGCACGAGCGAAACGGCCGGACCCGCTGCCGCGATCAGCCCCTCGCGGAAGGGGGTTGGCGGGGTCCGCGCGATCTCGGAGATCCCGCCGAGCAGGAACAGCCGGACCCGGCGCACCGGTAACCCCAACCGCAGGGCCACCAGGCAGTGCCCGAGCTCGTGCAGCAGGACCGACCCTGCGAGGAAGACGGTGAACGCGGTGGCGACCAGAGCGCTGGCCCAGACACCGGATCCGGGCAGCAGCCGCCCGACCAGCGGCGTGTAGAGCAGCACGATCACGGCCGCCCCCAACCACCAGGACGGGGACAGCAGCACGGGAACCCCGGAGACCCGGCATAGCTGCAGTCCCGCCGTGCCGGTTCCGGTGCGCTCGCCTCCCGCTGTGGTGGCCATGCGGAAAGCCTAGAACGAAGCGCGCACCCCGCTTCGATCCCATCGGCACGATCCCGGCGTGTCGGACGGCTCGCCCCACGAGGCGCTCCCGCACGGCCCCCGGGCACGAGCGGGAAACCGCAGCGCGCTCCGGCGGAGCCCCTCCTGCGTCCGACCTCGACGACCGGAGGGCGGCGCGGTCCTACTACGGTTCTCCCCATGGCGCAATCGGCCCGGAGCGACCACCCCACCGATCCCCACCCCGCGGGACAGCCGCAACAGGACCGCCCGCGCCGCCTCGCTCTGTCACCGTCCCGGGCGAGCGACTTCAAGCAGTGCCCGTTGCTGTACCGCTTCCGGGCGGTGGACCGGTTGCCCGAGACCCCCACGAGGGCCCAGGCGCGGGGCACTCTCGTGCACAGCGTGCTGGAGAGGCTGTTCGAGCTGCCCGCCGAGCGGCGGGACCGCGACACCGCCGCCGAGCTGCTGGCACCGGCCTGGCGCGAGCTCACCGCCGAGCAGCCGGAGCTGGCCGAGCTGTTCTCCGGCGAACCGGAGCTCGACGACTGGCTGAAGTCCACGGGCGAGCTGCTGGAGGCCTACTTCGAGCTGGAGGACCCGCAGCGCATCGAGCCGGAGGCCTGCGAGCAGCGCGTGGAGACCGAGCTGGACAGCGGGCTGGTGCTGCGCGGGTTCATCGACCGGGTGGACGTGGCTCCCACGGGCGAGGTGCGCCTGGTCGACTACAAGACCGGTTCCGCGCCGCGGCAGCTCAACGAGGCCAAGGCCCTGTTCCAGATGAAGTTCTACGCCCTGGCGCTGTGGCGCAGCCGCGGGAAGCTGCCCAGTCGGCTGCTGCTGATGTATCTGGCCGACCGGCAGTCGCTGGCCTACACCCCGGACGAGGCGGAGCTGAACAGGTTCGAGCGCACGCTGGAGGCGATCTGGCAGGCCATCCTCCGGGCCGGACGCACCGGGGATTTCCGGCCGAGTCCCTCACGGCTGTGCGGGTTCTGCGACTTCAAGCCCGTCTGCCCGGCGCACGGTGGCACGGCTCCGCCGTACCCCGGGTGGCCCGAAGCGCCGGAGAACCCCGGCCTTCCATCCACAACGGACTGATGAGCCGAACTTCCGTGGCATCATCGTCGCCCGGGGCGGAAGAGTTCCGCTCCTGGAAGGGAAGACCCCGTGGACAGCACTCACATCGACGAGGTGTTCTACGAACCGCTCGGCCGGGGCCGGTATCGCGCGACCGAGCACACCGTGGGGCCGTGGTCGGACAAGGCGCAGCACCTCGGTCCGGTCGCCGCGCTGCTCGTTCGCGAGATCGAGCACCACGACCCGAGGGACGAGCACGACATCCGGCGGGTGTCCGTGGACGTGCTCGGTCCCGTTCCGGTGGACGAGGTCACGGTGCGGACCGAGACGCTCCGCCCCGGACGTTCCGTCGAGCTGGTCTCCGCCGAGATCTCGTCCGGGGACCGGGTGGCCGCCACGGCACGTGCCTGGCGGATGCGGCGATCCGACACCGCCGACGTGGCCGCGGACCACGCTCCCCGCCCGAACGCTCCGGAGGCGTGCGGGCCCATGCCGCTGCCCGCGGGCTGGTCCGGGGGATACGCCAAAGCACTCGACTGGCGGATGGACGCGTCCGCGCAGCAGGACACCGCGGGGGTCCTGGTCTGGGGCAGGCAGCGGATGCCGTTGATCGCGGGTGAGGAGCCGACCCCGCTGCAACGCCTGTTCGCCGTCGCCGACTGCGCCAGCGGGGTGTCCAGCACCCTGCCGTTCGAGCAGTGGGCGTTCGCCAACACCGACCTGACGGTCCACCTGACGCGGGAACCGGTCGGCGAGTGGACGGGGCTGGACGCGCGCATGGCGCTCGGCGCGGACGGGGCCGGGCTGACCCAGACCGTCCTGCACGACGCGTCGGGCCCGGTGGGGCGCTGCGCGCAGGCGCTGCTGCCGACCAGGCTCGCATGACCCGCAGCGGCACTTCGCGCGGTTGGCCGGGTAGTCGACCGCGCAGCTGTCCGGGTAGTTGACCGGGTAGCCGTCACGTGCGTCGAGTCCTTGCAACGCGTCCGACTCGCGCGCTCGGGTTCCCCGCTGCCCAGGCTCCGAGCACTCGGGCGACCGAAGCCTGTTGCCAGCGGTTCTCCCGAGGACTTCGTCCTCCCGGTTCGTGCGGCGGGACGGGTGGGAATCAGTCCTCGTAGGGGTCGTAGTTCGCGGCGCTGCCGGTGTCCGCGGGGGCCTGGCTCGGATCGACCAGCGCGAACCTGGCTCCAGTGGGGTCCCGCAGCACGGCCGCCCTGCCCAGCCTGGAGTCGTACGGGTCCACCCGCACTCGTGCGTGCGACCCGACGGCGCGGCGCACCGCCTCGTCGGTGCCGATCTTGGCCGCCACCCCGAGGTAGAGCAGCCAGTGTGGGTGCGTCTCCGCGTCGATGTGCTCGCGGAGCATGCTCACCCTGGCCAGCACCGACTCGTCACCCAGGTACCAGACCGAGTAGTCGAGCTGGTTCTCCGTGCCGAACTGGGACGAGGTGTAACCGAACAGGTTCTGGAAGAACAGATCGGCCGTCTGGGCCTTGATGGTCACCAGCTCGGCCCACATGAGCGTCCCCGGCAGCCCGACGTCGAACTGCCAGGAGGACTCCGGTTCGAGCAGCCCGAACTCGGCTTCCGAAGGCCCCTCCAGAACCGCCTTGGTGCCGACACCGCCGAGCTCGCCCGGCGGAACGGTCACGGTGGCGCCCTTCTCCTCGGCCTGTTCGCAGGCCGCCCGGCAGTCACTCGTGGCCAGAAACAGCCGCCACTTGGCGGTTTCCGGGGTCTCGGCCGCGCGCAGGCCCGCCACCGGGAAGCCGTCGTGCAGGGCCACCAGGTGGTGACCGCCCTCCGAGTCGCGTCGTTGTTCGTACTCCCATCCGAACAACTCCGCGTAGAACTCACTCGCGCTGTCGAGGTCGGAGGTCACCAACTCGATCCAGCAGGGCGTTCCCGCGTACAGTTGCCACTTCGGCGGGGCCGAGTCCACAGGGACCACACCCATAACGTCCTCCCCGAGCGGTTTCGCGATCCTTCGCGAACGCATTATCCGCCGAGAGAAACTCGCCGTGTGGCGTTTCGATCACGATCCGATCACTCCGCGGCCCTCCCCGGCCGCGCGCAGCACTGCCGAACCGGCCGGGGTGCCCGGAGGGGCTCAGAGGTAGCGGTAGACGTCCTGCGGGGACAGCCCGCGCGCGAGCAGGATCACCTGCAGCCGGTAGAGCAGCTGGGAGGCCTCCTCGGCGAGCTGCTCGTCCGACTCGTGCTCGGCGGCCAGCCACACCTCGCCCGCCTCTTCCAGGACCTTCTTGCCCTGGAAGTGGACGCCCGCGTCGAGCGCGGCGACCGTTGAGGAGCCCTCGGGGCGGGTGCGGGCACGTTGTTCAAGCTCGCTGAACAGCTCGTCGAAGGTCTTCACGACCCGTGATCCTTGCATCCCGCTCCCGCCGGGCAAACACCGGCCGCCGGGCCGATGACCCGGATCGCCTCGCCGAGGTTTTCCGTTCAGGTTGATCGAGTTGCCCGGGTGGTGCTTCGGCGCTGCCGCGCGGAAGCACCACGCCGGCCAGCAACACGGCGGGAAAGCAGCGCCTCAGCTCCGCTCGAACAGCGCGGTCAGCTCGGCGAGGTCGAGCCCCTCGAGGGAGTCCCGCAGCACGCACCCCGCCCCCGGATCGAGCGGCACCTCGCAGGCGACTCCGAGGACCGTGCAACCAGCGGCCACAGCGGAGGCGACCCCGGTGGGCGAGTCCTCGATCGCGACGCAGTGCGCCGGGTCCACACCGAGTTCCCCGCAGGCCCGCAGGTACGGTTCCGGGTCCGGTTTGTTGCGGCCGTCCACCTCGTCACCGCAAACGGTGACGTCGAAGAGGTCCGGCCCGATGGTGCGCAGGGCTATGTCGGTCAACGAGCGGATGGTCGAGGTCACCAGAGCCGTCGGGATCCCGTTGGAGGTCACGGTGCGCAGTGCGCTCTCGGCTCCGGGGCGCCAGCTCAGGTCGGAGGCCAGCAGTTCGGACATGCTGGCGATGACGCGCTGCGCCGCGGCGGCGATGTCGGTCGGCTCCGTGGACATGCCCAGGTCGGTCAGCAACAGGCTCATGCTGCGGGCCATGTTCGAGCCGACCATCCGCGCCCTGGCCGCGTCGCTGATCTCGGCGCCGTTGGCGGCGGCGAAATCGTCCATGGCGATCGTCCAGAGCTTCTCGGAGTCGACGAGGGTGCCGTCCATGTCGAACAGCACGGCCGCGGGGAGCGCCTGCGGGGCCGCCCGCGCCGAGCGCGCGTCGCGCATGCTGGTATCGGACATCGGCCGGGCCTACCCGCGCGTTCTTCCCGGGGCACGCCGTCCGGAGACCACGGGTAACGCGCGCAGATCGTTCGACATGGTTCCAGCCTAGTGGTTCGCTCACCGTGCGCAGCGCGTGGTGTGAGTAGAGCCACGAGCCGCCGGGGCGACAGCGATGCGGAAACGGCGGTTCCGGGGTGCTCGCCTCCGGCACGGCCGAGAAGTCGGCGGCGCGGCTGGCGCGGTATCGATCCGCCGCCTCCGCACCGGAGCGGGAGCGAAAAGGAGACCGGAAGAAGAATCGCCGGAGGAAAAGAACGCGTGGATTCCGGGAGAACCACCCCCTTCGAGGGACGCCCCGCCTCGGACACGTGTCGTAAGCTCGACGAGGAAAGGAGTGGTGGTGGACAAAAGCGACTGGAATGTTCAGGGAAACGTCCGCGCGATGCTCGAGTTCTCCGCGAAGTTCTCGACGAGGAGCGGGACGCCATCGCACGAGCCGAGCGCGGCGACTTCTCCAAGGTATGGACCTTGGACACGGACAGCACCTTCTGGAGGCGGGACGAGAAGGGCGATCAGGTCAACGCGCGACTCGCGCGAGAACCGAAGTCGATCAGCGGGTACGATCCGAAAACGGATCGCTGGACGACCACGGCCGACGACGGGACGATTCTGATCACGTTCGTCCTCAGCGACGACGTGCTTCAGGTGAACGTACTGCGGATGCAGGACCTCCGGGCAGCACTCCACGTTCGGAGAACAAGAGCGCTGTGGGCAACCCGACGAGTGGTACTGACATCCACACGACCACGCCCCGTGTTCCTGACATGCGAAAAACGACCCCCGGCAGCACCAGGGGTCGTTTCACACCGTGAGCGGATCAGGCGAACCGGTCGGTTTTCACCGCATCGATGAACGTCTGCCACTGCTTCCGGTTGGTAGTGAAATACCCGGCCGAGCGATCCTTGGTGTCGCGAACCCCAGCAACGGTCGGTGTGACGGTGACCTCAACGCAGTTACCACCGCTGTTCGACCGCGACGACTTTCGCCACGTCGCGCGCGAGAGATCCACTGTGCCAACCTCCTAGGTCTGTGCCGTGTGCGCCTCCCGAATGCTACGTATCAACTCCAACGAGGTTGGTGCTGGTAGGGCTGTAGATCTCAACTCATCCCCGACATACTTCAGAGCCTCCACGTCGTTGGGATCGTCCACGGTATGCCCTCCCAAAGGAGTGTCGAGGAATCCGACAGCCTCGTTGTTGTCGAACGACAGCAACGCGAACGCGCCGGAAGGGCTGGCGTGCGCCCCGGCGCCGTAGGGGAGCACCTGAACAATCACGTTCGAAAGCTCACACCGGCCGGAGCGGCACGGCGTCAACCCCGCTAGTGCGCTGGAGACAGTGCGGGGCCCTGACATGCGAAAAACGACCCTGGCAGCACCAGGGGTCGTTTTACGCCGTGGGCGGCTCAAGCGAACCGGTCGGTTTTTACCGCGTCGAGGAACGCCTGCCACTGCTCGCGGTTGGTGGTGAAGTAGCCGAGGTCGCGGTCCTTGGTGTCGCGCACCGCCGCGCCGTCGCCGAACGTGGCGATTTCGACGCAGTTGTTTGCCTGTCCGCTACGACTCGACTTGCGCCAATCGAGTTGCTTACTCACGTCTTCTACTCCTTCGGACCAGCGGCGTGCACTTCAGCAATGCTACGTAGGAGCCGCCCTGACTCTTCCCTCTGTAGTGCTTGTGCCTGAAGCTCGCCGAACAAACGGCTCAGCTCTGCTACGTCTCGTAGGTCATCGATGACGTGACCGCCGAGCGGGGTGTCTGAGAACGCGACGTCACTGTGGCCAGCATCAGCGAATCGCAAAACAGTGATCGGCCCATGCGCTCCCACATGCGCCCCCGCGTCGAGAGGCAAAACCTGAAGGTTGACTCCGGGGAGCTTCGCGTCGTGCTCCAAGCGTGCGAGCTGCTCCACCATGATCTTCCGGGATCCGACTACGCGCCGCAGGGCTTCCTCCGCGATCACGGTATGGAGAGTCAGCCCTCCTGGCCTCTCGTACAGACGTTCTTGACGCTTGAGCCTGACATCGACCCAGCCCTGCAACTCTGCCTCGGAGAGTTGCAATCTGCCGACTTCGTGGATTGCACGCGCGTAGTCCTCGGTCTGTAGCAGACCTGGCACGACACCGAGCTCATAAGAGAAGACCTCGGAAGCCTCAGCCTCGAACCCGACGAACGGTTCGAGGTAAGCCGGGAGTTTGTACGAGTGCCACCAGCCTCGTTGACGGCTGTCTCTACGGAGCTGCTGGAGGTGCCCAGACATCTCATCAGGAGCTTCGTAAAGACGCAGGAGCGCCGCGAGGTCTTGAGCACTGATCCTCGAATAGCCGCGCTCCCAATGACCCACTGTCGCGCGGCTGCGCTCCACATGCCGCGCGACGTCGTCCAGCGACAAACCTTTGTCGTTGCGCAGAGATTTTAGCTGGCGACCGAGGTGCACCTGCCGTGCCGTACCTGCCATAGCTCCAGCGTCGCACAGCGAGAGGCAACGAGACGGATCACCCAATCGGATGTATTGATCACTTTACCGTATCACCATTACCGTCTCACACATGGAGCGGTTGAACACGCGGACACTGCCATTCCCTCACGGGGTGTATCGGGGTCACGGTCATCGACTGGGGTCGGACAAGTCGTTGGCGGTGGCTGAAGAGACCGAGCACAGCCTTCCGGTGAACCCCAAGACGACAGAGGAGTACGCCGCTACTTACGCCCTTTGCGGTAGGCAACTCCGAACCCCCGCGACGGCCGACGAGCCGAGCGTTGGGCGGTGTAGGGACTGCCAACGTCTCCAGGCAGTTCGCGGCCTCCCGGAGGGAGGATGATCTCAGTGCTCCTGCCCTCGTTGGTCGTGATCGCGTGCGCAGTGACGATCTGGCTCGTGACGGACATCGTTGCCGATCTGCATGGAAGGTAGTTGTGCGAATAGGACTGAGGTGGAGGCGAGTTCGTCGCCCTCCCACTCAGCGAGTAGCGGAAATGTATCCCGAATCTCGCCCGAAAAACGTAGGGGATGTGCTGTGACCATCATCCTCGCGCGTCTGACCTCCGAACACGCCTCGGCAACGCGGGCAGTGCACATTTTCGATCCGCAGTTCGACCAGGACCGGGACGGGGTGCGAAAGGCGCACTGCGGTTTCGAGACTCATCACGACAGACTCGAAATCGTCGATGCGTTCACCGGGATGCCGTGCGACCTGTGTCTGTTGGCGGCTCCAGCGGGAGCCGAGACGAGTTCCCTCCCCCAAGAGGTACCCGATCAAGCGTCCGAGGACTTCTCAGGCGGCGACCTGTCAGACGGCCCCACGTATGCGAGTTCTCTTCGCGGAGAGCCGATCTGGCACGACATCCCCAGGTCCAACTCCGAGGCGCGCTCCTGCCGCTACGAGGACGGCACGGCCGTTTTGACGGTCTGCGGACTACTGGGCTGGGTGACGCACGGAGAGCCTCCGCCCGACTGGCAGCACTGCCCCGGCTGCATCGACATGAGCGAACGCCGGAAGGCTCTATGACACCCCTGATCACACTCTTATCCCTGTTCACCGCATCAGCGGTCGCCATCGTCGCTCGGTGGCACAGCAGCGAGCGAAGACCCCGACACGCGGGCTCGGGGCCAGGACACCGACGGTTCGTCAATTGCGGGAACAGGTGGGTATAGACATGGCCGAGCAGCTCCGGGCCGACGCGGCACCCACCGAGATCATGCCCGCAGTCGCGCGGCTGCCGCGCTGGTCGCACTGGTCGGGGACATTGCCGCTGTCCGCAGCTACGAAACGTCGCCCCGGCAGCTCTACCCTGCCGGGACGACAGCCCGAGCCTATCCCGGGGCTCTACGTGGATCCAGACAGGGACATCTTGGCCCGCGTCCTCGACGGATTGCGTCGTCTGTAGAGACCACGACTCAGCGCTGCCGAGCCCCGACCTCCGGTGCTGAGTCGTCACCGCCCGGCCGAGTCCCCTCCCCCAACTCACCTCGGCCGGGTGGTTCCCACCCACTCCCGCACTTGGAATCAGTCATGAATGCCGCGAAATACGCACACATCACCGGAGAAGTGCGCAACCAGTTGCGCACCGAGTTCAGCCGCCACTACGAGGACGGAGCGAGCATCCGGTCCCTGGCGCAGGCCAGTGGCCGTTCCTACGGCTTCGTCCACACCGTGCTCACCGAAGCGGGAACCCGACTGCGCGGACCTGGCGGCGCGAACCGGGGACACCACACCGCAAAGGAGAGGACGGATGAATAAATCCCTGCTCCCTCACTGGAGCACGCGCGAGCTGCACTGGCACGCCCACCTGTCCACCGCCGTCAGCGCGTCGAAACTGCGCAGGCACTACACCCCGGCCGAGGTGCTGTACACACCGAACGCGGGGGCAACGTGGCTGGCCAACACCATCGCCGCGCACAGCACCGACGCCGTGGCCGTCGAATGGGGAATGCCCTGGGGCGTGCTCATCGACACCCCCGGCATGCACAACGACGTCGAGCGCGGGGAATACGCATTAGCCCACGGCGGATCGGTCGACGCGCTGGTGCTGACCACCACCGGCCAGCTCTACCTCTACCTCGACCCCTACACCCCCACCCAATGCCCGGACCACGAGCTTGCAGGTCGCTGAATGCAGGTCTCGACCGGATGTCGGCGTATGTGTCCGGTCGGTGTTTTGCCCGTGTAGCGGTGCCGTGATGACGCCGTGAGTGACACGAACGAAATTAGCTCCTTCCAGGGAGGTTATTGTGCAAGACCTTTCTTTCGTATGGCTGGAGATCACCGGAAAGTGTCAGCTGGAGTGCACCCACTGCTACGCCGAGTCCGGCCCCGACGGTGATCACGGGGCGATGGATGAACGAGCCTGGCGTCACGTGATCGACCAGAGTCGGGAGCTCGGCGCGGAGATGGTGCAGTTCATCGGCGGCGAACCGATGCTGCATCCTGCCTTGCCCGGGCTCGTCGACTACGCCCGTGCTCGTGGGGTCGAGGTCGAAGTGTTCTCGAACCTCGTGCACGTGCCACAAGTGGTGTGGGACGTGCTCACGGTGCCGGGAGTGAGGCTGGCAACCTCGTACTATTCCGACGCCCCCGACCGAGCACGCCGCCGTGACAAAGCGGCGCACCCACGCCCGGACGAGGGCGAACATCGCCGAAGCGGTACGCCGGTCGGTCCCGCTGCGGGCGGGTGTGGTCAACCTCTTCGACGAGCAGCGTAGTGCGGCGGCCGTCGCGGAACTGCGCGAGCTCGGAGTGACCGAGATCGGTGAGGACACGCTTCGGCAAGTCGGACGGGGCATCCGCGAAGCCGATGGCGGGCTCGACCAGCTGTGCGGGCACTGCGGGCAGGGCAAGGTCGCCGTCTCCCCGACCGGTGATGTGTGGCCGTGCGTGTTCTCCCGGTGGATGCCCGTGGGCAACGTCCGCGAGCGCACGCTCGTCGACATCCTCACCGGCCCGGACATGGCTCGGACGGAGAAGCAGCTTGCCCGGCACTTCCCGGACGGACCGCACTCGGCGTGCGATCCTAAGTGCGGACCGTCCTGCGGCCCGTCCTGCAACCCGTCGTGTTGGCCGACGGGAACGGGGCCGTGCTCACCCAACGGTGGGTGCCAGCCGAACTACGACTAGTCAGGGAGCACCGTGTTCGTCCGCCGCGCCTACATCCGCGAACCGGACCGCCCCGCCCAGCGCGGGCAGTGGCCCTTCGCGGTGCCGTGCGTGAGTCAGCTCGCCGACGAGGGGTTGCGGTTCACCGCCCCGGTGACGTTCCTCGTCGGCGACAACGGATCGGGTAAATCCACGCTCGTGGAAGCCATCGCGGAAGGCTTCAAGCTGGACGCCTACGGCGGGCGGCTCGCCGCGAAGCGGGGGCGCCCGAATCCACAGCGGACCCCGCTGGGGGACGTGCTGACGCTGGAAACCACAGCGGCAGGCTCGCGAATGCTGGGCGGCCCCCGCTCACACAAACACGGGTTCTTCCTACGAGCTGAGACCGCGTTCAACCTGACCGAAAACCTCGGCGGGGTACCGGGCTACTGGGACGCCGACACGGCATCGATGAGCCACGGCGAAGGATTCCTGACGATCTTCTCCGAGATGATGTCGAAACCGGGCTTCTACGTCATGGACGAGCCCGAGGCGGCCCTGTCATTCACCTCGTGCCTACGTCTCGTCGGACTGATGCACCAGCTCGGCCAAACCGGCGCGCAAGTGGTGTGCGCCACCCACTCGCCGATTCTGGCCGCGACACCGGACGCCGAAATCGTCGAGGTCGGCGAGCACGGATTTCACCGAGCGCAGTGGAAGGAACTCGACCTGGTCGACCACTGGCGCCGCTACCTCGACAACCCCGAGACCTACCTGCGCCACGTACTGGACACATGAGCCCGACCGACGCCGAGATCGCCGAGGCCGACCGGCAGTTCGCCGCCTGGATGCGCCAGAACCTCGAGCACGCCGCCGACCACTTCGGTGTCACGCTCGCCGGCGAACCGGTGCACGGCTGGCGACTGCTGTCCATCAGCGCGCCTGTCAGCGGGAACCGGTGGCTGCGGGTCACGACCGAGGCGCTCGAGTGGGCACACGGCCGGTGGTGGACCGGCAGCGTCGACGCGAACGCGATCACCGGGATTCGCAAACCCGTGGTGCGGGACCGCACCGAGTGGGAAGTTGCCGGGGTACGGCGTCAACGTGCCGAGCTCATGACCCGTGTCGCTGGTCGACCGTGCTCGGCCGGCGGTGCCTTGCGCGGCGAGCTCGACGTGTCGGCGACCTGGTGGACCGAACTGCGCGACGTGCTGGACACGCTCGGCGCGGTGCGCACCGATCGAGTCCACAGGACTCAGGAGCATCTCGATGCGCGCACGATGGCCGTGCTCGGTCGAACGATCCCCGTCCGGCATTGGGAAACCGTGCATGGTGATCTGCACTGGGGCAACGTGTTCGACCCGCTCGCCGTGGTCGACTGGGATCACTGGGGTACCGGTCCCGTCGGCACGGATGCGGCGACGCTGTACTGCTACAGCCTGCTCGCCCCGCGAACCGCCGAGACCGTGTGGCACACCTTCGCCGACACCCTCGACACCCCCACCGGCACCACCGCACTGCTCCACACCGCCGCACGCCTGCTGCACCGCATCAGCACCGGCGACCACCCCGAACTCGCCCCACCACTGCACGAACTCGTCGAACGGCTCGCACGGCGCTGATGCCAACTCCGCTCGCGCAAGCGGAGGCCACCTGTGCTGCATCCAGCGGCCGCGGGGACCGGGCCGGCGCGGGCTCGCCCGGGGTGATCGGCAGGAGAGCGGCCGCGCGGTCGTCACGTCCGACAGGATCGGAGCGGGGTAGTACCCTCGGCCTGTGTCCGTACCAGCACCGCCCGCCGGTTTCACCCTCGACAACAGCATCGTCATCTGCGCCTTCGAGGGTTGGAACGACGGTGGCGACGCCGCCAGCACCGCCCTAGAGCATCTCCAGCTCGTGTGGGACGCGACAAGCTGGGCCGAGATCGACCCGGACCCGTACTACGACTTCCAGGTTTCCCGCCCGACCGTGAAGCTGGTGGACGGTGTCACCCGCGAGGTCACCTGGCCGACGACCCGCATGTCGGTGTGCCGTCCCCCCGGTCTGGGCAAGGACGTGGTGCTGATCCACGGCGTGGAACCGAACATGCGCTGGCGCTCCTTCTGCTCCGAGCTGCTCGACCACGTCGAGCAGGCGGGCGCCGACACCGTGATCAGTCTCGGCGCGCTGCTCGCGGACGCTCCGCACACCCGCCCGATCCCGGTCACCGGAGCTGCCTACGACACCGAGTCCGCCGATCGGTTCGGCCTGGAGCGCTCACGCTACGAGGGCCCCACCGGCATCGTGGGGGTCTTCCAGGACGCCTGCGTGCGCGCGGGGGTCCCGGCCATCTCGTTCTGGGCCGCGGTGCCGCACTACGTTTCGCAACCTCCCTCCCCCAAGGCGACCCTGGCGCTGCTGCACCGCGTCGAGGAGGTCCTCGACCTGGAGGTCCCGCTGAACAACCTCCCCCAGCAGGCCGAGGAGTGGGAGAACACGGTCAGCGAGATGACCGAGGAGGACGAGGACGTGCGCAACTACGTCCGAGCCCTGGAGGAACGCGGCGACGCGGAGAACACGTTGACCGAGACCAGCGGGGAGGACATCGCAGCCGAGTTCGAGCGCTACCTGCGCAGGCGCGGTCCGGGCGGCCCGGGCGGCAAGGGGAGCTCGGGACCCGCTCAGGGGTGAACCGTCCCGCGCGGTTCCGGAGTGCGTTCCCGCCCTCCGGAACCGCGCGCTCGTCGTGCCGGTAGGAGCACGCCGGACGGCCTCACCGGAGGTGGCTCACCCCCGGGTGACCTCGTTCAGGTACTGCTCGGCGAGGTCCCGGTCGAGGAACCAGTTCCCGAAATCGGCCGGATCGTCGAAGGCGTTGACGAACCGCTGACGGATCGCCGGGGTGTCGGCGGCCTGCCTGAAGAGGTTCATCACGTGCTCCGGCGGCGGCTGCAGCATCGCGTTCGTCCAGGTCGTCACCGGTTCCACCACCGACCAGTAACGTTCGAAGGTCTGCTCCATCCATTCCCGGTCGAAGGGGAGGTCGCCCCGTTCGAGGATGCTGCCCAGGTAGGACGCCGCGCACTTGCTCGCGTTGTTGGACCCCTGACCGGTTATGGGGTCGTTGGCCACCACCACATCGGCCATGCCGAGCACGAGCCCTCCCGAGGGGAGTTCCCCGACGGGGTGACGCACCACCGGCGGATACCCGCCGGACAGGGTCGCCTGGGAATCGGTCAGTTCCGCGTGCTTGAACCTCTCGTACTCCCAGGGGAAGTACTGCCGCATCAGCTCGAGCATCCGCTTCCAGTGCTCCCCCGCCGCCGGGCGGTCGGACCAGCAGTCCAACGGGCCTCCCGGCAGTCCCTCGAAGAAGGGGATCTCGCAGGGGCCGCTCAGCGTGACGCCGGGGATGACGAACAGCTCCCCCACTCCGGGGACCACGTTGAAACGCACCGCGTCCATGTCCGGGTGTTCCGGACGGCGTCCCGCTCCGTGCACATAGCTGACCGACAGCACGCGCTGCGTCGTGCTGTAAGGAGAGCGGTCCGGGTTGCGACCGAAGAGCTGGACCAGCTCGCCCTTGCCCGCGGCGATGAGCACGAGTTCGTAGTGCCTGGTCAACGAATCGAGGTCGGAAGTGGTCACCCCGTGGAAAATGACCTTCCCGCCGCGGTCCTCGAACAGCTCCAGCCATCCGGCCATCTTGATCCGCTGGTCCACCGACTGGGCGTAGTTGTCCAACCTGCCCACCCAGTCCAGCTCCCGGTCCCCGTCCGGACCGGCGATCGATACGCCCACCCCCTGGATCTCGGGAGCCTGGTCCTCCCAGAGGTTGAGCTTGTAGTCCCGTTCGTGCTGCAGAGCGGTGTGGAACATGGCCTGCGTGGACATCACCCGCCCGCCGCGGATCTCCTCCGGCGTCCGCGCGGACATCAACGTGACGTCGTATCCGTGCTCGAGCAGGCTCAGCCCGGTCTGTAACCCCGCCTGTCCGGCTCCCACGATGAGGATCTTGCGCATCGCGTTCTCCTTCTAACCTGCCGACACCTTCCCGCCGCTGCGGACGCGATCATGCGGCGCCGTGCGTTACGTTCAACCGCATCGTGTGCGTGACCAAAGCACGCAGTGTATCCACAGTGGACACTGAATCACGTGCGTCACAGGCGATCAAGGGGATGTCCGGAGCCAGCGCGAGGGCGTCGCGCACCTCCTCCAGGTCGTGGGTCAGCTTCCCGTCGAACAGGTTGACCGCGACGATGAAGGGGACGTCCGAATCGTGCTCGAAGTAGTTGATCGCGGCGAAGGACTCCGAGAGTCGTCGGGTGTCGACCAGCACCACGGCACCGAGCGCCCCCCTGGCCAGATCATCCCAGAGGAACCAGAAGCGGGACTGCCCGGGCGTTCCGAACAGGTAGAGCATGAGGTCCTGGTGCAGCTGGATGCGCCCGAAATCCATCGCGACCGTGGTGGTCGTCTTCTCCCCCGTCGGGTCGATCTCGTCGATCCCCTCACTGGCCTCGGTCATCCAGGCCTCGGTGTTCAACGGGGCGATCTCGGACACCGACGAGACGAAGGTGGTCTTACCGACTCCGAAGCCACCCGCGACCACGATCTTCGCCGAGAGCATCAACTCGGCGTGGTCATGCGGAGAGCTTGTTGAGGCCATCGAGAATCCTCTCGAGGATGTTGTGGTCGTAGCTGTAGGCCTGTCCGGTCGGGTGAATGAAAATCACCCCGTCCGCCGCCAAATCACTGACCAGCACTCGGATGACGCCGAGTGGAATATCCAGTGTGGCCGACAGTTCGGCGAGGGATACCGGACTGCGAGCGTGCTCGTAAACCGCACGGGATTCGGGGAGCAGCTTCTCCGCACGGTCCCGATCGTATTCGGTGACCGAGATCATCGTCTCCACGAGAAGCTGGTGCCGCGAGCGGGTCCGCCCGCCCGTGAGGGCGTAGGGACGCACCCGGCTGCTGCGACTTTCCCGCTGGGTCTGTGAGTGTGTGACCATGGGGACTTCCTTAAACGATCAGTCACGCGGTCGCTTGGCGGTGACCACGCGTCGCAGATCGGCCCGAACCTCGGGCGTCAACGCGTGCCCCGTGTTCTCCACGAACTGGGTCATCTCGTAGGCGACCACGCGCATCTGGGCCTCCGATGAAGTGAGCACGGCCAGCCCCGCCCCACTCCCGATCCCCATGAACAGGAAGTATCCGTGGTGAAGCCTGATGATGATCTGTTCGCAACCACCCTTGTCGAACAGTGCCGAACCGTTCTGGGCGAGACTGAGCAAACCGCTGGAAATGGCGGCCAACTGCTCGGCCTCGTCGTTGGTGACCGAGGAGGACCCCGCCAGCGGAAGACCGTCCGCCGACAGAATCAACGCGTGGGTGACGCCGTGAACGCGGCGTACGAAATCGTCGACTAACCAGTCGAAGTTCGGGGGCTGGGCGTCGTCTTCTGCAGCCGTCACTGCTGTGACCTCTCGGCGTCGTCGTTGTCGTCCTGCTGGTTCTGCCTGGCTTCGTCCTCGCCCTCGGCGAAGGCGCCCAGGTCCGCCAGCAATTGCTCATGACTCTCGCGCATGTCCACAAGGTTGTCCTTCGTGGACGGAGTGGGGGAGTCGTGCCGGGCGGCCGACGACCCCTTCAGGCTCTGGGAAACTCTGCGCGGCAGCCCGTTCACGGTAGTGGACGGCTCCGTTCCCGGTTGTTGAACAGCGGCCTGCTCCTCGGACGGCCACACGGGTTCGGCCGACACCGACGAGCCCACCGCTCGCTTGTTCACCTCGTCCGGAGACACTCCGGAAGCCTGCCGCCCGGGGGTTTTCGAAGGGCCCGCGTCCGCGTTCCGGGCACCGTCCACCGGCTCCTGGAGCTGCTTCTCCCGCATGGGCCTGCGCGCCGGACCACGTCCTTCCGGCAAGGACTCCTCGTGGACCAGGGTGGACGGTAGCAGCACCGAAGCCGTGGTCCCGTGCGGAGCACGGCGGGACAACCACACCCGGATGCCGTGCCTGCCAGACAGGCGCCGCACCACGGCCAGCCCCATGTGTCGCACCGCGTCGCGGTCGAGCACCGGCGCGCTCGCCAGTCGCTCGTTGAGCGCCGAGAGCCTGGCCGCGGGCAGACCGATCCCGGAGTCCTCTATCCGCACCATTATGCTGCCTCGCTCGGTCAGGTGAGCGCTGACGCTCACCGCCGAGTTCGGCGGGGAATGCGTTGTCGCGTTGTCCAGCAGCTCCGCCAGCAACCTGCTGACGTCGTCGGCGGCCAACCCCACTATGCCGAGTTCGGTCACCTTGCCGAGCTCCACTCGGCTGTAGTGCTCGATGGCCGACATCCCGGCACGGATGACGTCGACCAGTGACGCGGACTCCGGACGTGTTCCCCCCGCGTCCCTGCCGGCCAGAACCCGCAGGTTCTCCCCGTTGCGGCGCAACCGCGTCGCCAGGTGGTCGAGCCGGTAGAGCCGGTCCAGCGACTCGGGATCGTCCTCTTCGGACTCCATTTGCTCGAGCTGTTCGAGCAGCGAGTCCACGAGGTTCAGGTCGCGCAGGGCCACACTGGAGCAGACCCCTGCCAGCACGTCCTGAGCTCCGGGCTCACGCGGGGAAACGGGCCCGATGATCTGCGCCACGGTCTCCCGGGAACGCTGCAACAGCTGTTTGGTCGATCCCTCCAGCCGCTGTCTGGCCGCCCCATCGCGCAACGACTTGCGCGAACGTTCGAGCATCTCCCATACCCGACTCACCATCCCACCTCGCAACCAAAGCGCGTATCAACGATCCGGGCTTCGTGCGGACTCATGCCACGAGATCCAATCAGATCGATCACGGGGAGTCTACGATGCCCCTGCCGCGAACATGAATGGTGATTGACGAACGAATGATTCGTTTCCGCGAAGTTCCTCCCACCCGAGGACCTCGCCGTGTGCCCGCATCAATTCGTTCGCCGGGAGATTAATCCAACTCATTCGTCCGCATCAAGGGCGGAAGCGCTCCACCGCGGACAGATAGGACACTGTACGTGCACGATGGATGCAGCATCGGCGCGCCAGAAGGCCAAAGTCGACACTGCGCGTAACCGATCGCTCGGGTGGGCAGGTACCGGGAAGTGGCAGGCGGCATCCGAACACGAGGAGACGGGCGCAGTCACCAGCACATTCCCGGCGCCCCGGGGAAACGAGCATCCCGGCGCGAAGGAACCCCGAGGTGACGAGCAATTCAGCTCGCGCTCCGGCTGGGCGAAAACCCTGCTCGACGATGCTTTCTGGCGTGTTGTGCCAACCCCGGCTTGGTGTTTTCAGCGCGAGAAGCTGTCGAAAAGAACGAGCCACTGCTCGACGGAACGACAGCGGGTTCCCCGCAGCGCGCTAGCGCGCGAAGGCGCGCGTCGGCATCGTGCGGTTGCTCGTCCGCTGTCCGAGCTCGGGCGGTCGCGATCCCGCGGCAGGCCCCGCCCCGTCGCGGGGCGGGGAGCCCCGGTCCGGAACCGCGACTTACAAAGCCACGCCGAGCAACGCGTCCACCGCGTTCCTGATCACCGCGGGCGCCCCCTCCTCGGAAGCCCCGTTCTCGGTGAGGGCCCGCTCGACCCACTCGTCGACGGCACGCAACGCCCCCTCCGAGTCCAGGTCGTCGCCGAGGCGCTCCCGCACGCGGTCCAGGGTCTCCGCCGGATCCGGCCCCCGATCGAGGGATACTGCCCGGCGCCAGCGCGCCAGCCTGGCTGCCCCGCTGGTGAGCAGATCGGCGTTCCAGGAACGGGTCTGCCGGTAATGGCCGCTCAGCAGGGCCAGCCTGATGGCCATCGGGTCGACCCGATCACCGCGCAGCCTGGAGACGAACACCAGGTTGCCCTTGGACTTGGACATCTTCTCCCCGTCCAGCCCGACCATCCCGGCGTGGGAGTAGTGCTGCGCGAACGGGTGCTGCTCCGTCAGCGCCTCGGCGTGGGCCGCGCTGAACTCGTGGTGCGGGAACGCCAGATCGGACCCGCCGCCCTGCAGGTCGAAGCCGACGCCCAGCCGGTTGAGCGCGATCACCGAGCACTCCAGGTGCCAGCCGGGCCTGCCCGCGCCGAGCTCCTCCGAGTCCCAGGAGGGCTCGTTCGGCCGGGCCATCCGCCACAGCAGCGCGTCCAGCGGGTGCTTCTTGCCCGGGCGGTCCGGATCGCCGCCCCGCTCGGGGAACACCTCGGCCATCTCGTCCGCGCTGTACCGCGACTCGTACCCGAGCCGCCCCGTGGCGTCGTGCCGGAAGTAGATGTCCGGGTACTCGTCGTCGACCCGGTACGCAGCGCCCGAGGCGAGCAGCTCGGTCACGGCCTGCTCGATCTCCGGTATCGATTCGACCGCGCCGACGAAGTCCCGCGGGGGAAGCACCCGCAGCGCGGCCATGTCCTCCCGGAACAGGGCCGTCTCCCGCATGCCGAGCACGATCCAGTCCTCGTTGTCGTGCTCGGCGCGCTCCAGCAGCGGATCGTCGATATCGGTGACGTTCTGCACGTAGTGCACGTCGTGACCGTTGTCCAGCCACACGCGGTGCACCAGGTCGTAAGCGATGTACGTGGCCGCGTGCCCCAGGTGCGTGGCGTCGTAGGGGGTTATGCCGCACACGTACATGCCCACCCGTGGCCCCGCACCGACCGGTCTGATCTCCCCGGTCGCGGTGTCGAACAGACGTAACGGGTGAGCCCTGCCGGGCAGGCTGGGAACGGAAACCGAGGACCAGGGTTGCATGGGTCCGACCCTAGCCGCCCCGCCGCGGCGAGCCATCGCGGGCCACGAGATACGAGCTCCTCCCCACATCCCGCGTTACTCCGTCCGAGTGGTTCTTCCGGCGCGGGAGCGCGCCCCCGGCAGAACCCGGGTCTCGCCCACCGCCAGGTCCCACAGCAGTTCCCCGCTCCCTCCCGCGGCGAACCACGCCGCGCGCAGCCGCTCCCACGGTTGGAGAACCGGTTCCCCGGTCAACGGGAAGGTGGCCCAGTGCATCCCGGCCAGCCTGACCGCTCCGGTGTCCGCGGCCGCGGCCACGGCGTCCTCCGGGGTCAGGTGCACCGAGCGCATCACGCTCGGAGGGTGGTACGCGCCTATGGGCAGCATGGCCAGCTCGATGCCCGGGAACCTGCGCCCGATCTCCGCGAGGAACGGTCCGTAACCGGTGTCCCCCGCGTGGTACAGCCTCCGACCGTCCGGAACCGTGACGACCCAACCACCCCACAGGCTCCGGCAGAAGTCCCACACCCCGCGTCTGCTCCAGTGCCGGGCCGGGACGAAGTCGAAGCGGAGCGGACCGAGCTCGGTGGAGTCCCACCAGTCGAGCTCCCGGACGTCGGTGAACCCGCGCCTGGTGAACCAGTTCCCCAGCCCCAGCGGAACGAGCACGGGGGTGCTGCGGGGGAACCGGGCCAGCGTCGCCGCGTCCAGGTGGTCGTAGTGGTTGTGGCTGATCAGCACCGCGTCCACGGGAAGCAGCCCGCCGAGGGCGAGCCCCGGCGGGCTCAGCCTGGGCGACACCCCGGGGATGCGCGTGGACCACACCGGGTCGGTGACCACCCGGCACCCGGCCGCCCGCAGCAGGAAGGTGGCGTGCCCGATCCAGGTCGCGGCGACGTCGTGCGGCTCGATCCCGGGCAGCGGCCCATCGTGCAGCGGGACGAGCCTGCGGTCCAGCACCGTCCTGCGCGGCGCCCCCCTCCACATGAAGCGCAGCACGTCGCGCACCGTCGGCAGCGGACCGTCCAACCGATCCGCGAAGGAACGACGACGCTGGAACCGGATCACCATGGGGCCCCGCCTCCGAACTGCCCGGGAAACCGGCACGCGGTTACGACGTGCAGGACACGAGACTGCCACGCGCGGGCCCGTTCTCGTAGCGCTCCATCGGTTGAGAGCGCGCCGCGGGGCTCCCGGGCGAGTCAGCGCGCTCCGGGGCGCCGGGGACCGCTCGGCGGAGTTTCGCCGTCAGAAGGGAGGCCAGGGAATGGCGGGCCACTCACCGGACGGCGCGGGCAGCACGCCCTGCTGCAGCAACCGGTCGATCCTGTCGGCCACCGCCTGGATCTCCTTGGGGGTCACGTACTCGGCCAGCGCTGCGGCGAACGACCCGTCCAACCGCTTGCGCAGCCCGGTGAGCCGCTCCACCGCGGACTCGTCCAGCTCACGGCCCAACCAGCCCCACAGCACCGTGCGCAGCTTGTCGTCCGCGTTGAGACTCACCCCGTGGTCGATGCCGAACACCTCGCCCCGCGGGGTGCGGAGCACGTGCCCGCCCTTGCGGTCGGCGTTGTTGAGCACCACGTCGAGCACGGCCAACCGACGCAGCTCCGCGTGATCGGCGTGGGCCAGCACCAACGGCGCGCCCTGCTCGTCCTGGGCGTGCAGCACGGTCAGCCAGTCGTGCGGGACGTCCTCCGGGGAGAGGACGTCCACGAGCCCGGAGTCCTCCTGCTCGGTGTTCACCCAGAGCTGCAGCATGCCCGCCCCGAAGGGGCCGTCGGCGCGCCAGACCGTCGGGGGAACCAGGTGCCACCCGCCCTCCTCGGAAAGCAGGTAAGCGGCGACCTCGCGACCGGCCAGCGTGCCGTCGGGGAAGTCCCACAACGGCCGCTCACCGCGCACCGGCTTGTAAACGCAGTCCGCGCTCACCCCGTCGTGCTCGACGGAGCAGAACAGGGTCGCGTTGGATGCCTCGACCAGTCGTCCCCGAACCTCGATCCGCCCGTTGGTCAGCAGGTCGGTGGCGACGTCGTCGGAGAGCACGGTCGACTACTCCTCCTCGGAACGCCGATACCCGTTCTGCCGCGGGCAGATGTGACCGTTCGGGTCGAGCGGCTCCGAGCACAACGGGCACGGCTTGCGTCCGGCTTCGATAACTCGCTGGGCACGTTCCGCGAAGGCGCGAGCGTACGCGGCGCTGAGGAACACCCGGACCGCGTCGGGCCCCTCCTCGGTGTCGTCGAGCACCACCGACTCGTCCACCTCTTCCTCGGTGACGGCCAGCAGCTCCACCACCACCGCTTCGGTCTCCGCGTCCCAGCCGAGTCCCATGGTGCCGACCCGGAACTCCTCCTCCACGGGGACTTCGAGCGGCCCGGAGTCGACGAGCTCCTCCGGCGGTTCGGTGGGCAGCTCGGTGTCGAACCGGCGCTGCACCTCTTCCAACAGCGCATCGATGCGTTCGGTCAGCACCGAGACCTGCTGCTTTTCCAGCTGAACGCTCACCGTCCGCAAGTCCTCGGTGGCCTGCAGATAGAAAGTGCGCTCGCCGGGCTCTCCAACCGTTCCGACGATGAAACGATCGGGCTGACGGAATACGTGGATGACACGAGCCATGACACCCTCGACACTAAGCCACCCTCGCTCGGAACATGCAGCCCCGCCCCCATGATGTTCGACGAGATCTTGCCTGGTAAGGAGCTTCTCGAACAGGGAAATCCGGCTCCACCTGGGACTTCGAGCCCGCGCGCCGCGTGTTCGCCCCCGGCGAACACCTCTCCCCGCAGGGTATCGGAATCACCGGGGGTGACCAAAATTGACCAAAAGTGTTCAACCAGGCCCCGACGGCCTCCCGTTCCCGTCGCGACGCGGCCACCATGGAGCACATGTCGATCAGCACGTCGGACAGCACCCGCCCCCGCGGACTCCGCCCGGGGGACACGGTCGCCGTGGTGGCCCCAGCAGGCCCCGTACCCGCCGAACAGCTGCGAGCCGGGGTGGCCGAGCTCGAGTCCTGGGGGCTGCGGGTCCTGCTCGGCGAGCACGTCCTGGACCGCCACCCCCGGCTGAACTACCTCGCGGGGCTGGACCGGGATCGGGCCGCCGACCTGATCTGGGCCTGGTGCCATCCGGAGATCTCCGCCGTGCTCTGCGCGCGCGGTGGCTACGGAACGATGCGGATGCTCGACGAGCTCGATCTGGAACCCCTCTCCCGGGCACCGCACAAACTGCTGGTCGGTTCCAGCGACGTGACGGCGCTGCACGAAGCCCTCGCCCGCGAGCTCGACGTGGTCACCCTGTTCGGGCCGATGATCGCCACCTCCGCGTTCACGGAGGACGCCACCGCGCGGGAGCGGCTGCGCAGCATCCTGTTCGAACCGCGGGAGCGGCTCTCCCTGCGCGGCGCAGGGGCGGAACCGCTGCGCAGCGGCCGAGCCACCGGAGTGCTCCACGGGGGCAACCTCAGCGTGCTCGCCGGAACCCTCGGTTCCGCCACGCCTCCCCGCCGGCCGAAGCCGGGGATAGCGCTGCTGGAGGACGTCACCGAGGAGCCCTACCAGCTCGACCGCTACCTCACCCAGCTGCGCCGGGCGGGCTGGTTCGAGCACGTGACCGGGGTGGCGCTCGGCTCCTGGCGCGCGTGCGGCTCACTCGAACGCGTCCGCACGACGATGTCGGACCTCCTCGGCGACCTGGGCGTCCCCGTGGCCTGGGAGCTGGGCTTCGGACACCGGGACGGCCAGCTCAGCGTTCCGCTCGGGGTCACGGCCGAACTGGACGCCGACGCCTGCGAACTCACCCTCACCGGGCCCGCCCTGCGCTGATCCGCTGCGCTGATCCGCTGTCCACCGCAGCGCGCCCGGACGGGAGAACCGCGGTCTGGCAGCGATCCGCCCACCGGGACGTCCTGGCCGAGGGCGTTCGTGAAACGATCCGACACCGAGAATGCGCGTACGTCCGATCACCCACGAAGCGCTGGTCACCGAACTGGCCGATCAGCTGCTGCACGTAGCAGGCCCGCTCGGTTCCCGGATCGCGCTCGACGGCCACCCGCTGACCGGCACGCGTGAGCTCGCGGACTCGCTGGTGGAGGAGCTGCGCACCCGCGGGCGCCGCGCGGTGCGCGTCAGCACCTGGGACTACCTGCGCCCCGCTTCACTGCGCCTGGAAAGAGGACGCACCGACCCCGAGGTCTTCCTGCACGACTGGTTCGACTTCGCAGGGCTGTCCAGGGAGGTGCTCGCCCCGCTGGCGGCCGGGGGCGACGGTTGCGTGCTGCCCGCGCTCTGGGACCCGGACAGCGACCGGTCGCCCCGCGAACCCCGCACCGAGGTGGGCGAGAACGGCGCGGTGCTGGTCGAGGGACCGTTCCTGCTGGGCAAACAGCTCGACTTCGACTTCTCCGTCCACCTGTGGATGTCCGAGAAAGTGCTGCGGCGGAAGGTGCCCACCGAGGACGAGTGGCAACTTCCGGCCTACTCCGAGTACGCGCAGCGAGCCCGCCCCCAGCGGGTGGCCGATCGGCTGGTCCGGGCTGATCGGCCCGAGCGGCCCGCACTGGTTGACTCCCTGGACTGAGTGAACTGTTTCCGGCGATGCCGGTTGCTCGGGTGGTTCCGTAGCGGAACCTCTCGCGGGCTCTCGCTCCGGCGAGGCCCGACATCGGATAGCCACCTACACAACGTCGGGCCTTCCTCGCGAGAGCACCACGAGAGAACCCGCGGTCGGCCGGACTGCGCAGGCTCATAAGCACCTGCGCCGGGGAGACAGACTTCTCACCGATGCCGATTGCCCAGGATCGCAAGCACCCGCGTCGACGGCTCAACTTGCCATGGCGGATCGCTCGGCGAAACCCCGGCCCGCGCCCACAACCAGGTGCCCGACATCGGGTAGCCACCATCGGCCAGCCACCTCAGGTGGCCGTGCGCGTGAGCACGGGAACGGCCGCGAGCAGGGTTTTCGTGTACTCGTGCCCCGGAGCGGTCAGCACCTGTTCCACGGGACCCCGCTCGACCACCTCCCCGGCCCGCATCACGGCCACGCGGTCGGCGATGCTCCAGGCCAACCCCAGATCGTGCGTTATCACCAGCGTGGACAGGCCGCGCTGTCTCCGGAGCCCGAGCAGCAGCTCGAGGATCTCCCCCCGCACGGTGGCGTCCAGCGAGGCCACCGGCTCGTCGGCCACCAGCACGCCGGGGTCGAGCACCAGCGCCCCCGCTATCACCACCCGCTGGCGCTGTCCCCCGGAGAGCTCGTGCGGAAAGCGGCCGAGGAATTCCTCCGCGGGACGCAGCTCGGCCGCTTCGAGGGCTCCCCGAACGCGCTCCCCCTCGTTCACGACGTCCCCGTGCACCCGGAGCCCTTCGGCGACGGCCTCGTAGACGGTGTGGCGCGGGTTGAGCGCACCGGTCGGATCCTGCAGCACCAGCTGAACCCGCCTGCGGAAAGCGCGCAGGCCGGCACCCGTGCGCGCCAGCGGGGCGCCCAGGTAGCTCACCTCGCCCGAATCGGGACGCCGCAGTCCCAGCAGCGCACGGGCCAGCGTGGTCTTTCCCGATCCCGACTGTCCCACCAGGGCGACTATCTCGTCCGCGCACACGTCCAGGTCGACGTCGCTGACCGCCCTCGTGCGGACCCGCGCCCCGTCGGTGAAGCTCACGCTGACCCCACGGGCGCTGAGCAGCGCACCGCCCGGGGCGGCCACCCCACCCGAGGAGTCACCCCCGTCCGAGCTCGCCTCCCCGACACGCCGGGAGGCGACGTCACCGACGGTCGGGAACGCGGTGGCCAACTCGCGGGTGTGCCGGTGCTCGGGGCTGGTGACGATCCGCTCGGCCGGTCCCTGCTCCACGAGCTCCCCCTGGTACATCACGGCCAACCGCCCGCAGGTGTTGGCCAGCACCGACAGATCGTGGCTGATCACCAGCAGGGCGACGTCGCGCCGGGCCACCGAGTTCCGCAGCAGCGCCAGGATCTGGGACTGCACCACCACGTCGAGCGCGGTGGTGGGCTCGTCCGCGATGATCAGGCTCGGCTCGCAGGCCAGCGCCATCGCGATCATCACCCGTTGCCGCTGCCCTCCCGAGAGTTCGTGCGGGTAGGCGGCACGGCGCTCGACGGGGAGCTCCACCTGCTCCAGCAACTCGGCGACCCGCGCGCGCAGCACCGCGGCGGGAACCCGCCCGGTGGAGTGCAGCCGGACGGGCTCTGCGATCTGATCGCCCACGGTGCGCACCGGGTTGAGCGCGTGCATGGCCCCCTGGAACACCACCGAGGCCCCGGACCAGCGCACGGCTCGCAACCCGCCCCAGGTCAGCTTCCCCACGTCCCGCCCACCCAGCAGGATCTCGCCCTCCACGCGCGCCGAGCGCGGCAACAACCGCAGCACCGACAGGGCCAGCGTGGTCTTCCCGCAGCCGGACTCCCCGGCCAGCCCGAGCGTCCGCCCTGCTTCCAGGCTCAGGCTCACGTCCGTGACGGCCCGCCGCGGTTCTCCACCCGTGCGGTAGGAGATCGAGACCTCGCGCATGTCGAGCACCGGAGTCATTCGGTTCCACCACGCAATCTCGGATTCAGCACGGTCTCCAGGGCACGACCGCACAGGGTGAACGCGAGCACGACCACCGCGATACCGATCCCCGGAGGGAGCAGGTACCACCACGCCCCTGCCGTGACCGCCCCGGTGTCCATCGCGGACTTGAGCATCGCTCCCCAGGAGACACGACTCGGATCACCCAAACCGAGGAAGGACAGCGTCGACTCGGCTATGATCGCGCTGGCCACCGTCAACGTGGTCGTGGCGAACACCAGCGGAAGCACCGCGGGCAGCACGTGCTTCACGAGCACGTGCCGGTGCCCGCCGCCGAGCGCCCTGGCACGTTCGACGTAGGGACGTGTCTCCACGGTCAGCGTCTGGGCCCGCACCAACCGGGCGGTCTGCGGCCACGAGGTGACGCCGATGGCCAGCACTATGGTGAACAGCCCCCTGGACAGCACCGTCGACAGCGCTATGGCCAGCACCAGCGCAGGCAGCACCAGGAAGAAGTCGGTCAACCGCAGCAGCGCGGTCTCCACCCAGCCGCCGAAGTGCGCAGCCGTCAGACCGACCAGGGTTCCGATCACCATCGACAGCACGGCTGCCGCGCCCCCGACCAGCAGGGACATGCGCGCCCCCCACCAGGTCAGCAGCAGCACGGAACGCCCCGACTCGTCCGTGCCCAACCAGTGCCGCGGCCCCGGCGGGCTCAGCGCGGAGGCCTCGACCCGGGTGACGTCCAGCTCGGCCGGGTCGGTCAGCACCGGTGCGAGCACGGCCAGCAGCACCGCGCACACCAGAACCGCCAGCCCGAGCAGCCCGCCACGTTCGGCGCGGTAGACGCGCCACGAGTCGGCCAGCGCGGCCAGTCGCCGCGAACGCACGTTTCCGGCAGGGGGACTCGCGGTCATGAGGCACGCACCCGTGGATCGAGAACCCGGTACAGCAGTTCGGCCAGCACGTTCATCACGATCACGCTCCCGGCCAGGACGATGAACGTTCCCTGCAGCAGCGGGAGGTCGGGCACGCGCAGCGCCTCGTAGGTCAGCAGCCCCAGCCCCGGCCAGGAGAAAACCGTCTCCACCGTGATCGCGCCGGACACGACCAGCCCCAGGTGGAGGAATATCAACGTCACCGTGGGCAGCAACGCGTTGGGAATGGCGTGCCTGCGCCGCACCAGGTCCTCCCGCAGCCCCTTAGCACGGGCCGTGGTCAGGTACTCCTCACCCATCTCCTCGAGCAGGGAGCTGCGCATCACCATCATGAACTGGGCGTGGATGACCGCGACCAGCGTCACGCACGGGAGGACGAGGTGGTGGGCCACGTCGAGCACGCGCGGCAGCGCACCGGGGGGAACGTCGGGAGAGGACATCCCCGACACCGGGAACAGGCCGGGCAGCGGTCCCACGCCCACACCGAGGGCCATCAGCAGCAGCAGACCCAGCCAGAAGGTCGGAACGGACCACAGGGTCAACCCCACCGAGGTGAACCACCGGTCGGCGGGGCCGCCGTGCCGCCACGCCGCGCGCGTGCCCATCCACAGCCCGATCAGCACGGCGAGCACCGTCGCGGTCCCCACCAGCAGCACCGTGGGGCCGATCCGCTCGCCGATCAGCTCCGCCACCGGCCGGTTGTAGGTGTAGGAGGTGCCCAGGTCCCCGCGCACCAGGTTCCCGAGGAAGTCGCGGAACTGCACGTACAACGGCTGGTCCAGTCCGAAGCGGTGCCGCAACGCGGCCAGCTGCTCGGCGCTGACCGGTGCCGACCTGGTCATGGTGCGCGCCGGATCACCGGGCAGCACCCGGAAGAGGAAGAACCCGAGCACCACCACCAGCAGCAGGCTCAGGGCCCCGCCGCCCAACTTCAGCGCCACGAACCCGAGGACCCGCGGCGCGCGGGCGGGGGCCTTCCCGAGCTCGTCCCTGTCACGCGTGTCGGTCATGACTATTCCCGGTGTTCCGCGGTACGACGCCGGTGCGCGCTCACGGAGACCACCGCGAGCGCGCCGAGCAGCAGCACCCCCACGATCACGAACGCCGCGGAGCGGTACCCGTCCCCGCCGCCTGCGGTTCGGGCCCGTTCGGTCGGTTCCGCCCGGTAGTAACCCCAGTAGCCCTGCTGCGCCGTGATGACGCCCTGATCGGCGGGTTGCTTCTCGAATCCCGCGAAGCGGTCCGAGCGGTAGGCCTCGAGCGCGTTCGGGTAGAACAGGATCAGGCCGGTCGCCACCTCGTGGAACCGCCGTTGGGCCCGCTTGACCAGGTCGACTCGCGCGTCGCGGTCGAATTCGGCCAGTTGCCGCGCGTACAGCTCGTCGTAGCGCTCGTCGCACAGGAAGCTGTCCGGAAGCCCGCCACCGCCGGGGTCGGGCCTGGCCCCGCAGGTCTGCAGCCGCAGCACGTAGTCCGGATCGGGGTTGACCGACCAGCCGCTGATCACCATGTCGAAGTCGCCCGCCGTCGTTCGCTGGTTGACCTGATTGTCCGACACCGGCTGCAGGCTCACCTCGATCCCGATCTCGGACAACCACTCCTTGACGAACTTGCCCACCAGCGCGTCGGTGGACGAGTCACCGTGCAGCACGAACTCGAAGTTCAGCGGCCGTCCCGAGGGATCGCGGCGGGTCCCGTCAGGTCCGCGGGGATAGCCGGCCTCGTCCAGAGCCCGGTTGGCGGCCTCGAGCGAGAAGGGGCGTCGCTGCCCCGGCGGGGGAGACCAGTGGTACTTCCGGAAGATGGGCGGCAGGTAGCCCGCTCCGACCGTGCCGTGACCGCCGAGAACCCGCTCGACCAGTTCGGACCGGTCGATCGCGCGGTCCAGCGCTCGGCGCACCCGGACGTCGCGCAGCGCGGGATGGCCGGTGCCGATGGGCTCGCCCGCGCTGTTGGCCGCCCCGGGGTTCAGCACGAGCTCGTAGAACCGCCGCCCCTTCCCCTTCACCCGTTCGATGTCCTCGGCCCCCTTCAGGGCGTCGAACTGGGCCGGGGTCAGCTTCCGCGCCACGTCGATCTCGCCCTTGCGCAGCGCCTGCACCGCGGCGTCGCTGTTCTCGAAGTTGACGAAGCGCAGCCGGTCGATCGTGGGCGCCCCGCGCCAGAAGTCCTCATCGGCCTCGAGGGTCAGGTACTGCTGCGGCCGGTATCCGGTCACCTCGAAGGGGCCACTGCCCACGATGGGCATTTCCCGGTTCGCGAAGTCGGCCACGTCGTCCACTCGCGACCAGACGTGCTCGGGAACGATCGGCACGGCGAGGGAGCGCATCGTGGCCTGGGGAGTCTCGGTCCTGATCACCACCCGTCCGTCGTCCGGGGCGGAGACCTCGGCGAAGTTGTCCACGTAGTTCCCGTTGGCCGTCGCCGCGGCCGAGTCGGTCATCATGCGGTTGAACGTGTAGGCGACGTCGTGGGCGGTGACCGGCTCCCCGTCCGACCACTTCACCCCCTCGCGGATGTGGAACGTCCAGGTGAGCTTGTCGCGCGAGGCCTCCCAGTCGGTGGCGAGCTCGGGCACCACCGAGAAGTCCTCGGAGCTGTGGGTGGTCAGGGTCGGGTAGATCAGCCGGAAGACCTCGGTGGCTGCCCGACTGAACCCGAGGAAGGGGTTCAGCGAGTCGAACTCCTGCTGGATCCCGACCCGGAGGGTGACCTCCCCCGCCTGCCCCGATCCGTCCTCGCTCCCGTTCGCGGAAAGGGCTCGAGGAGTCAGGACCGCGGGGAGCAGCAGCCCGGTGATCACTGCCGTGACCGCGACGGCGGCGCGCGGAAAGCGCGCTCGGACACCGGCGGACCGCACACCCATGGTGATCACTCCCTCACGCCACGTGTTAGAAAAGAACCACCGGATCCGTCTTCGAGTCAATGGTTCACCGTTTCGGCGTGGCGAGCACGTCGGACGAACGCCGGACGCGCCCGGGCCCGTTTCGCGGACTGCTCGGAGGGGCCGCGGGATCTAGGGTGGGACCCGTGCGGATCCTGATCTCTGCGGACATGGAAGGCGCCACCGGCGTGACCGGTGTCGACGACGTGATCGCGGGCACCGAGCCCTGGCAGCGCTTCCGGGAGCTGTTCACCGGGGACGTCAACGCCTGCGTGTCCGGGCTGTTCGCGGCCGGGGCGACCGAGGCGCTGGTCAACGAGGCCCACTCGATCCAGCGACACCTGCTGCTCGAACGACTCGACGGGCGCGCTCGGATGCTCACCGGCAGGCACAAACCACTGTCGATGATGGAGGGCATCGACTCGAGAGTGGACGGTGTGGTCTTCCTCGGCTACCACACCGGAGCGGGTGCGGAGGGCGTGCTCTCGCACACCTACATGGAAAGCGGGTTGTCCGGGGTCTGGCTGGACGGGATCCACGCCAGCGAGGGAAGGCTGAACGCCGCGTTGGCCACCGAGCACGGAGTGCCCGTTCTGCTGGTCACCGGTGACGACCTCACCTGCCTGGAAGCCGGTTCCTACGCCCCGGAGTGCCGCACCGTGCCGGTGAAGGAGTGCGTGAGCAGGTACGCGGCCGTCTGCTCCACCCCGGAGCGGACCGGATCCGCGATCAGGACGACGGCCTCCGACGCCATGGGACTCGCCGGGCGCGGCGCGGGCGCGGTCGAGCCGCACCGGATCGAGCTGGAGTTCACCGGAACCCACCTCGCCGCCGCGGCTTCTCTCGTGCCCACGGTGGAACAGTTGTCACCCCGGCGCGTCGGTTTCGACGCGGCGGACATGACGACGGCGATGAAGACCTTCAAGGTGATCACCACCGTGGCCTCCAAGGCGGCCCAGGACACCTACGGGTGATCCCGCCCGCGGGAGCTCGGACCGCGCCGGGAACGCCTCGCGTGCGAGCGCGCCGCCCCGGCAAGTACTCCGTTCACTCGCCCCAGCGAGCCTGCTGCCAGCCCACGCTCTCCGGGCACTCGCCGGTCCGGACGAACTCGTCGAGCGCCGCGCGCAACTCGGTGAAGCCGACGACCGAACTGCGCGGAAAGGTCAACGCGCTGCCCAGGTCGAAACGCAGCACCGGCGCCTCGGCCGACTCCCGCGAACTGCGGGTCTGCCAGGAGTACAGCTGGCCGTCCTCCTGCTCCTCGGTGAAGTTCAGCGCTCCCACCTCGTCGTCGGCGGAGGTCACCACCCGAATCTGCCGATACGGCCCCGGAACCCGGTCGTCCTCGTAGGGCCGGTCCCAGACGTAGAGGTGGCAGGCGCTGCCCTGCCGCGGCGGACGGAGCAACCGCTCGACCAGCGCGTGCTTGCTCTCCGCGTCGTCGGCGTACTCCCGCTCGCCGTCCACCACCCCGGTGGCGACCATGATCCCCAGCTCCGTGTTGCGCGCACCGGTCGCCTCGGCGCGGAACGCGTCGAGCTCCGCGCGGGCCTCCCGGAGCGCGCGCAGGGTGGCTCCCTGGTGGTAGACCAGATCGGCCCAGTACGAGTGCTCCATCACCCTGTTCAGATCGGAGTAGGCGGACTCGGTGGCCTCGATCAGTTTGTCCACTTGGTCCAGCGGAACATCCGTCAGCCGGGCGAACACCTCCGAGAGGTTCTCCGGGGCAGCGGACTCGTCGTGCGACGGCGGATTCGACATGCTTTCCCCGTGTTTCAATCCGTGTACCCGATTCCCTGGTGGCACCGTTCGAACCTCTCCGCCACCGGGCTGTAGTGATCATGTTGCCAGCTCGGCTCGACACGGTGGCGAGGCGGTGACCGAATCGCACCACGACATCCGTGTGGAGACGGTACCGGCCGCTTCGCGCTCCACGCCCCCAGGTGGGGGACTCAGCGCGGTCCGGACGCGGCCCGCGCAACGGAGCGCGCACCCGTTCCGGATCGATCCACCTCCACGACTCCCCGTCAGGGGGTGATCCCTGGGAGTATCGATTCCGCAAGACCACCACGGGCGAGAGGGCGACATGTCGGACGGTTCACACGCACGCAAGCACGCCGAGCGGAGTCTGCACGACCTGGATCGGGTGGCCGAGCACAACGGAGCGGCCCTCGCCGAGGCCGCGAGACTGCTGATCGAATGCGTCGCGGCCGACGGTTTGATCCACACCGCCGGGGCCGGGCACTCGCTCGCCGGCGTCCTGGAGAGCTTCTACCGGGCGGGTGGGCTGGCAGCGGTGCGCCCGCTCTACCACCCCGACCTGCTTCCGCTGCACGGAGCGGCCACCAGTACGGCCACCGAACGCAGGAAAGGGCTCGCCGCGGAAGCACTGCACGAGGCGCGCTTCAACGGCGGCACCGACGTGCTGGTGGTCTTCTCCAACTCCGGGATCAACCCCTACCCGGTCGAACTGGCCGCCACGGCGCGGGAGCGCGGTTCCGCGGTCATCGCGCTCACCTCGAAAGCGGCGGCGCGGGGCGCACCACGCCGCACGGACGCGGGCACCCTGAGCGAGCGGGCCACCCTGGTGCTGGACACGCTGGCACCTCCCGGGGACACCACCCATCCCGAGTCCGGCCCCGTGACCGCGCCCGCGTCCTCGCTCGCCAACGTGTTCCTGTGGAACCTGCTCATGGTCGAGACCCACGAACGCGCCGACGAGGACGGGATCTCGCTGCCCTGGTGGCGCAGTTCGAACGCCCCCGGAGGTGACGAGGCCAACGCGTCCCGGCTGGAGCACTACTCCGGGCGGATCACGCGGCTGCGCTGAACCGGATCCGAACCGGAACGGCGAGCTGTCCCGCCCTGGCCGACTCCACAACGACGCGAAGGCCGCCGAGGGTCACTGCTCCGGGGCAGTGGATCCGCTCAGCTCGCCGAGCCTGCGGAGCTGAGCGGCCCGCTCGGCTGCGAGCTGCTGCTCCGGGTCCTCGGCCTCACCCGCCTGGGAGAGCAGCGCGAGAGTCTCCCTGACGGCTCCGGGAGGCGCCTGCACGACGGCGTCGGCCAGCCGATCGGTGGCCGCCTCCAGCTCGTCCGGTTCGACCACGGAGTTGGCCAGTCCGATGCGCGCGGCCTCCTCCGCCGGAACGTCCCGGCCCGTCAGGCACATCTCGGTGGCCCGGGAGTAGCCCACGGTCTGCACCAGCGGAAGCGTTCCACCGAGGTCCGGCACCAGACCGAGGCTCGTCTCGGCCATGCGGAACGCGGCGTCGGAAGCCAGCACCCGCATGTCGCAGGCCAGGGCCAGCTGGAACCCGGCACCGATGGCATGCCCCTGAACGGCGGCGATGGTCACCCGCTCCGGATCGCGCAGCCAGCTGAACCCCTGCTGAAACGCGGCTATGTCGGCATCGGCCTGCTCCACCGGCCGGGAGGCCAGCGAGATCAGCCCGGGAGAACCGTCCACCTCGGCGGACTCGAACAACCGGCGGTCCAGACCGGCGGAAAACGCCCTGCCCGCCGCTTTGACGTCGACGACGCGCACCTCTTCGGCGAGGTTCTGGCCGATTTCGCGCAACGCCCTCCACGTGTCCGGCGTCTGCGCGTTGAGCTGGTCCGGCCGGTCGAGAACGACCGTGGCCCGGGCTCCGCTGATCGTCAGTCGAACGTGTCCTCGATCGAGCACACCGGGATCAATTACCGATTCCGTCAAACGGTCCTCCGTCGCGATACATCACAGCGGTCGACGATGGCCACCAGCCTAGAGGACCGATCATGTCGTCGCGATCGGAGTCCGTGATCTTCACCGGCTGTTCGGGCACGGCGTGCCCGGCGCCAACAGCGTGCCGGGCACGCCGCACAGCTGCGAATGCTATTTCTTCTTGGATCGGGTCGCTCCTCCGCGCCCGCGCAATTGCACTCCCGACTCGACCAGCACGCGGTGGACGAAGCCGTAGGAACGACCCGTCGCCTCCGCGAGCGAACGAATGCTCGCCCCCTTCTCGTACTTTTTCTTGAGATCACTGGCCAGCTTGTCACGTGCGCTTCCCGTGATTCGCGCACCCTTCTTCAGATCAACCACAGTGTCCCCGCCTTCCCCGTACAGGTAGGGCCGTTTACGACCCCTGTCAAGCCAATGATCGAACAGGAAAGCCGGAAACGCCAGACGACCTCGGCAACAGATCCCCCAGTGAAGCCGAATATATTCCTATTGATCTTGAAAATGCGGTATGGAGGCCCGAAAACCAAGATCAACAATCCGCTTCGGATATGCCCCGGGCCGTTCCGTCAGGGATTGACGAGGGAAAAGGAGCGCTCGGCCGGGTCCGCGGACCGCGCCGCGGGCCTTCGCACCGCCGGTGCGGCCCCGAGCGGGTGCTGTGCGTTCGGGGCGCTCGCCGGAAGGCGGCAGCCGCTTTCACGAGACTCGCCCACCGGCACCGCCACGAGCCCCCCGAAACCCGCGGACAGCAGCTCCCGACCCAGAGCTCCCCGCCAACGCGAGCGCTTACGAGCCTACGCAACCAGCACCGCCGAGAACCCCACCGCTCCAACACAAGCGCTGTGAGCCTACGCAGCCCGACCGACCGCGGGTTCTCAGTCGAGTGCCCGGCGAGGAAGGCCCGACGTGGCGTAGGTGGCTACTCGATGTCGGGCACCCGGAGCCGGGCGCCGACTGAGGTTCCGCCAAGCGACCACCCGAGCAAGCCGAGCCGCGCAACCGCTAAGCCAGTTGGACCAGATCCATGTACTCCTCGGACCAGTGATCCTCGCTACCGTCCGGAAGCAGGATCACCCGCTCCGGTTCCAGCGCCTCGACGGCACCGGGGTCGTGGGTCACGAGCACGACCGCACCCGTGAAGCTGCGCAGCGCGTCCAGCACCTGCTCCCGACTGGCCGGGTCGAGGTTGTTGGTCGGCTCGTCCAGCAACAGCACGTTCGCCGAGCTGGAGACCAGCCCGGCCAGCGCGAGCCGCGTCTTCTCCCCGCCGGAGAGCGTGCCCGCGGGCTGCTGGAGCTGCTCACCGTTGAACAGGAAGGCGCCGAGCAGCGTGCGCAGGTCCTGCTCGGGCGTGTTCGGAGCCACCCTCCTGATGTTCTCCCAAACGGTGGTGTCGGTGTCCAGGGTCTCGTGCTCCTGCGCGTAGTAGCCGATGCGCAGCCCGTACCCGGGCTGGACCTCACCCGCGTCACCGGACTCCACCCCGGCCAGCAGCCGCAGCAGGGTGGTCTTGCCCGCGCCGTTGAACCCGAGCACCACCACCTTCGAACCGCGGTCCACGGCGAGGTCGACCCCGCTGAAGATCTCCAGCGAGCCGTACGACTTGGACAACCCCTGCGCCGTCAGCGGAGTGCTGCCGCAGGGTGCCGGGGAGGGGAAGCGGATCTTGGCCGTTTTCTCCGAGGCCTGCTCCTCGTCGAGGTTGGCCAGCATGTCGTCGGCGCGCCTGGCCATGTTCTTGGCCGCGACGGCCTTGGTCGCCTTGGCCCCCAGCTTGTCCGCCTGAGCCTTGAGGGTGGCAGCCTTCTTCTCCGCGTTGGCCCGTTCCCGGCGCCTCCGCTTCTCGTCGTCGGCGCGGGCTTCCTGGTAGCGCCGCCAGTTCATGTTGTACACATCGGCCTCGCCCCGAACTCCGTCCAGGTACCAGACCTTGTTGACCACGGCGTCGATGAGATCCACGTCGTGGCTGATGACCACGAGCCCACCGTCGTGGGCCTTGAGGAAGTCCCGCAACCAGCTGATCGAGTCGGCGTCCAGGTGGTTGGTGGGCTCGTCGAGCAGCAGGGTGGTGTTGGAGGCGCCCCCGGGGCCCGCCTCCGAAGCCGCGAACAGGATGCGGGCGAGCTCCACGCGCCTGCGCTGACCGCCCGAGAGCGTGCCCAGCGACTGGTTGAGCACCCCGTCCGGCAGCCCGAGGTTGCCGCAGATCCGGCCCGCTTCTCCCTCGGCCGCGTATCCGCCCCGCGCGGCGAACCGCTCCTCCAGCTTGCCGTACTTGCGAATGGCCCGGTCCCGCTCCTTGTCGTCGACGAGCTCGGCCATCTCCGACTGGGCCTTGTCCATGTCCCGCAGAATCCGGTCCAGCCCGCGCGCGGACAGCACCCGGTCCCGCGCCGTCACGGAGAGGTCGCCTTCCCGCGGGTCCTGCGGCAGGTAACCGATCTCGCCCTGCCGGGTGATCTCGCCCCCGTAGGGCTCGCCCTCACCCGCCAACACGCGCAGCGTCGTGGTCTTGCCGGTACCGTTGCGTCCGACCAGCCCGACTCGGTCACCGGGTTGGACGCGCAGTGCCGCGTCCGAGAGCAGTATGCGGGAACCGGCCCTGAGTTCGAGGCCATTCGCAGAGATCAACGAAAAAACTCCGGATCGAGACGTATAGGGCTACAGATTTGCAGACGGCAACAGCCGTGACGAGCACGCGCTCCACCGACACGAAGTCGCGGGCCGCACCGACGGCGACCGGAAGAGGGCCGTACCGAGCTCGCGGGCTCCACGACACGACATCACGAGTCCACGCCGGGAGGAACCGCGGGCCGCGACCGCTCGCGGCAGCGGCCACTCGCGCTCGGCGGCTCCGCGCACGCGGAGAGACGCGAGCACGGAGGAAACGGCCGGTCACGAACCGACACGAGTATACCGGTCACACCCGCGGAACCGACAGGTATCGTTCACCCCGAACCGGCTCTCCGCCGTGCGAGCGTCACTCCTGCGGCTCCCGCACCTCCACCTCCACCGCGTTGGCCCGGCGCGCGGCCTCCTTGAGCACGGTGAGCCTCGGTTCGGCCACGTCGAGCACCCGTGGCTCAGCCAGGGACAGCAGTCGCGACAACCGGCTGTCCTCCTCCAGCTCGGAAAGTGCCCGCCGGTCGCCCCCGAGCACCACGCCGTCCAGGGAATCGAGTTCCGGAAGCAGCACCTCGGCCACGGCCTCGGCCGCCGAGTTCACGGCCTTGCGGGCCTGACCGGCACGCCTGCGCGCATAGCGCTTCTGCGACCAACCCCCCGCCTTGTTCCTGCCCTGCACGTAGTGGCGGTCGGTCGAGGAGGACACGATCCGCTCCCCCTCGGCGAGGCCGACGCTGTGCGCGCCGTGCCGGACCAGCACCAGCCCCGTCCTCCTCCGGCGGGAGACGTGCCCGACCAGCCCGTCGACGTCCAGCCCGGACGACTCACCGTGCGGAGGGGCGAGCTCCTCGAAGGGGACCCGCACCCGGGCGGTGGCACCGTCCTCGGCCACCACCCGGACCTCGCGGGGGCCCACCGAGGTCGACGCGGCACCCCCGTGGTTGCCCGCGAACCGCTCGAACCAGCCCGGGAGCCGCGCGGGCTCCACCTCCACCGCTCTGCCGCCACCCGGCAGCTGTCTCACCTTGCTCACAGGACGAAGGTGTCAGACCACAGCTGGGTGGTTCGACCCGACAGGGACTCCAGCAGCGCGGCCGCCTGCTCGTCGGTCAGCGAGGCGACGAAGTCGATGACGGCCCGCCCCCTGGCCATCCGCTCCAGCCTCTCCCCCTCGGGGACCTCGTCCGCGGGACCGCTGCTCCGCGACCGGCCGAGCAGCTCCGGGTCCCTCCCGTGCACGGCCTCGAGCTCGGCCGCGGCGTGCTCGAACAGGTCACGCAGCCGGTGCGGCAGCCGGGCGGACTCGCTGCGGTCGATCAACCACTCGTCCAGCGCCTGGACCAGCTTGCTCAACAGCCTGTCCTGGCCGCGCTGGTGCAGCGCGAGGTCCGGACGCTGCAGCACGAAGCGCCGGTGCACGAACTTCAGTATCTGCACCTCGTGCCACTGCTCCGTGTCCAGGGTCACGTGCCCGGAGCGGGTGGTGGGATCGGCGTCCACCCGCACCCCGTCCACCAGGCGCCGGGTCCAGTTCCCGGAGAACGCCGCGACCGCCTGCTCGGCCTGCTTGGACCGGTCGAACGGCTGCTCCAGCAGCTTGGTGACGAGGTCGGCCTGAACCTTCTTGACCGCGTTGACGAACGCCTCGTCGTCGGCGATCCAGGAGTCCTTGGAGCGCAACCTCCTGCGCAGGCTCTCCAGCGAGTACCCCGGGGCCTCGATGCCTCGCTGCAGCCCGTGCTCGTCCAGGTGGGCCAGCTCGGCGCAGCGACCGAGCCATTCGGTCAGCTCCGTGGAAACGGTGGCGTGCTGCAGGATGCCCACGCGGTGGAAGTCCTCCAGGTCGTGGATCGCGTAGGCGATGTCGTCGGCCGTGTCCATGACCGAGGCCTCCACGCTCTGCTGCCAGCTCTCCAGCCGTCCGGAGAACACGGAGCGGCAGTCGAGCATGTCGTCGAGCTCGGTGCTGTAGCACGAGAACTTCGCCGCCCCCGTCTCCGGTGCGTCCTCCGGGGCGGAGGCCCCGCGCGGCGGCACCGGGAACGAACTCGGGTGCGGATCGGGGCGGGAGAACCGCGTCCACGGGTACTTCAGCAGGGCGGCCCGCAGCGCGGCGGTCAGGTCCAGGCCGTCCCCTCCTCCTCCGCGAACGTCGATGCTGCTGACGATGCGGAACGTCTGGGCGTTGCCCTCGAAGCCGTCCGCGAGCCCGAAGCGCTGGCGCGCGATGCGGTCGAGAACCCGCTCCCCGAGGTGCCCGAACGGAGGATGGCCCAGGTCGTGGGCGAGCCCTGCTCCCTCCACCACGTCGAGGTCGCAGCCGCCGAGCCGGTTCATCGTGTCCCGGCCCGCCGCGTCACCGAGCAGGCTCTCCGCCAGCGCCCGCGCCACCTGGGCGACCTTGAGACTGTGGGTCAGCCTGTTGTGCAGCAACAGGCCGGACCCGCTGGGGCTGACGACCTGGGTGACCCCGCCGAGGCGCGCGAAGAAGGCGGAACCGGAGACCCGGTCCCGGTCCGCCCGGAACGGGCTGGCGGCCAGGTCCGAGGAGCGGTTCGGCCACCCGTGCTCCGCGTTCCCGTCCGTTCCGGTGCGGCTGCGCCGTGCGGTTCGCCCGGTTGGCGGATCCGTTTCCATGACGTCACGCTATCGCCCGGCGGGCCACGACGAGCGTCGTTCGTCGTCCGTGTCGGACCGGCCCGCGGCCGCTCCCGGCGGGTGGAAGAGCTCCCGCGTCCCATCGGCACCGACCTGAGCGGCGAGAACTCCGCCCGCAGGGGACCATGCCCACATGACGGATGTGCTGGTCTGCGGAGCGGGCCCTGCGGGCAGAGCGCTGTCCGCCGCCTGCGCCGACCTCGGGTTGAGCGTGACCCTGGTGGATCCCGCCCCGGAGGAGTGCTGGCCCCACACCTACGCGCTCTGGCGCGCGGAGCTGCCCGCTTCCCTCGGCGAGGAGGTCGTGGCCACCGCGGCCGGGGGGATGACTGCCTTCGGAACCCGCGCCCACTCCCTGGTGGGCGAGTACTGCGTGCTGGACAACGCCGAGCTGCACCGCAGGTTGCGCAGAACCGCGGTCCGCGAGGTGACCGGAACCGTCCGGGCGCTGGAGCACGCGGGGAACCGCCGAACGGTGCGCCTGCGGGACGGGCGTTCGCTCCGGGCCGCGGTGGTGGTCGACGCGACGGGCGGCAACCGGGTCCTCTGCGGGGGGCGGCCCGCCCGCACGGCCAGCGAGCAGACCGCCGTCGGCGCGGTGGTGGACGAGCGGCGGGCCCGCCCGCTGGCCACCCCGGAGCGGGGGATCTTCATGGACTGGAGCGGGGCTCCCGGCAGCGACGGCTCGTGGCCGAGCTTCCTCTACGCGGTCCCCTGGCCGGGCGGCCGGATGCTGCTGGAGGAGACGGCGCTGGCTCGCCGCCCCGGCCTGCCGCTGAGCACGCTGCGCGGCAGGCTGCGCAACAGGCTGCGGGCGGCCGGCGTCCCCCTCGAGGAGGGCACGCACGAGGAGCGGGTCCGCTTCGCGCTGGACGATCCCGTGCCCGAGTCCCGCCGGACGGTTCCGTTCGGGCTGGTCCCCTTCGGAGCCTCCGCCGGGCTGATCCACCCCGCCACGGGGTTCAGCGTGGCCACCGTCCTCCGGCTGGCCCCGCTCGTCGCGGGGGCCCTGTCCGACGGGCTGGAGCACGGGCCGGTGAGCGCGGCCCGCGCCGCCCGCTCGGTGCTCTGGCCCGGAGCGGCCCGGCTGAACCGGGCCTTGCAGCTGTGCGCCGCCGAAGGACTGCTCGCGATGCCGCCCGAGGTGGTCCCCCGCTTCTTCGACGTGTTCTTCACGATCTCCGCCGAACGGCGTCACTCGTTTCTCACCTCGACCAGTGATCCCGCCGGCAGCCGCGGGGCGATGGTGGAACTGTTCCGCCGCTCGCCCTGGTGGCTGCGTCACCGACTGGTCCGCGGAGGCCTGCTCGGGCGCGGAGTGCGCGCAAGCGACCGCAGCGGCGGGACGCGCGCGGAGGCACGCCCGTGAGCCCGCTCCCCGCACTGGCCGCTCCCCGCGCGGGCCGCAGCGTCCGCTTCCCTCCGAGCGGCGGCACAGTGTGGCCCCCCGTGATCGGTCCGTTGTGTGGATCGCCACATCGCAGCCCCTTGATTGCTGTCACGGAGGGAGTGGACGCGCTATGTTGGCTCGGGGACGACCAGTGGGACTTCGTTGACTCGATTGCCGTGGTTGGTCGCCGAACGAGCCCTCGCCCGCACGGGAGCAAGCGCTCGACGTCGAGTGGCGATCTACCCGCTCGTCGAGAGCGTTCTCGCTGGAGCACGACGCGGAGGACCCCGCGGTGATGCCTGCGAGCAGGGGGTGTGCCGGTGCTTTCCGCACCGGAGTACGAGCTCGACAACTCCGAACGAGCGCTGTCAGGCAGGAGCGTTGATATGTCAGTGAACAGCTGGTGAACGGGCTCGCTGAGAAGGCATGAATCCGGGCAGTATCGACCACGTGCTTGGGCCCGCCAACGACGTGCGATTCGCGTTCCAGCCACTGATCAACATTCGTACCGGCGCGGTGGTGTCCATGGAAGCGCTCGCCCGTCCCGCGGAGGGGCACGTCACCGACCTGTTCCGCGAAGCCGCCCGCGACCGGCGCGTGGGCGAGCTGGACGTCGAACTGGCCGTTTCAGCCGTGGACCGGGTCACCGAGCAGCAGTCCCTGCTTCCGCTGCACCTCAACGTGTTCGGTGGGACGGTCGCCTACGAACCTGAGCGGATGCGCGCGCTGCACGACAAGCTCGCCGAGGTCGGACGGCGCGCCCCCGAGATCACCCTCGAGCTGAGCCCCCCGTTCGCCAGGCTGGAGCCCACCAAGCTCCGCACCGAGGTCCACCGGCTGCGCTCCCACGGGTACCGGATAGCGGTCGACGGGATCGGTGAAGGCGACGTCCCGCTCAAGCTGATCACCGACCTGCGGCCGGACGCCGCGAAGCTCGACCCCGGGGTGGTGCGGGGACTGCCCGACGATCCGGGAAGCACCGCACTGCTGGAATCGCTGCGCGGCCTGTGCGAGTCGATCGGAGCGGTGCTCATCGCGGAAGGCGTGGAGAGCGAGGAGCAGCTGGAAGCGCTCCGGCAGTCGGGCGTGCGCACGGTCCAGGGCAACCTGTTGGCCCCGGCCGCGCGGCGACCGCCCACCTCCCTGCAGATCACGGCACCGGCGGCCGAGATCACCGACGCGCCCGCCAACTCCGTTCCGACCCCCGCGGGCCCCAGGGTGACCGACTTCCTGTCCCCGGCGACCATGCTGCCCTCGGACGCCACGGCCGACTCGGTGCGCGGGGTGCTGTCCGACCACCCCGAGGTCAGCGGTGTGGTGCTCGTTGACGAGCACAACAGGCCGGAGTACTCCATCGACCGCAACCGCTTCCTGCTCGCCGTCACCGGTCCCTACGGGCACGCGCTGCACGCGCAGCGCCCCGCCGCCCGGCTGGCCGACGAACCGCGGGTGGTCAACACCGCGACCACGGCCATGGAGGCTCTGAACCTGGTCAGCGGTTCCGACCAGACGAGGGTGCACGACGACGCCGTGGTCGTGGACGAGCAGGGCAGGTGCCTGGGGGTGGTCCGCGCGGTCCACCTGATCCGCGGCATGGCGGAGTTCCGGGCGGAGCAGGCCGCCGCGCTCAACCCGCTCACCAGACTTCCCGGCAGCGACGCGATCCAGCGCGATGTGGACTCGCGGATCACGAGCGGGGAGGTCTTCGCGCTGAGCTGGCTGGACATCGACGGTTTCAAGAGCGTCAACGACAAAGCCGGTTTCTCCGCCGGGGACGAGCTGATCCGCTCGGTCGGCAGAAGTCTCACCGACGCGGCCACCTCGCTGAGCTCGGTGCGGGTCGGGCACGTCGGCGGGGACGACTTCCTGCTAGTGGCGAACCTGGACGACCTGGTCACCCTCGCCGAGATGGTGCTCGACCCGCCCCGGGAATCCGGGGGGATCCGGGTGGGTCTCTCCCTGTCCACGCTCGTGTGCACCCAGAGCGGAACCGCCTCGTACCAGGAGGCCTCCCAACTGCTGGTTCCGCTGAAGCAGCAGGCCAAATCGCTCGTCGGGTCCAGCTGGGTGATGTCGCGGATCGGATCGGACCGGGTCGACGTGCTGCGCGGCAGCGAGGGCACGCTGGAACGGACCGAACCGGCGTTCCCGGACCGCGATCCGGACCCACCCCTCGGCGGGCCGGCCGGCCCCAACGGGCCGGTCCACCCCGGCGGGCCCCCCGCCCCGAACGGGCCGGTTCCCCCTCCCCCCGGCGGAGCCGGCGGGCCCAGCGGACCGGCCGAGCCGTACAACGGGCCCCGCGGGGGCAACCTCTGACGCCTCGGGCCGGCTCGAAGACCGTTCCGGGGACAGCACCGCCACGACGAGAAGCGGGCCCCGGGAAACAGCTTCCCGGGGCCCGCACGGAGCTCGCCTCAGCTCGCGGAAGTGCCGCCTTCCACGGCCACTCGGCTCACAGCGTGAAGCCGAGGGCCCTGAGCTGCTCCCGTCCCTCTTCGGTGATCTTCTCCGGCCCCCACGGCGGGATCCACACCCAGCTGATCTGGAAGTCCTTGACCAGACCGCCACCGGGTCCTCCGGTCAGCGCGGAGCGCGCCTGCTCCTCGATGACGTCGGTGAGCGGGCAGGCCGGGGACGTCAGCGTCATCTCGATGGTCGCCGAGTTGTCCTGCTCGACCTGCACCCCGTACACCAGGCCGAGGTCGACCACGTTGATTCCCAGCTCGGGGTCGACCACGTCGCGCATGGCCTCCTCGACGTCCTCCTTCGCGGCCAGCTCGGCCGTCGTCGAGGTCTCGGGCATGCCCTCGGCCCCGCGAACCACCTCGTCGGTGCCTTCTCCCGTGGCGACCCCGCCGGTGCGGGTTTCGTTCTCAGTACTGGTCATGACGCTCCTACCTCATCGACAACGCGCGATACGGCGTCCCGGAACGCCATCCACCCCAGCAGAGCGCACTTGACCCGCATGGGGTACTTGGCGACTCCTGCGAAGGCGACACCGTCCTCCAGGACGTCCTCGTCGGGTTCGACTTGGCCGCGCCCCTCCATAAGTTCGGTGAAGGCGGCCTGCTTGTCCAACGCCTCCTGCAACGGACGTCCGACCACCAGGTCCGTCAACACCGAGGTCGCGGCCTGACTGATAGAACAGCCCTGTCCGGAATAGGAGACGTCCTCGACCGTGGCTTCCTTTCCGGTGCCGGTCAAGTGAACGCGTAACGTTACCTCGTCACCACAGGTCGGGTTGACCTGAAAGGACTCGGCGTCGAACGGTTCCCGCAGACCGTGCCGATGCGGATTGCGGTAGTGGTCCAGGATGATCTCCTGGTACATCTGTTCGAGCTGCATCACCACATCCTCAGCCTGCCGTCGGTGTCACCGCGAAGAAGCGCTGCGCCTCCCGAACAGCATCCGCCAACGCCGTGACCTCGTCGAGCTCGTTGTACAGGTAGAAGCTCGCCCTGATCGTGGCCGGAACTCCCATCCTGCGGTGCAACGGCCATGCGCAGTGATGTCCGACCCGCACTTCGACGCCCCGGTCGTCCATCACCTGGCTCGCGTCGTGCGGATGTATCCCGTCGATCACGAAGGAGACCGCTCCACCGCGCTTCTCGGTGTCCGTGGGACCGATGATGCGGACTCCGTCGATGGCCGACAACTCGCGCAACGCGCGCTCGACCAGCTGGTGCTCGTGCTTGGCGATCCGTTCCATCCCCACGACCGACAGGTAGTCCACCGCAGCGCCGAGCCCGACCACCTGGGAAGTCATCGGGACCCCGGCCTCGAACCGCTGCGGCGGCTCGGCGAAGGTCGAACGGTCGATGTGGACCAGCTCGATCATGGATCCACCGGTCAGGAACGGCGGCATCGCCCTGAGCAACTCGTGCCTGCCGTAGAGCACCCCGATACCGGAGGGACCGAGCATCTTGTGCCCGGAGAACACGGCGAAGTCGACCCCGAGGGCCCCGAAGTCCACGGGACCGTGCGGAACCGACTGGCACGCGTCGAGCACGACCAGCGCGCCCACCTCGTGGGCACGCCGCACGATCTCCTCGAGCGGGTTGACGGTACCGAGCACGTTCGACTGCTGGGTGACCGCGACCACCTTGGTCCGCTCGTGCACCAGGGTGTCCAGCTCCGAGAGATCGAGCCGTCCCTCGTCGGTCACCCCGAACCAGCGCAACGTGGCACCGGTCCGCTCGCACAACTGCTGCCACGGGACGAGGTTGGCGTGGTGCTCCATCTCGCTGACCACGATCTCGTCCCCCGGGGCGAGGCGGAAGCGCTCCGCCTCGGGCCCGGAGGTGGCCGCGTTGCTCATGGCGTAAGCGACGAGGTTGACCCCCTCGGTCGCGTTCTTGGTGAACACGATCTCGTTCGTGTTCACCCCGACGAACCGGGCGATCTTGGCACGCGCGCCCTCGTAGGCATCCGTGGCCTCCTCCGCGAGCTGGTGCGCACCACGGTGCACCGCCGCGTTGGAGTTCTCCAGGAAAGAGCGCTCCGCGTCGAGCACCTGACGGGGCCGCTGGGAGGTCGCCCCGGAGTCCAGATAAACCAGATCGCGCCCGTCCCGGACCGTCCGCTGGAGAATGGGGAAGTCGGCACGGATCGCGGCGACGTCCAACGGCGCCGACGTGGTGCTCACACCTGTCTGCTCGGTGTCCTGCCCCCGGACACCGGGAGGCTCAACGGTCATGACTGGACGGTTGCCTCCTTCTTGTTCGCGAAACGGACGTAGCCCGATTCCTCCAGCTCGTCGGCCAGCTCCGGACCGCCGGACTCGACGACCTGGCCGCCGACGAAGACGTGCACGTAGTCGGGCTTGATGTGCTTGAGGATGCGGGTGTAGTGGGTGATCAGCAGCACACCCTTGTCCCCGCTCTCCCGGTAGCGGTTGATCCCGTCGGAGACCACGCGCAGCGCGTCGACGTCCAGACCGGAGTCGGTCTCGTCCAGGATCGCGAACTTCGGGTCGAGCAGGTCGAGCTGCAGGATCTCGTGGCGCTTCTTCTCACCACCGGAGAAGCCCTCGTTGACGCTGCGCTCGGAGAACGACTCGTCGATCTCCAGGTTGCCCATCGCCTGCTTGACTTCCTTGACCCAGTGACGGATCTGCGGCGCCTCGCCCCGCGTGGCCGTGGCGGCGCTGCGCAGGAAGTTCGACATGGACACGCCCGGAACTTCGACCGGGTACTGCATGGCGAGGAACAGGCCGGCACGAGCGCGCTCGTCCACGCTCATCTCCAGCACCTCCTCACCGTCGAGCAGCACCGAGCCCGAGGTGACGTTGTACTTGGGGTGACCGGCGATCGCGTAGGCCAGCGTCGACTTGCCGGAGCCGTTGGGGCCCATGAACGCGTGGGTCTCGCCGGAGCTGACGGTGAGGTTCACACCGGTCAGGATCTCCTTGGATCCCTCCTCGGTCTCGACCTCGGCGTGCAGGTCCTTGATTTCCAGGGTGGCCATCGTGTTCGTTCTTCTCCCGGTGTTGGCGCGAAAAGCTGTTGTCTGGCGCCGCGGCAGCGGCGGTGGGGCGGGGCCGAAACGCCGGAGCGTTTCGGCCGTGGCCGGTTAAGCTCCGACCGCCGCCAGTTCCTTGTCGATCGCGGCCTCCAGCCGCTCGCGGACCTCGTCGATCGTGATCTTCTGCAGGATCTCGCCGAAGAAGCCACGCACGACCAGCCGACGTGCCTGGTCGTAGGGGATGCCCCTCGCCTGCAGGTAGAACAGCTGCTCGTCGTCGAAGCGGCCGATCGCGCTGGCGTGACCGGCTCCGGCGATCTCCCCGGTCTCGATCTCCAGGTTCGGCACCGAATCGGCGCGAGCCCCTTCGGTGAGCACGAGGTTGCGGTTGAGCTCGAAGGTGTCCGTGCCCTCGGCCGCCGCCTGGATCAGCACGTCACCGATCCAGACCGACCGGGCCGAATCGCCCTGCAGCGCTCCCTTGTAGGTGACGTTGCTGCGGCAGTTCGGCTGGGCGTGGTCCATCAGCAGCCGGTGTTCCTGGTGCTGGCCGCCGTCGGTGAAGTACACCCCGAGGACCTCGGCGTCACCGCCGCGGTCGGCGAAGGTCACCTTGGTGTTGACCCGCACCAGGTCCCCGCCGAGGGTGGCGGCGAAGTGCTGGAACACCGAGTCCTTGCCGAGGTGGGCGTGCTCGGAGGAGACCTGGGTGGCGTCGGACTCGAAGTCGTGGATGGTGATCACCGACAGCCGCGCGGACTCCTCGGCGATCATCTCGACGTTGTCACCGATCACGCCGGAACCGCGGTAGTCCAGCACCACGGTGGCCTCGGACATGGGCTCGGCTCGCACCTGCAGGTGCCCGTAGGCGGTGCTGTCCTGCCCGGGCCCGTGCACGGTGACCGTGACCGGGTCGGCGGCCCGCGTCTCCTTGGGGATGGTCACCACGGTGGCCTCGGTGAACGAGTTCCACGACTGGGCGGCGATCCGGTCCGCGGGCGCACCCCCGGTGCCGAGGCGTTCGTCGTCCCGGCCGACGGTCTCGACCTTGGCGGACGAGTCCCCGTCGACTTCGACGTGCAGCGAACCGGTCGCCGAGGCGGATCCGTTGTGCAGTCCGCGCAACCGCTTCATCGGGGTGAAGCGCCAGTCCTCCTCACGACCGCCGGGAACCTCGAAGGCCTCCACGTCGTAGGAGGTGAACCGGTGACCGCGGGAACTCCGCGGCGGCGCCGCGGAGTTCCGCTGGCCAGCGGCCTGCTCGTCGAGGCCATCACGGCCGGACGTTTCGAGAGTCGACTCCGTCATCAGCCGACGGCCCCTTCCATTTGCAGCTCGATCAGACGGTTGAGTTCCAGTGCGTATTCCATGGGCAGTTCGCGAGCGATCGGCTCGACGAAACCACGCACCACCATCGCCATGGCCTCGTCCTCGGTCAGACCGCGCTGCATGAGGTAGAACAGCTGGTCGTCACTGACCTTGGAGACGGTGGCCTCGTGGCCCATCGTCACGTCGTCGACGCGCACGTCCACATAGGGGTATGTGTCCGACTGGCTGATGTTGTCCACCAGCAACGCGTCGCACTTGACGTTGGAGGCGGAGTGGTTGGCGCGCTTGGCGACCTTGACCAGACCGCGGTAGGAGGTGCGCCCACCACCCCGGGCGATCGACTTGGACACGATCGACGAGGAGGTGTGCGGAGCCATGTGCTCCATCTTCGCGCCGGCGTCCTGGTGCTGGTTCTCACCGGCGAAGGCCACCGACAGGACCTCGCCCTTGGCGTGCTCGCCCATCAGGAAGACCGACGGGTACTTCATGGTCACCTTGGAGCCGAGGTTGCCGTCGACCCACTCCATGGTGGCGCCCTCTTCGGCCTTGGCGCGCTTGGTGACCAGGTTGTACACGTTGTTCGACCAGTTCTGGATGGTCGTGTAGCGGCAACGGGCGTTGCGCTTGACCACGATCTCCACCACGGCCGAGTGCAGCGAGTCGGTCGAGTAGATCGGCGCGGTGCACCCCTCGACGTAGTGGACGTAGGCGCCCTCGTCGACCACGATCAGGGTCCGCTCGAACTGGCCCATGTTCTCGGTGTTGATCCGGAAGTAGGCCTGCAGCGGGATGTCCACGTGGACACCCTTCGGCACGTAGATGAACGAGCCACCGGACCACACCGCGGTGTTCAGCGCGGAGAACTTGTTGTCCCCCGACGGGATCACCGAGCCGAAGTACTCCTCGAAGATCTCGGGGTGCTCACGCAGCGCCGTGTCGGTGTCCAGGAACTTGACACCTTTTTCCTCGAGGTCCTCACGGATCTTGTGGTAGACCACCTCGGACTCGTACTGCGCGGCGACACCGGCCACCAGACGCTGCTTCTCCGCCTCGGGGATCCCCAGCTTGTCGTAGGTGTTCTTGATGTCCTCGGGCAGGTCGTCCCAGGTCTGGGCCTGCTCCTCCGTGGAACGGACGAAGTACTTGATCTGGTCGAAGTCGATCTCCGACAGGTCCGCGCCCCAGTTGGGCGTGGGCTTGCGCTCGAACAGGCCGAGCGCCTTCAGCCGAGCCTGCAACATCCAGTCGGGCTCGTCCTTCTTGGCGGAGATCTCCCGGACGACGTCCTCGGTCAGGCCACGCTGCGCGTTCGCCCCCGCGACGTCGGGATCGGCCCAGCCGTACTCGTAGTTGCCGAGCGTGGCGAGGGTCTCCTCCTGGGACATTGGTTCGGAACTGGGCACCGTGGTGGGTGTGCGCTGCTCCGCAGCGGCAGTCATACGGGCTCCCCTCCATCGTGAGGAATCGGGGCGGTCTCCTGTTGCTTCGGTTCCCGCTCGGCGGTCCCCTGTTCAACAGCGTCGTGGCCGGCTTCCGAGCGTCCTTCCACCCGGCCCTCCGACCAAACGTTCGGGACGTGCGTGGTGCAGGCCGCGTCGCCGTTGGCGATCGTAGCCAGCCGTTGCACGTGGATACCGAGAACCTCGGCGAAGGCCTCGGTCTCGGCTTCACACAACTGCGGGAAATCCGCAGCCACGTGGGCCACCGGACAGTGGTGCTGACAAAGCTGCTCACCCGAACCGACGTTTCGCGTGGAAGCGGCGTACCCCTCCCGCGTCAGCGCGTCGGCCAGCACCCGAGCACGTTCGGCGACGGTCTCGCCCGCGGCCAGAGCTTCCCGGTGGTGCTCCACGAGAGCGGCCATCCTCCGCTTGGCGAACGAGCGCACCGCCTGCTCTCCGGACTGCTCGGCCAGGAACCTCAGCGCCGAGACAGCCAGATCGTCGTAGGCGTGACCGAACCGTGCCCGGCCCGATTCGGTCAGCAGGAACAGCTTAGCCGGACGTCCCCTCCCCCTGCGGCCGCGGCGGGTGGACTCCCTGACCCAGGCTTCGCCGTCGGCGACGAGCGCGTCGAGGTGCCTGCGTACCGCCGTGGCGCTGATGCCGAGGTGCTCGGCCACCGCGACCGCGGTGACCGGCCCCTGCTCCAGCACCATCCTGGCGACCAGCTGCCGGGTCGGCCCGTCTCCCGCGTTCGGAGCCGCCTGCCCCTGTTGGGCAGCCGGCTCCGCGGCGGCCCATCCGGCCGTCGCGTCCGCTGGGGAGGATCCGACGTTTTTCACAACACTGATGTTACCTAATTATTCGACCGCTGGCAGGAGGCAGGGTTGACCACATGACTTGACTCACACCTTCGTGCCTTCAAAAAGCACCGTCCGGGGGAACGTCCCGCCCGCACGACCCCGCCAGCACGCCCCGACCCGCCCCACGGACGCGCCCGTGGGCACCACCGGGAGAAGCCACTAGCTAGGCTCGGTCGACATGGCGGCAGGCGCAACAACCGACGCGGGAGGTCACGGCGAACCCCCGCAAGAGCGGAGACGAGTCGGGACGACCACGGAGCTACCCCCCGAGAGCGGGGACGAGGCCCCGGCACCGCTCGACGAGCGGGAACGCCGCCAGCTCGCGCTCACCCGGCGCTTCGGGACCACCGGCGCCCTGATCCTCGCCGTGGGCGCGATCGGCGCGGGCGCCGCGCCGGTGGACAACCCCGTGTCCGGGATGCGCCTGATCGGCCTGCCCGCCCGCATGCCCACAGTGGCCATGGCCTGCTCCTGGCTGGGCGTGCTGATGATCGTGATCGCCTGGCTGTGGCTGGGCAAACTGGCCGCTCCCGGGCGGAGCAGAATGCTGTCCCGCACCCAGCTGGGCCGCACCATCGTCATGTGGGCGCTCCCACTTGCCGTGGCCCCACCGCTGTTCAGCCGCGACATGTACGCCTACCTGGCGCAGAGCGCCGTCGCGGCGAGCGGAGCCGACCCCTATCAGGTCGGCCCCGACACCGCCCTGGGGGTGGACCACCCGCTCACCGCCAACGTGCCCAACATCTGGCGGGACACCCCGGCCCCCTACGGACCGGGATTCCTGATGTTCGGCCGCGTCATCGCCATGCTGGTCGGCAACAACGTCGTGTTCGGCGTGCTGATGTGGCGGATCGTCATGCTCGTCGCCCTGGCACTGGCGATCTGGGCCATCCCCCACCTCGCGGCCCGCTGCGGGGTGCACCCCTCCTGCGCGCTGTGGCTCGGCGCGGCCAACCCGATCGTGCTGTTCCACGTGGTCAGCGGCATGCACAACGAAGCGCTGCTGATGGGGCTCATGCTCGCCGGGATCGAACTCGGCCTCAGGCTGCGCGGATACCTCGGGATCGTGGCCGCCGCCGTGGTCATAGTGATCGCGGGAGCCGTCAAACCCCCCGCGTTCATCGCGCTCGGATTCTTCGGGGTCTACCTGGCCAGACGACGCGGCGGCAGGATCGTCGACCTGCTGTGGGCGGCCCTGCTGCTCACCGCGGTCTTCCTCGTCACGATGACCGTGATCACGGTGACCAGCACCTGGGGCCTCGGCTGGCTGGAAACCTTCGACGTGCCCAACCGCATCAAGACCTGGCTGGCACCGATGACGGCGCTCGGGATGTTCGGGGGCGGCGGGATCGGCATGCTGCTCGGCATCGGCAACCACACCGACGCCATGCTCAGCATCACCAAGGTCGTCGGCTACGGACTCAGCGTGGCGGTCTGCCTGTGGCTGCTGTGGCGCTCGTTCCGCGGCAGGGTGGAGCCCCTCACCGGACTCGGGGTCACCCTGGGAGCGGTGGCGCTGTTCGGACCGGTGCTGCACCCCTGGTACCTGCTGTGGGCGCTGCCCCCGCTGGCCGCCTCCACCAACGACTCCCGCTTCCGGAACACGATCACCGCCGTCAGCGCCGTGGTCGCGCTGCTGGTCCCCCCGACGGGAGCCGCCTACGTGCTGCGCGCCTACATGATCCCCTTCGCCGTGATCGCCGCGCTCCTCGCGTTCGCCCTGGTTCTGCTGTGCGTGCGCGGCAGGGTTCCGCGCCTGTTGCCGCCCCGGGAGGAACGCCTCCCGGCGAGCTCCTAGGCTGGGACGGCGTGACCCCGGACGCCGAGCACGCTGCCGTGCGAGCACACGGACTGACCAAGCGATTCGGCGAGAACCTCGCCGTGGCCGACATCGACCTGTCCATGGCCCACGGGGAGGTACTGGCCCTGCTCGGCCCGAACGGAGCGGGCAAAACCACCACGGCGGAGCTCTGCGAGGGGTTCCTGAGCCCCGACCACGGGCAGGTGCGGGTGCTCGGGCTCGACCCCGTCGCGCAGGGACCGCGGCTGCGCCCGCGCATCGGTGTGATGCCCCAGGGAGGCGGCGCCTACCCCGGAGTGCGCGCCGAGGAGATGCTGCGCCTAATCGCCTCCTGCTGCGCCGCACCGCTGGACCCGGCGTGGCTGCTGGAAACGCTCGGGCTGAACGAAGTGCGCTCCACCCAGTACAAGAGGCTCTCCGGCGGTCAGCAACAACGCCTGTCCCTGGCCTGCGCCCTGGTGGGCAGACCCGAACTCGTCTTCCTCGACGAGCCGACGGCGGGCATGGACGCGCACGCCCGCAACCTCGTCTGGGAGCTGATCGCGGCCCTGCGCTCCGACGGAGTCGGTGTGCTGCTGACCACGCACCTGATGGACGAGGCCGAGACCCTGGCCGACCGCGTGGTGATCGTGGACCACGGGCGGGTGCTGGCCGACGGGACCCCGGCCGAGCTGACCGCCGGTGAGGAACGGCTCCGCGAACTGCACTTCCGCTCCCGCCCCAAGCTGGACCTGGACCTGCTGCTGGCCGCCCTGCCCGAGGACTGCGCGGCCTGGGAAACCCGCCCCGGCCAGTACCTGGTGCGCGGGGAGATCGACCCGCAGACCATCTCGACCGTCGCGTCCTGGTGCGCGCAGCACGGAGCGCTCGCCGACGAGCTGCGACTCGGACGCCGCAGCCTGGAAGACGTCTTCCTCGACCTCACCGGACGGGAGTTGCGCGCGTGACACGAGAAAGCCTCGGCTACCAGGGGGAGAGCCCGGCGGCGGAACTCCACGCGGGGAGGGGCTCCCCGAAGTTCGCCCCGGGGACGTTCCACCCCTCCCCCGGGAGGGCAGGCCCCCTGCGAATGCTCGTCGCGCAGACGCGGACGGAGACGCTGCTCACGCTGCGGCACCCGGAGCAGGCCCTGCTCACGCTGCTCATCCCGCTGGTGCTGCTGATCGGCCTCAGCGAGCTGGACATGGGGATCGTGGCCCAACCGCGCGTCGACTCCGTGACCCCGCGCATCCTGGCGCTGGCCGTGATGTCCACCGCCTTCACCGGCCAGGCCATCGCCCTCGGCTTCGACCGGCGCTACGGGGTCATCAAACGCCTCACCGCCACCGCCCTGCCGCGCTGGGTGCTGATCGCCGGACGCGTGCTCGCCGCACTGCTCGTGGTCGCGCTGCAGACGCTGGTGCTGTCCGGCACGGCGGTGGCCCTCGGCTGGACACCCTCGATCACGGGCGCGCTGCTGGCCGTGCCCGTGCTCGTGCTCGGAACCCTGGCCTTCGGGGCCGGAGGAGTGCTGATCGGAGGGGCCCTGCGGGCCGAGATCGTGCTCGCCGTCGCCAACACCGTCTGGTTCCTGCTGCTCATGGCGGGCGGACTGGCCGTACCGGCCCGGCACCTGCCCACCGCGATGACCGTCATCGCCGACTACCTCCCCTCCGGAGCGCTGGCCGAGGCCCTCAGCGCCTGCTTCACCGCGGACGGGGCCTTTCCGCTCCGCTCACTGCTCGTGCTGCTCGGCTGGGGGCTGGCCGCGGGCGCGCTCGCGGTGCGCACCACCAGGGCCGCCTGAGGGCAGGCGTGTGACGATCGCCACTGCCCTGTGAGCGGGAAACCGTCCCGGAACCCCGGATGGCCTGCTGCTGCGGGGGGACGTCCGACTTCTGGCCGAGGACCGGTACCACGACGAGACGTGTTCGGGCCCCACGAGCACGATCTAGAGTGCGGGGCCATGCAGACCAAGATCGCGCGGGAAGCCAAGAAGGCGCTCGAAGCACCGCACTCGATGATCTACTTCGCTCCCGAGGCCGAGCGGGAGACGACCGCCCTCGGACTCGAACCGGGCTCCATGTCGTACTTCGCCGCCCGCGCCGCCCCGCTGGGCCCGGTCGGCCCCGGTGTGGTGAGCGCGACCTTCTACAACTTCAACCCCGAACTGGTCGCCATGTGCGTGCCGAAGGCGTGGTCGATCGCCGATCCGGCGGATATCGTCGCGGCACGCTTCCGCGCCGCCTCCGCCGCGCTGGAGCGGATGCTCGGCTCGGAGGCGCTGGAATCGGAAACCGTCCGCGAGGCGGCCGAGCTGGCCACCAGGGCCACCGAGGCGTGCTCGCCCGCGGGCAAACCGCTGTTCGCCGCGCACGCGGACCTGGACTGGCCCGAGCAGCCCCACTTGCGGCTCTGGCACGCGCTGACCCTGCTGCGCGAGTTCCGGGGCGACGCGCACATCGCGGCGCTGCAGCACGCGGGGATCGGTCCGCTGGAGGCGCTGGTGCTGCAGAACGCGACGGGCAAGGGGATGACCGCAGCCACGCTGCGCAGGACCCGGCACTGGTCCGAGCAGGACTGGGAAGCCACCCGCCGGGAACTGACCGAGCGGGGACTCCTCGAGGAGTCGGGTGAGCTCTCCGACGAGGGGCGGGAACTCCGGGAACGGATCGAGGAGGCCACCGACGAGGCGGCGCTCCCGCCGTGGCTCCACCTCGATTCCGCGGAGCGGGCTCGGCTGTTCGAGCACGGCGCCGCGCTGAGCAAGCAGGTGGTCAAGGCCGGGGCATTCCCCAAGGAGGCCTTCATCCAGTGATGTTCGGCTCCTCTCGCTGTGCAGGTGATCGGGTAGCCGTCACGTGAGTCGGCGCCTCGGGAGCGTTGGAGGGCACCTCGAGCAGCGGCGGAAGTGCGCAGAGTTCCCCTTCGGCGCTGGCAGCGCCGAAAACCCAGCCAGGAGCTCCCGGCCAAGGGATCCACTCCAATGCAGGTGCTTCGAGCCCGAGTCACCGGCACCGCCCCGCGGAAGACCCGTCGACCCTCCCAGTGACGCAGTGCACGATCAGCAGCCCCACCCGCACCCGCCCTGCGCGTGTGCCTACCATCGACCTCGTGCCGACACTCTCGCTGCCCGAGCGGATCTCCCGACCGTCGCCCCGTCTCGTCCTGGCTTCGGCGCTGGCGGTGCTGGTGACCCAGTGCCTGATCGCGGTGACCGGGGCCACCGTCCGGGTGACCGGCTCCGGGCTGGGGTGCCCCACCTGGCCGCAGTGCTTCCCGGGAAGCATGGTCCCCGTCTCGCACGCGGGCATCGCGCCGCTGCACCAGGCCGTCGAGTTCGGCAACCGGCTGCTCACGTGGGTTGTCGCCGCGGCAGCGCTGGTCTGCGTGCTGCTGTCCTGGCGGGTGCGCCCCGTGAGGTCCCGACTGCGGCTGCTGTCCGTGGTCGTGCTGCTCGGCGTGCCGGTGCAGGCGGTGATAGGCGGGATGACCGTGCTGCTCGACCTGCGCTGGTGGAGCGTGTCGCTGCACTTCATGGCCTCGGCGGTGCTGATCTGGCTGGCCGGGTTGCTGGTCAAGGCCGCGCGCGAGGGTGACGCTGCCGCGCACCCCGTGGTCCCGACGGGAATGCGCAGGCTGCTGGTCGCGCTGACCGCGGTCGCCGCCGCGATGGTGTTCGTCGGGACGCTGGTGACCGCGGCCGGACCGCACGCGGGTGATCCGGCCACTCCGCGGCTGCCGCTGTCCATTCCGCTGCTGACCCAGACGCACGGGCTGCTCGTGATGGCCTACCTGTGCCTGCTGGCGGTCTTCGGGGTGTGGCTGCGCAACGCCTCTCCCACGCGGGGACTGCTGCGGGCCTACGCCGCCTCCTGCCTGGTCGTGCTGGCCCAGGGGATCGTCGGGTCGGTGCAGTACGCCACCGGCGTTCCCGAGGGACTGGTGGTGCTGCACGTGGCCGGGGCGACGCTGGTGATCACCACGCTGTCGCTGCTGTGGGGCGAGTCCCGCTACCGGGGCGAGCCTGCCGCGCCGGAACGCGCGGACGCCGAGCGGGGAACGAGCACCTCGGAGGCCGTGGGCGGCTGAACCGCTCAGCTCCTGCGCCGGGAGTCGCGCTCCCAGCGCCGCCACAGCTCGGGGATCTCCTCGGACAGCCACTGGTAGAACTCGTGCACGGTCCGCAGCCTGCGGGCCCGTTCGCTCTGGCCGCTGAACATGCGCAGCCCGGACTCGAGCAGCCCTTCCAGCTCGACCATGCGGTGCATGCGCGCGCTGACCAGCTCGGGCCAGCGCTCCTCCTCGACCCGGTACAGCGCCGCCTCGCGGCCCTGCCGCGTCGTCTTGGAGATGATGCCCATGCGCAGCAGGAAGCGCACGTTGGTGCTCACCGATCCGGTGCTGGCGCTGAGCGCGTGGGACAGCTCGGCCGCAGTGCGTTCCGGCGGGTCGCAGATCAGCAGGAAGGCCAGGATGCGCCCCGCGATCAGCGGCATCCCCTCGGTCGCCTCGAAGTGCGCCGCCATCTGCTCGATCCACTCCGACATCGCGGGCCGGTCGGTGCGCTGGGTGTACTCGGCCACTGCTGTGCTCGCCTCCGGTGCCGGACCACGGCAGCGCCGTGATCGGTTCGTTCAACACTGAAACAATAGGCCGCACCGACGTACGAGGGCAAGCCGACCGGAACATCCGCGGGAGTTCAGAAGCCCACTTCGTGAAGCAGCCTCCGAATCCCCTCGACACCGAGCGCACGGATTCCCGGAACAAGATCGGCCCAGAGCCCGTAGGCGTCGTGCGCCCACCTGCGTACGGTCGCTTCGGCGGTCGGCTCGATCGAGGGCTTCAAACCGTCGTCAACAGCCGAGAAGAAAGCGTGCAGCCGCCGCTGACTACCACTCCCGACACCCATGTGTCGCCGCAAGGCACGCAGCCGTCGCTTGGTCCCGAAACGCTCGTCCCCCGCCTCGACTCGCGTCAGGACGTTTGGCATCCCTCGCGCGGTTAGCGCACCCTTCGTAGCGCTCACCTCGGTAAGGACCGAGTTCTGGATGCACCACCACGGGTGCGAAGCGGGCATCCAATCCGCACGGTGACCACCGCGCATGGTGGCACTGCTGAGCCTTTCCAACTCGGCTCGTTGCCGATCGTCGAGTTCACCGGTGGCGAGCAGCGTCTCACCGAGCCGAAGCAGCCCGGCCACATGCCCGGCTCCGATTCGGTCCTGACGTCGGGTACTGCGTCGGGTTATCAGAAAGGGGCCGAGTTCGCGATACAACGCTTCGCAGATCGAGGCCAGCAACACCGATGAGTCGAGGGTGTCGAAAAAATCCGTGTCGACCACCACATCATCAGGCAGCAGAGCTCTACCGTACACAAGTCTGCGAGTCCGCCCGGGTTCAGCCGCAAGACACACTCTGTCCGAAACGTGTGCCGCGCTACCCGGCATCGTCGGAACAGCTACGAGTGCGGGAGCCTCCTCCGATTTCCTCGCAGCCTCCACGGGAAACATCCCAGGACCGTTGCGCCACAATGAACCGTCCAGCAACCAGGGGTTCCCCTGTGCCGCGACCGCCAACTTGGCAACGTCCAGCACCGAACCCCCTCCTACGGCTACGCAGACGTCGGGAAGTTCATCGAGCATCTTGTCACTAAGGGTAATCGCCGCATCCAGGTATCCCGATTGGCCACCAACCCCCGGATAAGCATGCACTGGCAGGGTGTGGATTTCTGCCCCTTCGGCAAAACAGTCCAAGTCCAGAGCACCATTCGAAACACACCCATCATTCACCACCAATGCCTTCACAGAACCACCATAGAAAAAATCGCTATCAGTAATTCTTTTCATGGCCACAGAAACCAAACCCCAAGATTCCCGCAGAGGTCACCAAAGATCCGGTTCATGTACATCTGTTCTCCATAGAAACAGCCTGAGACATGAACCGGATCAGCACAGATAGTATACTTTTCTTTCTTTACCTCGAGCGTCTATATCGAATCATAAGAACCAGGTTTACAACACCGTACAAAACAAGAACACTCGAGGAGATTAACGAAAACACTCCCAGGCCGATGTGATCGCTCGTCGTCAGTCGAATTCCTACAATAAGAACAACAATCCCCGGAACAGCAAGAGAAACCTTGCTCCAGTTAGGGCGCATCGAGGACAATTTTATCACCTATGTCAGGTCTGACACGGTCTACATCTCTTGCAGACCGCAGTGGCTTCCGCGCAACACGTCTGAACAGCCGTATAACAGGAAGTGACTAGACATATGGAACATCCGAACCACCCCGTTGTGGAACACTTACTAACACAGTAAACGCACCCTACGCCAGTGAGCACGCAGTTGTTAGTCCACTTCCAATCGCACTCCTCACTCAAAGCTTCGCCTTGAGTCCCACACCAGCACAGCGAGCTATTGCAGCCTCCACAAGGATCATCACAGGCAGCAGTTGCTTGATTTTCTTCCGGAGCTGGCCTGGGTACCGCCCCGTTGATGCTTCGTGAGACGGTGCGCAATTCTGGCCCATCCGGTGCGTCGTGATCGACATGGACGCGGTGGACACGGCTGATGTCTCCGCCCACGTTCTCACTGTACTCGGTGGAGATCAGCAGTAATCGCTCCTCGTGCTGGTAGAAGAAGAGCGTCGTCTCCCGCACTCCCTCGGGGTGCTGGATCTCCCGGCCCGCCACTTCGAGAGCACCACCTGCGGAGACTTCACCCGTGTTCTCCGTGGCCTCTCTGAGTGCCGTACGCGGAACGGTGTCCACACTCGAGCTCGTGCTCGCCGAGGCACCCAGCGAACGCGGTTCCACGACGTTGCGCGCGTCGTCCCCTCGGAGATGCCGTAGCGCGGTGTCGAAGAGCTCGTCACCGCCGATCTCGTTGATCGCTTCCTCGGGAACATCGGCTTGGAGAGCATTCACACTCACAGCTGCACTCGCCGGTTTCTTAGCTCCAGCCAACAAGCCGAATCCGACGATGGCCCCCAGCGAAGCACGCAGAAAAGCACGACGTGGTTTTCCCGCACCTCGCGGCATTCCACCCAGCGAGTTTCCTAGAATCCCCAGAACTTGCGCCGTTCCTCGCGGACCGAGGTGTTTCGTCAGCACCGGCCCCATGCGCCAACCGGGCCATGCTTCGACGGAATCGCCACGCACACGCACCAGAGTGGGCGCCCACGGCGCATTGTCCCCCAGAGCCTCTTGGCGCCACCGCCGCATATCCGGCGAACTCAGCGGAACGACGCTGAGACGATCCCCCACCACGTGTTCGATATTGTGCGCGACGTTGTTGCACCGAACACAAGCAGCGTCGAATCCCAGTACGTAACGTTCGTTGTATCTTTCGCTGTCTCTTCGCACGTTTTCCCCTCAGTTGAAGATCATCCAACGACGGGGGGGGGCACTTTAGTGACAATCACACCATCGAGACCACACCCTGCAGCACGTATCACTCGATCAGAGTAACGACTCCTACAGACCGGCTCAGATTTTCTCACCTCTGGCAAAATTGGGAAATACTGTACACACCGCTCACATTCGGCTTTGTTCGGCCACTGCTGTGCTCGCCTCCGGTGCCGGACCACGGCAGCGCCGTGATCGGTTCGTTCAACACTGAAACAATAGGCCGCACCGACGTACGAGGGCAAGTCGACGGGATCGCCCTGCGGGACCGGGAGTGACCGACCTCCGGTTACACGAAGCGGACGAAGCAGCTACTGTGCGGGGTCGGCGCGGTGGCGCCGTGCCGCGGAAATCGACAACCGCAGCGTTCGGGAGCAGCAGCACATGGACGAGGACCTGCCAACCCCGGAGCAGCGCGGCCTGCACCAGCACGCCGCGCTGGAAGTGCTGGCCGAGGTGACCCACCAGGGGCGCCGAGGCGGGCTGACACCGCTGGACTGGACGGTCAGCACCACCGGCGCGCGGTTGCTGGGACAGGTGCCTCCCTGGAGTCGGCAGCGCGCCGACGTGCTGCACCAGTGGGCCACGCTGCTGGACGCGCAGCTGCTGTCCGACGACGGCACCGGCAACCGGCTGTCCGCCGTCGCGCGCGTCTCCGGAGCTTCCCGGACCGTCACCATCACCCTGACGAGCACGGTCGACGAGATCGCCGCCCTCCCCGAGTCGTGAGCAACGACTCCGGAGCGCGGGCTCACTCGGCGCGGTGCGCGAGCTCGGAGCGCACGGCCGAGGCGAACCGCAACGGCGCGGCGCGGTCGGCGAGAGAGAACCCGAGCCGGGGCTCGGTCAGCTCCAGCTCGAGCAGCATGGGCGCGCCGTCCTCACCGCGCACTAGGTCCACCCGCGCGTAGAGCAGCTCGCGACGGGTGATCCCGAGCAGCGCGCTGGTGGCGTCGAGCACGTCCTCGGCGGCCCGGCGCAGTTCCGGGGCGGGCTCGGTGGCAAAGGGCCCCTTCGCGAGCCCGAGCTCGCCGGAGTCGTCCGCTGGGTCCAGCAGCGGCCCCTTGACGAAGCCGTGCGAGTACACCCCGCCGAAGAAGACCACGGCGGTCTCCCCCTCGCGGTCGACGGCGGGCTGATAGGGCTGAACGAGCGCGGCCACGCCCTCCTCGTGCAATCCGCGCAGGTGCCGCACGGCCTCGGCGCGCTGCTCCGGCAGGAAGCGAACCGCTCCCCTGGAACCCGCTCCGACGCTCGGCTTGACCACGAACTCCCGATCGGGCCAGTCCACGGACTCCGCCGCCCCGCCCGGCTCACCCGGTTCGACCACCTCGGTGGGGGTCACCGGGACCCCGGCGGAGATCAGTTCGCCCAGGTAGCGCTTGTCGGTGTTCCAGCGCACCACCGAGGCGGGGTTGGCCAGCGCGGGCACGGACTCGCACCACTTCAGGAACTCGTCCCTGCGGTTCGTGTAGTCCCAGGTGGTGCGCAGCACCACCAGGTCGGCCTCGGCCCAGGGGCGGGACTCGTCCCACACGGCCCAGTCGGCGCGCAGCCCGAGTTCGGCCAGCGCGTCCGGCAGCAGCGCCTCGTCCACACCGGTCTCGGGCCGGTCGGCCGAGGTGGCCAGCAGCACTTCGCGGTTCGGAACGTCGCCGGTCCCCCTCATCGCGCGCGGGGTCCCGCCATGCGCCTGCGGTGGCCGGGGCCAATGGTCAGCGCCGCGGTGGTGTCGGCGTCCCACTCGCTGCCGTGCAGCCCCTCGACCTGCTCCACCACCGACTCCCCGGTGGCCTGGTCGGGCACCATGACATCGCCCAGCGCGCCGTCCGCGCCGATCAGCACGATCCGGGCCCCGCCCCGCCCGAGGTTCTCGACCACGGCTCGCGCCGATTCGCCGTGCCCGGAGACGAAGCGCCGCGCCGTCTCCACCGCGCGCCGGGGTGCCTGCTGTTCGGTGTCGCTGTTCTGCTGCGTCGCCACGTCGCTGATCCTAGGACGTGCGTGCGGAGTTGACGCGAGCACGTGGTCCACGCCTCCCCGGTGTATCGATCCGGTCCGAGCACGCCCGCGGGCCGCGGTGAGCGGGACGTGGCATGATCGACGGCCGCGAACGTCCGTCCGCGCACGCATCGTAGGCTGCTCGACCGGGAGGTTTTTCCAATGCGCGCTGTCCGTATCGCGGAACACGGCGGCCCCGAGGTCCTGCGCACCACCGAGGTCGCCGAGCCCGAGACCGGACCGAACGACCTGCTGGTGGACACCACGGCCTGCGGTGTGAACTTCATCGACACCTACCAGCGCAGCGGCAAGTACTCGGTCTCGCTGCCCCACGTGCCCGGTTCCGAGGGCGCGGGCACCGTGGCCGCGGTCGGATCCGGGGTGACGGGATTCGCGGTGGGCGACCGGGTGGCCTGGGCGATGTCCCCCGGCAGTTACGCCGAGCGCGCAGCGGTCCCCGCGGAGAAGGCGGTGAAACTGCCCGCCGCGCTGGACAGCCGCACGGCCGCCGCCGCCATGCTGCAGGGGCTGACGGCGCACTACCTGATCTCCTCCACGCACGTGGTCGGGCCGGGAACCGTCGCGCTGGTGCACGCCGCCGCCGGGGGCATGGGCCTGCTGCTGACCCAGTGGATCACGCGGCGCGGCGGAACCGTGATCGGAACGGTCTCCACCCGGGAGAAGGAACAGCTCGCGCGGGAGGCCGGGGCCGGCGAGATCATCCGCTACACCGAGCGGGAGGTCGCCGAGGGAGTGCGGGAGGCCACCGGCGGTCGAGGCGTGCACGTGGTCTACGACGGGGTCGGCGCGGACACTTTCGAGGCGAGCCTGGCCTGCCTGCGCCCCAGGGGGACGCTGGCGCTGTTCGGCGCCGCGAGCGGACCGGTCCCCCCGTTCGATCCCCAGCGGCTCAACTCCGCGGGATCGCTGTTTCTGACCCGCCCCACGCTGGCGCACCACATGCTCGACCGGGCCGAGCTGGACTGGCGGACCGGCGAGCTGTTCGACATGATCTCGCGCGGTGAGCTCAACATCCGGATCGGGGGCGACTACGAGCTGGACGAGGCGAGCCGGGCCCACGAGGACCTGGAGGGCAGGCGCACCACGGGCAAGCTGCTGCTGAAACCCTGAACCTCGGTTCGGCTGAGCGAAGAGCCGCAGTCCCGCGGTGCCTGCCGTCACCGGCGCCGGTGGCCGGTGCTCACCGGGTCACCGCGGGAACGGTGATCACGTCCCTGGCCAGCGGAGCCACGGCGAACAGGATCTCGGACAACGAGTCCTCCGAGACCGCGCTGTCCCGCAGCGCATCGGCCAGGCAGCCGATGACCAGGCCGTACTCGTCGTAGTGGATTCCGGGGTCGGTGCTCGAATCCTCCCGGCCGGTGGGAGCGGGCTCGCCGCGCAGCGCCGCGGTGAACAACCGCGTCTGGTGCTCCCGCAGCAGGTGGATGTTCGTGCCGTGGAAGTAACCGGCCAGCCTCGGTTCGGACAGTGCCTTCTCGTAGAACCGGGTGACGACGTCGCTCACGACGCCTTCCCCGCCCATCTGTTCGAGGACCGTGCGCATCGCTTCCTCCCGAGGTCGAATCGACGATCACCACCCAGTGAACCCCACTCACTTTTCGGGCGCGTAATTCCCGCGTGAACAGCCGACGTAGAGCTCACTCCCGCGAGCGAGCCACGCACGCACCGCGACTACCGGAAGCGGAACACGACGGAAACCTTCCGGAAGCGAGCGGGTAACCACGAGCGCGCAGACTCTCCCGGCATCGATCAACGGGGCCGGAGCCCGCGCGTCCAGCAGCACGCGCTCGGCGTTTCCCGGCCCGCTGCCGACGAGCAGCCGGAAGGAGCGTGCCATTGACAACTCGGCGAACGGCGAACGGCGCGGAGCACGCGGGCGCCAAGAGCGACGAGACGCTGGAGGACTACACCCTGCGGTTCGCCCCGCGCCGGTACCGTCGCTGGAGCCCACCGGTGGTGGCGACCACCGCCCTCGGCGGAATCGCCTACCTGGCCGACTTCTCGATCGGCGCCGGGATCGGCCTCGCGCACGGAACGATCAACGCCCTGCTGGGGATCGCGGTGGCGGCTCTGATCATCTTCACCACGGGGTTGCCGATCGCCTACTACTGCGCCAGGTACAACATCGACCTGGACCTGGTCACCAGGGGATCCGGCTTCGGCTACTACGGATCGGTGCTGACCGCGATCGTCTTCGGCAGCTTCACGTTCATCTTCTTCGCCACCGAGGGCGCGATCATGGCCCAGGGGCTGTGGCTGGGGCTCGGCGTTCCGCTGTGGCTGGGCTACCTGATCACCACCCTGGTCGTGATCCCCCTGGTGATCTACGGCATGTCCGCGCTGAGCAAGCTGCAGGTCTGGACCACGCCGGTGTGGCTGCTGCTCATGGTGGCCCCCGTCGGTTACCTGGTGGTGAGCGACCCCGGCTCCGTCGGGGAGTGGCTGGCCTTCTCCGGGAACGAGGGCGCGGGTGAGGTCAGCGCGGCCGCCGTCTTCCTCGGCGCGGGCGTGGCGCTGTCGCTGATGGCCCAGATCGGCGAGCAGGTCGACTACCTGCGCTTCATGCCCACCCGCACCCCGGAGAACTCGCGCGGGTGGTGGCTCTCGGTCATCGCCGCAGGCCCCGGTTGGGTGATTCCGGGCGCGCTCAAACAGGCCACCGGGGCCTTCCTCGCGTTCTTCGTCCTCGGGCTGGCCGGCACCGAGGTCACCGAACCGGTGCGGCAGTTCCTCGGGGTCTACGAGCTGTTCGCGCCTGCCTGGCTGGCGGTTCCGCTCGCGGTGGTCCTGGTCGTGGTGAGCCAGCTCAAGATCAACGTCACCAACGCCTACTCCGGATCGCTGACCTGGACCAATTCGGCCACCCGCCTGACGAAGCGCTATCCCGGGCGCACCGTCTTCGTCCTCGGGAACCTGGCCGTGGCCCTCGTGCTTATGGAGGCGAACATGTTCGCCTTCCTCGACTCGGTGCTGAGCTTCTACGCCAACACCGCCATGGCGTGGGTGGTGACGGTGGCCTCGGACATCGTGCTGAACAAGCACGTGCTGCGGCTCTCCCCGCGCGTTCCCGAGTACCGCAGGGGGATGCTGCACCCCGTCAACCCGGTGGGGGTGGTCTCGTTCCTCGCCTCCAGCGGCCTGTCCATCGCCGTGTACTTCGGTGCCTTCGGCCCCGGCGTGGCGCCCTACTCCCCCATCGTCGCCGTGCTCGTCGCCGCGCTCGCACCCCCGATCGTCGCGCTGATCACGCGGGGCAGGTTCTACCTGCGCCGCAGCGACGACGGGATCGCGGAACCGCGTTTCGACTCCGCGGGCGCTCCGGTGGACACGCTGTACCGCTGCCACGTCTGCGAACAGGACTTCGAGCGACCGGACATGCTGGCCTGCCCCAACCACGACGACGTCGTGTGCTCGTTGTGCGTGACCACCGATCGCTCCGGATCCCACCTGCTGCCGGAGCAGTCCGCGGAGACGGCCGGGCCACGGGAACCACTTCCGACCCGGAGCTGACGGAGGTCACCGCGGCGCTTCGCGTGACGGGCCACGTGCCCGTCACGCGGGCAGGCCCCGGATGCGGGGCATCTCGGGCAACGACGCTCCGTCCGTTCCGTCCCGTGGTCGAGCGAGCACGGACGCGGCGGGCGGAGCGCGCAGCGGAAATGTCGAATTCGACATACCCGAAAAATCACTAGTACCCGATTCCCGACGTCGTATCGCGATTCCCGCCGCCGCTTCCGGCGGCGAGCGGAGTTTCCCTCCGAAGGCGTTCCCCCGCGAAATCGCGCAGAATGGCGCGAGCGCAGCGCGCATCTCCGAAAACCACGCGCTGCGCTGTGTATGATCGCGGCGGCAGTTCCGGCGCGACGATCTCGATTCAGGAGCGGACGCATGTCGTTGGTTTCCGACACGTTGGACACGCTCTCGGCCCTACCGGCCGGGCTGATCCTCCTCGTCGCCGGAGCCATGGCATTCGCGGAATCCGGTATCGGAATCGGGATGGTGCTGCCGGGGGAGACGCTGGTGCTGGTGGCCAGCGCCTCCGTGGACAACGGAGCGCTGCTCGGCGCGCTGCTGCTCGTGGTCACGATCACGGGATCCGCCGGGGACCACGTCAGCTATCTGCTGGGCAGACGCTACGGCCCCGCCCTGCGGAACACCTCGGTGGTCCACCGCATGGGCGTGTCGCGCTGGGACCAGGCCATGGGCGCGATCGACAGGAGCGGAGCGGTCGCGATCTTCCTGACCAGGCTGGTTCCCGTGGTGCGGACCTTCGCCCCCGCAGCGGCGGGCGTCTCCGGGCTCCGCTACCGCCGCTTCCTGCCCGCCTCGCTGACCGCAGCCGCGCTGTGGGCGACGGTTTACGTCTGCGCGGGAGCCCTGGCCCGCGCCTCGCTGGAACAGGCCGAGAGCGTTCTCGGAACCGTGGGCTGGGTCGTACTCGGTTTGCTGGTCGCGGCGGGAATGGTGTTCTACGCCGTGCGGCGCGGCAGCGCGAGAAAGCACGCGGAATCGTGCGCGCGGACCGAATCGGCGGTGCAGCTCGAAAATCCGATCAACGCCGCCCGCGAAAAAGATCCCTCCTGAGCCCGAACCACCGCCCCGGTCCCGGGATGCGGGTCACCGCTGGTGTCCCGCCCTCCCCGAGGTGTCGCGCTCGACCCCGCCTCCGCGCTTGGCGCGCCGCATCCCGACGGCCCCGCCGAACAGCAGCACCGCACCGAGCACCACCACGATCAGCGCGCCGAGCAGGTCGCTGTCCACCAGATCGGACAGCCCCTCGCCCACGAGCAGCATCGCGCCGATCAGTCCGCCGACGAGCAGCACGGGATCCCGGCGCCGCGCGAAACCGGCCAGCAACGCCATCGCGACCAGCGCCAGGACCGGATAGCTCCACAGCTCGTAACTGCCGCCCAGCGGCCAGTGGGCGCCGAGCAGCAGGATGATCACACCCAGCGCGAGCGCGAGCCGCGGCGCGACGAAGAGCCCGCGCAGCGCGAGCGCGAGCCGCGGCGCGACGAAGAGCCCGCGCAGCGCGAGCGCGGTCCAGACGATCCCGAGGGCCAGCAGCGCCAGCGCGGTGATGTTGTGCGCGGAGAGGAACGTCCCGTCGTGGTAGGGGCTGTACTCGGGGCCCACCCACAGGTTCGCGAACTCCCGCACGACCGCCACCGCCGCGATCGCCACGGCCAGCAGGCCCGGAACCGCGGGCAGCGCGAGATAGCCGAGCAGCGCGACCACCAGAGCGGTCCCCACGGCGGGCAGCAGCGTGCCCTGGTCCGGAGTGCCGATCCCGACGGCCGTGCCCGCGGTGAGCGCGGCGAGCGCGAACAGCGTGGCCACGATCCGTGCCCGCACCCCGGGATCACGCGCCCGCTCGCGCAGCCCGCGCCCGCCACCGCCCAGGTAAGCGCCGATCAGCGCGAACACGATCGTCAGCCCCACCATGACGCCCACTCGGGCCGGCCTGGCCAGCGTGTCGTGCAGTCCCGAGACGAGCACGAGCCCGCCGACGAGCATCAGCGCGGCGCCGAGGTAGCCCGCGATCTCCACGAGCACGTTGCGCGCCCTGGCGGAGTCGCGCGCTCGGCCCTCCGCCTCGACGGCCTCGACGGCGGCCCGCGCCTGCTGCTCGGTGAGCTCGCCGGCGGCGACCAGCTCGTACAGCGCGTCGCGTTGTCCGCGGCTGAGTGCTCCGGCCACGGTTCTCCCCCATTCGTTCGAGCGCCCGCCGGAACGACGATCCCCCCATTCCGGGACGATCCGATCGTCCCCGCTCGCGGGCGGCGAGTCCATCCCCCGGAAGTGATCCTCACCTCGCTCGGTAACCGCGACAAGTCGCTTCGATCACGGAGCGAGTTCGACGGCGGGTCGTGTCGCCAACGCCACGCCGAACATCGCCCACCGGAACCGGACGGGCCGCGACACGCCGGATCCAGCACGATTACGCTGCAAGTTGGACGAGGGATAACAGCGGAACGAATCGGTCAAGTTCGACCGGATTCACCGCACGAGGGAAACTGGAGCCGCGAGGAGTGTCCGTCACAGACGACCTTGCCCGTTTGACAACCAAACGAGTTCCCGAAGACTGGACCGAGCTGGACCAGCGCGCCGTGGACACGATCCGCGTTCTGGCGGCGGACGCCGTCGAGAAGTGCGGCAGTGGCCACCCCGGCACCGCGATGAGTCTGGCTCCTGCCGTGTACGCACTGTTCCAACGAGTGCTGCGGCACGACCCCAACGACGCGAGCTGGATCGGCCGGGACCGCTTCGTGCTGTCGGCCGGGCACTCGAGCCTGACCCTGTACCTGCAGCTCTACCTGTCCGGCTACGGACTGGAGCTGGACGACATCAAGGGCCTGCGCACCTGGGGCTCGGCCACCCCGGGGCACCCGGAGTACGGCCACACCACCGGCGTGGAGACCACGACCGGACCGCTCGGCCAGGGGCTGGCCAACGCGGTCGGCATGGCGATGGCCGCCCGGCGCGAACGCGGCCTGTTCGACCCGGACGCCGAGCCGGGCGAGAGCGCCTTCGATCACCAGATCTACGTGCTCGCCTCCGACGGCGACATCGAGGAGGGCGTGACCTCCGAGGCCTCCTCGCTGGCAGGCACCCAGCAGTTGGGCAACCTCACGGTGATCTACGACGCCAACGAGATCTCCATCGAGGACGACACGCACATCGCCCTGTCCGAGGACACGGCCAAGCGTTACGAGGCGTACGGCTGGCACGTGGTCACCGTCGACGGCGGTGAGGACGTGCAGGGCTTCCTGGACGCCGTCGAGGCCGCCCGCGCCGAGACCGACCGGCCGAGCATGATCGTGCTGCGCACCGTGATCGGCTACCCGGCGCCGAACAAGATGAACAGCGGCAAGGCGCACGGCGCCGCGCTGGGCGCCGAGGAGGTCGCCGAGGTCAAGAAGGCCCTCGGCTTCGACCCCGAGAAGTCCTTCGAGGTCTCCGAGGAGGTGCTGGCCCACACCCGCTCGGTCGCCGAGCGCGGCAGGGCCTCCCACGAGAAGTGGCAGATCGCCTTCGACGCGTGGGCCGATGAGAACCCGCAGCGCAAGGCGCTGCTCGACCGGATCAGCGCCAGGCAGCTGCCCGAGGGCTGGACGGACGCGCTGCCGACCTGGGAGGCCGACGGGAAGGGCATCGCCACCCGCAAGGCCTCCGCCGAGGTGCTGGCCAACCTCAAGGACGTGCTGCCCGAGCTCTGGGGCGGTTCCTCCGACCTCGCCGAGAGCAACAACACCACGATGAAGGGCGCCGACTCCTTCGGCCCCGAGAGCATCTCCACGGGCATGTTCCCCGCCCAGCCCTACGGGCGCACGCTGCACTTCGGTGTCCGGGAGCACGCCATGGGATCGCTGCTCAACGGCATCGCGCTGCACGGGGGAACCCGTCCCTACGGCGGCACCTTCCTGATCTTCTCCGACTACATGCGGCCCGCGGTGCGCCTGGCCGCGCTGATGAGCGTGCCCACCATCTACGTGTGGACGCACGACTCGATCGGCCTCGGCGAGGACGGCCCGACCCACCAGCCGATCGAGCAGCTGGCCAGCCTGCGCGGCATCCCGGGCCTGTCCGTGGTTCGCCCCGCCGACTCCAACGAGACGGCGGCCGCGTGGAAGGCCGTGCTGGAGAAGACCGACGGCCCCGCCGGACTGGCGCTGACCCGCCAGGGCGTTCCGACGCTGGAGGGCACCGACCGCGCTGGAGTCGCCCGGGGCGGCTACGTGTTGGCCGAGGCCTCCTCGGGTACCCCCGAACTGGTGCTCACAGCGACCGGTTCCGAGGTGCAGTTGGCAGTGGAGGCCAGGAAGATTCTGGAAGCCGAGGGCGTTGCCACTCGTGTGGTGTCGATGCCGTGCGTCGAGTGGTTCGACGCGCAGGAGGACGACTACCGCGAGCAGGTGCTGCCGTCCTCGGTGCGCGCGCGGGTCTTCGTCGAGGCGGGCATCGCCCAGTCCTGGCACCGCTTCGCCGGCGACAACGGTGAGATCGTCTCGCTGGAGCACTTCGGCGCTTCGGCCGACTACAAGACGTTGTTCAACGAGTTCGGCATCACGACGGACGCCGTGGTCGCGGCCGCGCGGCGGAGCCTGAGCAGCGTGCGCTCCGGCTGAGCCCACGGGCGCACGCCCACCGACCCGCAATGCTGCGAACGACGGAGGTAACTAGTGAGCGGCAACAGCAACCTGCAGGCGCTCAGCGACGCCGGTGTGGCCGTCTGGCTGGACGACCTGTCCAGGCAACGGATCAACTCCGGCAACCTCGCCGAGCTGATCAGGGACTACAACCTCGTCGGGGTGACCAGTAACCCCACGATCTTCGCGAGCGCCATGTCCAACGCGGAGGACTACCGCGAGCAGATCAACGAGCTCGCCGCCCGCGGCGCAGGCGTGGACGAGGCCGTCCGCGAACTCACGACCAGGGACATCCGGGAGGCCGCCGACGTCTTCCGCGACGTGCACAAGGCCACCGGCGGCGAGGACGGCAGGATCTCGCTCGAGGTCGACCCCCGGCTGGCGCACGACACCGAGGGCACGGTCACCGAGGCCCTGGAGCTGGCCAAGGCCGTGGACCGGCCGAACATGTTCGTCAAGATCCCGGCGACGCCGGAGGGGCTGCCCGCCATCACCCGCACGCTCGCCGAGGGCGTGAGCGTCAACGTGACGCTGATCTTCTCGGTGCAGCGCTACCGGGAGGTCATGGACGCGTTCATGACGGGCCTGGAGCGGGCCAAGGAGAACGGTCACGACCTCGGTCAGATCCACTCCGTGGCCTCGTTCTTCGTCTCCAGGGTCGACTCGGAGATCGACAAGCGGCTGAAGGCCATGGGCGCTCCCGAGCACCTGTACGGCAAGGCCGCCATCGCCAACGCCCGGCTGGCCTACTCCGCCTACGAGGAGACCTTCACCGGATCGCGTTGGCAGGCCCTGGAGCAGGCCGGCGCCAACCGGCAGCGTCCGCTCTGGGCGTCCACCGGGGTCAAGGAGCCCGCCTACTCCGACACCCGTTACGTGGACGAGCTGGTGGCCCCGCACACGGTCAACACCATGCCCGAGTCCACGTTGTACGCGACCGCCGATCACGGCAACATCGTGGGTGACACGGTTCGTGGCACGGCCGCGGCGTCCCAGGAGGTCTTCGACTCCCTCTCCGCTGCGGGAGTCGACCTGGACGACGTGTACGCCGTCCTCGAGCGCGAGGGCGTGGAGAAGTTCGAGAAGTCCTGGGAGGAGCTGCTCCAGACGGTCTCGCAGCAGCTCGAACAGGCTCGGTAACAGCGGCTGATCCGTCCGGGGTCCGCGGGCCCCGGACGGGCCACCGCCCGGACGCAGGCGGCCGCCCGGTCGGAGGAACCGGCGGCCGCCTGTCAACGTGTGCACCTTTTCGTCATGTGTTGAGGATCGAACGCGAAGGAACCCTATGACGACTGAAACCTCGGCCGAGATCGCCGATCCTTCGCTGGCACGGGAGGCCGAGCCCCTGGTCCAGCGGCTGGTCAACGACCGGGCCGCGAGCAAGCTCGCCGCCGGAGATCCGACGCTCTGGGGAGCGGACGCCGAGCAGGAGGCGGCCGCTCGGCTGTCGTGGACCACGCTGCACGAGACGTCCCGCGGACTGCTCGCCGAGATCGACGCACTGCGCGCGGAACTGCACGAGGAGGGCCTGCACCGCGTGGTGCTCGCCGGCATGGGCGGCTCCTCGCTGGCCCCCGAGGTCATCACCGCGACCGCGGAGACCTCCATGGTCGTGCTCGACACGACGGATCCGGGCCAGGTCGCCGACGCCCTGGAGGGCGAGCTGGACCGCACGGTCGTGGTGGTCTCCTCCAAATCGGGGACCACGGTCGAGACCGACTGCCACCGGCGGATCTTCGAGAAGGCCTTCTCCGAGGAGGGCATCGATCCCGCTCGCCGCATGATCGTGGTGACCGATCCCGGCTCGCCGCTGCAGGAGCTGGCCGAGGAGTCCGGCTACCGCAAGGTCTTCGCGGCCGACCCGAACGTCGGGGGACGCTACTCCGCGCTGAGCGCCTTCGGCCTGGTCCCCGCCGGACTGGCCGGGGCCGACATCGCCGGACTGCTCGACGACGCCGCGGCCGCCTACCCCGCTCTCGCCTCCGACGACGAGTCCAATCCCGCTGTCCGGCTCTCCGCCGCACTGGCCGCCGCCCACGGTAACGGCGCGGAGAAGGTCGTCTTCGCCGACAGCGGATCCGGGATCGTCGGCTTCAGCGACTGGGTCGAACAGCTGATCGCCGAGTCCACCGGCAAGTCCGGGACCGGGCTGCTGCCCGTCCCGGTGGAGAACGTGGAGGCCTCCGGCTTCGCCACGGCGGGCGGGGACGCCACCCCGGTCGCCATCGGCCCGCCGGACGGAACCGCCGCGATCAGCACCCAGGGGCCGCTCGGCGGGATGATGCTGCTGTGGGAGTTCGCCACTGCGCTGGCGGGCAGGCTGATCGGGATCAACCCGTTCGACCAGCCCGACGTCGAAGCGGCCAAGGAGGCCGCGCGCAGCCTGCTGGACGGCCCGGCGGGCGGACCGATCGCCACCCCCGCCGTGGTGGACGGCTCGATCGAGGTCCACCCCTCGGGTGACTGGCTCTCCCCCGGGGTCGGGACGGTTGCCGAGGCGCTGCGGGCCCTGATCACGGCGGCCCCGAGCAGTGGCTACCTGGCCGTGCAGGCCTACCTGGACCGGCTCGACGACGCCTCGATCAGCGTGCTGCGCTCCGAGCTGGCCCGGCGCAGCGGTCTGCAGACGACCTTCGGCTGGGGGCCGCGCTTTCTGCACTCCACCGGTCAGTACCACAAGGGCGGACACCAGAACGGGGTCTTCCTCCAGGTGACGGGCGATCCCGGCTCGGACCTGGATGTGCCCGGACGTCCCTACACCCTGGCCGGTCTGCAGCGCGCGCAGGCGCTCGGGGACGGCCAGGTCCTCGCGCAGCAGAACCGCCCGGTGCTCCGCCTGCACCTGACCGACCGCGCCGCCGGACTGGTGGAACTGGTCAAGGCGGTGCAGGATTTGCGTGCGGCCGGCTGAGGCGCGGATCTAGCAGGAAAGGACGAGACGTGAGCTCCCCTGAGCACAATCCACTGCGCGACCCCAGGGACAAGCGGTTGCCGCGCATCGCGGGACCGGCCGGTCTGACCATTTTCGGGGTAACCGGCGACCTGTCGCGCAAGAAACTGATGCCGGCCATCTACGATCTGTCCAACCGGGGGCTGCTGCCCCCGGGCTTCGCCCTCACCGGAGTGGCCCGGCGGGAGTGGGAGAACCAGGACTTCGGCGACGTCGTCTACGAGGCGGTCAAGGAGAACGCCCGCACGCCCTTCCACCAGGCCGTCTGGGACCGGCTCGCCGAGGGCATCCGCTTCGTTCCCGGCAGCTTCGACGACCCGGGCACGTTCGAGCGGCTGAGCCAGACGATCAAGGAGCTCGACGAGGAGCGCGGCACCGGAGGCAACCACGCCTTCTACCTCTCGGTCCCGCCGGGGGCGTTCCAGACCGTGCTGACCAACCTCTCCCAGTCGGGGCTGGCCGAGCAGAGCGAGGACAAGTGGCGCCGGGTCGTGATCGAGAAGCCCTTCGGGCACGACCTGGAGAGCGCGAAGGAGCTGAACCGGACCGTCAACGAGGTCTTCCCCGAGGACTCGGTGTTCCGCATCGACCACTACCTCGGCAAGGAGACGGTGCAGAACATCCTCGCGCTGCGCTTCGCCAACCAGCTGTTCGAACCGCTGTGGAACGCCCACTACGTCGACCACGTGCAGATCACCATGTCCGAGGACATCGGGCTCGGCGGTCGCGCGGGCTACTACGACGGGATCGGCGCCGCCCGCGACGTGATCCAGAACCACCTGCTCCAGCTGCTCGCGCTGACCGCCATGGAGGAACCGCTCTCGTTCTCCCCCGGTGACCTGCGCACGGAGAAGAGCAAGGTGCTCTCGGCCACCAAGCCGGTCGGGCCGTTCGACCAGACCACGGCGCGCGGCCAGTACACCGGCGGCTGGCAGGGCGGCCAGCAGGTTCCCGGGCTGCACGAGGAGGGCGGTTTCGCCTCCGACTCCAAGACGGAGACCTTCGCGGCGATCACCCTGGAGATCGAGAACCGCCGCTGGGCCGGGGTGCCGTTCTACCTGCGCACCGGCAAGCGGCTCGGCAGGCGGGTCACCGAGATCGCCGTGGTGTTCAAGCGCGCGCCCCACCTGCCGTTCGACGACACCATGACCGAGGAGCTCGGTCAGAACGCGCTGGTGATCCGGGTGCAGCCGGACGAGGGCGTGACCATGCGGTTCGGGGCCAAGGTTCCGGGCACCTCGATGGAGGTGCGCGACGTGACGATGGACTTCGGCTACGGACACGCCTTCACCGAGTCCTCGCCCGAGGCCTACGAGCGGCTGCTGCTGGACGTGCTGCTCGGCGAGCCCTCGCTGTTCCCCGTGAACGAGGAAGTGGAGCTGTCCTGGCAGATCCTCGACCCGGTGCTGAACCACTGGGCCAAGCACGGGTATCCGGAGAAGTACAAGGCAGGAAGCTGGGGGCCACCGTCGGCGGAGTCGATGCTGGCCCGCACTGGACGCGTCTGGAGGCGACCGTGATCGTCGATCTGCCCTCCACCACCACTTCGCAGGTCAACAAGAAGATGGTCGAGCTGCGGGAGTCCGGTGGTGCCGTAGCACTCGGCAGGGTGCTGACACTGGTCATCGTCACCGACGACAGCTCGGAGACCGAGCAGGCCATCCAGGCCGCCAACGAGGCGAGCCGGGAGCACCCGGCCCGGGTGATCGTGGTCGCCAAGGGCGTCCGGCAGGCCGCGGCCAGGCTCGACGCGCAGATCCGCATCGGCGGCGACGCGGGCGCTTCCGAGGTCGTGGTCCTGCGGGTGTACGGCGAACTGGCCGAGGAGGGCGCCGCCTCCGTCGTGCCGCTGCTGCTCCCGGACGCCCCGGTGGTGGCCTGGTGGCCCAACGACTCGCCCGAGTACCCCGCCGAGGATCCGGTCGGGGCGCTGGCCCACCGCAGGATCACCGACGCCGCCGCGGAGCCCGACCCGATCGACGCGCTCGGGGCCAGGGCCAGGTCCTACGTGAACGGTGACACCGATCTGGCCTGGAGCAGGCTGACCTCGTGGCGGGCCCTGCTCGCCGCGGCCCTGGACCAGCCACCGTTCGAACCGATCCGCGGCGCCACGGTCTCCGGCGAGGCCGACTCCCCGTCCACCGACCTGCTGGCGGGCTGGCTCGCCTCCAGCCTGGACATCCCGGTTCACCGGAAGGTGAGCCAGGCGGGGCCGGGGATCGTCTCCGCGGTGCTGGAACGCCCGAGCGGCAACGTCGAGGTGGTCCGCCCGGACGGCAGGATCGGCTACCTCACCCAGCCGGGGCAGCCCGACCGCAGAGTGGCGCTGGAGCGTCGCGCCGTGCGGGACTGCCTGGCCGAGGAGCTGCGCAGGCTGGGACCGGACGAGATCTACGAGAGCACCCTGCGCGGGCTCTCCGAGGTCGTCCGCCAGGACTCGGAGGAGAGCACCGAGGGTTCCGAACCGGTATCGGCGGGGCAGCAGTCATGAGCAACGACGAAGTCATGGTGCACTCCGACGCGGACGTGCTGACCGCGGCCGCAGCCGCGCGGCTGATCACCAGGATCGTGGACGCCCAGCGCGCCCGGGGCGTCGCCTCGATCGTGCTGACCGGCGGCGGCACGGGCATCGGGGTGCTGCGCAAGGTGCGGGAGTCGCCTGCCAACGCGGCCGTGGACTGGTCCGCGGTGAACGTGTTCTGGGGCGACGAGCGCTTCCTCCCCGAAGGGGACGGTGAGCGCAACGAGACCCAGGCGCGCGAGGCGCTGCTGGATCACGTCCCGGTCGATCCGCGCCGGGTCCACCCGATGGCCCCCTCGGACGGCCGGTTCGGTTCCGATGTGGACGCGGCGGCCGAGCACTACGCCGAGGTGCTGGGCGCGCTCGCCGAGGCCGGCTCGGACAGGCCGGTTCCCCGGTTCGACGTGCTGATGCTGGGTGTCGGCGAGGAGGGGCACACCGCCTCGCTGTTCCCGGCCACTCCGTACGTGCGGGACACCGAGCACGTGGTCGTCGGGGTGCACGACTGCCCGAAGCCTCCCGCGGAGCGGATCTCGCTGACGCTGCCCGCGATCGGCTCCGCCGCCGAGGTGTGGTTGATGACCGGTGGCGCGGGCAAGGCCGAGGCCGTGTCGCGGGCGCTGGACGGTGCGCACGCGGTCGACATTCCCGCGGCCGGTGCCCGGGGCAGGGAGCGGACGCTGTGGCTGCTGGACCGGCAGGCCGCTGCCGATTCGGCGGCGGTGACCGCCCCGGCCACGCCGGAGCAGGGCATCACCCCTCCGTGATGCCGCCCGCCGGGGGCATCGCCCCTCGGGACACCGCCTCTCAGGACGCCGTCCGCTGCGGACCGGCTCCGGTGCGGACGGCGTCCTGACCGCCCTCCGGGCCCGCGGTCGTCGGCGGAGCGACGACCGCGGGCCGGGCTCCGGAGCCGGTGAGCCAGGTGGTGCTCGCGTTCCGGTGCCCGCGAGTCCTTCGCCGCGAGATCCCGCCTCCGGTCGCACCCGCACGATTCTTGACGGTTTCGCGCTCGGCCGGAGACGCGTCACTATTCGATCGGGGTGCTGCTGACCACCACCCCGTCGTGATCACTGAGCAGGTACTCGCCGGGCGCGAAGCTGATCCCGCCGAACTCCACGGTCACGTCCGCCTCGCCCGCACCGCTCTTGGAGCTCTTGCGCGGGTTCGTGCCCAGCGCCCTGACGCCGAACTCCATCCCGTCGATGACGGCGGAGTCGCGGATCGCGCCGTTGACCACGATCCCGCTCCAACCGTTGGACCTGCCGAGCTCGGCGATGAGGTCGCCCACCAGCGCCGTGTGCACCGATCCCGCGCCGTCGACGACGAGCACCGCCCCCTCGCCGGGTTCGGACAGCGTCTTCTTGAGCAGCGCGTTGTCCTGGAAGCACCGCACCGTGCGGATCGGTCCGGAGAAGACCTGGCTGGTGCCGAAGCGAAGCAGCTGCAGGTCGCAGCTGCGCACCTCGTTTCCGTCGCGGTCGGCGAGGTCAGCCGTGGTTGTCGTCATGGTCGATCGCCTTTCGTCTTCAGCTGGTTGCCTGGTCGAGCTCACCGGTGCGGACGACCACCGCCGTGGCCACGAGTCCGGCCTCGGACACTGAGCCGCCGGTGAACCCCGTCAGCGTCCCGTGCGCGGTTGCGGCGGGGACGGTCAGCTCCGCGCGGAACCCTCCGTCGGGGTCGAAGCTCACGAACGCGTCGGTGAAGCCGAGCCAGCGGCCGGTCAACGGGAACCACGCCTTGTACACGCTCTCCTTCGCGCTGAACAGCAGGCGGTCCCAGTTCCGGTCCGCGGGCAGCCGCGCCAGCAGCTCCCGCTCCCCCTCGACGGTCACCTGCTCGAGCACTCCCGGGGGCAGCTCGCCGTCGGTCTCGGCGTCGATGCCCAGCGAGCGCACCGCGCCCTCCCGCGCGACGGCGGAGGCGCAGTAACCGGTGCAGTGCGTGATGCTGCCGACCACGCCCTCCGGCCAGAGCGGTTCCCGGTTCGTTCCACTGGGGACGGCGACCTCGCCGTGGCCGAGCCCGGCCAGCGCGCGACGCGCGCAGCCGCGGGCCACGGTGAACTCCCGCCTGCGCTTGTGCACGGCCCTGGCGACGACCGGCTCCTCCTCCGGCAGCAGCCGGGCCCGCGGATCGTCGCCGAACGTCTCGGAGGAGACCACCTCCCCCGGCAGGATTCGCTCGATCACCGGTGGGCCCTCACCAGTTCCTCGAAGGTTCGCTCGTCCGCGGGCGGCAGGATGCTGTGCAGCGGGTTCCCGGGGCCTCCGCGTCTGCGCCACTCCCGCGGGTAACCGAGCGAGACCTCCTCGAAGGGCACCCCGTCGATCCGGTCGGTCACCGGGATGTGCAGGTGACCGTGGACCTCGGCCAGCGCGCGGAACCGCAGGTGCCAGTCGGCGGTGAGCTCGGTGCCGCACCAGATGCCGAACTGCGGGTAGTGCAGCCGTCTGGTGGGGGCGGGGTGCAGCGGCCAGTGCGAGACCAGCACGGTCGGCAGGTCCGCGGGGATGGCCTCCAACCGGGGCAGGGTTCGCCTCACCCGGTCGTGGCACCACGCCGTCCGCGAGTCGTGCGGATCGTGGTGCAGCAGCACCTCGTCGGTGCACACCACCCTGGTCTCGTGGGCGTGTGCCAGGGCTTCCTCGGCGGTGGTGCCGGGGGCGCGGAAGCTGTAGTCGTAGAGCACGAACAGCGGGGCGATCACGACCTCCCGCTCGGCGTCCCGCCACACCGGGTAGGGGTCCTCGGGGGTGGTCACGTCCAGCTCGCGGCACATCCGCACCAGGTGTTCGTAGCGCTCGACGCCGCGCGCGGGCACCTCGTCGTCGGCCGGGGTCCACAGTTCGTGGTTGCCGGGGACCCAGATGACCTTGGCGAACCGCTCGCGCAGCAGTTCGAGGGCCCAACGGATCGTGTCCGTCTTCTCGGCGACGTCTCCGGCCACGATGAGCCAGTCCTCGTCGGTGTGAGGCCTGATCGTGTCCAGCACCGGGCGGTTGTCCCGGTGGGAGACGTGCAGATCGCTGGTAGCGAGCAACGCGGGCGCCGCCATGCGCCAGACCCTACCGGCCGGTCATCGCACGCGGGAGGGGCCGTGCCACACACCGCACCGCTGTTGACAACTGCGCTTCACACTCCCGACGGACACCCGGTCGGAGGTTCCGGAGGGTGATCCGGCGCTGGGATGCGGGGCCCGTGCCCGCTCGTCCCCAAGAACGACTTCCGGCGGTGCGGAATTCTCGTGGCAGGATCGGGTCATGGACGAGGCCGGCGAGCACGAGGATCGGGACGGCTCCGCGTCGGGCGGGGGCGATGTGGACGGCGGGAACGGCGGGGAGGAGCCCGGCGTCGTCGAGACGCTGCGCAGCCATTCTGCGGGTTGGCTGCTGCTGGCCGAGCGGATGCACCCGCAGCAGCATCCCGCGCTGGACGAGCTGGACGAGCTCGGCACGGGCAGCGAGACGCTGCGGGCCGCGCTCGACGAGTTCCGCCAGCAGGCCCTGCTGGTGCACAACGCCATGTCCGCCCAGGCCCGGGCCTACGAGGAGATGCTCGAGGCGGGCGGTCCGGACGATCCCGAGGCCTACGAGAACTACCGGCAGGCCACCGAGTTCCTCAACGACCTCCTCCCTTAGTGGAGGGTCGGCAGCTCGGTCCGCGCGCGTGCGCGCCTGGCGGAGCCTCTCGCGGGCTCCCCGCTGCGGGAGCCCGCGCTCCTGCCGCGTTCCCGGCCGAGACTCACCGAACGGTGGTGATCAGCTCCTCGATCTTGTTGCCGAGCACCCTGGCGTCGGCCGGGCTGAGCGCGTGCACGGGTTCGCCGGTGCTGCCGCGCTCGGTGTGGTCGAGGTAGCGCCCGTCGGGTTCGGCGTTGTCGAACCAGCGCACCACGGTCGAGCGGTGGGTGCGCCCGTTGCGGTCGCGGGCGTTGGCCGCGAGCTGCCCCGCCCGCAGGTGCTCGGCACCTCCGATGGCTCGGTACATCTCCAGCTGGCGGTCCCCGCTGGTGGCGCTGCCCCGCGACGGCGCTGCCCGCTCCAGGAAACCCCGCTGGGCCTGCTCCTGCTCGCCGTCCTCCTTGGGGAAGAAGCTGGCGGGCACCTTCACCGGCCCCTGCTTGCCCGGTGGGGCCGCGGGCAGCGTCGGCAGCAGCGCCTGGGACAGGCTCACCCCTTCGTGCAGCTCGATGGTCAGGGGCCCGCCGTAGCGCTCGGTCTCACCGGGTGGTTGGACACCGAGGACGATCCTGCTGCCCTCGGTGACCGCTGCGATGGTCCGCCAGACGTGTGGCTCACCGACCTGGGGGACCCACAGCGAGTCCACCCACAGGTAGGGCTTGGCCAGCACCGTCAGCATCCGGGCCAGGCTCGGCTCGATCTCGTCGCCGACGATCAGCCCCTGCGCACTCATCGCCTCGTACTCGCGTTTGCCCACTTCGGCGAACTCCTGCTGCGTGTGGGTGTAGGGCGCCACCTCCAGCGGAAGAGCCAGGTCGTCCAGCCCGAGATAACCGTGCACGAAGTACAGGTGCAGCGGGTGCAACTGCCAACGACCCGCGACGGCCAACTTTCTCCCCTTTTTTGTTCCGTGCGGAGCTCTCCGCACCTGATGTCTTCTGATGTCTTGCCCGCGTCTCGCCGGTCGACGTGCGGAACGCCCCCGAGGTGGGGCATCCGCTCCCGAGGGCCGCCCCTCCGAGCGGCACTGCCGGGGCAGCCGCCGATCGTGGCGATTCACTCGATGACCGGCGGGGCGGTTTTGGGCATGTCGTTGAACCACACGTCGTCCCACTCCTCCAGCCAGCTGGGACGCTCGTGCTCCTCTTCCTCACCGCCCTGGCCGCCCTGGCCCGCGCCCATGCCCATGGGCGCACGTCCGGCGCCGCCGCGCCCGGCGGAACTCGCCGCGCTTCCGCCGCCGCCCGCGGCCGGACCGCCACCGCTCTTGACGGCGCCCGTGCCGGAGCGACCGCCCTGTCCGAGGCCGGAGCCCGCTCCGGCTCCTCCCGGACCGCCTCCGGCATAGCCGCCCGCGACGGCGCCACCGCCGGCGCCGGCGCCTCCGGCGGCACCGCCGGCTCCGGGGCCACCCGCGCCTGCTCCGGCCCCGCCCGCGGACGGGGGCGTTACCCAGGCCGATTCGCTGCCCGAAGGCGGCACCGCGGATCCTCCCCCGGGCAGCGTTCCGGTTCCGCTCCCGCCGGGCCGCTGCGACTGGCCGTCCCAGCCGGAACCACCGCCCTGCCCGGTTCCGGGGCCGCCTCCCGAGTAGCCTCCTCCGGGGTAGCCACCTCCGGGGTAACCGGCCGTGCCCGCTCCTCCACCGGAGTAGCCGCCGGTACCACCTCCGGGACCCGTTCCGGGCGGGATGCCCGCGGTACCCGGGTCGTCCGGCTTGGAGTCCCCTGGCGGCGCCTTCTTGCCGTCCAGCTGCCGGTAGGCCGGGACCGTGGTGTCCACATTGCGGTAAGTGGCCCCCAGCACCCGGTCCATGGTCTCCTGGGCCTTGCGCTCGGCCTGCTGGCGCTCGTGCATCTGCCGCAGGGCGTCCGCACCGGCCCCGAGACCGCCGGTGGCGATACCGCTGACCACGGTCTGGCTCACGTCGTGGTCCTGCGGTTCGGGCACCATCGCCTTGACCTGGCCCGCCGCCGAACCGGACTCCTCGATCTTGTTGCCGGTCAGCTGGAAGCACTCGCCGCTGCCGCGGGACCACTTGGCCAGGGGCTGCGCGGACTGCTTGGCCGCCTCGGCCGCCTCGCCGGACCAGCCGCTGTCGATGGCCCTGGTGGCTTCCTCGACGAGCTCGTCGCCGATGGAGCTCAGCTCCTTGCCGATGTTGCGCCACCCCTCGGCCACGGCTGCCGCGTCGGACTGGCTCAGCGTGTTCTGATTGGTGTCGTAGATCCGGCGGTGGTCGTAGGACTGCCAGTTCTCCTGCTGCGTGATCGAGGCGGGGTCGTAACCGGCCGGGGCGTCCAGCCGCTGGTTGCGCTGGGCCAGCTCCTCGCGCAGCTGCTGACCCTGCTCCTTGGCCTTCGCCGCCTGCTCCTGCTGGGCGTTCTCGGCGCGCGTGTCGAAGCCGAGAACGCTTCCGACCTCGTCGCGCACCGTCCCGGCGGCCTCGCTCACCGCGCCCCAGGTGGCGTTGGCGGCGTCACCGACGGCGTCCGTGGCGGTGTCCACCGCGCTGCCGACGGCCTCGTCCACTCCACCGAGCTTCTCGTCCAGCCAGCCCATCACACCCATGACGTCACCTCACGCCGGTTCCGGAACGTTCGGCTCGACCTTCTTGGCGATCTCCAGCGCCTTGGCGCACTCGTCGAGATTGTCAGAACGGCTGATTTCCTGGGCACGTATCTGGATCATGCCCTGCCCGGCGTCGAACATCGCGTCGCAGGTCTCTGCCTGGGTAGCCCCCTCGGTCACCGCAGTCGCCCCAGCACGACCGTTCACCTCAGCGCGCTCGAACTTGGCCCACGTGTCCTTCTTCGCCGCAGAATCCACCGTCTGGCGCTTGTTCTTGTTGAAGGAAACCGAGACGGTATCGCCGTCGTAGTAGCAACCCGGCGTCCACGGCAGCGGACTCTTAGTTTCTCCTGGAAGCTCCAGTCCGAACGACTTCAGCTCCTCGTCGGACAGCATGCCGCACGGATCCACCCCGGCCAACACCTCTTCCGAGGACTTGGCAGCCGAGGTCTCCTCGGTAGCACCTTCCGACTCATCACCGGCCAAACCACCGGGACCACACCCGGCAACCCCCAGCAAGGCCACACCGACACCAGCGGCCACCAAGGACCGCGACCACCTGCTCACTGCTGGCTCCCCCTGTTCAGGTCACTGCTGATCTGCTCGTCGGTGGCAACGTACTTCTCCTTCGCCTGCCGGAACAGATCCGCCTTGCGCAGCAACTCGTCCCGGAACTGCCGCAACAAGTCCGCCGCCCCGGTGGAACCGTTGGTTGCCTTCTGGGAGAACTTGTTCGCCAACTGCCGACCCGACGGATAGTCACCCAGCCCCTTGACCTGCTGCAAAGCAACAGCAGAGTCGATAAGACTTCGAACCTTCTCGGCCTTCTCCTCGTACACCTTGGCCGCGCTGTCGGCGGCAGCAGGCTCCATGCTCAGCCCGCCACCCGCGATCTGCTGCTCGATCCAGGAGTTCTCCTTACTGATCTCACCCAGCGCAGCGCTCGCCTCCGCGAACCCGGAAGCTGCCCCTCCAGCAACGGTCACAGCCACTCCTCGCAATCCCGCCGCACTCGTCATGACGGCCCACCGGAACACCGACGCGCACACTGTAGCGCCACCCCGGTGCCGCTGTGTGCCAAACCGACGAAAACCACTCCGGTACCGGAGAGCTCAGTTCCTCAACCGGCGCACGAACGTCGCCCACTGTCGCGAAGCGACGGTCAACACCGCACCGGCGGGGTCCTTCGAGTCCCGCACCGACACTCCCTCGTCATCGAGCGCCACCTCGACGCAAGCGCCCTGGTTCATGCTGCGAGAGGACTTCCGCCATCCGTGCTGCTCGCCTGCCACCACGAGAACCCTCCGAGCGCGCCGAGGCGATGCCACCGCCCCGCTCGAGACTGCCGGGAACGCCGCACAGCCCGCAATCACTCGATCCGGCCCCACGAACCGGCGCCACACCGCGAAAACCCCGGCACAACCGCGCGCCTCACGCCGGTTCCGGAACGTTCGGCTCGACCTTCTTGGCAATCTCCAGCGCCTTGGCGCATTCGTCGAGTGAGTCCGAGCTGCTGATTTCGTGCGCTTGGATCTGGATCATGCCACGTCCTGCATCAAACAGAGCGCTGCAGAGCCGTGCCTGAGTCGCTCCCTTGGTCACTGCCGTGGCCGCAGTCCGACCGTTCACCTCAGTACGGCGAAACTCAGCCCACGTGTCCTTCTCCGCTGCAGAGTCCACCGTGTCGCGCGTTTCCTTGCGAATGCTCGCAACAACGGGGTCTCCCTGGTACTGACATCCCGGTGCCCACGAAGGGTTGTTCGTAACCTCTCCCGGAACCTCAAGCCCGAAGGATTTCAACTCGGCATCCGACAAGACGTTGCACGGATCCACCCCGGCCAACACCTCCTCGGAAGGCTTGGCAGCCGAGGTCTCCTCGGTAGCACCTTCCGACTCATCACCGGCCAGACCACCGGGACCACACCCGGCAACCCCCAGCAAGGCCACACCGACACCAGCGGCCACCAACGACCGCGACCACCTGCTCACCAATCACACCCCAGCTACGCGTCCACCCGAACGAAACCGGCCTTACTCGCTCCGGCCCGGCGCGGTCCTGGTGTTCCGCACGAACATAGCCCACTGCCCCCGGGAAACCGTCAACACAGGACCAAAGGGCTCCTTCGAATCCCGCACCGACACTCCCTCGTCACCGAGCGCCACCTCGACGCAGTTACCGTTACCACCGCTGTAGCTGCTCCTCTTCCAACGCGTAGCCGCTGAATCCATGGCACGCTCCTATCTTTCAGTCATGGATGAAGGACTCGATCAACCGTGCGGACTCGTGTGCAGTCAAAGCGACATCCTGCAGGTTCTCGGCGGCCGAAGAATACCCACGCATCCGGACCGGATCATGGACGTAAACGGCGTCGTCCTGGAGCTCGACGTAACCGACCGGGTGCGCGCACTCGAACCCGAGAACGGCGAAGGCACCTGTGAACCCACTGTGAATGCCGTCTTCAGGACGGAGCACACGTATGTCCACATGGTCCAACCTTCCCAGCTCGAGCAAGTGGCGGTACTGCTCCCGCAGCACGGCCGGGTCACCCACATCCAGACGCAGAGCGGCTTCGCCGATGACAGCGGTGAGTCTCAGCGGGACTTCCTCCGTCAGCAGGGCCGCACGAGCACGGCGAAACTCGACGAAGCTGTCCACATGATCGGCACGCACCCTCGGGGTAGCTTCCGTCACGGCTCGCGCGTAGGCCTCGGTTTGCAGCAGACCAGGCACGAAGATGGGCTCGTACAAGAACTCGCGCGAAGCCCGTCCCTCAAGTCCAGCGAGCAGCTGGAACCATGACGGGATCACATCGGACCACGGCGTCCACCAGGCTCTTCCCTCCTCAGAAGCGGCCAAGCTCTCCAATCTCCTCGAATCCGCTTCCGATGCCCCGTAGAGCGCGAGCAGCGCGGCCACCTCTGAAGCTTGTGGACGGTTACGTCCACTCTCCACGTGGTTGATCTTGCCGTTGGTACAGCCGATCTCCCGCGCGGCCGAGGAGGCTGGCAACCCCGCGGACTCCCGATAGTGCCGCAGCTCCGCCCCGAGCAGCCACCGCTGCGCCGCCGGATCATCCCACTGCACCACGATTCGCCTCCTAGTTTCACGACACGAACAGTGTGCCTGTGAGCGCGAAGAGTACTTCCACCCGATCGAAGTATCGACGACAGTAAATTCCTACGTTGAAAATGACAGTGACCACGATCACTAAACCGAGGAGGTAATCGTGAACGAGTCGGACGCTTTCCCTCACTTCCACTACCCCAAGCTGCCTCCGCTGGGCACCCGCGAGGAGTTCATGGCTCAACTGCAGGGCGTGGTCACCGAGAACGCCCCCGGCCTGTTCGCCCTGTGCGAGGAGATCGGCGATCGCCACGACGCCGTCATCCACTACTGGGGCATGGCCCACGAGGACCGCACCGACCTCATCGGCACCGAGGGCACTCTCCACCTCGGCTTCCGCGACGCTGCCACCGCCCGTCAACGCCTGGCCTGCCGCCGCACCCTCCACCTCGTCTGGGCCTGACCGAACCCGCCGCACCACGCAGAACCGCCCGGCGCGCAGCAGCACGCCGGGCGGTCAAAACTCGCGAAGGCCCGCGGAGGACCGTCGACCGAGAGCTACTCGGCGACCACGCTCCGCGCGGACTCCCGCGCCCCGCTCCTGGCCAGCTCGTCGTAGTGCTGCTCGACCGGAGCCAGGAACCGCCGGTCGTCCAGCAACGCCTCGTCGACCCCCGCGGCGGCCAGCGCGGGCCGCACGACCTCACTGCCTGCGCTGGCAGTGCCGCCAGCACTGCCGGCAGTGCCGGGGGCTTGCGGGTCGAGCCCGGCGCTCTCCCTGATCCGCTCGGCGGTGGGCTCGCGCACCTCCAAGGTCTCCCCGCCGTCGGTGCGCCGCACGAGCACGCAGCGCAGCCACGCCGCGATCGCCAGCGCCGCGGTGCTCGGGGCGACCGACTGCCGCAGCGCGTCGCCGACGGTCCCGAGCAACCGCGGACCGATCTTGAGCGAGCCGTCCGAGGCGACCTGCCGGGTGGTGTGCGCCAGCGCCGGGTTCCGGAAGCGGCGCAGCACCGTGTCCACGTAGCCGCCGTGCTCGAAACCGGCGATCTCGGGCAGCGTGGGGGCGACCTCCTCCTCGGCCAGCTTCCTGGCCGCCGCCTCGAACTCCGCGATCGACATCGTCTCGGCGATGGTCCCGACGTCGGCCAGCGCACCCAGGTAGGCCAGCAGCGAGTGGCACGCGTTGAGCGTGCGCAGCTTGGTCATCTCGTACGGCCGGACGTCCTCGACCAGCAGGGCCCCCGCCTTCTCCCAGGCGGGCCGGGCCGCCGGGAAGTCGTCCTCGATCACCCACTGGATGAACGGTTCGGCCACGACCGCGGCCTCGTCGCGCGCGCCCAGCTCGGCCTCCACCTCGGCGAGGTCCTCCTCGGTGGTGGCTGGCACGATGCGATCGATCATCGTCGCGGGAAAGGTGACGTTCCGCTCGACCCACTCGGCCAGCTCGGCGCCGTCCGGCAGCAGCGCGCAGAAATCGCGGACCGCCGCGTGCAGCACCGGACCGTTCTCGTCGAGGTTGTCGCAGCTGACCACGGCCAGCGGCCCCGCGCCAGCCGCGCGGCGGGCCCGGAGCCCCGCGACGAGCCGTCCCACCACTGTGGACGGAACTTGCCCGGAGGCGTCGGCCCGGACACCGGGATCGGCGGTGTCCAGCCGCCGCGTTCCCGGCAGGAGCCGGTAGGCGTGCTCGGTGACCGTGAGCGTCACCACCGTCACCGCGGGATCGGCGATGCGCTCCAGCACGGTCTCCGTCTCCGACGGACCGTCCAGCACCTCGCGGACGGAGCGCACCACCCGGTACGTCGCCCCCGACTCGTCCCGCGTGACCACGGTGTAGAGCCCGTCCTGGTCGTGCAGCCGGTCGCGCACGGCGGGACCGCGCTGGGTGACCGCGCTGATCGCCCAACCGGTCTCACCGGTGGCCAGCATCGCGTCCTCGGTGTAGACGGCCTGGTGCGCCCGGTGGAAATTGCCCGCTCCGAAGTGGACGATTCCGACGGTGAGCTCGTCCGGGTCGATCCCCTCCCGGGAACGCCGGGAGACCGCGGTGAGGTTCTCCAGGTTCAACCTGCCCATGACACACTCCCCGAACTCGTCGCCAGGTGCTCGCGGGTGCTCCCGATCGTCGGGATCCCGCCGGTACCGCCACGTCCCCCGACCGACAGCGAAGCTGCGGCCGTGGCCAGGCCTGCCGCCGCGGGGAGCTCGTCCCCGAGAGCCAGCCGGGCGGTCACGGTACCGGCGAAGACGTCCCCGGCACCCGTCTGATCCACCACGTTCGGCGCGGGCACGGGCGGAAGGCTCCACGAACCGTCCCGCGCGCCCTCCTCGACCAGCACCCCGTCGTCGCCGCGGGTGACGGCCACCGCCTCCGCGCCGAGCGCGCGGAGCTCGCGGGCCGCGCCCTCCGGGGTGTCGCACCCGAGCAGCGCGGAGGCCTCCCCCGGATGCGACGGGGTGACCAGCCGCGCCCCGTCCGCCACGGCGCGCAACGTGGCGGCGGCTTCCTCCGCACCGACCAGCGCGGGCCGGTGGTTCGGGTCGTAGACGAACTGTCCCGCCGCCTCCTTGGCGGCCAGCACCGCAGCGCGGGCGGTGTCCGACAGCGCTGCGGTGATACCGCTGGTGAGCACGAAGCGCGCGCGTTCGCCGAGCCGGGCCCGCCGCACGTCGTCCGGGCTCAACCCGCTGGCGGCGCTGCCGCGCCGCATGTAGGCGAACCCCCGCGTCCCACCGGGATCGGCCCGCATCAGGTAGCAGCCGTTGTGCCCCCCGGTCCGCTCGATCAGGCCGGTGTCCACGCCGAGCTCCTCGACCCGCGCGAGGATCCCCTCGCCGACCTCGTCGTCGCCGATCCTGGTCAGCAGGCCGACGCGCGCCCCGGCGGCGGCCGCTGCCGCAGCCGCGTTGAGCGCGTCACCGGAGCAGCCCAACCGCGCCTGGACGCCGTCCCGGAACACCGCGGACGTGCCGACCTCGAGCAGCACCTCGCCGAGAACGATGACGTCGTAGTCCATTGTGGTCACCAATCGTGCATCGAGCCGTCGTGCAGCCGCGCCACGGGCAGGTAGGCGGGCTCGTACGGGTAGGACTCGGCCGCGTTCTCGTCGATGTCCACACCGAGCCCCGGCTCCTCGCTCGGGTGGAGGTGCCCGTCGGCGAAGCTGTAGCTGTGCGGGAAGACCTCGTTCGTTTGCTCCTCGTGCGGCATGTACTCCTGGATCCCGAAGTTCGGGATCGCGGTGTCGACGTGCAGCGCCGCGGCCAGGCACACCGGCGACAGGTCGGTGGCCCCGTGCGAACCGGAACGCACGCCGTAGAGCTCGGCCAGCGACAGGATCCGGCGCAGGTGCGTGATCCCGCCTGCGTGGGTGACGCTGGTGCGGATGTAGTCGATCAGCCGCTCGGAGATCAGCCGCTCGCAGTCGTGGATGGAGTTGAAGACCTCACCGGTCGCCAGCGGCGTGGTGCTGTGCTCGCGGATCCGGCGGAACGCCGTCTGGTCCTCCGCCGGAGTCGGGTCCTCCAGCCAGAACAGCCGGTAGGGCTCCAGGGACTTGGCGAGCCCGGCCGCCTCGTTGGGGCTCATCCGGTGGTGGGCGTCGTGCAGCAGGTGGAAGTCGTAGCCGTGCTCGCGACGTATCCGGTCGAACAACTCGGGCACGTGGTTGAGGTAGGCGGGAGTCGACCACGGGGTCTCCTCCGGCAGCCCGGAGGAGGCCGGTTCGTAGCGCTCACCGTCCGAACCGATCCCGTAGGTCCCGGGCAACCCCGGTATCGCGGTCTGCGCCCGCACCGCCCGGTACCCGCGATCGAGGTAGCGCCCGACCTCGCTCACGGTCTCCTCGATCGTGGAGCCCTGGGCGTGGCCGTAGACCATCACCCCGTCGCGGCTGCGCCCGCCGAGCAGCTGGTAGACGGGCAGCCCGGCCACCTTGCCCTTGATGTCCCACAGCGCGGTGTCCACCCCCGCGATCGCGGTCATCGTGACCGGACCACGCCGCCAGTAGGCCCCCTTGTAGAGGTACTGCCAGGTGTCCTCGATGCGACTCGCCTCGCGGCCGATCAGCAGCGGGCAGACGTGCTCGGTGAGATAGCCGACCACGGCCATCTCGCGCCCGTTGAGCGTGGCGTCGCCGACGCCGGTCAGCCCGTCCTCGGTCGTGATCTTGACGGTGACGAAGTTGCGTCCCGGTGATGTGACGATCACCTTCGCGTCCACGATTCTCATGCTCACCTTCCCGTGGTGCATTCGACGGTCGTTTTGACTCCGGTGCCGCTGCTCGCCCGCTCGAGGGCCTCAGCGGCGCGTTCCAGGGGGTAGCTCGCCGTGCCGAGCGAGACGAGATCCACGAGCCCGTCCTCGACCAGCCGAATCGCCTCCGGGAAGCCACCCGCGTACCTGAAGGCACCGACGAGGTCGATCTCGTAGCGCTGCACCGGAGCCAGGCGCGCCCGCACGGCCTCGTCGGGAACGGTTCCGACCAGTCCCACCCTTCCTCCGGGGACGGTCGCCGCCACGCCGGTGTCCAGCGCGGACACCGCACCGGAGCACTCCAGCGCGCGCTCCACGCGCAGGCCGTCGAGCTCGTCCGGGAGGAAGGCGCGCTCGATGCCGACCGTACGAGCGATCTCGAGACGCGATTCGTCCACATCGGTCAGCGTCACTCGGCGGGCGCCCCAGGCCAGCGCGACCTGGCCCACCAGCAGACCGACCGGCCCGGCGCCGGTGACCAGCACGGACTGGCCGGGGGCGAAACCGGTGCGGCGCAGCGCGTGCACCGCCACGGCCAGCGGTTCGAGCGACGGCACGGCCGCGGCGGGCAACCCCGCGGGCGCCCGGTGCAGCTGCGCGGCGTCCACGGCGACGTACTCGGCCAGCCCGCCGTCGTTGGGCGGCGATCCGAGGCAGTGGCCGTTGGCGCAGAGGTTGTAGCGCCCCGCCGTGCACGACGAGCAGTGCCTGCAGGGCACGGCCGGTTCGACCACCGCTGTCGCTCCCACGAGCTCGTCCGGGACCTCCGGGCCGACCTCGACGACCCTCCCGCCGATCTCGTGACCGAGCACCGCAGGCGCGCGGAGCTCGTTGTTCCCGTTGCGCCCGTCCCGGTAGTAGTGCACATCGGAACCGCACAACCCCACGTGGCCGACCGCGAGCAGCGCCTGACCTGCGGCCGCCCGCGGCACGGCGCGCCGTTCGACCCGCACGTCCGCGGCGCCGTGCAGCACCGCCGCGCTCATCGTCGCGCTCATCAGTTCGCACCCCCGAAAACGCTGATCGCCGTGTAGATGCCGAGCCCGACGATGAGCAGGCTGCTGACCGTCAGGGCCACCGAGAACCACCTGCCACCGCGCAGACCCTCGTCGACTTCGTTCCTGCGCAAGTACCAGGTGGCCACGGTCACCGCGATCAGGAAGACCCCTCCGATGAAGCCACCGGTCTGGACCATGAAGACCGGTGAGCTGAAGTACAGGTAAGCGGCTCCCCAGGTGATCGGGAACGCCACGGTGAACGCGCGCATCCACCACGTGCGGCGGGCGGTGTCGCGCCAGTCGAACCCGCCGCAGACGGAGACCGCGTTGGCCGCCACGCGGGTCCAGCTCGGCAGGGCCGCCCACAACGTGGAGCCCAGCACCGCGACCGCGCCCAGCAGGTAGGCCGTGCTCGCCCACTCGCCCAGGGTCTCGGTGTAGGTGCGGGACAGCGTGGTGATCATGTCGTTGCCCTCGGGCACCAGCCCGGCGGGATGCAGCACGGCCGCCCCCATGATGAAGAACGCCATCGTGCCGACCGTGTAGACGAGCCAGGACAGCAGGGCGTCCCGGTACATCACCCTGATCCAGCCCTTGGCGCGCTGGCGCCACTCGGGACTGCCGTCGTTGGGCCCCACCCAGCGGGCGTAGCCCTTCTCGATGCACCAGTAGGTGTAGTAGGTGATCTCGTCCGAGGTGACCCCGGTGAGCCCGAACATGGCGATCGCCGCGCCGACGGCCCCGCCCGGGATGGTGAAGCTCAGCCCGGTGCGCACCTCCTCGAACCCGTAACCGACCTCGGTGAACGGCAACCCGAAGGCGATCACGCAGGTGATCAGCACGAAGACCACCGTCAGCCCGACGGCACCGCGCTCGATGAGGGTGTACTTGTTGGAGTACAGCGACACGATCGCGGCTACGACCACCACGGCGGTCCAGATCGCCAGCGAGGTGAACTCCAGCGGACCGGAACCGATGGGCACCAGGATGCTCAGGGCCGCGGCCAGGCCGCCGACCACACCACCGACCTGGAGCACCTTGACGACCGCCATCAGGATCCACAGCAGACTGATCCAGCCGAGCCCGCGGAACCGCGGCGGCACCTTGTTGTAGCCCTCCAGGGCGGTCTGACCGGTGACGATCGACCAGCGTCCGAGCTCGACCTGCACCGCCACCTTGACCAGCGTGCTGAACACGACCAACCAGAGCAGCGCGAAACCGGCCTCGGCTCCCAGCGCCGTCGTGGCGATCAGCTCCCCCGAGCCGACGATGGAGGCGCTCAGGATCAGCCCAGGACCCAGGAAGCGCAACGATCCACGCCAGCCCGCTGGTGGTTCCTTAACTTCATCGGCGGTCAGCACGTAGGGATCACGTGCCGCCGCGGACGTCTCGGTAGTCAATTCGAACTCCGGCAAGGCGGCAATATGCTAGTATATTAGTAGAACCACACTAGAGTTTCGTCAATAGGATGCATCGGTGATGCGCTCACGAAGCAACAGCACGAGGACCTCACGCGACCTGGCCACAGCCGAGGTGCGGCGTCGCATCCTCGACCTGACCCTCGAACCGGGGAGCGGTATCGCGGAGAACGAGCTGGCCGCCGAACTGAGCGTGAGCCGCACACCCGTCCGCGAGGCGCTCATCCTGCTCGCCAACGACGGGCTGGTGGAGATCTACCCCCAGGTGGGCACCTTCGTCTCCCGGATCGACCCGACAGCGGTGGCCGACGCGCAGTTCATCCGCGAAGCACTGGAACTGGCCTCCTTCCGCGAACTGACCCGGAGCATCGAACAGCCCCAACTGCGCAAGCTCAGGGAGAACCTCGAACAGCAGCAGCTGGCCGTGAACGCGCGGGACGTCGACCGGTTCTTCGAGCTGGACGAGACGCTGCACGCCACGATGCTGCGGATGGCCGACCACGAGGCCGCCTGGGACGTGGTCAGCTCGGCCAAAGCACACCTCGACCGGGCCCGCCGCGCCTGCCTGCCCATCGCAGACACCCTCGAGCGGATGCTGGAGCAGCACGCGGAGATCGTCGACCGGCTCGAATCCGGCCCCCCGGAAACCGCGGAAGAAGCGCTCCGCTCCCACCTGCGCGAGGTCTTCCACGACATCGACGCGGTCAAGGCGAGAACGCCCGAGTACTTCACCAGTGGGCCCACCCGCCCAGTGCGCAAGGCCTACCTCGCTTAGGGGTGGAGGGTCGGCGGCTCTTTCTGCGTGGCGGTGCGGGTGGCGGAACCTCAGTCGGGGTCTCGCTCCGGGTGCCCGACCTCGGGTAGCGACCTACACAACGTCGGACCTTCCTCGCGAGACCCGGCGACTGAGAACCCGCGGCGGTGCCGACTGCCCAGGCTCAGAGCACCTGCGTCGGGGGGTTCTCTTCGCGGGAAGTTCCTGACGGGGATTCGGCGGATCGGGTTGCTCGGGTGGTGTTTCGGCGCCAGCGCATCGAAGGGGAATCCCGAGAAGTTCGATGTAGGGGAATATTCCAGCACAGCTGCTTCAGCCTGCGCCGAAGGAGAGGCTCCGGTGCGTGAGTCGGACGCGTTGCGCGGCCGGGCCGCTCGGCGCTGCGGATCACACCACGTCGAGCGTGATCTTGCCGCCGCTGTGCCCGGTCGCGCTCTCGTCCTGGGCCGCGGCCGCCTCGCTCAACGAATAGGTCCAGGCGTGCTGCACGCTCAGCCTCCCCGCGACGACGCGCTCGGCGATCTCGTCCAGCAGCTCCGAACTCCGCTCCCCGGACCCCCCGCTCGAGAAGGTCACCCCCAGCTCGGAAGCCCGCGGATCGGCGATGGTGATGACCCGATCCGTGGTGCCGCGCAGCTTGATCGCCTCCGGCAGCACGTTCTGCCCGGCCGCGTCGAACACCGCATCAACCCGAGACGTGATCTCCCGCACCCGCTCGACCAGCCCCGCACCGTAGGGCACCGGCGTGGCCCCCAGCGAACGGAGATCCGCGAAACGCCGCTCACCGGCCGTGCCGATCACCGTCGCCCCCAGTTCCACGGCGAGCTGCGCGACGAACCGGCCGACCGCCCCGCTGGCCCCGTTCAGCAGCAGCACCTCGCCCTCGCGGAGCTCCAGCTGCCGCAGCACCCGCAGCGCGGTCGCCCCGGCCACCGGAAGCGCGGCGGCGTCCCGCCACGACATCCCCTCCGGTTTGCGGGTCAACAGCGAGGCCAGGGCGTACTCCGCGTAGGACCCCGTCTCGGACCATCCGAACACCTCGTCGCCCACCTCGAAGGAAGCGGACTCCCCCACCGCGTCGACCACACCGGCCAACTCCAGACCGGGGCGCCGCGGAAGGGACAGCTCGGTCATCACCCCGCTGCGCAACTTCCAGTCCAGGGGGTTGACCCCGGCCACGCGAACAGCGACGCGGACCTGTCCCGGACCCGGTTCCGGAACACCCACCTCCACGAGCTTCAGCACGTCCGAAGACCCGTAATCGGAGAACTGGATGGCGCGCATGTGCCGTCCTTCCCGGAACCGTGACATCGCTTTCCGGCGCCAAGCTCTCACGAAAACGCCCGGCCCGCCACGCGCGCGGCCCCCGGCGACACGTCCGCACCGCTGCCGAGCAGCCCCGGAGCGAAAAAGCGGTGGAGGCACGTCGAATCCGCACCTCCACCGCGGCGGCACACCGGCCGAGCCACTGCCCGCACCGACTGGAGCTCACATCTCGGAGACCTCGGAACCGCTCACCCCTCGGAGCGGCCGCGCCGCTCCCGCAACCTGCTCAACGCCTCGTCCAGCAGCTCCATCCCGTCGGCGTCGCTGCGCCGCTCCTTCACGTAGGCGAGATGGCTCTTGTACGGCTCGTTGCGCTTCGGCGAAGGCGGATTCTCCCTGTCACGCCCGGCCGGAAGACCGCACCGGGTGCACTCCCAGACCTCGGGGACCCGCGCATCCACGGCGAAGGAGGGCTCCACCCGGTGCCCGTTGTCGCACCAGTACTCCACCCGCTGGCGAGGCGCCGACTCCCCGCGCTCCACATCACCGCTGATGGTTCCGGAGCCGAGCCGCATACCACGTATCGCATTACCGCCAGTCATCAGTATTTCACCCACCGTACCCGCCTTCGAACGGACCGAACCGGGTGGACCGAGACCGCAGATCGAAGCGATCGGGCGGCCGGAACCGCCCGACCGCGTCCCGTCAGGCGCTCATCTTGATCAACAGCCCGGTCCCTATGATCGAGATGACCCACAGCGCGATGACGAACAACGTCATCCTGTCCAGGTTCTTCTCCGCGACACTGGACCCGGCGAGGTTGGACTGCACACCGCCGCCGAACAGCGAGGAGAGCCCGCCGCCCTTCGCACGGTGCAGCAGCACGAGCAGTATCAGCATGATGCTGGTCAGCAGGACCATGATCTGCAGAAAAAGTGTCATATCGTCCTCGTTCACACCACGGTTCGTGGCAAGCCTACCGAATCGGCCACCCACCGTGGGACGGCAGTTCGCATCAGCGTGCTCACGCGGCAGGCCGGACTCCGACCGTTTGCACAGCTCTCCCCGGCGGGCGACCCCTGCGAGGCCGCCCGCCGCGGAATCGTTCACGGCAGTGGTCCACCCGCTGCCATCGCGCTCATCTTGGCGAACTCGTCGCCGTTGAGACTCGCACCGCCGACCAGGGCACCGTCCACATCGCTCTGGCCGAGCAGCTCGGAGATGTTGCTGGACTTGACCGAACCCCCGTACAGGATACGGACCTGCTCGGCGATCTCCGAACCGTACTTGTCCACCAGAGCACCCCGCAGGGCCGCGCAGACCTCCTGGGCGTCCTCGGAGGTGGCCACCTTTCCGGTTCCGATGGCCCAGACCGGCTCGTAGGCGAGCACCACGTTCGCGACCTGCTCCTGCTTGAGCCCCTTCAGACCCTCGATGAGCTGGGTCGTGCAGTGCCGCACGTGATCGCCGGACTCGCGGACCTCGAGCGGCTCGCCCACGCACAGGATCGGAGTCATCTCGTGCTTGAGCGCGGCCCGCGTCTTCCGGTTGACGGTCTCGTCGGTCTCCCCGTGGTGCTCGCGGCGCTCGGAGTGGCCCGTGACCACGTAGTCGCAGCCGAGCTTGGCCAGCATCGGGGCCGAGACGTCACCCGTGTAGGCGCCCGAGTCGTGCGGCGAGACGTCCTGGGCCCCGTGGCGGAGCAGCAGCTTGTCCCCGTCGATCAGGGTCTGCACGCTGCGCAGGTCGGTGAACGGGGGAAGCACGGCCACCTCGACCTTGTCGAAGTACTTCTCCGGCAGGGCGAAGGCGATCTTCTGCACCAGCGCGATCGCCTCGAGGTGGTTGAGGTTCATCTTCCAGTTGCCCGCAAGCAACGGTTGCCTGGACATGATCAGACCTCACCTTCCAACACGGCCACACCGGGCAGATTCTTGCCCTCGAGGAACTCCAGCGAAGCCCCGCCCCCGGTGGAGATGTGCGAGAACCGCTGCTCGTCCAGCCCGAGCGTGCGGACGGCGGCCGCGGAGTCACCGCCACCGACGACGCTGAACGCCTCGGAGTCGGCGATCGCCCTGGCCACCCCGCGGGTCCCCTCGGCGAAGTTCGCGAACTCGAACACGCCGGTCGGCCCGTTCCAGAACACGGTGCTGGCCGAACCGAGGATCTCGGCGTAGCGCTCGACGGTGCGCGGACCGATGTCCAGCCCCTGCCAGCCCTGCGGGATGGCGTCGGACGGGACCACCTGGGTGTTCGCGTCGTCGGCGAAGCGGTCGGCGACCACCACGTCCACCGGCAGCACCAGCTTGTCGCCGTGCTCGTCCAGCAGCTGCTTGGTGGCTGCGATCTGGTCCTGCTGCAGCAGCGAGTCACCCACGGAGTGGCCCAGCGCGGCGAGGAAGGTGTAGGCCATGCCGCCGCCGATGACCAGCCTGTCCACCTTCGGCAGCAGGGCGTTGATGACCTCGAGCTTGTCCGAGACCTTGGAACCGCCGAGCAGCACGACGTAGGGCCGCCGCGGGTCGCCGGTCAGCGTCCGCAGCACCTCCACCTCGTCGAGCACCAGCCCGCCCGCGTAGCAGGGCAGCTTGGTCGCCAGGTCGTAAACCGAGGCCTGCTTGCGGTGAACCACGCCGAAGCCGTCCGAGACGAAGGCGGCCGAGTCGCCGACCACCTCGACGAGGGCGTCGGCCAGCTCGCCCCGCTCCGCGTCGTCCTTGCTGGTCTCGCGGGGGTCGAAGCGCACGTTCTGCAGCATGGCGACCCGACCGTCGACGAGTCCGCCCACTACCTCGTGCGCCGACTCGCCGACCACGTCGTCCGCCAGCGCGACCTCGGAGCCGAGCAGCTCACCGAACCTGCGCGCCACCGGGGCGAGCGAGTAGCGGGTGTCCGGCGCGCCCTCCGGCCTGCCCAGGTGCGCGGCGAGCACCACGCGCGCCCCGGCCGAGGTCAGTTTCTCCACGGTCGGGAGCGCGGCGCGCACCCTGCCGTCGTCGGTGATGGTTTCGCCGTCCAGCGGGACGTTCAGGTCGGCGCGCACCAGCACGTTCCTGCCCTGAACCCCCTCGCCCAACAGGTCGTCGAGATTCTTCACGCTGCGGCTCCTCGCAAAGGGGATACACCGTTGACTGCTGACAGAGGCCCTCCGCTCCGGTCCTCCCGAGCGGTCACCCGGGGAAGTCTCGGCGCCACCCGCGCCGAAGTCCCCCGAGCCAACCAACGATCCGAGCGGAAAACCTCGCTGCGGAGTGCTTCCGCACCTCCCGCCGCCGCGCCCGGGAGCGCGGACCGGGATCACGAGGCGCGGGTTCGACGACCGGCTTCGTCCCCGCGACGCGGTGCGCTCACGAGAACGGCGATCCGGGCGGAGCGGGGCGGGAGCACTGCTGAGAAGGCCCCGGCGGTCGGAGGCCGCCGGGGCCGGGGCGACTTCAGGAAACCTTCGAACCGACGAGGTTGACCGCGTCCACCAGCCGGTTGGAGTAGCCCCACTCGTTGTCGTACCAGCCGACGATCTTCACCTGGTTGCCGATCACCTTGGTCAGCGGTGCGTCGAAGATCGTCGAGGCGGGGTCGCCCGCGATGTCACTGGACACGATCGGGTCCTCGCTGTACCGCAGGACGCCCTTGAGCGAGCCCTCCGAGGCAGCGGCCCGGAACGCCTCGTTGACCTGCTCCTCGGTGACGCTGGAGTTCAGCGTGGCGGTCAGGTCGGTCACGGAGCCGGTCGGAACCGGCACGCGCATGGCGTAGCCGTCCAGCTTGCCGTTGAGCTCGGGCAGCACCAGGCCGATGGCCTTCGCCGCACCGGTGCTGGTCGGGATCACGTTGAGCGCGGCCGCACGGGCCCTGCGCAGATCCTTGTGCGGCCCGTCCTGCAGATTCTGGTCCGCCGTGTAGGCGTGGACCGTGGTCATCTGGCCGGACTCGATGCCGAAGTTGTCGTTGAGCACCTTGGCCATCGGGGCCAGGCAGTTGGTGGTGCAGGAGGCGTTCGACAGCACGGTCTGCGACCCGTCGTAGGAGTCGTCGTTGACGCCGAGCACCATGGTCAGGTCCTCGCCCTTGGCCGGGGCGGAGACGAGAACCTTCTTCGCTCCTCCCTGGTCCACGTGCTTGCGGGCGTCCTCGGCCTTGGTGAACAGGCCGGTGGACTCGACGACGACGTCGACACCCAGGTCCGACCAGGGCAGGTTGCCCGGGTCCTTCTCGGCGAGGATCTTGATGGTCCTGCCACCGACCTTGATCCCGTCGTCGACCACGGTGACTTCCTCGGAAAGCTGACCGAGCACGCTGTCGTACTTGAGCAGGTGCGCCATGGTCGCGACGTCGCCCAGGTCGTTCGCGGCCACGACCTCGACATCGTGCTCGCTTGCAAGTGCCGCACGCCAGAAGTTGCGTCCGATCCGGCCGAAGCCGTTGATACCTACGCGAACGGTCACGCCGATCTCTCCTCGCGACTTACCGTGCCGAATCATCGGCAGGTGGGCGGTTGTATGGACTCACTTCAGACCCTATCGCCCACGACGGCCCGCGTGCGCATCAGGGAGACGCCGCAACGGTGAATCTCACCGACATCACCCGAACGGAATCGCCTGCCCACGGGCTCGTACCGCGACACGCCCGCCCCCGCCGGGGCACGCGGAACCGCGTCCTCCCGGGCGGCGGGCCCCGCACCGGGAGCCCGCCGCGCGCCGCCGGGAACCGCTCCGTCCGGAGGCGCGGCCCGCGCCGCCGGGAAGTCGCCGGTCCCGACGGCGCGAGCCACCGCGGTGGCACGTTCAGCTGTGCTGCTCCTCGCCCAGCATCCCGTCGACCCCGGACTCCAGCAGCTCCGCGGTCACCGCCGACTCGGTGTCCGGCAGGTTCAGCTCCCGCGCCCGCTTGTCGGCCATGGCCAGCAGCCTCCGGATCCGCCCCGCCACGGCGTCCTTGGTCATGGGCGGGTCCGCCAGCTGCCCCAGCTCCTCCAGCGAGGCCTGCCGGTGCGCGAGGCGGAGCCTGCCCGCGACCAGCAGGTGCTCGGGAATCGAGCTGCCGAGCAGCTCCAGACCGCGTTCCACCCTGGCCGCCGAGGCGACCGCCGCACGCGCGGAGCGGCGCAGGTTGGCGTCGTCGAAGTTGGCCAGCCTGTTGGCCGTGGCGCGCACCTCGCGACGCACCCGCCGCTCCTCCCAGGTCATCACGCTGTTGTGCGCCCCGAGCCGGGTCAGCAGCGCGCCGATCGCGTCGCCGTCCCGCACGACCACCCGATCGGTACCGCGCACCTCGCGGGAGCGGGCCTGCACCTCGAGCCTGCGCGCCGCCCCCACCAGGGCGAGCGCCGCCTCCGGCCCCGGGCAGGTGACCTCCAGCGCCGAGGACCGCCCGGGTTCGGTCAGCGAGCCGTGGGCGAGGAAGGCTCCCCGCCAGGCCGCCTCGGCATCGCAGACCCCGCCCGCGACCACGTGCGAGGGAAGTCCGCGCACCGGGCGCCCGCGCGGATCGAGCAGCCCGGTCTGCCGCGCCAGCCCCTCGCCCTCGCGGACCACGCGCACCACGTACCGGGTGCCCTTGCGCAGGCCTCCCGAGGTGATCACGTGCACGTCGGAGTGATACCCGTACAGCTCGTGCAGTTCGCGACGCAGCCTGCGCGCGGTGGAGCCCGAGTCGAGCTCCGCCTCCACCACGATCCGTCCCCCGACGAGATGCAGCCCGCCGGCGAAACGCAGCAACGAGGACACCTCGGCTCTGCGGCAGCAGGCCTTGGTCGTCGGCAACCTGCTCAGTTCGTCCTTGACCGCCGCGGTCATCGCCACCGGTCCGTCCTCCTCTCCAGTGCGGCTGTCAGACTCGCCGCGAGAGCATCCGGTTCGTGCCTTCCCGAAGCCGATGCAGCGGCGACTCGATCAAGCAAAGTCTGCGCACCAAGCGCGCTCGCCGCAGCACGAAGTCGATCGGGGGTGGGAACCGCCCCCTCGTCGGCCAGAACCGCGTCCACCCGCAATTTCGGTGCGTGTTCCGCGATCACGTCGAGGTGCTGCTCCGGAGAGAAGTCCGCAGTTTCACCCGGTTGTGGGACAAGATTGAGTACCACGATCCGCTGAGCGGCGGTGCTGACCAAGGCGTCCCGGAGCTCGGGGACGAGCAGGTGCGGCAGCACGCTGGTGAACCACGAACCCGGCCCCAACAGCACCACGTCCGCGTCGAGCACGGCCCGCACCGCCTCCGGCGCGGCCCGCGGCTGGTGCGCCTGGCCGTTCACCGCGTTGAGTCGGACGCGCTCGACCCGCCCCGGCGTGCTGGCGATGGCCACCTGGCCCCTGATCGTGCGCACGGCCCGCCTGTCCTCGTCCAGCCCGACGACATCGGCCTCCATGTCCAGCGGCTCGACCGACATGGGAAGCACCCGCCCCCGCACGCCGAGCAGCTCGCAGGCCTCGTCGAGGACGGCTATCGGATCGCCGAGCACCTCCAGCAGACCGGCGAAGACCAGATTGCCCACCGCGTGCCCGGCGAGGGCGCCGTTGCCGCCGAAGCGGTGCTCGAACAGCCGCGACCAGACGCGCTCCGACTCCCCGTCGGAGGACAGCGCGGAAAGCGCCTTGCGCAGATCGCCGGGAGGCAGCATCCCCAGCTCGCGACGCAGCCTCCCGGAGGAGCCGCCATCGTCGGCCACGGTGACCACGGCGGTGATGTCGGTGGTCATGCGACGCAGCGCCGCGAGGGTGACCTGGAGTCCGTGGCCACCTCCGAGGGCGACGGCACGCAGCGGACGCGACTCCTCTCCCCCTGAATTCCCCGGCTCGGGAGTACTCATTCGCGCCCCAGATCGCGGTGGACCGTCTTGACCGTCAACCCTTCCTCCTCGGAAAGTCTTCTCGCGAGCTCCTCGGTGAGCACCACGCTGCGATGCTTGCCACCCGTGCACCCCATGGCCAGCGTCAGGTAGCGCTTGCCCTCACGCTGGTACCCGGTTCCGACCAGCCGCAGCAGCTGCTGGTAGTTGCCGAGGAACTCCTCGGCGCCCTCCTGACCGAGGACGTAGTTGCGCACCTGGTCCTGCCTGCCGTCGTAATCGCGCAGCTCGGGGATCCAGAACGGGTTCGGCAGGAACCGGCAGTCCATCACCAGGTCCGCGTCCATCGGAAGCCCGTACTTGTAGCCGAAGGAGAGCACGGTCACCCTGGTCCTGGTGCTCGCCTCGGTGCCGAACGCGTCCTCGATCTTCGTGCGCAGCTGATGCACCGACAGTCCGGTGGTGTCCAGCACCAGATCCGCCTCCGCGCGCAGTCTGGACAGCAGGGAGCGCTCGGCCGCGATCCCGTCGGCGAGCCTGCCCTCGCCCTGCAGGGGGTGGCCGCGGCGCACCTGCTCGAAACGACGCACCAGTACCTCGTCGGTGGCCTCGAGGAACAGCACCCGCGGCTTGTATCCACGGGCGTCCAGGTCCTTGATCACCGAACCGAGGTCCTCGGTGAAAGCACGGCTGCGCACGTCCATCACCACGGCGACCCTGGTGACCGCATCACTCGAACGGGCACCGAGTTCCACCATCGTGGAGATCAGCTCCGGAGGCAGGTTGTCCACCACGAACCACCCGAGATCCTCCAGACACTTGGCAGCGGTGCTGCGTCCTGCGCCGGAGAGACCGCTTACGACCGCGACCTCCATGCCCGTCTTCTCCTCGGTCACTGCTCAACCCCCTGAGTGCTGTCTTCCCCCGTCGTGTCCCGGCCCTCTTCCCGGGACGTCCGGCCGGACGAGTCCGACTCCGCGGTGGCGCCGTCCTCGACCTCCCCGGAAACCGTCTCCCCCTCGCCGCGCGCGTGCTCCCCGCCGTCCGAGGACTCGCCCCCCGAGCTCCCCTCGTCCGCCAGGGCGTGGTGCACCGTCTCGGCCAGGCGGTTGCCGAACCCCGGAACCGCGGTTATCTCCTCGATAGTGGCACGACGAATCTTGCGCACCGAGCCGAAGTGCTTGAGCAGCGCCTTCTTCCGCGTCTCGCCCAACCCCGGGATCCCGTCGAGCTGGGAACCGCTCATCCGCGCGGAGCGCTTCTTGCGGTGGTAGCTGACCGCGAAGCGGTGGGCCTCGTCCCGCACCCGCTGCAACAGGTACAGCGCCTCGCTGGTGCGGGGCAGGATCACCGGATCGGGCTCGGCCGGAGGCCAGACCTCCTCCAGCCGCTTGGCCAGCCCGACCACAGCGACATCGGTGATGCCCAGCTCGGCGAGCTCGTCCGCTGCCGCGTTGGCCTGCGGCGCCCCGCCGTCCACCACGAGCAGGTTCGGGGGGTAGGCGAACTTGCGCGGTTTGCCGGTCTCCGGGTCGATCCCCTCGGAAACGGCCTCCCCCTGCGCGGAGTCCGACTCCTCCGCGGTGCCGTCACCCCCCGCGACGAGCTCACCCGCGGGCTCGCCCGCACTGGTGGTCGCGTCCGGCTGAACCCCCTGCGGAGTCAGCGAACCCGTCCGCTCCCCGTCACCGGTCTCCCGGAGATAGCGCTCGAACCTGCGCCGCACCACCTCGGCGATCGCGGCGGGGTCACCGCCCTCCGAACCCCCGCGCACCGAGAAGCGCCGGTACTCGGACTTGCGCGCCACCCCGTCCTCGAACACGACGAGCGAGGCCACCACATCACTGCCCTGCACGTGGCTCACGTCCACGCACTCGATCCGCAGCGGTGCGCTGTCCAGCCCGAGCGCCTCCTGCAGCTCCTGCAAGGCGGCGGAGCGCGCGCTGATGTCGCCCGCCCTGCGCAGCTTGTACTGGGTGAACGCCTCCTCCGCGTTGCGCCGCACCGTGTCCAGCAGGGTCCGCTTGTCCCCTCGCTGCGGGACCCGCAGATCCACCTTGCTTCCCCGCAGCTCACCGAGCCACTGGCCGACGGCCCGCGAGTCCTCCGGCAGCTCCGGCACCAGCACCTCGCGCGGAACCGGGCTGCCCCCGCCCGCATCGGCCTGATCGGCCAGCGCGGCCTGCTCACCGTAGAACTGGGTGAGGAACTGCTCCACCAGCTCGGCCGTTCCGGTCTGCTCCACCTTGTCGATGACCCAGCCGCGCTGCCCGCGAACCCTGCCGCCGCGCACGTGGAAGACCTGAACGGCAGCGGCCAGCTCGTCCTCGGCGAAAGCGGCCACATCGGCGTCGGTTCCGTCCCCGAGCACCACGGCCTGCTTCTCCATCGCGTGCCGGAGCGCCTCCAGATCGTCCCGCAGCCGGGCCGCGCGCTCGAACTCGAGCTCGGCGGAGGCCTCCTCCATCCGACGCTGCAGCCTGCGCATCATCGCGTCGGTGCGCCCGGACAGGAAATCGCAGAACTCCTCGACCACGCGGCGGTGCTCATCCGCGTCGACGCGCCCCACGCAGGGAGCCGAGCACTTGTCGATGTAACCGAGCAGGCAGGGCCGCCCCATCTGGGCGTGCCGCTTGAACACGCCGTTGGAGCAGGTGCGCGCAGGGAAGACCCGCAGCAGCATGTCCAGGGTCTCCCTGATGGCCCAGGCGTGCGCGTAGGGGCCGAAGTAGCGCACCCCCTTCTTGCGCGGGCCGCGGTACACGTGCAGCCGCGGGAACTCCTCGTGCAGCGTCACGGCCAGCACCGGGTAGGACTTGTCGTCGCGGTAGCGGACGTTGAACTTGGGATCGAACTCCTTGATCCAGGAGTACTCCAGCTGCAGGGCCTCCACCTCGGTGTTGACCACGGTCCACTGGACACCGGTGGCCGTGGTGACCATCCGCCGCGTGCGCGGGTGCAGGGCGGACAGATCGGCGAAGTACGCGGCGAGCCTGCTGCGCAGGTTCTTCGCCTTGCCCACGTAAATGACCCGCCCGTCGCCGTCGTGGAAGCGGTACACGCCCGGCGAGGACGGGATGGTTCCCGGAGCTGGTCGGTAGGTGGACGGATCGGCCACGCCCCCAGCCTACGTGCGGCGATGACGGTATTGACCAAGACCGCTTGCGAGAGTTGGGTCGGCGGCTCGGTTTGCTCGGTGGGGCGTTTGGCGGAACCTCGGTCGGCGCCCGGCTGCGGGTGCCCCGACATCGGGTAGCGGCTGCACAACGTCGGGGCCGTCCTCGCCGGGCACTCGACCGAGAACCCGCGGCGGTGCCGGTGACGCAGGCTCACAGCGCTTGGTTCGGGCAGCGCCCCTTAATCGGGAGTTCCGGTCCAGGAGCTCTGCGCACTTCCTGCGAAGGAGTCTCGTTCAACACAGGCGCTTCAGCCCGATCAGGACGAGGAGATCCGGTGCGTGAGTCGGATGCATTGCAAGGCGGCAGGGCACCGTGGCGTAGACCGCTACTCGAGGTGCCCTCCAACGCAGCAAGGCGCCGACTCACGTGACGGCTACCCGACCACGAAAGCAACCGGCACCGCGAACTGCTTCACCGCCGCGGCGGGCGATAGCCCTCCATCCTCCGCAGCAGCGACCTGATCCGCACAGCGTACAGCGGGGAGAGGGCGTAGCCGGGGAAGCTGGCGAACCAGCTGGCGCTGCCCAGGCTGACCGCGTCGGCCCCGGCCCAGAAGTACTCGCGGCAGTCGTCGAAGGTGCGGATCCCCCCGGTCGCGATGATCGGCAGGGTCACCCCCGCGTTCCGCAGCTCGGAGACCACCCGCAGGCCGATCGGCTTGATCGCCCGACCGGACACCCCTCCGAACCCGTTGGCCAGCAACGGGGTGCCCGTCCGCGGGTCCAGCCGCAGTCCCTTCACGGTGTTGATCGCGGTCAGCGCGGACACACCGTGCCGCGCGGCCAACTTGGCGTGCTCCAGGTAGTCGTAGTCCGGGGAGAGCTTGAGGATGACGGGGTGGTTGCTGCGCGGAACGGCCTCGGACAGCACCGACTCGATGATCGCGTTGAAGTCGAAGTTGACGTTGTGGCAGGAGACGTTGAACTCGACCGCCGCGATCTCCCCGGCCGGGACGGCGGCGTTGATCCTGTCCACCAGGGTGACGAACTCCTCCGCGGAGAACCCCCCGACCGAGATGATCGTGTTCTGCCCCCTGGTGCGCGGGTAGTAGTCCCGCAGGTAGGCGTCGATGCCCACGTTGCACCAGCCGAAGGCGTTCAGCCAGCCACCGTCGACCTGCTGCAGCGCCCTGCCGTAGTACTTCAGCAGCCCGGGGATCTCCCGCAGCGACCACACGTCCTTGTTCGTGAAGTGCCCCTCGCGGGGTTCCACCGTCAGCGTGCGGGTCGTCACGGCGCCGAAGCGGTCCAGCGGGACGAGCTGCGAGATGGGGCTCATGCCGTACGGGATGAGTTTGGAGTTGGCCACTCCGTAGCCGAGCAGACTGGAGGAGGTCACCAGGCGGTTCCGGAGTTTTACATCCCCCAACCGCACGTGTGGTCCCGCGGTCTCGTCGGCACGGACCAACCGCAGGTTGCGCTCCTGGGCCAAGCTCACGATCTCTCTCCTCACCGCCTGCACGGCGCCCGGTTCGACGTCACCGCGACCATTCTCCCTCACCTCGGGGGCGCTCCCCGCACCGTGGGTGATCGGGGTTCGGACGTCCCACCCGATGTCGGGACCGACTACTCGAGCTGACCGATCCTGCGCCGCAGCGCCCGCAGCTCGCGCATGGCCCGGACGGCGTGCTCCCCGTCGACGGACTGGATCGCGGTGATCGGCTCGTACTCGTCGTCGGGAAGTTCCAGCCGCGCGCAGCCGGCTCCCGCGGGGAAGCTGATCCCGCGCACGTCGGACCACGCGTACTGGCGGGTCAGGATCGAGTTGCGCACCTCCACGCCGTTCTCGTCGGCGCGCAACCGCGGACGAACGGTCAGCAGGATCAGCCCGGCCAGCACCGCCCCGATGCCCGCCATCGACACCTGGTCGGACACGGTGAGCAGCAGTCCCGAGGACGTTCGGCGCAGCAGCAGGGCGGCGATGACGCACACGATCAGCACCACGGCAGCGGCGGGGATCGCCACCCTGCGCACTCGCCGGGGACGCACCTGAACCACGCCGTCCGTGCCGGTGGAGGTACTCACAGGAACCCTCGCTCGTTGCTGTAGTCACCACGAAGCTCGCTCAGCACCAGCGCCGTGTCCAGCGCCGCAGCCGTGGCCTCGAAACCCTTGTCCTCGACGGAGTCCGCGAAACCGGCGCGCTCCACGGCCTGCTGCCTGGTGTCCACCGTCAGCACACCGTTGCCCACGGCCGTCGCCTCGTCGAGGGCGACCCTGCCGAGGCCAGAGGTGACCGACTCGCAGACGTACTCGAAGTGCGGGGTCCCACCGCGGATGACCACGCCCAGCGCGACGACAGCGTCGTGGTCGTGGGTCAGCTGCTGGGACACCACGGGCAGCTCCATGGACCCGGGAACGCGCACCACCCGCGGTTCCGCGATGCCCGCCTCCTCGGCCGCGTCCAGCGCGCGCCGCAACATCCGCTCCGCGATCTCGGTGTGCCAGCGAATGGCCACGATCGCGAGCCGCAGGTTCGGAGCGTGCGGAGCCCGCACCTGTGGCCTTCCCTCGCCGCTCATGCCGTCACCCCCGAACCGTCACCCAGCGAGGAGTCCTCACCGTCGTCCAGATACTGCAGTTCGTGCCCCATCCGGTCCCGCTTGGTCCGCAGGTAGCGCAGGTTCTCCGCGTTGGGGCGGATCGGCAGGGGCTCCCTGCCCACGATACGCAGCCCGTAGCTCTCCAGACCGATGCGCTTGTCCGGGTTGTTGGTCAGCAGACGCATCGACCGGATGCCCAGGTCCGCGAGGATCTGGGCCCCCTGGCCGTAGTCGCGCCCGTCCACCGCCATCCCCAGCTCCAGGTTCGCGTCCACGGTGTCGGCGCCCGCGTCCTGCAGCTGGTAGGCCTGCAACTTGTGCATCAGGCCGATGCCCCGGCCCTCGTGACCGCGCATGTACAGCACCACGCCCCGCCCCGCTTCGGCCACCTTGGCCAGTGCCGCGTCGAGCTGGGGACCGCAGTCGCAGCGCAGCGAACCGAGCACGTCACCGGTGAGGCACTCGGAGTGCACCCGGACCAGGATGTCCTCGCCGTCGCCGATCTCGCCGTAGACCAGCGCCAGGTGCTCGATGCCGTCCAGCAGGCTGTCGTAGCCGAAGGTGCGGAAAGTGCCGTGCTCGGTCGGGATGCGCGCCTCCGCGACCAGTTGGACCTGCTTCTCGAAGCGCCTGCGGTAGGCGATCAGGTCCGCGATGGTGATCAGCGCGAGATCGTGCTCGGAGGCGAAGACCTCGAGCTCGTCGCGCTTGGCCATCTCGCCCTCGCTCTTCTCGCTGACGATCTCGCAGAGCACTCCGGCCGGGCGCAGCCCGGAGATGCGGGCCAGGTCGACGGCGGCCTCGGTGTGCCCGGAGCGTCGCAGCACTCCGCCCTCCCTGGCACGCAGCGGGACCACGTGCCCCGGGCGGTTGAGGTCGGCGGCCACCGAGTTCTCGGCGGCGAGCACGTTGATGGTGTGCGCGCGGTCCGCGGCCGATATCCCGGTGCTGACCCCGTGGGCCGCGTCGACCGTGACCGTGTAGGCGGTGCCGTGCAGGTCCTGGTTGGCGTGATACATCGGGGGCAGGTCGAGCCGGTCGCAGTCCTGCCCGGTCAGCGCGGCGCAGACGTATCCCGAGGTGTAGCGCACCATGAAGGCGAGCAGCTCCGGCGTCGCCTTCTCCGCTGCGAAGATCAGGTCGCCTTCGTTCTCCCGGTCCTCGTCGTCGACCACCACCACGGGCCTGCCCGCTGCGATGTCGGCCAGCGCACGGTCGATGTGGGCGAACCGGGTGTCACCGGCTTGTTGCGTGTTCTTGTCGTCGGGGGTCGACTCGTTCGAGTTCACCGCGCTTGCTCCCTGCCTTCGCCGTTGTCCACCGCGCCTGCTACCCCGGTACGGGCGAGCTGGTCGAGTTGAGGGCCCAGCAGCCGCTCCACGTGCTTGGCCAGCGCGTCGACCTCGATGTTGACCCTGTCGCCCCGCGCGCGCAGACCCAGCGTGGTCTCCTCGAGAGTGGTCGGGATCAGTGCCACGCTGAACTCCTGCTCACCGGCCTCGACGACGGTCAGCGACACGCCGTCGACGGTGATCGACCCCTTCTCCACGAGGTACCTGGACAGCCGCTCGGGAATGGAAACCCTGGTCAGCCCGTCCGCTTCCGATCCGGTCACGACCCCCGTCGCGTCCACGTGCCCCTGCACGATGTGGCCGCCCAACCGGTCGCCGAGGGCCATGGCGCGTTCGAGGTTGACCCGAGCGCCCGCCTGGAGCGCGCCGAGGGTGGACCGGCGCAGCGTCTCGTCGACCACGTCGACCGTGAACCCGTCCTCGGTCGTTCCGGCGACCGTCAGGCACACTCCGTCGACGGAGATGGAGTCACCGTGGGAGGCGTCGGCGGTGACCGCGGGCGCGCTCACGGAGAGTCGTGCCCCGCCGGGCACGGGGTCGACAGCGGCTACCTCACCGAGTTCCTCCACTATTCCGGTGAACACGTGACACCCTCCTTTGGGCGATCCCGTTGGCCTAGCGTGGTCCCCTCACGGGTGATCCCGGGGTGAGCACGGTATCCGACGTGCGGCCGTCATCCCGTTCCCCGCGCGGCAGGCCGCGAACCGAGGCCGCTGCTTCCACTCTATCCTTCCGCGGGAACAGCGCTGATCCACACGTCCGGCCCACACATGGTGACCCGTTCGAAGTAAAAGCGCCATGCCCCCGAGATGCTCACCACGCCCGCCTCGCCCAGCGCGGACTTCCCCGATCCGAGCAGCGCCGGGGCCACGAAGGCCTGGACCAGATCCACGCGCCCGGCCCGCAGGAAGGCACCGGCCAGCGTCGGTCCCCCTTCGAGGAAGACCTCCACGACCCCGCGCTCAGCGAGCGCGCGCAGCGCGCCCTCCGGGTCGCCCCCGGGAAGGCGCAGGGTGGGCGCCACGTCGTCGAGCACCTTGAACCCGGCGGGCACCTCCCGGTCCCCGAGCACCACCCGCAGCGGCTGCTCCGGCACTGGGGCGCCGTGCTCGTCCCGCACGGTCAGGCTCGGGTCGTCGGCCAGCACCGTCCCGGTTCCGGCCATCACCGCGTCGCACTTCGCCCGGAGCCGGTGCACCTCCGCACGCGCCTCGGCGGAGGTGATCCACTGGCTGCTCCCGTCCGCCGCGGCGGAGCGCCCGTCGAGACTCGCGGCGTACTTCCAGGTGACGTGGGCACGGCCGGTGCGCACGAAGTGCAGCCAACCGCGCAGCGCCCCACCGGAGACCTCCTCGGCGAGCACCCCGCCCGCCACGGCGACTCCGGCCCGCTCCAGCTCGCGGGCACCCCCGGAGGCCTGCGGGTTCGGGTCGGACACCGCGTACACGAGCCCGTCGACACCCGCCGCGCGCAGCGCCGCCGCGCACGCCCCGGTTCTGCCGGTGTGCGCGCAGGGTTCGAGCGTGACCACCGCCGTGCCGCCACGCGCGCGGGCTCCGGCCTCCTCCAGGGCGACCACCTCGGCGTGCGGGCCGCCCGGCGGTCGCGTGGCCCCGCTACCGACGACCTCACCGGCGGTGTCCAGGATCACGCACCCCACCGGCGGGTTGGGACTGGTGCTGCCGCGCACCCCCTCGGCCAGCTCCGCGGCGTGCCGCATGGCGGCCAGCACCCGGGGGGTGCGGGCCCATTCCGGCGGCATCAGCGGTGACCGTGCGCAACGGCCTGGGAGCGCAGGCGTTCGACCGCTCCGGCCGGGTCCTCGGCGCCGTAGACGGCCGATCCGGCCACGAAGCAGTCCACGCCGGCCTCGGCCGCCTGCTCGATCGTGTCGTTGTTGATGCCGCCGTCGATCTCGACGAGCAGGTTCAGATGGCCGGTGTCGACCATCCGACGCGCGGAGCGGACCTTGTCCAGCACGTCGGTGATGAACTTCTGCCCGCCGAAGCCGGGCTCCACGGACATGATCAGCAGGGTGTCGTAGTGCCGCAGCAGCTCCACGTAGGGGTCCAGCGGGGTGTTCGGCTTGATCGACAGCCCCGCGTTGGATCCGGCCGCGTGCAGGTTCTTGGCCAGCGACACCGGGTCCTCGGCCGCCTCGACGTGCACCGTGACGTTGTGCGCGCCCGCCTCGGCGTAGCCCGGTGCCCACCGGTCGGGGTCGTCGATCATCAGGTGGCAGTCGAGCGGTGTCCCGGTGCTGCGCAACAACGACTCGACCACGGGAAGCCCCAGCGTGAGGTTCGGGACGAAATGGGCGTCCATGACGTCGACGTGCAGCCAGTCGGCACCCTGCCCCGGGCCCCCGACAGCGGCCATCTCCTCGGAGAGCCGAGCGAAGTCCGCGGACAGAATGGACGGCGCGATCATAGGCTGGTTCGACACAGTCGGAATGATAGCTCGCCGGCCGCGCTCGCTTCCCACTGTCCCGCACGTGCGCCGCCCCGGGCGAGCGCACCGGTCCGCCTCCCGGCACGATCGACCGGGAAGGGGCCGCAGGCACCCTGGTGCGGCACCGTGCCACGAGCCGCGGCGCGGAGGGAGGAGCAGAGATGTCGTTGACCCGGAGACTCCCGCGGGGCGCCCCGCGCAAACTGCTGCGAACCCCGATCCACCTCTACCGCAGGAACCTCGGCCAGCTGCTCGGGAACAGGTTCGTCTACCTGGTGCACCGCGGGCGCAGCAGCGGACTGCCCCGCGAGACGGTGCTCGAGGTGGTGCGGCACCGCCCCGCCGAGGACGAGGTGGTGGTGATCTCCGGCTGGGGAGCGAGATCCAACTGGTACCGCAACATCACCGCCTCCCCGGCGCTGGAGATCCGCATCGGGCGCAGGAGGTACCACCGCCCGCGCCAACGGGTCCTCGACGAGACCGAGACCGCCGAACTGCTGGCCGAATACGTCCGGAAGCACCCCTTGGCGACGCGGCTGCTGGCCCGCCTGACGGGTTGGCCGATGCTGACCCCGCGAGGCCGCGCGGAACTGGCCCGCACCCTGCCCGCGGTCTCCTTCCTTCCGCGGGAAGCGGAACGCCCCGGCCCGAGCGCGGCCGGACCGGGCGACTGAGCAGCACTGCCCGAGTCCGGGGCCGGTCCGCTCCGGCGCTCCGCCGCCGGAGCGGACCGGCCACCCCGGTCAGGTGCGTGCTCTGCGCCGCACGAACCAGTAGACGACCAGCAGCAGCGCCACGAACGGCACCCCGGCCTTCCAGGCCATGCCGAACTGCTCCGTGAAGGGCGTGGTCAACAGCACCGCGAGCACGAAGGCCATCGCGAGCACCGTGGTCACCGGAGTGCCCGGCAGCCGCACCGGGGACGCGGGCAGCCCCTCGGCGGCCCGCTTGCGCCGGAAGGCCAGCTGGCTGGCGAAAATGATCAACCAGGTCAGCAGCGCCCCGAACAGCGCCAGCCCCAGCAGCACGGGGAACGCCGTGCTCGGGGACAGCGCGGAAACCGCCGCGGCCAGCGCGAGCCCGCAGGCGGAGAGCACCAGGGCCCTGCGCGGGGTCCCCTGCCGACTCAGCCCGGCGAACCAGCGCGGGGCGTAGCCGTCCCTGGCCAGCGAGTAGGTCATCCGAGCGGTGACGTAGAGGTTGGTGTTCATCGCGGACAGAGCCGCCGTCAGGATCACGAAGTTCATCACCCCGGCCGCGGCCGGGATCCCCGCCGTGTCGAACAACCGCACGAAGGGGCTCTGCGTCAGTTCCTCGCCCGTGGAGACGTTGTTCCACGGCAGGATCGACACGATCACGAACATGCCGAGCACGTAGAACAGCGCCAGGCGCAGCACCATGCCCCGCGCGGCCCGCGGCACGTCCCGCCCCGGATTCCTCGACTCGGAAGCCGTGACCGAGACCGCCTCGGTGCCGAGGTAGGAGAAGGTGACCACGGTCAGCGCGAGCCAGACCGCGCCGATCCCGTTCGGCAGGAACCCGCCGTGCTCGGTCAGCGCCTCGGTCCCCGTCGCGGGGGAACCGGGCAGGCCGAAGAAGATGTAGAAGAGCCCGAGCAGCACGAACACCACGATGGTCACGACCTTGATCATGGCGAACCAGTACTCGAACTCGCCGAAGTAGCGCACGGCCGAGGCGTTGACCACGAGCATGATCACCGAGAAGGCGACCACCGGCATCCACAGCGGGATCTCCGGGTACCAGAACCGGAAGTAGATGCCCGCGGCCACGACCTCGCTGCCTATGTTGACCACCTGGGCCGCCCAGTAGACCCACCGCTGGACGAATCCGGCCAGCCCACCGAGGTAGCGGTGCGCGATGGCTCCGAAGCCACCCGCCTCCGGGTGCACCACCATCATCTCGGCCAACGCGTAGGCCAGGGCGAGCGCGACGAGCGCGGCGATCGCATAGGCCACCAGCACGGCCGGCCCCGCGATCGATATGGCCAGTCCCGAGCCGAGGAACAGGCCGGTGCCGATCGCACCGCCCACGGCGATCATCCCGACCTGTCTGCTGCTGAGATCCCTCCGTAAGCCGCTCTCCTGGGCTTCCTCCCGTTGTTGCCCCACCAGCACTCCTCCCGTGGTCGATCGGCTGCCGGACAAGCGGCAACAACCTTAGGGAGTGCGCGGATCGGCCTGCTCGAGTGGTCGGCGCAGGGCGCACCTCAGCCGGGGATCGCTGCTGCGTCCCCCGATGTCGGGGGCGGGCACCGGCTACGCGCCGATGTCCTCCTCCCACAAACCGGGCGACTCCGCGATGAAGTCCGTCATCATGCGCACGCAGTCGGGGTCGTCGAGCAGCACCACTTCCACCCCGTTCGCGGCCAGCCAGTCGTGACCGCCGTGGAAGTTGCGGGCCTCGCCGATGACGAGCCTGCCGATGCCGAACTGGCGGACGAGGCCGCTGCAGAACCAGCACGGCGACAGCGTGGTGACCATCGTCGTGGCCCCGTAGGTGCGCAGCCTACCCGCCCTCCTGAAGGCGGTGGTCTCGGCGTGGGCGGTCGGATCGTCGTCCTGGACCCGCCGGTTGTTGCCCCGGCCGAGGATCTCGCCCTCCGGACCGACGAGCACCGCCCCGATCGGCACGCCGCCCGCCGCTGCACCGGCTCGCGCCTCCTCGACCGCTTCCGCGAGCCAGCCCCGGTACTCGCGCAGCTTGGCCTGACAATCCATCGGTCTGCACCACTCCACTTCGACGTGCTCCCAGGACGTGCACGAGACGGACTCCGACGTGCTCCGGGTCCCTCGCGCGGGCTCAGCGAAGTCCTGCCGGACGAACCACCGCTGCGGAAGAGCTCTCCGCACCACCCGAGGCACCGGCCGCGCGACCGGAGCGACCGAGTCCGCTCAGCGCGGCGGCGTGACGGTGACGGGGGTGCCGTGCTCGACGCTGCGGCTGACGGTGCACCGCCGCGCGATCGCGCGCTCGACCGCAGCGGCCAGCTTCGCCCGCTCGGTCTCGTCCTCCACAGCGGACAGATCGACCTCGAAGGACAACCGCACGGCCCCGAACCTGTTGGGCTCCTCCTCGTCGAGCTCCCTGTCCGCGTGGACGGTGATCGGGCAGTCCTCGCCCACCCTCCTGGTCAGCAGGTTCTCCCCGGTGAGCTGGGCGCAGCCCGCCACCGCGGCCAGCAGCAGTTCCCCCGGGGTGAACGAGTCGGGCGCTTCCTCGGTCGAGATCGTCACCTCGCCCCCGCGCCCGTTGGTCGCGGCGAAGACGGACCGGTCGGTCCGGGTGACCTCGACGGGAGTCGACGACATGGCTACCTCCGAATCCACAGCTGACGGAACCCGCGGTTACCGTTCCACCCGCAGCAGCGCGCAGAACATGGCGTCCGTGCCGTGCCGGTGCGGCCACAGCTGGACGGAGGGTCCTTCGCCCAGCGCGGGCATCTCGGGAAAGTGCGGACGGGCGTCGAGTTCGCGCGCCCCCGTCCGGCGGACCGCCTCGGCGACCACCTCCGTGGTCTCGGCCCGGTGCGGGGAACAGACCACGTAGGCCACCACCCCGCCCGAGCGGGTCCGCTCGATCGCGGAGCGCAGCAGCTCACCCTGCAGCCGCACGAGCTCGTCGAGGTCCGCGGGCCGCCTGCGCCACCGGGCCTCCGGCCTGCGCCGGAGCGCCCCCAGGCCGGTGCAGGGGGCGTCCACCAGCACCCGGTCGTAGTCACCGGACTTGCCGAGGTCACGTCCGTCCGCGACCCGCACGTTCACCGAGAGCCCCCGGGTGGCCGACTTGACGAGCTCGGCCCGGTGCTCGGCCTGCTCCACGGCGTCCAGCTTCCCGCCGTCCATCGTCACCAGCGCACCGAGCAGGTTGGCCTTGCCTCCCGGTCCCGCGCAGAGGTCCAGCCAACGGGTGTCCCCGCCCTCCAGCTCCACCCTGCTCAACGCGAGAGCCGTGAGCTGGCTGCCCTCGTCCTGCACGGAGGCGAAGCCCTCCTGCACCGGCTCGAGCTCACCGGGATCACCCGATCCGGCCTCGAGACGCACCCCGTACGGGGAGTACGGGGCCGGGTCACCACCGGTGACGGCGGCCAGCTCGTCGGCGCTGATCTCCCCGGGGCGGGCGGTCAGGTGCACTTCGGGCCGCCTGTCATCGGCGGCCAGCGCCTCGTCCAGCTCCTCCGCTGCGGCGTCCCCCAGGGCGGTGGAGAAGGTCCGCGCGATCCACTCGGGGTGCGCGTGGCGGAACGCCGCGTGCCCCACCGGATCGCTCGCGGGATCCGGGGCCAGCCTGTCCACCCACTCCTGCTCGGTGCGCTCACCGATGCGCCGCAGCACCGCGTTGGCGAAGCCGGACACCCTGGAGCCGCGTTTTCCCCGCACCAGGTCGACGGTGGCGGCGACGGCGGCGTGCCCGGGAATCCTGGTCCGCAACAGCTGGTAGGCCCCCAACCGCAGCGCGTCGAGCAGCAGGGCGTCCGTCTCCTCGAGCGGGCGGTCGCTGCAGTCGGCGATGATCGCGTCGAGCAGTCCGCGGGCCCTGCAGGAGCCGTAGGCGAGTTCCGTGGCCAGCGCGGCGTCCCTGCCGCTCAGCTCGTACTGCCGCAGCAGTCCCGGCAGGACCAGGTTGGCGTAGGCGTCCCGTTCGCGCACCGCGCGCAGTGTCTCCAGTGCCACGGTGCGCGCGGGATCGTCGGCGGGCGGTTTCGTCCGATCAGCCCGTCCACGCGGCGGGCGGGAATTCTTCGGCCGGGAGTTGTCCCGGGAGCGGTCGCGGTTCACTTCAGCACGGTTCCTTGCTCGATGTTGACTCCACGCGCCCAGTCCGTGGCTGGCATGCGTTTCTTGCCGTGTGCCTGCACCTCTCCGAGCCGCACCGGGACGGTGGCCGTTCCGACCAGCACCTGACGGCGCTGCACGGAGATCTCCCCCGGACTCAGCTCACCCACTTCGCAGGCGTCCCGCTCGGGGATCTCCACCGGTCCCAGTTTGAACCGCTTCCCGTCGAGCCAGGCCCAGGCACCGGGATCCGGCGTGACGGAACGGATCATCCGGTCGACCGCTCGCGCGGGCACGCCGAAGTCGACCTTGGCGTCCTCGGCGGTGACCTTGGGCGCGTAGCTCACCCCTTCGGAAGGCTGCGGTTCGGCGTGCACGGTTCCGTCCTCGATGGCGTCCATCGTCGCCACCAGCAACCGCGCTCCGGAAACCGACAGCCTGTCGAGCAGCGAACCGCTGGTGTCACGTGGTTCGATCGGCTCGGTGACGACCCCGAAGACCGGGCCCGCGTCGAGTTCGGGCACGATCCGGAACGCGGTGGCTCCCGTGATCTCGTCACCGTGACGTATTGCCGCGGGAACCGGAGCCGCCCCGCGCCAGGCGGGCAGCAACGAGAAGTGCAGGTTGACCCAGCCGTGCCTGGGGATCGACAGCGCCTGCTCCCGCAGCAGCGCCCCGTAGGCCACCACGGGGCAGCAGTCGGGTTCCAGCTCGGCGAGCCGGTCCAGGAACTCCGGGTCCGAGGCCCGGCTCGGAGTCAGCACTTCGAGACCGTGCTGCTCGGCGCACTCGCGCACCGGCGAGGGGACCAGCTTGCGCCCGCGCCCGGCCGGGGCGTCCGGGCGCGTGACCACTCCCACGACCTCGTGCCGCGAAGCGAGCAGCTCGCGAAGCGCGGGAACCGCCGGATCCGGCGTTCCCGCGAATACCACGCGCATGTCCAGTGCGCTCCTTTCCGGACTCCCGACGAGGGGCTTGGTGCGGCCGGAGGGCTCGCACCCACGCAACGCGAAGTTCCGTTGCGGGTCAGCGGAACGACGAGTGCGGGTCCTGCTTGACCACCGGCTCGGTTCCGTCGAACCAGGATGCCGCGCGGATCTCGCGCAACGCGGCCTCGCGGGTTCGTTCGTCGAGCCGGTCCAGGAACAGCACCCCGTTGAGGTGATCGGTTTCGTGCTGCAGGCACCGAGCGAGCAGCTCGGAACCGCTCACCTCCACCGGTTCCCCGTGCATGTTCCAGCCACGGGCCATCACGTTGCGGTAGCGCCGGCACTCCCAGTCCAGCTCCGGGATGGACAGGCACCCCTCCAACCCCTCCTGCGTCTGTTCGTCGACCAACCACAGCGAAGGATTGACCAGATGTCCCGCGTGGCCGTCACAATGATACGTGAAGACCCGGACCCCCACCCCCAGCTGGGGAGCAGCCAGGCCCGCACCTCCCCGCTTCTCCATCGTGTCCCAGAGATCGCGCACCAGCGTGCGCAGCTCCCCGTCGAAATCGACGATCTCATCGGCCCTGGTGCGCAGCACCGGATCGCCGAGGAGTTCGATCGAGCTGGCGGTCACGCGATCCCCCTGATCTTCGAGAGTACACGGCTTGGCCTGCTTGGGTGGTTGCGTGGCGGAACCTCTCGCGGGCTCTCGCTCCGGGAGGCCCGACATCGGGTAGCGGCCTACACAACGTCGGGCCTTCCTCGCGAGAGCACCACGAGAGAACCCGCGGCGGTGCCGGTGGCTCGGGCTCACAGCGCTCGCGTTGGCGTGGGCCCTCTTGGTCAGGAGTTCCGGTCCGGGTGCTCTGCGCACTTCCGGGGAAGGTTCCGTTCCACGCGAGCGCTTCAGCCTGACCAGGACGAGAAGCTCCGGTGCGTGAGTCGGATGCATTGCACGGCCGGGCCGCTCGCCGCGTAGGTCGCTACTCAAGAGCGGCCCAACACAGCAAGGCGCCGACTCACGTGCCGGCTAACCGGCCAGCTACGCAAAGTTCTGTTGTGAGTTGCTGGACCAGTCTAGGTGAGCGCGCCGCCCGGACAGCGCGGCCTCCGCCGCGGGGCCCGCTTGCGAGCGAACCCCGCGGCGGAGGCCGCGACGACGCGTCACGGACTGGCCGTCAGCGCCTCCTCCGTGTACTGGCAGGAGGGCGACCACAGCAGGAACGAGTTGATCCCGTTGGCCTTGGTGCCCTCGATCTGCGCCCCCACCTTGTCCGGTCCGTACTCGACTCCGAGGCTGAAGTCCTGCAGCCAGGGGATCACCTCGGATCCTGTTCCCTCGACCGTTCGCTGCCACTCCCGCAGAGAACGATTGACGATCTTGTACGGCTCATTGTTCGGGTCCGCGACTCCGTATTCTCCGGAACCCCAGTGCGAGGGATAGATCATCGGCGCCACGTAATCGACGTAGGAGGCCATTTTCGGAATGTTCTGCCCCACTGATTCGGGCCTGTTCACGGTAATTCCGAACACCGAGGCGCCGAGGAACGTGCCGTGACTGCGGAGTCGATCTCGGGATTGCTGGAGAAACTCGGCGATGCTCTCGGACGGAGTGGTGTTCAGCCCCGCGAAACTCATGCTCCCGAGATCGCCGTCCGGTCTGCGCACGTAGTCGTAGAGCACGTCGTCGAAACCGAGCTCGGCCGCCTCGACCGCGATGTCGATGTTGTAGTCCCGCACCACGGGGTCGGCGAAATTGGTGAAGGAGTAGTCCCCGTAGCCTCCGTTGTAGGGGCCTCCCGTCCCGGTTTGAACCACTTGCTGCCGGTTCCCGGACTTCCACGCCGCCTCGGCCAGCACCGGATCCTTGAAGGCCACCAGTCTGCCGACCACGCGCACTCCCAGGCCGTGCAACTGCTCGATGGCCTTCTTGGCGTCGTAGTAGCCCTTGTCCGCGCCGATCCGCTCGGCCAGTGGAACCCCGGAGTCGTACTGGACCTCACCGCTCTCGTCCTTTATGTCCAGTTGCACGGTGTCGATCTTGCCGTTGCGCGCCATGCGCAGCACCGGTTCCCGCAGTTGCGCGCTGGACCAGGCCATCCCCGACATGTGCACGGCGCGCATCCCCGGGTGGTCGACCTCGACGCGCACTTCGGAAGAGGTCGTGTTGCCCGCGCGATCACTGGCCGTGACGGTGACCGTGGCCGGAGGGTCGGACAGCTTCGCGCTGAACTTCCCCGAACCGTCGGGGTCCACCCGCCGGCCGGACACGTCGACCCGCGCGGCCCCCTCGGCGGTGCCCTGCACGGTCACCGGGGCCGAGAAGGAGTCGGCGCGCACCGTCTCCGGCGTCTTCACCTCGGGCGCGGTGGAGTCCACCTCGAAACTGCGCTCCAAGGACTGCGGCCACGGCAGGGAACCGGACTTCAGTTCCACCCGAAGGTCGTGCTCGCCCTCTTCGAGCTCACCCGGCCGCAGCACGGCCTCGCCGCCGCGGATCCGGACGGGCACCGGTTCACCGTCGATGCTCGCCGTGATCCCGTCCGGGGACTCGGCCCGCACTCGGACGGCTCCGTCCGCCACCTTGCTCGGCGTGACGGCGTGCTCGGGCAGACCGACCACGGTGGGACGCTGCTCGGTCATCAGATAGCCGACCCAGATTCCGCCGACCACGAGCAGAATGCCCGCCGCACTCAGCAGAATCCGCGTCCAGGATGAGCGCCCGCGGTGTCGGGCTGAATCGTGTTGGTCGCCTTGTCGTTCGTCGGTAGTGTCGATGTTGTCGTTTTCGTCGGGCGTCGGGTCAACCATCGTGTCACCTCACCTGAATCACCACGGTAAGCCGACGCCGTGCCGCTCGCAGATCGCGACAAAACGTCGTATTTCACGGTGACAGTCGGCGGCAATTCGAGCAATAACCGGCATGGAGCAACCAAAACCGGCCCGATCCTGCCTACAGTTTGGAATCCATGGCACATACGAGGAACTCGGACGAAACAGGCACACTCACCCGGCCGGGTAAACCGGCGGGCTTACGCGGTGCGCTCGCGCTGACCGTCTCCATCGGACTCCTGCTCGCGGGCGGCTGCGCCTCCCGCGGGGCCTCGGAGTCAGAGCAGGACACCTCAGGCCCCACGTCTTCGGCGGCCTCCGCACCGACCTCCTCGGCTCCCTCCGCCGCCGAGGTGGGGGCCAACGAGCTCGGTGAAGTCCCCATCCTGATGTACCACCGAATCACTCCGAATCCGCAGAGCGTCTACGACCGGACTCCACAACGCTTCCGAGCCGAGTTGCAGCGACTGGTGCGGGAGGACTACGTCCCCGTCACCACCGCCGAGTACGCCACGGGCAACATGGACGTCCCCGCAGGCAAGCACCCGGTGGTGCTGACCTTCGACGACGCCGCGGAAAGCCAGTTCCGCCTGAACTCCTCGGGGGAACCGGCCGAGGGAACCGCGGTGGCGATCCTGCGCGAGGTGGCCGCCGCCCACGAGGACTTCCGAGCGGTGGCCTCGCTCTACATCACCGCACCACCGTTCGGGGGTGAGCACAGTGGACGAAAGCTGCGCTGGTTGCACGAGCACGGTTTCGAACTGGGCAACCACACCTTGGATCATCCTACCCTTTCAGCACGCTCCGCCTCCGAAGCGACACACCAGATAGCGGAAATGCAGCGGCGGATCACCCGAGCGGTCCCGGACGCCGCGGTGAGCACCATCGCCCTGCCACGCGGAGTGCACCCACAGCCGGAGAAACTCGCCCGCTCGGGGGAATCCGATGGAGTAAGCTATCAGCACGACGCGGTTCTCCTGGTAGGAGCACGCCCGGCGCCGTCCCCGTTCTCCGCGAACTTCGACCCGCTGAACGTCCCCCGGATTCGCTCGCAGGGCGGAAGCGGTTCCGGCTCCGAACTCGGCTCGACGGCGTGGCTGGACAAGCTCGCCGCCGACCCGGACCGCCGGTACACCTCGGACGGCGACCCCTCCGTGATCTCCCACCCCGCCGACAGCACGCGAACCCCCGCGCCCGACCGCCGGACGGGGAAGCGGGTCAACGCCTACTAGACGGCTCACGGTGGAACTCCGCCGAGCCGCTCCGGCAGCCGTTCACGCGAGTCGGCGCCGCTCCGGTGTCGGAGGGCGCCGCGAGCAGCGGCGGACGCGGACGGGCCGAGCGAGCGGTGCGGGAAGCGCCTCAGATCAACTCCAGGGGATCCAGGCGCACCCGCACCGACTCGCCCCCGCTGCGGGCGTGCTCCCGCTGAGCGGACCACAGCGCGTCGGCGAGGGCGCGTCCCTGCCCGCGATCGACGCGCAGCAACGCGCGCTCCCGCTCGACCACGCCCTCCTCGTCCTCCTCCCCCAGCGGGACCGGACCGAGGACCTCGCCCTCCGGCGGCAACTCGACACGCCCCAACAACCCGGACACGGCCTCCCGCGAACCGTCCACCGAGGCCACGCGCTTCGCCGGGGGGAACCCGAGCTCGGCCCGCCCGGCGAGCTCGATGGCCGCGTACCAGGAGGGATCCCAGCGCACCAGCGCCTGCACCTGGGAGAACGAGGAGTCGGCCAGCACCACCACGCGACCGCCGTCACCGGCGGGCCGCACCTTGGCCGCCGCGGCGAACCACAGCCGCAGCGCCTGCTCCCCCGCGCGCAGCTCGGGTCGGGACAGCAGGGCCCGCGCGTCAAGCAGCAGGGCGGCCCCGTACCCCCCGGCGACCTCGGGCTCGGCCCCCGGAGTGGACACGACCAGGGACGGACCGGGATCGACCCGGTCCAGCACGCTCCCCCCGCCCGAGGTGCGCACGGTCACCCCGCTGAACGCCCTGCCCAGCTCCTCGGCGGTGCGGCCCGCCCCGATCACGATCGCGCGCAGTTTCGCGCCACCGCAGTTGTCGCACCGGAAGCCCGCTTCGGTGCTGCCGCACCACCGGCACGCCACTTCCCCGGCCGCTCCCCGCTCGGCCTCGCCGGGAACGGCCAGCGGCCCCCCGCAGTGCCTGCAACGCGCCCGCTCCCTGCACTGCGCGCAGGCCAGGGCCGGTACGTACCCCTTCCTGGGGACCTGAACCAGCACCGGAGCCCCACCGCGCAGGGCGTTGCGCGCCGCCTCGAACGCCACGGCGGGCACCCGCGCGGCACGCGCGTCCGGATCCCTGGCCAGCTGGGTGTCGTCCTCGCCGAGCGCGGTGACCCTGGGGGCCCGCTTCCGCACCTCGGACCTGCTCGCCACGAGCTCCCGCGCCCAGCCGGACTCCACCAGCAGCTGGGCCTCGGCGGTGCGCGCGAACCCCCCGACGAGCAAGGCCGCGCCCGCGGCGTGAGCGCGGTGGGTGAGCACGTCGCGGACGTGCGGGTAGGGCGCGGTCGGGTAGGAGTGCAGCTCGTCGCCGTCTTCCCACACGACCATGAGCCCAGGTCGCACCACGGGGGCGAACATCGCCGCCCGCGTTCCCAGCACCACCGGCACGTTCCCGCGGTGCGCGGCCAGCCAGCGCCGGTAGCGCTCGGCCGGACCGAGCTCGGAAGCCAGGGCCACGACCCGTTCCGCCCCCAGCACGTCCGCGCAGGCCTCGGCCAGCTTCTCCAGGTCGCGCTGGTCGGGAACCACCAGTACCGCGCCCCGCCCGGCCGCGGCGGCCGTCGCCGCGAGCTCGGCCAACCGCGCGGCCCAGTCCTCCCCGGGAAGGGCCTGCCAGACGGCGCGGGCCGCCTTCCCGGAGCGCACCGCCTCGAGGAAGGCCGCGCCGTGGCCGTAGTTCCCCCAGCGCGTGTCCGCGGGCCGCCGTGGCGGCGGAGGGGGGCTCGGGACGGCCTCGTTCTCCACCCCGGCGTGCCTGGGAGGAATGGCCAGGTTCGCCACTTCGCTCAACGTGCCCGCGTAGCGCCGCGCCACCGAACGGACCAGCTCCAGCGTCCCGCCGGAGAGCACCGGCTCGGAGGACACCACCCGCTGCAGCCAGGCGAGCCTGCCCCCGTAGTCCGACTCGGACAACCTCTCGAGCAGGAATCCGTCCAACAACCTCCCGTTGAAGCGCACCCGCACCCTGCAACCGGGAACGGCCGCGGAGTCGAACTTCTGCGGGACCAGGTAGTCGAAGGGGCGGTCCAGGTGGTGCGGGGAGACGTCGACCAGGACCCTGGCCACCGGCAGCTCAGCAGCCGCCGTTCGGGAACCGCGTCCCGAGCGCGCCGCGCCGGAAGAACGCGCGCGTCCGGATCCGGACCCCGCCATGCGCGCACCTCCCAGACACCGACTCGGACCGGACAGCCACCCTACCGAGCACCTCCGGCACAGCTGCGCGGCAGGCGCTCCACCACACCGGGGGGGGGGCGAGCCTTCGACTCGCGAAGCCGCGCGAGGTCCCGCCGAGCACACCGGTGACCGAACCGACCCGCGCGTGCTCCTAGTAGGATCGACCGGCGGATGGTGACCGGTCAGCGCTGTGGAAAGGGTGCCGCGTGTTCCACGTCGTCTTCTACCACCCCGAGATACCCGGCAACACCGGCAACGCCATCCGGATGGTCGCGGGGGCGGGCAGTGCGCTGCACCTGATCGCCCCGCTCGGATTCCGCGTGGACGACGCGGACCTCAAGCGGGCCGGGTTGGACTACCACGACAGAGCGGTGCTGCGGGTCCACGACAGCCTCGAGGACGCCTGGCGGGAGCTGGAGCCTGAACGGGTCGTGGCCTTCACCACCCAGGCGGAGCGCTCCTACGAGACCGTGGAGTACCGCTCCGGTGACGTGCTGCTGTTCGGGCCGGAGTCGGTCGGCCTGCCGCAGACCGCCCTGGACTCGGGGCCGGAGATGCTCCGGACGCGCATCCCGATGGTCCCGGGCATCCGCTCGATGAACCTGGCCAACTCCGCCGCCGTGGCGGTCTACGAGGCCTGGCGCCAGCAGGGCTTCGCCACCCCCGAGACCTCCGCGGGCTGACACCTCCGCCCTCCTGAACGCCTCCGTTCGGGTGAGTTCGGCGCGAAAACCACGCGAGCCGGCCGCGATCGCGGTTGCCTGGGGACCGATCACGGCATTCGAGGAGAGCGCGTTGAACGGATTCCCAGGACTGCGACGCGGACTGATCACACTGGTGACGATCAGCCTGATCGGGCTTCCCGGAACGGCGGGGGCGGCCCAACCGGCCCGGACCGCTGCCCCGGACCAGCGCCAGGCTGTGCAGCACAGCGACACCGCGCCGCAGCTGCAACGACGACTGGACGCGGCGCACCAAGCGGGGATGCCCGGCATCCAGGCCGCGTTCCGCCGCGGTGAGCGGAGCCGGGCCGCGGCGGCCGGAGTCGCCGACACCCGCACCGAACGACCGCTGCGGGCGGGTTTCCACCACAGGGTCGGCAGCGTGACCAAGACCTTCGTGGCCACCGCCGTCCTCCAGCAGGTCGAGGCCGGGCGCGTGGAACTGGACGCCCCCGTCGGGCGCTACCTGCCCCGGCTCGTCCCCGGTGAACGCGGCAGGCGGATCACCGTGCGCATGCTGCTGAACCACACCAGCGGCATCGCCGACTACGCCGACGTGCTGTTCGCGTCGACCACGCGGGGCTCACTGGCCGATCTGGACGAGAACCGGTTCCGCCACCACTCCCCCGCCGAACTGGTGGCCACCGGATTGGACCAACCGGCCACCAACGCGCCCGGGGCGAGCTGGTCCTACTCCAACACCAACTACGTCATCGCAGGCGAACTGCTCCGGGAGGTCACCGGGCAGTCCCCGCGGCACTACGTCACTCGGGAGATCATCCACCCGCTGGGACTGCGGAACACGTACTTCCCCGGCTCGACACCGTTCGTCCTCGGTCCGCACAGCAAGGCCTACGAAGCCCTGTACCAGCTGCCGGAGCGACGCGGCGAGTACAGCGTGTACGACATGAGCTGGGCACGCAGCGCCGGAGCGCTGATCTCCACCCCCGCCGAGCTGAACCGGTTCTACCGGGCCCTGTTCCGCGGGAAGCTGCTGAGCGAGGACGGCCTCGCCGAGATGCGGCGCACGGTGCCGGTCCCCGGGAGCACGGGGATGCGCTACGGCCTCGGGCTGATGCGCTTCGACGCGGGATCCTGCGGAACCCTGTGGGGGCACGAGGGGAAGGTCTGGGGAATGTCGACGCTCTCGCTGCACAGCACGGACGGGAGCAGGCAGCTCAGCTACGGGATGAACCTGACCGACTACCAGCGACTCGACGAGAGCGGCAGTCCGATCCCGCACCCCATCGACCGGCGGATCCAGGAACTGCAGAACGACGTGCTGTGCGGAGCAGGCGGATCCGGCAGCGGCCCCTCCCGGACACCGGAGCGGCACGCGGACCGCGGGCTCGCGCTCGTGGGAACGCCCTGACCGCCCACGCGCCGATGCGGCGTGGGCGAGCACCCGGCGCGGCGCCTCCGCGCGAAACGCTCCTCCAGGAAGCGTTCCGGAGCGAGGGTTGCGCGCGGGACGTCGCCGGAGCGGGCCGCGCGGTCTCCGCGGCCCGGCGGGGTCAGCGGCCCGGAAGGATCAGCGCTCGGCCGCGGCGCGAAGCGCCTCGGCGCGGTTGGTGCGTTCCCAGGGCAGGTCCACATCCGTACGCCCGAAGTGCCCGTAGGCCGCCGTCGGCGTGTAAATCGGCCGCAGCAGATCCAGATCACGGATCAACGCCGCCGGACGCAGATCGAACACCTCGTTGATCGCCGCCTGAATCTTGACCGGATCCACGTTCTCCGTACCGAAGGTCTCCACGAACAGCCCCACCGGAGCCGCCTTGCCGATCGCGTACGCCGTCTGCACCTCGATCCGGCTCGCCAAGCCCGCGGCCACCGCGTTCTTGGCCACCCACCGAGTCGCGTACGCCGCCGAGCGGTCCACCTTCGACGGGTCCTTGCCCGAGAACGCGCCACCACCGTGCCGCGCCATACCACCGTAAGTGTCCACGATGATCTTGCGACCCGTCAGACCGCAGTCACCCATCGGACCACCCGTGACGAACCGACCCGTCGGATTCACCAGCAGCCGGGTGTCGGAAGCGTCCAGGGAAAGGTCGGCGAGCTCGGGCACGACCACCCGGCGGTGCACATCGCCTGCCACGCCCTCGTCCGGCTCGACGTCCGCGGAGTGCTGAGTGGACACCACCACCGTGTCCAGCCGGACCGGCTGGTCGCCCGCGTACTCGACCGTCACCTGGGTCTTGCCGTCCGGGCGCAGGTAGGGCAGCACGCCCTCGGTCCGGGTCCGGGTCAGCCCGCGGGAGAGCCGGTGGGCCAGCGCGATCGGCAGCGGCATCAGCTCCGGCGTGTCGTCGCACGCGTAGCCGAACATCAACCCCTGGTCACCGGCACCCTGCTGAGCGATCTCGTCGATGACCCCCTCGACGCGGGACTCGTGCGCCGAGTCCACGCCCTGGCCGATGTCCGGCGACTGCGCGTCGATGGAGACGTTGATGCCGCAGGAGTTCCCGTCGAAGCCCTTGGCCGAGTTGTCGTAGCCGATCCCGAGGACCCGCTCGCGCACGATGCCCGGGATGTCGGCGTAGGCCTCGGTGGTGACCTCGCCGGCCAGGTGCACCTGCCCGGTGGTGATCATGGTCTCCATGGCCACGCGGGAGCGCGGGTCCTGAGCCAGCATCGCGTCCAGGATCGCGTCGCTGATCGAGTCGGCCATCTTGTCCGGGTGACCCTCGGTCACGGACTCACTGGTGAACAACCTGCGCTGGTCAGGCCCCATCGAGCACCTCGCCACAAGGTAAAAGGTCGGATGTGCCCACCTCGCTCCGGCGGGCACGGTGCGTAATTTTCGTACTCAGCCTACTGGGGGAAATCACTGGTCGGCGAACTGCTCCACCACCGCGTCCCACACTCTGGACGCCAGCAGGGACTTCGCACCGTACGGCACGGGACGCTGCGTCCCCGAAGCGGCCAACACCCAGCCTGCGTTGTCCTCCACCTCGAAGGCCCGCCCGTCACCGACCGCGTTGACCACCAGCAGATCGCACGCCTTGCTCGCGAGCTTGTCCCTGCCGTACTGCAGAACCGTGGTGTCGGGGTCGCCCGTCTCGGCGGCGAACCCGGCGAGCACCCCGATGCGGAGCCGTCCCTCCGAGCGCGCCGCTCCGAGCTCACCGAGCACGTCGGGGTTGCGAGCGAGCTCGACCGGTCCCGGTTCCCGATCAGCCTTCTTGATCTTGTGCTCGACCCGCTCCGCGGGTCGGAAATCGGCCACGGCCGCCGACATGACCACGGCGTCGGCGTCCGCTGCGGCGTCGAACATCTCGGTGCGGAGCTGCTCGGCCGTGTCCACCCGCCGCAGTCGCACCCCGGCGGGAACGGCCAGCTCGGCGGTGTTCGCGGCCACGAGCGTCACCTCGGCCCCGCGATGGGCGGCGACCCGCGCCAGGGCGAAGCCCTGCCTGCCCGAGGAACGGTTGCCGAGGTAGCGCACGGGATCCAGCGGCTCGCGCGTTCCCCCCGCGGAGATCACCACTTTCCGCCCGGCGAGATCGCGCGGCACGGCGGCCGGATCGGTCAGCAGCAACCTGGCCAGGTCCACTATCTCTGCGGGGTCGGGCAGCCGCCCCTTGCCGGAGTCCGCCCCGGTCAGCCTGCCCGTGTCCGGTTCGGCCACAACGACTCCCCTGCTGCGCAGGGTCTCGACGTTGCGCCGGGTGGCGGCGTTCTCCCACATCTCGGTGTGCATCGCGGGAACGAGCAGCACCGGGCAGTGCGCGGTGAGCAGCGTCGAGGTGAGCAGATCGTCGGCTATGCCGTTCGCCGCGCGGGCGATCAGGTCGGCCGTGGCCGGGGCGACCACGACCAGATCGGCCTCCTGCCCCAACCGCACGTGCGCCACGCTCGGCACGTCCTCGAACACACCGGTCCGCACCGGGTGCCCGGACAGTCCCTCGAAGGTGGCCGACCCGACGAACCGCAGCGCGGCCTCGGTGGGAACGACCTGGACGTCGTGGCCGCTCTCGGTCAGCCCGCGCAGCACCTCGCAGGCCTTGTACGCGGCGATGCCGCCGGAGACCCCGAGAACGATCCGGGAGCCGCCCGACCCGCTCCTGCCTTCGCTCACGCGCCCTCGGAGTGCTGCAGGACGCCCGCGTGGATCTCGCGCAGGGCGATGGACAGCGGCTTCTCCCGCGGGCCCGGCTCGACCAGCGGGCCGACGTACTCCAGCAGTCCCTCACCCAACTGGGCGTAGTAGTCCTGGATCTGCCTGGCGCGCTTGGCGGCGTAGATGGCCAGCGCGTACTTGGAGCTCACGTTGTCCAGCAGATCGTCGATCGGCGGATCGGTGATGCCCTCGGCCACTAGGCTCGACTGGGACTGGGTGTTCGAGGACTGGCCGCCGGGAAAGGCGGTCAGCGAGTTGGGGATGCTCACGTGCGTGGCTCCTGTGCTCTCCGACGGCGATCGGGTTCGGTCGATCCGGGTGACTCGACTCGGCGCGTGAAACGCGCACCGGGCCGACATCCGCCCCGCCCACCGGCCGCTCCGCGGTGTCTCGCGCTCTTCGACGCGGAGCGCGACGAACCACTACGCGGTCGGCCGCACCTGGGCGGCCGACCGGAAGTCCGCAGCTAACCGGGGGTCGGACCGGTAATCAATCGTACCAACTCGTCCACCGCCCGCTGCACATCGGCGTTCACGACGGTGGCGTCGAACTCGGAGCGCGCCGCGAGCTCGGCACGCGCCGTGTCCAGTCGCTGCCGGAGAACCTCGGAGTCCTCCGTGCGACGGCCGGTCAGCCGTTGGACGAGATCCTCCCACGAGGGCGGCAGGAGCATGACGAGCTGCGCTTCGGGCATGCTGCGCCGCACCTGCCGGGCGCCCTGCAGTTCGATCTCCAACACCGCGGGTCGCCCCGCGGCCAGCGCTCGCTCCACGGGAGCGCGCGGTGTTCCGTAGTAGTTGCCCGCGTAGTGGGCGTACTCCAGCATCTCGCCCGCGTCCACCATCCGCTCGAACTCGGCCCGGTCGACGAAGTGGTAGTGCACCCCGTCGACTTCGCCCGCACGAGGGGCTCGGGTGGTCACCGACACGCTGAAGTAGACGTCCGGTGCCTGTTCGCGCAGTTCGTCGAGCACGCTCGACTTGCCGACACCGGAGGGGCCGGAGACGACGGTGAGCCGGGGAGTGCCCGTCCGGACACTCCCCGGCCGCACGCCGTCGTCCGCGTCGATCACGCCGCGTTGAACTCGGCGAGCAGCGCCTTGCGCTGGCGCTCGCCGAGACCACGCAGCCTGCGGCTGTTCGCGATCTCCAGCCGCTCCATGATCTGTTGCGCGCGGACCTTGCCCACGCCGGGAAGGGCCTCCAACAGCGCGGAGACCTTCATCTTTCCGAGGGTCTCGTCGTTGTCGGCACTGTCCAAGACCTCGGCCAGGCTGGTCCCACCGCGCTTGAGGCGCTCCTTGAGCTCAGCGCGGGCGCGACGGGCGGCAGCCGCCTTTTCGAGTGCCGCAGCCCGCTGCTCCTCGGTCAGCTGGGGAAGGGCCACCATGTCCTCCGTGATGTGGGTTTTCTTGATCGGTGCGGCGACGGTACCGACCCAGGTCAGGTCGCTACGAGGCGGGTCCTCCTTTTTCGAGTCGGTTTCATCGGCTCTTCCGCCGCCCGGCCTGTCAGGTGACTCGCCCACGACACTGACGAGCACCGGCCGCTGCAAGTACTACCAACAACCACGCTGCAGTGCACTAACCCGGGGCAAAACTGTTCCGAACTGTCCGATTTCCGGGCAGTTGAGCGACGCTCAGCGAGTCATAGCAGGTCAGTGCACGACAGAACGGCCGAATCAGCGGCTGTGTGAGCGAAACCGCACTCCACCCCTCCACCGGGACCGAATCGGACGATCGCGAGCACCGCCGCACCCGAGGCGCACTCCACCGAAAAGTGTTCGACATCACGTGTTTGCTGTGCTGTGCGCCTCCCGAAAACCTGGCGAGCGGTTCGTTCCGGCCGGGATTCCCGGCTCGAGGATCCCGGCTCGGGAGTCCCGGGCGAAGGACCGCCACGGGCCTTCGGCACGTCACCGGGCGAGGAAGTTCTAGCTCGCTCGACGGGGGTCAGCGGGACGGTCCGCGCGCAGGTGTCGCCACAGCGCCAGCAGCGCCACCACGGCCGGCAGCACGTAGCAATTGCCGACCAGGTGCTGCAGCGGTCTCCAGGACAGTTCGCGTCGCCGTCCGTGCGGCAGGAAGTGATAGGGCGCCACGACGACGATTGCGCCGCGAGGAGCCCGGACGCGAGAGGAGCGGGAACCTGTTGGCCGCCCCGGCGAGAACGCGCGGAAAGAGCACGCGGATCACCGGGCGGAGCCCGACCGCCGCGACGAGGAGCGGGCGGGAAAGTCGACGCCGCACGAGCAGCTCGACGGCGTGGTTCACGGGTCTTCGACGTCGCAGCGGTGAACGAAAACGACGCCGGGGGCGCGGTGTTGCTCCGAGGGGCCGCGAGACCGCGTCATCGCCCCGGAGCACACCACGCCCCCGTGATCCCGAGAACTCACCTGCCGGTGATTCCGGACAGGTCGTCGCGCATCCTCCGGGTCGCGGAGCGCAGGTCCTCCACCCCCGGACCGTGCCGCAGCAGTTCCCGCGCCACCGCGGGAATCACGTGCGGCAGCGCGGAACCGAACACGGAACGCAGCCCGCGCACAGTTCCGCCCTGGGCTCCCAGGCCGGGGACGAGCACCGGACCGTTCAGCTCGGACAGATCGAGCTCCCCGGAGCGGATCGTGGCGCCCGCGACCACGCCGACGTGCCCCATCGGGCTGGCACCCGCGTTGCTCTCCGCCGCCGCGTCCACGATGGACTGGGCGATCGTCGTGCCCTCAGCGGTGCTCGAACGCTGCAGCCCGGCCGACTCCGGGTTGGAGGTCCGGGCGAGCACGAAAACGCCCCGCCCTGCCTGGGCGGCGATGCCCAGGGCCGGAGCGAGCGAACCGTAGCCCAGGTAGGGCGAGACCGTTATCGCGTCGGCGGCCAGCGGCGAGTGCTCGTCCAGATAGGCGTTGGCGTAGGCGGTCATGGTCGAGCCGATGTCGCCCCGCTTGACGTCGTGGATCACCAGGGCCCCGGCCTGCCGGGCCTCGGCGACCACGCGCTCCAGCACGGCGATGCCCCGCGAGCCGTACGCCTCGAAGAACGCCGACTGGGTCTTGAGCACCGCCACCTCCCCGGCAACGGCCTCCAGCACCGTCATGGCGAAGCGCTCGAGGGCGGCCGGGGTCTCCTCCAGCCCCCACGCGTGCAGCAGGGCCGGGTGCGGATCGACGCCGACGCAGAGCGGACCCCGCGCGTCGATCGCCTCCCCGAGTCGCTGCCCGAAAGCCGCCTGCACCGCCGTCATCCTGCTTCACCCGTCCGATCACTACGCAGCGCTGCCTGCAACCGTTGCAACGGTCGCACACCGATGTTGCCCCGGATGGCCGCTTCCACACCCTGCACGGCCGCGGCAGCACCCTGCACCGTGGTGATGCACGGGATGTCCCGCGACACGGCGGCAGTGCGGATCTCGTAGCCGTCCACGCGCGGTCCCGGGTTCCCGTAGGGCGTGTTGAACACCATGTCGATCTCACCGGTCTTGATGAGATCGATGACGTCGCGCTCGGCTCCGGAACCGCCGTCGTCGGCGGCACCGGTCTCCGCGGAGGCCTCGTTGTGCTTGCGCACCACCGAGCAGACGATGTCGTTGCGCTGCAGCACCTCGGCGGTTCCCGACGTGGCGCAGATCTCGAACCCGAGGTCGGCGAGCCGCTTGACCGGGAACACCATGGACCGCTTGTCCTTGTTGGCCACCGAGACGAAGACCTTGCCCGAGGTCGGCAGTGAACCGTAGGCCCCGCTCTGCGACTTGGCGAACGCCTGCCCGAAGGCGGTGTCGATGCCCATGACCTCGCCGGTGGACTTCATCTCGGGCCCGAGCAGCGAGTCGATCCCGTGCCCCTCGGGGGTGCGGAACCGGTGGAACGGCAGCACCGCCTCCTTGACCGCCACCGGCGCGTCCATCGGGAGGTCGGCGCCGTCCCCCTGGGCGGGCAGCATCCCCTCCGCGCGCAGCTCGGCGATCGTGGACCCGAACATGACCCGCGCGGCGGCCTTGGCCAGCGGGGCCCCGGCCGCCTTGGAGACGAACGGCACCGTGCGGGAGGCGCGGGGATTGGCCTCGAGCACGTAGAGCACGTCGTCCTTGAGCGCGTACTGCACGTTGAGCAGCCCGCGCACTCCGATGCCGTTGGCCAGAGCCTCGGTGCAGCGCCGGACCTTCTCGACGTCCTGACGCCCGAGGGTGATCGGCGGCAGCGCGCAGGCGGAGTCACCGGAGTGGACCCCGGCCTCCTCGATGTGCTCCATCACCCCGCCGATGTAGACCTCGTTCCCGTCGGCCAACGCGTCCACGTCGATCTCGATCGCGTCGTCGAGGAAGTTGTCCACCAGCACGGGGTGCTCCGGGGTGACCTCGGTGGCACGCGCGATGTAGTTCTCCAGCGAGGCCTCGTCGTAGACGATCTCCATGCCCCTGCCGCCGAGCACGTAGGACGGCCGGACCAGCACCGGGTAGCCGATGTCGTCGGCGATCCGCTTGGCCCCCTCGAAGGAGGTGGCCGTGCCGTAGCTCGGCGCGGGCAGGCCCGCCTTGCCCAGGACCTCGCCGAAGGAACCGCGGTCCTCGGCCAGGTGGATGGCCTCCGGCGGGGTTCCGACCACGGGGATGCCCGCCTCGGTGAGCTTCCGCGCCAGGCCGAGGGGCGTCTGCCCGCCCAGCTGCACCACCACCCCGGCGACGGTGCCCGAGGCCTGCTCGGAGTGCACGACCTCGAGCACGTCCTCGAAGGTGAGCGGCTCGAAGTACAGCCGGTCGGAGGTGTCGTAGTCGGTCGAGACGGTCTCCGGGTTGCAGTTGACCATCACGGTCTCGTAGCCCATCCCGGAGTTGTCCGGAGCCGAGCCCAGCCCCATCGCCGCGTGCACGCAGGAGTAGTCGAACTCGATCCCCTGCCCGATCCGGTTGGGCCCGGAGCCGAGGATGATCACCTTCGGGCGCTCGCGCTGCCGCGCGACCTCGGACTCGGCGCCGGGATCGGACTCGTACGCCGAGTAGTGGTACGGCGTGGAGGCCGCGAACTCGGCCGCGCAGGTGTCGACGGTCTTGTAGACCGGGCGCACCCCGAGTCGGTGCCGCAGGGAGCGCACCCCGTACTCCCCGGCCAGCTCGGGGCGCAGCGCGGCGATCTGGCGGTCCGACAGCCCCGCCCGCTTGGTGCGGCGCAGCAGCTCCGCGTCCAGCACGGGAGCGGCCAGGACCTCCTCGCGCAGCTCGACCACTCCGGCGATCTGGTCCACGAACCAGGGGTCGATTCCCGAGGCCTCGTGCACCTGGGCGACGGTGGCCCCCATCCGCAGGGCCCGCTCCACCGTGTAGAGCCTGCCGTCGTGCCCGTTGGTCAGCTCGTCCAGGGTGGACTCCAGCGTCGCCCCCTCCGGGTCCGGCGCGGTCCAGAAACCGGAGCGCGCGGACTCCAGCGAGCGCATGGCCTTGCCCAGCGCCTCGGTGAAGTTCCTGCCCAGCGCCATGGCCTCGCCGACGCTCTTCATCGTGGTCGTCAGCCCGGTGTCGGCGCCGGGGAACTTCTCGAAGGCGAACCGCGGGGCCTTGACCACCACGTAGTCCAGCGCGGGCTCGAAGCTGGCCGGGGTCTTCCTGGTGATGTCGTTGGGGATCTCGTCGAGGCTGTAGCCCACGGCCAGCTTCGCCGCGATCTTGGCGATCGGAAAGCCCGTGGCCTTGGAGGCCAGGGCCGAGGAGCGCGACACCCGCGGGTTCATCTCGATGACCACCATGCGCCCGGTGCGCGGGTGGATGGCGAACTGGATGTTGCAGCCCCCGGTGTCCACCCCGACCTCGCGCAGCACGTCGATGCCCACGTCGCGCATGTTCTGGTACTCGCGGTCGGTCAGCGTCATGGACGGGGCCACGGTGACCGAGTCACCGGTGTGCACGCCCATCGGATCGACGTTCTCGATCGAGCAGACCACGACCACGTTGTCCGCGTGGTCGCGCATCAGCTCCAGCTCGTACTCCTTCCAGCCGAGCACGCTCTCCTCGATGAGCACCTCGTGCACCGGGGACTCCGTCAGCCCCAGCGAGGCCATCCGCTCCAGCTCCTCGTGGGTGTGCGCCATGCCGGAGCCGAGCCCGCCCATGGTGAAGCTCGGGCGGATCACCACGGGCAGGCCGCACTCCGCGACGAAGTCGCGCACCTCGTCCATCGAGTTGCACACCCGGCTGTCTGGGACACCGCCGCCCACCGAGCGCACGATGTCCTTGAAGCGCTGGCGGTCCTCACCGCGCTGGATGGCGTCGATGTCGGCGCCGATCAGCTCGACCCCGTACTTCTCGAGCACGCCCTGCTCGTACAGCGACACGGCGGTGTTCAGCGCGGTCTGACCGCCCAGCGTGGCCAGCAGCGCGTCCGGGCGCTCCGCGTCGATGACCTTCTCCACGAACTCGGGGGTGATCGGCTCGATGTAGGTGGAGTCGGCGAACTCGGGATCGGTCATGATCGTCGCCGGGTTCGAGTTGACCAGGCTCACTCGGATGCCCTCGGAGCGCAGCACCCGGCAGGCCTGGGTACCGGAATAGTCGAACTCACACGCCTGGCCGATCACGATCGGGCCGGATCCGATGACCAGAACGTGGTTGATGTCGGTCCTCTTGGGCATCAGCGTGCCTCGCTCATCAGTCGTACGAAGGAATCGAACAGGGGTGCCGCGTCGTGGGGGCCCGCGGCGGCCTCCGGGTGGTACTGCACGCTGAACGCGGGGGTGTCCAGCAGCCGCAGTCCCTCGACGGCTCCGTCGTTCGCGCAGTGGTGGCTGACCATCGCGCGGCCGAACTCGGTGTCGAAGCGCTCACCCGGCTCCCCGCGCACGGCGAAGCCGTGGTTCTGCGCCGTGATGGCCACGCGGCCGGTCTCGTCGTCGATGACGGGGATGTTCACCCCGCGGTGGCCGTAGGGCAGCTTGTAGGTCTCCCGACCCAGCGCCCGCCCCAGGATCTGGTTGCCGAAGCAGATCCCGAACAGCGGGATCCCCGCCCCCAGGACCTCCTTGGTCAGCTCCGTGGCGTGGTCCGCGGTGGCCGGGTCCCCCGGCCCGTTGGACAAGAACACCCCGTCCGGGGCGAGGGAGCGCACCTCGGACAGCGAACTCGTCAGTGGCAGCACGTGGGTCTCGATCCCCCGCTCGGCCATCATCCGGGGGGTGTTGGACTTGATGCCCAGGTCCAGCGCCGCCACCGTGAAACGGCGCTCGCCGCGCGCCCGCACCACGTAGGACTCGCCGGTGGTCACGTCACCCGCCAGATCGGCGCCGACCATCTCCCCGGAGGCGGCCACCCGGTCGATCATCTCCCGGTCCGTGGCCAGCTCGGCGCCGGAGAAGATGCCTGCGCGCATCGCGCCGCGCTCCCGGATGTGCCGGGTCACGGCCCGGGTGTCGATACCGGAGATACCGACCACCCCCTGCCTGCTCATCTCGGCGGGCAGCGAGCGCGCGGAGCGCCACGAGGAGGGCGTGCGCGCGGGGTCGCGCACCACGTACCCGGCGACCCAGATGCGCTGCGACTCGTCGTCCTCGTCGTTCCACCCCGTGTTGCCGATCTGCGGTGCCGTGGAAACCACGATCTGGCGGTGGTAAGAGGGGTCGGTCAGAGTTTCCTGGTAGCCCGTCATTCCGGTGCTGAATACGACCTCACCGAGGCAAGAGCCCTCGCTGCCGAAAGCCTCGCCGCGAAAGATCCGGCCGTCCTCAAGCACCAGGGCGGCTGGCGTCTGCGCGGTCATGTCTCCTCCTGCCGCGGAGTCGCGGTCTCGTAGTCGTGCTCGGATTCGGAACCGGTGGAGTCGGCGGGCGGCAGCGCGTCGAGGGCGCGCACCCATTCCCCCGGGTCGGTTTCGCCCTCGGGACGAAACCCGCTGTCCAGCAGGTGGTCCCCCACCTTCCAGGTGACCACCAGCATTCCCACGCCGGGAACGACCTTGTTCGCCAGTTTGTGGTCCACCCGTGCGTCGCGCACCGCCGAGACCGGTATCCACAGCGGGTCCGTTCCGACCCGCTCGAGGAGCAGCCCCGCGCGGTACAGCCGGGCCCGCGCGCTAGCGCGGTGCCCGAGCGTTCCGGCGCTGACCCGGTCCTGCCAGTCCCCCGCGACGGTCGTGCCCACGTAGAGCCCGTCGGCTGCGGGCAGCAGCTCGTCCTGCCGGGACGTCCCGGAAGGGGGGTCGGGAAGCAGCCCGGGCAGGTCCGCGTGCCTGCGCGCGCGGTTGAGCCAGCCCCGGCGCATCCCGTACACGACCAGCAGCGCGACCAGGGCCAGTCCCAGCACCCACAGTGCTCGTGCCATCAGGATCGACCTCCACGCGGTTCCACTTTGCCGTCCAGTGCGGTGACGCGTCCGCGCGAGATCGTCGCGAACACTCTGGCGGGCAGCACCATTCCCTCGAAGGGGGTGTTGACCGCAGTTCCGGCCAGTTCCGTGCCGTGCACGGTCCACTCGCCTTCCGGGTCCACCAGCGCGATGTTGGCCGGCTCCCCGACCTCGAGAGGACGCCCCTGGTCGGTCAGACCGGCGATGCGGGCGGGCGCCTCGCTCAGCACCCGCGCGACGCCCCGCCAGTCCAGCAGCCCGGGGCGGACCATGCCGCGGACCAGCACCGACAGCGCGGTCTGCAGCCCGAGCATCCCGGGGCGCGCGGCGGACCACTCGCAGTCCTTGTCCTGCTCGGCGTGCGGGGCGTGGTCGGTGGCCACGCAGTCGATCACCCCGGAGGCCAGGGCCTCGCGCAGACCGCGCACGTCGTCATCGGTGCGCAGCGGCGGATTGACCTTGTAGCGCGGGTCGTAGGTCTCCAGCAGCTCGTCGGTGAGCAGCAGGTGGTGCGGAGTCACCTCGGCGGAGACGCGGCCCCGAACGTCGCGGGAGCGCCACCAGCTCAGGAAGTCCGCAGTTCCCGCGCTGGACACGTGGCACACGTGCAGGCTTCCGCCGGTGTGCCCGGCGAGCATGCAGTCCCTGGCCACCACGGACTCCTCGGCGGGGGCGGGCCAGCCGGCCAGGCCGAGCCGCGCGGCGTTGCCCCCCTCGTGGGCCTGGGCGCCGGGAGTGAGTCGCGGGTCCTGGGCGTGCTGGGCGACCACGCCGCCGAAAGCGCCGGTGTACTCCAGGGCCCGCCGCACCAGCAGCGGGTCGTCCACGCAGTGGCCGTCGTCGGAGAACACGCGCACCGCGGCGCTCGAGCGGGCCATCGCCCCGATCTCGGCCAGCTTCGCACCGCCCAGCCCGGCCGTGACCGCCCCCACCGGGTGCACGTCGACCAGGCCGACCTCGTCCCCGCGCCGCCGGACGTGCTCGACGACGATCGCGTTGTCGGCCACCGGATCGGTGTTGGCCATCGCGAACACCGCGGTGTAACCGCCGAGCGCCGCCGCGACCGAACCGCTCTCCACGGTTTCGGCGTCCTCGCGCCCGGGTTCGCGCAGGTGGGTGTGCAGGTCCACGAAACCGGGCAGGGCCACTGCTCCCTCGGCGTGGACGACCCGGTCGGCCTCGACGTCGAGGTCCGCCCCGAGCGCCGCGATCCTACCGTTCTCCACGAGCAGGTCCACCGGATCGCCCGTGCCGTACGGCCGCACCGAACGCAGCAGCACCCGCCCTCCGGACTCCTCCGTCGGTCGTTCGACACCGTTCACGCCGCGTTCTCCTCTCCGGCCAACAGGTGGTACAGCACAGCCATGCGCACGTGCACCCCGTTGCGCACCTGCTGTTCGACGGCCGCGCGCGGCGAGTCCGCCACCTGCGGAGCGATCTCCATGCCGCGCAGCATCGGGCCGGGGTGCAGCACGACCGCGTGCTCGGGCAGCTTCGCCGCGCGGGCGGAGTTGAGGCCGTAGCCGACCGAGTACTCCCGCTCGGTGGGGAAGAACCCGCCGTGCATCCGCTCCGCCTGCACGCGCAGCGCCATCACGGCGTCCAGCCCCGGCAGCTGGGCGTCCAGGTCGTGCGTGACCTCGACGCCCCAGTGCCGCGCCCCCTCGGGGACCAGCGTCGGCGGGGCCATCAGCACCACCTCGGCCCCGAGGGTTCGCAGCAGGTGCGCGTTGGAGCGGGCCACCCTGCTGTGCAGCAGATCGCCGACGATGCCGACCCTGCGGCCGGATATCGATCCGAGCCGCTCGCGCAGGGTCGCCGCGTCCAGCAGCGCCTGGGTCGGGTGCTCGTGCATCCCGTCACCCGCGTTGACGACCTTGGTCCCGGTCGGATCCAACCACTCGGATATCCGGTGCGGAGCGCCGGAGGCCTGGTGCCGCAGGATCACGCAGTCCGCCCCCGCGGCGGACAGGGTGCGCGCGGTGTCCCGCAGGGACTCCCCCTTGCTCGTGGACGAGCCGGAGGCCGAGACGTTGATCACGTCGGCGCTCATCCACTTTCCCGCCACCTCGAAGGAGACCCTGGTGCGCGTGGAGTTCTCGTAGAACATCGTGATCACGGTGCGCCCGCGCAGGGTCGGCAGCTTGCGCACCTCCCTGCCCAGCAGGGTCTGCTTGAGCGCGTCGGCGGTGTCGAGCACGGCGGTCGCGGTTTCCGCGTCGAGCCGCTCGGCCGTGAGCAGGTGTCGCATCACTGTTCCTCTCCGGCCGAACCGGCGGCGCCGGAATCCGCGCCGTCCGGGTGGTCGGGCCTGCCGGTGGGATCGGAATCGTCCGCCGCGCTCCCGGAGGCGGACTCGGGGCGCCGCAGCAGCACGGCGTCGGTGCCGTCCACTTCGGTCAGGCGCACCGCGACGTCCTCGGTCCGGGCAGTGGGCACGTTCTTGCCCACGTAGTCGGCCCGGATGGGCAGTTCACGGTGCCCGCGATCCACCAGCACGGCCAGTTGGACGGCTCGCGGGCGTCCCTGGTCGCGCAGCGCGTCCAGCGCCGAGCGAACCGTGCGCCCCGAGAACAGCACGTCGTCGACCAGCACGACCAGCGCGCCGTCCACCCCTTCCGCGGGGACGTCGCTGGCCTCGAGCGGACGATTCGGCTGCTGACGCAGATCGTCGCGGTACAGGGTGATGTCCAGCGCTCCGGCGGGCGGGCGCACCCCGGTGAAAGTGGCGATGCGTTCCGCGACGCGCCGGGCGAGCGGAGCGCCCCGGGTGGGAACACCCAGCAGGACGACGTGATCACCGCCGCTGTCGAGCGCGGTCTTTTCGATGATTTGATGGGCCATTCGGGCGACAGTGCGCGCGACGTCACCGGCCGAAAGCAATTCGCGTTGCCCGGCCGGAGCCGTCGCGCCCGCCGTTTGGCGTGACGCCACGGGGACCTCCTTCCCCGCCTCACTGGACGGGCCGTTAAAGGACGCCTGGATCCCGGCAACCGCCGGGCTTGCCCTGTACGCTATCAGCGTCGGGGGGTCAATCGCCGGGGTGGTGTAGCGGGATTCGTGCCACATTCACGCCGAGAGCAACTTGACCTGGTGACGCTCGCGAGCGACCATTACTCTCCGTATCAACACAGAGCGTTCCTCCCCGGCAACTGAAACTAGGCTGACGGGGCGAATGAAACGGAGAAACGCCACATGGGCGACTACGCCAAGGCGCTGGGCAACAAGCTCCGCGCTATCCGCCAGCAGCAGGGTCTTTCGCTGCACGGCGTCGAGCAGAAGTCAGGCGGGCGGTGGAAGGCCGTGGTCGTCGGGTCTTATGAACGAGGTGACCGCGCGGTCACCGTGCAGAAACTCGCCGAACTCGCCGACTTCTACGGAGTTCCGGTAGCCGAACTACTTCCGGAAGGCCGTGTCCCCTCCACCGCTGAGCCGGCGACCAAGGTCGTCATCAATCTGGAGCGGCTGCAACAGCTCCCGGCCGAGAAGGTCGGTCCGCTGGCGCGCTACGCGGCCACCATCCAGAGCCAGCGAGGTGACTACAACGGCAAGGTCCTGTCCATCCGGACCGAGGACCTGCGCTCCCTGGCCATCATCTACGACATGTCCCCGGGAGAACTCACCGAGCAGCTCATCGACTGGGGAGTCCTTCCTCCGGAGGCCCGCCCGTCGCACGAGGAGTGACGACTCGGCGCCCGCATCCGCCCCGGCGGATGCGGGTCCACGCGGGAGGGTGAACCCGCCGAAACGTTTCGGTCCCGTCTCCCCGCGGTCGGGAAGACGGGACCGAAAGCCTCTCCACCACCGCGCCCGGCTCCGGGCGCGAGCACGCGCGGCGGGCGCTGCAGGGCGCGCAGCGCGGAGCGACCGCGCGGGAGGAGCCGGGCGCGAACGACGCCCCGGAGTCAGTCCTCCTCCTGGCCGCCGCGCCCCGCTTCGGCACGGCGCTGACCGGAGCCGTCGGCGGCGTCCTCGAAATCGGCGGAGTCCTGCGCTGCGGTCCCACCTCGGTGGTCCCGCTCCGCGGTGCCGTCGCGCGAACCGCGCATCGATTCGCGCTCGTTCTCGTCGATGCCGGACAACCTGCCCAGCACGCCGTTGATGAAGCGGGGGGAGTCGTCCGTGGATAACGCCTTGCCCAGCTGAACGGCCTCGTCGATCACCACGGCGGGCGGGACCCCGTCCCCCCACAGCATCTCGAAGAAACCGAGGCGCAGCACCGACCGGTCCACGATCGGCATCCGCGACAGCGCCCAACCCTCCGAGTAGTTGACGATCAGCTCGTCGATGCGTTCCCTGTGCTCGGCGACCCCGGAGACGAGCTTCACGGCGTAGTCGCTGACGGCGGGAGCCTCCGTGGAACCCACGCGCTCCTTGAGCAGGTTCTCGGGCTCCAGTTCCCTCAGGTCGGCCTCGTACAGTACTTCCACCGCGCGTTTGCGGGCCTCACTACGTTCGCCCAACTCATACCCTCTTTCCGGCGCGCGGCCCTCGACGGAACGGCCGTACCGACGAGCTGTTCGAACTGCGGAAGCCGGTCACTTGACACGCCCCAGGTAACGACCGTCCCGCGGATCCACCTTGATCTTCTCGCCGGACTCGATGAACAGCGGCACCTGGACGGTGGCCCCCGTCTCGAGCTCGGCGGGCTTGCTTCCCCCGGTGGAGCGGTCCCCCTGCACACCGGGGTCGGTGTGCGCGATGCGCAGTTCGACGGAGGCGGGCAGCTCCACGTAGAGCGGCTCCCCCTCGTGGCGGGCCAGTGTCACGGTGCTGTTCTCCAGCATGTAGCCGGCGACGTTGCCCACCGTCTCCGGCGAGACGCTGATCTGCTCGTAGGTGTCGGGTTCCATGAACACGTAGTCGACGCCGTCGTTGTAGAGATAGGTCATCTCACTGCGGTCGACGTTGGCGGTCTCCACCTTGACACCGGCGTTGAAGGTCTTGTCCACGACCTTGCCGGAGAGCACGTTCTTCAGGGTGGTGCGCACGAAGGCGCTGCCCTTGCCCGGTTTCACGTGCTGGAAACTGGTGACGGTCCAGAGCTGGCCGTCGATGTTGAGCACAATTCCGTTCTTCAGGTCGTTCGTGGTGGCCACGGTCGGAGTCTCTCCTGTGGTGCAGGCTGCAGATGTTCGCCGTTTCGAGCTGGCGCGCGACCGAGAAGCGGGTTCGAGCGCGCGTTGCCTCACCTAGAGAACGACGAGTTCCTTCGTCGTCAAGGTGAGCAACTCCGGCGTGTCCGCACGCGCGACCAGCGTGTCCTCGATGCGGACGCCGCCCCACCCCGGTAGGTACACACCGGGCTCGGCGGTGACCGCCATTCCGGCCCCGATGGTACCTTCTCCCCTCTGGGACAAGGCCGGTGCCTCGTGGATCTCCAGGCCAACGCCGTGGCCGAGACCGTGCAGGAACTGTTCGCCGTACCCCGCCCCGGTGATCACGTCACGTGCCGCCGAGTCGACGTCGCGCACGTCGGCGCCGTCCCGGATGGCCGCGCGCGCGGCCGCTTGCGCGGTCGCCACGAGATCGTAGACCTCGCGTTGCCAGCTCGCGGGCTCACCGAGCACGACGGTGCGCGTCATGTCCGAGTGGTACCCGTCCACGAGCGCTCCGAAGTCCATCTTCACGAAGTCGCCCGCGCTCAGCCGGGTCGACGTCGGCCGGTGGTGCGGCACGGCCGAGTTCGCACCGGTGGCCACGATCGTCTCGAAGGACGGCCCCGTGGCGCCGTTGTCCAGCATCCGGCTCTCGAGCTCCCGGGCCACTTCCAGTTCGCTGCGTCCCGGACGCAGCCCCCCGTGCTCGATCAGCTCCGCGAGTGCCCGATCCGCTGCCGCACAGGCCGCCCGCAGCGCTTCGATCTCGTCCGCGTCCTTGACCAGACGCTGCCGCTCGACCAGGCCGGGCGCGCGGACCAGCTCCGCGGAGGGGGCCGCGCTCTCCAGGGCGTCCCTGCCGTCCACCGTGACGTGCTGGCTCTCGAAGCCGACGCGGCGGTACGCCTCGACGCGGGACTCGACGTGCTCGGCGAGCCGCTGCGCGCTGGCCCTGTCGATGAGGTGCTCCAGGTCGGGCACCTGCTCGGAGGCCTGGGTCCGGTACCGGCCGTCGGTGCAGAACACCGTGTTGCGCTCGCTACCGGCAGAGTCGGCCGCGTGCACCAGCAGGGCCGCGTTGGAGCCCGTGAAGCCGGTGAGGTACCTGATGTTGAGCAGGTCGGTCACCAGCACCGCGTCCACCTCGCTGTCGCGCAGGTGGGCACGCAGGGCATCCCGGCGGTGTACGTGCGTTTCGGGCATGCCTGGCAGCTTAAAACCCGCCCCTCGGAAGCCACCAATTCGGTCGGGGCGAAACCGGTGTGCCGTTCCGCACTGTCGGGTGCGCTCGCCCCGCACTCACTCTTTCGAGTGAGCGAACTCCGGTGCACCTGTCCCGCCCGTCGGTATCGGGCGACCGGGTCCGGCGAGAGGCCGCCCGGCGAGCACATGCGGAGCGCGGAAGAGCGGGCGACCTCGATCAGTCGCCCAGCCGCTCCCCCGTCAGGGCCGAGAAGGCGTGCACCTCGTCCGCGCGGAAGCCGACCCGCACCCGCTCGCCCGCGCGCGGCGGGGTGCGGGAGTCGACGCGCACCACGAGCCGCTGCTCCTCTCCCTCCCCGGTGTCGACCACCCCGTGGCACAGCGCCTCGGCGCCGAGCTCCTCCACCAGCTCCACCGTGAGCGGGATCCCCTCGGTGTCCAGGTGCAGCGCTTCGGGGCGCAAACCGACCCGCAGGGTCTCGCCCCCCTCGGCCTCGGCGGCCCGCAGCACCTCGCGCGGCAGTGGAACGGTCGTTCCGCCGAGCGAGGCCCCCTCCGCGTCGAAGGGGGCGGTCGGCAGGTTCATCGGGGGCGAACCGGTGAACCCGGCGACGAACGCGTTCGCCGGGTGATCGTAGAGCGCGCGGGGAGTGTCGCACTGCTGCAGCACTCCTTCGTCCAGGACGGCGACCCGGTCGCCCATCGTCATCGCCTCGACCTGGTCGTGGGTGACGTAGACGGTGGTCACCCCGAGGCGGCGCTGCAGCGCGGCGATCTGGGCCCGCGTGGAGGACCGCAGTTTCGCGTCCAGGTTCGACAGCGGCTCGTCCATCAGGAAGACCTGGGGCTCGCGCACGATGGCCCTCCCCATCGCGACGCGCTGCCGCTGCCCTCCGGACAGCTCCTTCGGCTTGCGGTCCAGGAACTCCTCGATGCGCAACAACTGCGCCGCGTTGCGCACCCGCTCCGCGATCTCGGTCTTGTCCATCCCCGCCATGCGCAGCGCGAACCCCATGTTGCCCGCCACCGACATGTGCGGGTACAGCGCGTAGTTCTGGAAGACCATCGCGATGTCCCTGTCCCGCGGCGCCAGGTGGGTCACCTCGCGCGAGCCGATGTGTATGGCGCCGTCGTCGACGTCCTCCAGACCGGCCAGCATGCGCAGGCTGGTGGACTTCCCGCATCCGGAGGGTCCCACGAGCACCAGGAACTCCCCGTCGGCTACGTCGAGCCGCAAGCCGTCCACGGCGGGGTGCTCGGCCCCGGGGTAGTGGCGGGTCGTCCGGTCGTAGGTGATCGTTGCCATCGTCGACTCCTCTCTCCTGCCTTCTTCGAAGATCTCCGGTCGTGCTGACGACCGACGTGGTTCTCGCGGTGCCGGCGCTGGACCCCACCCGATCCACCGGCACCGCCCGCCCGCACCGTCAAGCAACCGGCACCGGCGACCTGCACCTCAACTCCCCGGCAGCACCTGAACCTTCCGCCCCGTCCCCGCGCGGAAGTCGCCGACCGCCTGCTCGTACGAGTCGAGCCCGAAGGCGTGGGTGATCATGGTCTCGGCGTCGACCACCCCGGCACCCATGAGCTCGACCGCTCGCCCGTAGCTGTGCAGCACGGCCATGCTGCCGACGATGTCGATCTCGTCGTTGTAGACCCGGAAGGGGGAGAACGAGGCGGTGGCCTCGCCGGGAGCCACGCCGAACTGCTGGAAGGTCCCACCGCGGCGCACCCGGGTGAGTCCGTCCTCGATGGCCGGGATCGCGCCGGTGCAGTCCACCACCACTTCCCAGCCGTCCGAGTGGTGCAGCCGAGCCGCGTCCGTGCTGGTCACGTCGGCGCCGAGCTGTTCGGCCACGCGGATCCGCTCCTCGTTGAGGTCGACGACCGAGACCGAGACGGCGCCGTTGCGCTTGGCGAGCTGGAGCATCAGCAGCCCCATCGTGCCCGCCCCGTAGATGAGGTAGTGCTCACCGAGCCCGCGGGGAAGCCGGTCGAAACCGCGCACCGCGCAGGACAGCGGCTCGATCAGCGCGGCGTGCGCGGTGCTGACCCCCTCCGGCAGCCGGTGGCAGTTGGCGGCGGGCGCCAGCGCGTACTGGGCGCAGGCACCGTCGCGGGTGACCCCGACGGCGTTCCAGTTCTCGCAGAGGTTGCCGCGCCCCACCTCGCACTGGCGGCAGGAACCGCAGAACAGCGAGGGGTCCACGGCCACCCGATCGCCGATCCGCGGCCCGGAGACCGCGTCACCGGTGGCGACGACCGTCCCGGCGAACTCGTGACCGGGGACGATCGGGTAGGGCGTCGGGGCGAAGTCCCCGTCGAGTATGTGGATGTCGGTGCCGCAGATGCCGCAGGCGTCCACTTCGACGACGACCTGACCGGCGCCGGGCGTCGGGTCCGCGACGTTGGTTACCGACACCTCGCCCGGCTTCTCGATGACTACCGCACGCATGAGTTCAATCGCTCCTTCGGTACTGGGGGACGTCACCGGGAAAGTCCTCGGCAGCGGGAACGGGGGTGACCCGCACCTCGGTGCCGCGCTCCCGGATGGCTGCTATCTCCTCGGCCGGGGTGGCCTCGTCGGTCACCACCAGGTCGTAGGCGTCGACGCCGCCGTGCGCGTAGGTGGCCGTCTTGCCGAACTTGGAGTGGTCGACCAGCAGCACCCTGCGCTCGGCCGCCGCGCACATGGCTTCCTTGATCTCGGCGAACTCCTGTATCGGGTGGAACAGCCGCCCCTGCGCGATCGCGGTGGCCGAGGTCACCGCCAGATCGGCGCGCAACCGCGAGAGCCCGCGCAGCACGTCCGGGCCGGTGCACGAGTCGAACTCCTCGCGGAAACGTCCGCCGATCATCAGCACCTCGCGCTCACCTCCGGCCAGCGCGCGGGCCACCCCGAACGAGTTGGTGGCAGCGGTCAACCGCTCGATCCCCGCGAGTCTGCGGGCGAACGGCAGCAGCGTGCTGGAGTCGTCCAGGATCACCGTGCTGTTCGGGCGCACCTCCTCGACGGAGGCCGCTGCCACGGCCTCCTTCTCGACCACGTGCAGCCCCACCCTGAACCGGGTCGCCGTCTCCATGGTCAGCGAGGGGAACGACTCCACCCGGCCGCGGAACTTGCGCAGCAGTTGTCTGGCCGCGAGGTCGTCCAGATCGCGGTGCATCGTCATGAGACTCACCCCGAACCGCGCTGCCAGCTCGTCTATGCGGACTCCTCCGCTGTCGACGACGACGCGCAGGACCTCCTGCCTGCGCTGCTCCACTGCTGCTTCCGACGGTCTGGCGGCGACCATGGGACCTCTCCGGGATTCGCTGTCGGGGTGTCGTGGGTGATCACTCGGGACTCGCGCGGGGCGGGCGAGCGCTCGTGCGGTCGGGGCCGCTCGTCGGACGAGTGCCCCGACCTCCTGCCGAGCGCGCTCACCCACCAGCCACCGCGGGGCCTCCCGCGATGCTCCCGCGCGGGCGGTCCCGACGGTGCGCAGGCCGCGACCCGAGCTCGGAGCCACCGCTCGCGGGACCGCGCGAGGTTCCGCCACCCGCACTGTCACCCGCACCGCCACGCGAACCCCGGGCCGCGAACACGTCACCCGCGCCTCACTCCTGCGGGTGCACCACGGCCTTGACCACCGTCTCGTCCCGCGCGGACGCGGTGAGGGCCTCGGGAACCGCGTCCAGCCCGAAGCGGTGCGTCACGAGCCGGTCCAGCTCCACCGCACCGGAGGAGGCGAGCGCTATGGCCGTCGGCCAGGTGTTGGCGTACCGGAAGGTGCCCGTGACCTCGATCTCCCTGGTCTGCACGTGGGACAGCGGCAGCGGCAGCTCGTCGCCGCCCATGCCGACGAAGACCACCCGTCCGGCCCGGACGACGGTGCGCACCGCCTCGGCCGCCGCGGTGGGGTTGCCGGAGCACTCCAGCAGCACGTCGGGTTCGTGGCCGGACTCGGCGAGCGGGTGGTGCCGGACGTTCACGGCCGTGCAACCGGTCAGTTCCTCGGCCATGCGCAACCGGTGGTCGACGACGTCGGTGACCACGATCTCGGTGGCTCCGAACGCGCGAGCGGTCTGGGCGGCGAGCAGACCGACCGGCCCCGCCCCGGTCACCAGCACCCGCGCGCCCGGCGCTATCCGCGCCTTGCGGCAGGCCCACACGGCGACCGAGAGCGGTTCGATCAGCGCGGCCGCCTCGTCGGACAACTCCTCGGGGACCGGGTAGGCGAACTGCTCGTGCAGCGTGACGTACTCGCTGAAGGCCCCGTCCACCGGCGGGGTCGCGAAGAACCGCACCTCGGGGCAGAGGTTGTAGCGCCCCGAGCGGCACTCGTGGCAGGACAGGCAGGGCACTCCCGGTTCGAGGGAGACCCTGGTCCCCGACTCCAGGCCGGTGACCTCGGAGCCGCGGGCCACGATCGTCCCGGAGGCCTCGTGCCCCAGGACCAGCGGCTCGCGGACCACGAACTCGCCGACCCTGCCCCGCTCGTAGTAGTGCGTGTCCGAGCCGCAGGTCCCCACCGCCGAGACCCGCACCAGCACCTCGTGCGGCCCGGGTTCCGGGATCGGACGCCGCTCCACGGCGACGTCCTCGACCGCGCGCAGCACGGAGACGCGCATCGATTCCGCTGATTCGGTCATTCTCCAGTCACCGCTCCAAGGGTCAGGCCGGTTACCAACCACCGGCGAACTGCCAGTCCCGCCAACATCATCGGGACCACGACGAAGGTGCCGATCGCGCAGAGCTGGCCCCAGTCGATTCCGGCTTGGGTGACCAGCTGGCTGGCCGCTATCGGCAGAGTCTGCGAGTCCGGGCCGCTGAACACGAGCGCGAAGGCGTAGTCGTTCCACGCGAACACGAGGCAGAGCACGAAGGTGGTGACCAGGCCTGGTTTGGTCAGCGGCAGGGCGACGTGCCGGAACGCCTGCCACCTGGTGCACCCCTCGACCAGCGCGGACTCCTCCAGGGCCGGTGGCAGGTCGGAGAAGAACGAGCTCAGCAGCCAGATCGCGAACGGGAGGTTGAACGTCATGTAGGCCAGCACCAGGCCGGGGATCGTGTCGATCAGGCCGACCTGGCGGAACATCAGGAACAGCGGCAGCACCACGGCGGCGATGGGGGCCATTCGCGTGGAGATGATCCAGAAGGACAGGTGCCGCTTGCCGCGCATCCCGCTGCGGGCGAGTCCGTAGCCTGCCGGTGCTCCCAGCACCACGGACAGCACCGCGGACAGCCCGGCCGCCGCCACGCTGTGCCACAGGTACGGGATCAGCTCGTTGCCCCCGGTGAACAACCCCGCGTAGTGCTCCCCGGTCGGGGTGAACAACCAGCTCGGCTCGGCCGAGGTGATGGCGGTGGCCGGTTTGAACGAGGACAGCACCATCCACACGAGCGGAACCAGGGTCCACAGCAGCGCGAGGCCGAGCACCACCGCGATCACGACTCCGGTGCCCGTGCCGGTCCGGTCCAGCGGACTCGACCGCGATCCCCTGCGGGCCGCTCGCCGCGCGCTCGCTCGCCGCCCGTCCTGCTCAGCGGTTTCCTGTTGCCCCGCCGATTCCGCCCGGCGGGGGTTCGGGGTGTCCACCACGCTCATCTGGCGAGTCCCTTCGTGTCCAGCATCCGCACGAACATCCGAGCCACCACTATGGACGCGAACAGCATCGCCAACCCGACGACGGCGGCGTAGCCGAAGTCGAAGAACCGGAAGGCCGTCTCGTACAGCCGCACCGGGACGATCTTGGTCGCGTTGGCCGGACCGCCGTTGGTGGTGACCCAGATGATGTCGAAGTAGCGGATCGCGTCCATCGCGCGGATCAGCAGCGCGACCAGCAGCACGTTGGATATCGAGGGCAGCACTATGTGCCGCAGCGTCTGCCAGCGCCCGGCACCGTCCAGCGCGGCCGCTTCGCGCAGCGTGGGCGGCACGGCGGACAGCCCGGCCAGGGTGATCAGCGCGATCAGCGGTGTCCACTCCCAGACGTCCATGGCCACCACGGCGGCGAAGGCCGTGAAAGTGCCGCCCAGCAGGTCGCCCTCGTAGCCGACCCGTTCCAGCAACCAAGTGTAGAGTCCGAACGTCGGATCGGTGAGGAACCTGCCCAGCAACCCCACGATCACCGGGGCGACGAACATGGGCAGCAGCAGCAGACTCAGCACGAGGTTGCGCCCGCGGACGAGCCGCCACAGGCACAGCGCCAGCACCACGCCGAGCACCATCTCCAGCCCCAGCGTCAGCGCGAAGTAGACCGCCGTCCGCAGCCAGAACCACCCCATGTCCGGGTCGGTGAAGAAGCGCCCCCAGTTCTTCAGCCCGGCGAAGTCCAAGCGCATCCCGCCGAGCAGCCGGACGTCGCTGAAGCTCATCACCACGATGGTCAGGAACGGCAGCACGGTCAGCGCGGCCAGCGGGATGATCCCGGGAAGCATCATGCGCCCGGTGAACCCGATGCGGCGCGCCGACCCGTTCCGCCTGCGCCGCACCGCTTCTCCTGCGTTCTCGGAAGCGTTCATTCCGCTGCCACCCACCCTCGGGAGACGATGCGGTCGATGTGGTCGCGCGCGTCACGCATCGCCCGGTGCGGCGCGACGTCCCCGGCCAGCATTCTCGACAGTTCGGTGTATATCGCGGTGTCGCACTCGTTCCACATCGGAATCTTCGGGCGCAGCCCCGAGTACTCGGGTTTCCAGGCCTGCTGCACGGCGGGTGCGGTCAGCATGGTCGGCATCCCGGTCGGGCGCTGCTGCGCGCGCCGGATCTCGGGGGTGCTGTAGATGGAGCTCCGCGTCGGGGTGGCCCCTCCGACCTCCCCGGTGAGGTTGCGCAGCTGGGTCTTGCGGGAGGTGGCCCACTTCAGGAACAGCCAGGCCGCGGCCCGCTCGTTGGGGGCGGTGTTGCCGTTGATCGCGATCCCGGCCCCTCCGTACATGTTCGCCGACCTCGCCGGGCCGCTCGGCAGCGTGGTGTAGCCGACCTTGCCGGGAAGGGCCCGCTCGTTGTCCGCGGCGAACTCGTGCCAGTTCGGGCACATCGCGACCCTGCCCGCGGCGAACGCCGCGCCGAGGCCGGTCCAGTCCCACGTGGTGGAGGCGGGGTCGGCTATGGAGAGCAGCCTGCTGTAGAACTCGGCTCCGGCCAGGGCCTCCTCCGAGCCGAGCGTGCTCGGGCCCGGATCGACCGCGCCGAAGCGTCCGACGTGCTCCCCGTTCTCGAAGTACTGCCCGCCGTGGGCGAACAGCACGTTGGAGAAGTCGCACATCAGGGAGTCGTGCTGCTTGGCCTGGTGGCCGGTGCCGTAGGAGACCTCGTCGACGTTGTCGTTGAACCACCGGGCGATCCGGTAGTACTCCTCCCAGCTCCGCTGCGGCCCCGGGGTCGGATCGAATCCCAGGTCGTCGGCCATCCGGTCGTGGTGGGCCTCGAACAGGTCCCTGCGGTACTGCCAGATCATCGTCGCGCAGTCGTAGGGCAGCGCGAGCACCCGGTCCCCCTCGCCGAACCGTCCCGAGACGTCCATCTGCAGCGGGAAGAAGTCGGCCAGGTCCGAGTCGTCCCCCGGCAGCGAGTCGTCGGATGCCGGTTCCCGCAGGTCGACCAGTCCGTCCGCGTAGGGAGCCAGCACCTGGTAGGAGTCGGCGTAGATGATCTGGTACTGGGACTGCCCGGAGGCCAGGTCGAGCGCGACCTTCTGCACCAGCGCGGACAGTTCCAGGGTCACGATGTTGACGTGGATCCCGGTCAGCGCGGTGAAGCGCTCCGCGTCGGCCGCGATGGCGCTGGTCGGGGCGGTGTTCTCGGAGACGAAGTTGAGCGTGCACCCCGCGAACTGTCTCCACGGGTCGGCGGTGTCGCGCCGTCGCACGTCGCTGCGCGCGGCGCAGCCGTTCAGCAAACCTCCGGCCGCGAAGGCGGCTCCGCCCGCGAGCGCACCCCCGAGGGTGCGTCTCCTGCTGATCGCGGACGGTTCCTGATCGACCATCAGCCCTCCCGACACTCACTCTTGCGTGTGATGCGAGCCATTCTTATCAGAGAAGACTCACTCTGTTAACACTTTCTGCGATATCTATTCATCGAGTACGCGCCACCGGCGTCCGCACCGACCGCCGCCCCAGCGCGCCACGACCGGCGCGCCGCGGCGGGATGAGGCATCGTCACGGGCGGAGAGGAGGGGAGCATGACACCGAGCCCGACCTCGCGCGGAAGCGACGAAGCCGAGGTGGCGATCGTCGGAACGGGGCCGAACGGCCTGGCCGCGGGCGCGCTGCTCGCCCGCAGCGGATTGCGGGTTCATCTCCACGAGGCCGCGGAGGAACCGGGCGGCGGACTGCGCTCGGCGCGGCTGTTCGACAGCTCGGTGCGCCACGACATCTGCTCGGCGGTGCACCCGATGACCGCCTCGCCCTTCTTCCGCCGCTTCGGACCGGTCCGGGACGGGGTACGGATGCACACCCCGGAGATCAGCTACGCGCACCCCCTGGAGGACGGCGAGGCCGCGCTGGCCTACCGCGACCTGTCCGAGACCAGCGCACGTCTGGGCGAGGACGGACCCGGCTGGCACCGGCTCATGCGGCCGCTGCTGGACCACACCGGACGAGTCACCGAAGCGATGCTGTCCGACCTGCGGAGACCGCCGTCTCCCCGCGCCGCCCTGCTGCTCGCCGAGCGGATGCTGCGGCACGGAACCCCGCTGCCCACTGGTTTCCGCGGGGCGAAGGCCCCCGCGCTCTTCGCCGGAGTGGCCGCGCACGCGGGCAGCGCACCGCCCCACCCGGCTGGAGCCGGTGTGGGGCTGCTGCTGGGCCACCTCGCGCACGCGGGAGGCTGGCCGATCCCCGAGGGGGGAAGCGACCGCATAGCGGCGGCCGCGCTCGACGACCTGCTGGCCCACGGCGCCCGCGTGCACACCGGACAGCCGATCGATGACCTGCGGCGACTGCGCTCGGCCCGCGCGGTCCTGCTCGACGTGGCCCCGCGCGGACTGCTGGCCATGGCCGGAGAACTGCTTCCGGACGGCTATCGCGGGCAGTTGGAGCGCTACCGCTACGGAACGGCAGCGGCCAAGGCCGACTTCCTGGTCTCCGAGCCGATCCCGTGGCGGAACCCCGAGATCTCACGGGCCGGCACGGCGCACCTCGGCGGAACGGCCGACAGGATCCGCGCGGTCGAAAGGGCCACCGCACGCGGTGAGCGAGTCCCGGACCCGTTCACGCTGGTCTCCGAACCGGGCAATCTGGACCCGACCAGGGCGGCACCCGGCAAGTACCCGGTCTGGGCCTACTGCCACGTGCCCAACGGCGACACGCGCGACCCGGTGGAAACGACCCGGAGGCGGATCGAGCACTACGCTCCCGGCTTCTCCGAGACCGTCCTGGAAAGCAGCGGGACCTCGGCGGCGCGGCTCGAGGAGTACGACGCGAACTACCCCGGAGGGGACATAAGCACCGGAGCCGTGGACCTGCTCCAGACCCTGGCCCGCCCGGCGTGGCGGCTCGTGCCCCACAGCACTCCGCTGCGCGGGGTCTACCTGTGCTCCGCCGCCACCCCGCCGGGGCCCGGGGTGCACGGCATGTGCGGCTACTGGGCGGCCCGGGCCGCGCTGCGCCGGGAGTTCGGCGTCAGGGAGCTACCACCGCTCGACTGAGGCAGCCGGCCACTCGATTCGCTACGCCGCGCAGCCGGCGCCGCGAGAACGCCTCGGAGGTCTCGGACGTTTCGCGCGAGAAGTCCCCGGCGCGGCGCCACCGGGGCCCGGGAACCGGTCACGCCTGGTTCTCGGTCACGTCGAGTTCTCGGCCAACCAGCGCAGGGACATCGCGTAACCGAACACACCGAAACCGGCGAGCACGGCGGTGGCGATGTCCGAGAGGTAGCTTTGCCCCCTGAACTCCTCGCGTCGGTGCACATTGGACAGGTGCACTTCGACCAGCGGGGCTTGCAGCTGGGCGCAGGCGTCGCGCACCGCCACCGAGTAGTGCGTCCAGGCCGCGGCGTTGAGCACGACGGGACGCCGCTCGTCGGCGGCCTCGTGCAGCCAACCGATCATCTCGCCCTCGTGATCGGTCTGGCGGATCTCGACCCCGATCCCGAGCTCGGCGGCAGTGCGCTCGCACAGCTCCACCAGGTCGGCGTGGGTGGCGTGCCCGTACTTGTCCGGTTCGCGCTTGCCCAGCCTGCCGAGGTTGGGGCCGTTGAGCACCAGCACGTTCACAGGAAGACCCCCCGGTCCGATGACTTGGCCCCGCCCTCGGCCAGCGCGGAGTAGGCCGCCGCGAGCAGGGACGGATCGGGGGCCTCGAGCCTGCCCGGCTTGGCCAGACCGTCCAGCACGACGAAGCGCAGCATCCCGGAACGGGTCTTCTTGTCCACCTTCATGAGCTCGAGCAGATCGTTGAGCGCGTCCGGGTCGTAGGAGGTCGGCAGCCCCAGCTGGTCCAGGACCGCGCGGTGCCGATCGGCCGTGGCGTCGTCCAGCCTGCCCGCGAGACGCGCGAGCTCGGCCGCGAACACCAGACCGATGCTCACCGCGGCTCCGTGCCGCCAGCGGTAGCGCTCCCGGCGCTCGATCGCGTGCGCGAGAGTGTGCCCGTAGTTGAGGATCTCGCGGTGGTGCGACTCCCGCAGGTCGGCCCCGACCGCGGCGGCCTTGACCCTGATCGCCCGCGCGACGAGGTCGGGCAGCACCGAACCGGTCGGGTCGAGCGCGGCCGCGGCGTCCTGCTCGATGAGCCGCAGGATCTCCGGGTCACCCACGAACCCGCACTTGACGATCTCTGCCGTCCCGGCGAGCAGTTCGTTGCCGTTGAGCTCCTCCAGGGTGGCCAGGTCCACGATCACCTTCGACGGCTCGTGGAACAGCCCGACCAGGTTCTTGCCCGCCTCGGTGTTGATAGCCGTCTTGCCACCGATCGCGGCGTCGACCATGCCCAGCATCGTGGTGGGCACGTGCACCACGCGCACCCCGCGCATCCAGGTGCCCGCGACGAAACCGGCCAGGTCGTTGACCGCGCCTCCGCCGAAGGAGACCACGACGCCCTCGCGGTCCATGCCGATCTTGCCGAGCACCTCCCAGCAGAACCCCGCCACGGACAGCGTCTTGCCGTCCTCCGCGTCGGGGACCTCCACCCGGTGGGCGTCCAGCCCGGCCTCGGAGAGCTCCTCGCGGACCGTCTCGACGGTCTCGGTCAGCGTCGGCTGGTGCACCAGGGCCACCACGGAGGCGTCCCCGAGGACTTCGACGAGCTCACCGAGAAGACCGCGCCCGACCAACACTTCGTAGGGTGTCTCGGCGTTGACTGGAATCCGCTCCGGCTCGCTCATCGTGTCCTCTCACTGAAGTGTTCTCGTTCGGGCTCTCGGACGCTTCGCCGGAGCGGAACCGCCCACCCGGTCCCGCCGCCGGAGCCCCGGCGTCGGGCGGCCGCAGCGCTCAGCCTCCGAATGTCCTTCACATTGTCGCGCCGGCGCTCCGGGCGGCCGAGGGGTGGGTGATCGACGGGGGCGCTGCCCGGCAGACCTGGCAGGCCCGGCAGGCCCGCTACTCCGCGGGAACACCACCCGCGGCCGCGTCCCCCATGCGCAGGACCGCCCGCTCGACCACCGTTTCCGGGTCGAGCTCGTCGGTGTCGACCTCCCAGTCCGCCACCTCGCGGTACAGCGGCAGCCTGTCCCGCAGCAACGCCTGGAACGTCGCTCGCGGGTTCACCCCGGTCAGCAGCGGTCGCGGAGCGGACAGACCGGTCCTGCGCACGCCCTCGGCGAATCCGACGGACAGGAACAGGACCGGTCGATCGGCCAGCAGCTTCCGGGTGCCCTCCGCCATCACGGCACCGCCTCCGAGGGCCAGCACCCCGGTGTGCTCGCCGAGCGCCTCGGCCACCGCGCGCTCCTCGATCTCGCGGAAGGCGGACTCGCCCTCCACGGTGAAGATCTCCGGTATCGGCCTTCCGGCCAGCCGTTCCGCGTCCGAGTCGGTGTCGCGGAACCCGACGCCGTACCGCTCCGCCAGCAGACGTCCGACGACCGTTTTGCCCGCCCCCGGGGGGCCGACGATCACGAGCCGAGGAGTCATTCCCCTGCCCTCCAGCTCTCGGCACGCCGACTCAGTGCCGCGAAGTAGCCTTCCACGTTACGCCTGGTCTCGCCGAGGGAGTCGCCGCCGAACTTCTCGAGCGCCGCCTGGGCCAGCACCAGCGCCACCATGGTCTCGGCGACCACGGCCGCGCGCGGGACCGCGGTGACGTCCGAGCGCTGGTGCATCGCCTGGGCCTGCTCGCCGGTGCGCACGTCCACCGTGGACAGGGCGCGCGGCAGGCTGGAGATCGGTTTCTTGGCCGCGCGCACGACCAGCGGCTCACCGTTGGTGATGCCGCCTTCCAGGCCGCCGGCCCTGTTGCTGGAGCGGTGCACCCACTTCGGCCCCTCGGCCGGGTGGAGCTCGTCGTGCGCGGCGCTGCCGCGGCGCCGGGCGTTGGTGAACGCCTCGCCGATCTCGACTCCCTTGAGGGCCTGGATGCTCATCAGGGCCTGGGCCAGCCGCGAGTCGAGCTTGCGGTCCCAGTGCACGTGCGAGCCCAGCCCCGGGGGCAGCCCGTGGGCGATCACCTCGACCACCCCGCCCAGCGTGTCACCGGAGGACTTGGCCGCCTCCACCTCCGCCATCATCCGCTCGGTGGCACCGCTTCCGAAGGCGCGGACCGGGTTCTCGTCGATGGCCGGCAGGTCCGCTGCGGTCGGCAGCGTCTCGCCCGCGGCGTCCACGTCCCCGAGCGAGACCACGTGGCTGACCAGCTCCACTCCCAGCAGCTGGCGCAGGAAGCACCGCGCCACCGTGCCGACGGCCACCCTGGCGGCCGTCTCCCGCGCACTGGCCCGCTCCAGCACCGGCCTGGACTCGTCGAAGTCGTACTTCTGCATGCCGGGCAGATCGGCGTGACCGGGCCGCGGGCGGGTCAGCGGCTCGTTCCTGGCCAGCGAGGCCAGCACCTCCGGGTCCACGGGGTCGGCGGCCATGACCTGCTCCCACTTGGGCCACTCCGTGTTCCCGATCCGCACGGCCACCGGACTCCCCTGGGTGAGCCCGTGGCGAATCCCTCCGACGATTTCCAGCTCGTCGGACTCGAAATTCATCCGGGGACTCCGGCCGAATCCCAGTTTTCGGCGTTCGAGCTGGGCGAAGATGTCGGACGTGGTGACCTCCACTCCGGCCACCATTCCCTCCAGCACCCCCACCAAGGCGGGACCGTGCGATTCCCCGGCGGTCATCCAGCGCAGCACGACTGTGATCCTGCCACGAAACGCCCTCCGCCCAGTACCTCGGGTGCGCTTCGGACGGCGGACTCCGGCAGAACGCCCCGGAGGACGTCGCTGTCCCGAGAAGCGTTCGAACCACGTGAGCAGTCGGCACCGCCGACCCCATCAAAAAACAGGAGCCCCGATCACCAACCACGCCGACAGCGCCATCGCCGGGCCGTGCGGCACGGCCCGCCTGCGCAGGAACCCGGCCGTCACCAGCGTTCCCACGGCGGCTCCGAGCATCACCACCGGCACCAGCAGCGGTGTCACCCCTCCGATCGCGAGCCCGAGCAGCACCGCGAACTTGACGTCACCGGCGCCGAGCGAGCAGGGCGCGATCAGGCGCACCACCGCGTAGGACCCTCCGAACACCACCGCCCCGACCAGTCCCCACAACGGCAGCCGGGTGGGGGCTCCGAGCACCACGGCGAGGAGCAGCGCTCCGAGAACGAGCGGGCAACCTCCCAGGGTGAGCACGTCCGGCAGCCGCCGGTGCCGGAGGTCGCAGGCGGTGAGCAGCACGAGCAGCAATCCCGTGATCAGCTGGGTCGGAAGCCACCACGGTGGGAATGCCCCGACCACCACCGAGGCCACAGCGCAGCTCCACACTGCCGCCACCGCGAGGTGGCACCAGCGGGCGGGCACCTCCGGGATCGGGCACCGACGTCGCGGGCCCCACCGCCCCGTCCGTCCGCGGAGCGGACCGGGCAGTCCCGCCGTCGCGGCGGGCACCAGCTCGAGAAGGATCATGCTCCGAGGGTCGCCGCTCCCGCGCCGCCGACGCCGTCCAGCTCAGCCGCCCCGGGGCGTGTCGGACGCGACGGACGCCGAGCCCCGGTTTCAGGGGCACCCGCCCCGGGGCCGAACGGGAGGTCGCGGCGGAGCGGGTGCCCGACGGAGCGGAAGGTCCGCTCAGGAGTCCACCGCGAACAGCGGGTCCCCGGCGGCGACCTGCGCGTCCTCGGTCAGATCGGCCAGTTCCTCCTTGGCCACCTCGAGCGCCACGACCGGGCACACCGCGGAGTAGCCCTGCTCCTCGACCTCGGTCGGGTTCCAGGTGACTATCCCCTGACCGGCCCGCACCCGGTCGCCCTTGGCCGCGTGCAGGGTGAAGCCAGCGCCCTCGAGCTTGACGGTGTCGATTCCGAGGTGGACCAGTATCGCCCTGCCGTCCTCGGTGCTCACCACGAAGGCGTGCGGGTGCAGGGTGGACAGCGTGCCGTCCACCGGGGCGACCGCCTCGGCGCTTCCACCGTTCGGTTTGACGGCCACCCCCGGTCCCACCATCTCCTGGGAGAACACCGGGTCGGGGACCTCACCGATCGGGGCCGCGAGTCCGGACACCGGGCTGCCTACTCGAATGCTCACAACAAGTCCTCGATATCGCTCGCGATGGTGTCCGCCTCCGGACCGACCACGACCTGCACGACGGTGCCCTGCTGCATGACACCGTGCGCACCAGCGGTCTTCAGTGCGGCCTCGTCGATCTTGGAGCCGTCCTCGATCTCGCAACGCAGCCGTGTGATGCACGGTTCTATCTCGACGATGTTCCCCTGACCGCCCAGGGCGGCCAGAATCGCCGCCGCCTTGTCCTCAGCCACCGAAGTCCTCCAATTACGATTCTGCTCACGCCGAAGCGTGCTCCCCCTCAGCCAACCATGCCGCCCCGCTCTCCTCCGATGTCGAACCGGCAACGAATCCGCCATCCGCTTGACACCCGTTCGACCGGAGGCGCAGGGTTCCCTCCAACTGGTTTAGACCTTACCGTACCAATCTCGGGAGACGGCACGAGCGACTCGACGGGCGGCCCGCCCGCGGTGCCCTCCACCCCGAGGGGAGCACCGCGGCGAACCGCACGCCCACCAACGAGACCCGTCCCCCAAAAGCACCGGCGTGTCCAGGAGGTACTCGATGAGCACCAGCGCCAGCCCGTCCTCGGGCGGCAGTAAGACCTTCGCCCAGTTGCAGCGGCTGGGCAAGAGCCTGATGTTGCCGATCGCCGTGCTGCCCGCTGCGGCGCTGCCACTTCGCCTCGGTCAGGACGACCTGATCGGGGCCATCCCCGGTATGGGCGAGGTCGGAGCCGTGATCAGCTCCGCGGGCGGGGCGCTGTTCGACAACCTGCCGCTGCTGTTCGCCATCGGTGTCGCGATCGGCTTCGCCAAGAAGGCCGACGGGTCCACGGCGTTGGCCGGGGCCGTCGGGTACCTGGTGCTTTCCGGAGTTCTCTGGGGGATGACCGACACCGAGGCCTCCACCGTCTACAACAAGGGCCCCTACGGGGTGCTCGGCGGCATCATAGCCGGTCTGGTCGCCGCCGGACTGTGGCAGCGCTACCACCGGATCAAGCTCCCCTCCTATCTAGGGTTCTTCGGCGGACGCCGCTTCGTCCCCATCGTTACCTCCGGGGTGATGCTGGTCATCGGTGTGGTGCTCGGCCTGATATACCCCTACTTCGACCTGGTGCTCACCGGTTTCGGCGAGGCGGTCACCGGAAGCGCCGTGGCGGGCGGTGGTATCTACGGAGTGGTCAACCGGATGCTGCTGCCCTTCGGGCTGCACCACATCCCCAACTCGGTGGTCTGGTTCCTCACCGGGGATTACCAGGGCGAACGAGGCGACATCAACCGCTTCTTCGCCGGCGACCCGACGGCGGGAACCTTCATGGCCGGTTTCTTCCCGATCTTCATGTTCGCCCTGCCCGCGGCCGCGCTGGCGATCTACCACTGCGCCAAGCCGGCACAGCGCAAGGTCGTCGGGGGGATCATGTTCTCGACGGCGCTGACCGCCTTCCTGACCGGCGTCACCGAGCCGCTGGAATTCTCGTTCATCTTCGTGGCCTGGCCGCTGCTCATCGTGCACGCGGTCCTGACCGGAACCTCGATGGCGCTGGTCAACTGGCTCGACATCCACCACGGCTTCGTCTTCTCCGCGGGCGGCATCGACTACCTGCTCAACTTCGGGATCGCGCAGAAACCGCTGTGGCTGATCCCCATCGGGCTCGGCTACGCGGTCATCTACTACTTCCTCTTCCGCTTCATCATCACGAGAATGAACCTACCGACTCCCGGCCGGGAGGAGGACGAGGACACCGAAGGAGCCGATTCCGAGCCGAGCGCCACCCCCTCGGGCAGCAACGGTGATTCCGGCACCCCGAAGACGGGCGGGACCTGAGGCACCGTCGGCGCACGGCCCGCGACATCGGAACAAGAGAACGGAAGCGAACGGATGCCAGAACGACACGTCACCGTCGCGAGCAAGGTGGGGCTGCACGCACGTCCGGCCGCCATGCTGGCGAAGGCCGCTGCCGCTCAATCGGTCAAGATCACCATCCGCAAGCAGGAGACCGAGCCCGTCGAGGCGGCCAGCATCCTGGGGCTGATGACGCTGGGCGCCGCCCACGGCGACGAAGTCGTGCTGGCCGCCGACGGCGAAGGCGCCGAGGACGCGCTGGACCACATCGCGGAGCTGGTCGGAAGCGAGCTCGACGGTTCCTGACCGAACGCGGGAACCGGTTCGCGGCGAGCCGGTTCCCGCGCGGCTCACTCGCCGCGCTCCCCGATCAGCGGCAACGGCAACTCCCCACCCGTCGCCGCGGAGAGCGCGTCACGCATCACCGCTCCGGGCGCCCGCTGTCCGGTGAACTGCTCCACCTGACCGAAGGACTGGTGCAGCAGCATGTCCAGCCCGGTCGCCAGCCTTCCGCCCACCTCGTGCACGGCGCTGGCCAGCGGGGTCGGCCACGGGTGGTAGACGACGTCGAGCACGACGGGCCCCCGGGCCAGCTCGTGGGCGCGCTCGTCGACGGCCCCTGCGGGCAGGGTGGAGACCACCACGTCCGACTCCGCGGCAGCGCGCGCCAGATCCGTGGAGCCCAGCCGCCGCGCGGTCACCCGCAGGCCCAACCGCTCGGCAGTGGCCAGCGCTTCCTCCGCCCGGGCGGGCTCGCGGACGGCGAGGGTCACCTCGGCGATCCCCAGTTCCGCGAACGCGGCCAGCGCGGCCAGCGCGGTGCCCCCCGCCCCGAGCAGCAGAGCGGCACCGCCCCCCGTGAAACCGCCCGCGGCGCGCAGCGCGCCGACGATCCCGTCCACATCGGTGCAGTCGGCCGCCCAACCGGCCTCCCGCCTCCGGACCAGCGTGTTGGCGGCTCCCACGGCGCGTGCCCGTTCCGTGGCGCTGTCCGCCAGGGCCAGCGCCGCCTGCTTGCCCGGCATCGTCACGGAAAGCCCGACCCAGTCCTCGTCCAGCTCCCCGACCAGCCGGTGCAGCCCGTCCGCGTCCCGCTCGACGCGCTCGTACGACCAGTGGTCCAGCCCCAGCGCACGGTAGGCGGCACCGTGCAGCACGGGGGACAGGGAGTGCTCGACGGGCGAACCGACCACTCCAGCGCGGCGGGGTCGTGGCTGCTCGTCCCGCGACGCCCCCTCGGTCATCCTCACCACCTCGCTCTTTCTCCTACCGGAACCGCCCGGACTCCTCGGCGCCGCGCGCTGAGCTGCGCTCATCAGACCCACCGAGCAGCTCGAGTCGTGGAAAATCTGCCGCTCCAGCGCGAACGCTCCGGGACTACGCAGTCGGCACCGCCACGAGCGGCCCGAGTCGACGAAATCCGAACAGGACTCCCGGCCGAAGGGGTCCACCCCAACGCAGGCGCTTACGAGCCTGCGCAGCCGCCACCGCCGCGGGTTCTCCCGTGGTGCTCTCGCGAGGACGGCCGGAGACGTTGTGCAGGTCGCTACCCGATGTCGGGGCCCCGCAGCGAGAGCCCGCGAGAGGTTCCGCCACCCGCGCCGCCACGCGAACCGGGATGTCGCGCTCTCCTGCTCAGTAGGCGCCGTTGCGCTGGGCCTTGTCCTTGGCCCTCTCGTGCCCCTCGATCGTCTTCGAGAAGCACGAGGTGCCGTCCTTCTGGCACTTGACGAAGTACATCCACTCCCCGGGCGGCGGATCGGCCGTCGCCTCGACGGCCGCCGCGCTCGGCGCGGAGATCGGGGACGGGGGCAGGCCCTTGCTCTGGTAGGTGTTGTACGGCCCCTCCTTGGCCCGGTTCTTGTCCTCGGTCAGCAGCGAGGGCTCCTTCAGCAGGTAGTTGATCGTCGAGTCGAACTGCAGCCTCATGTCGCTGTCCAGCCGGTTCTCCACGACCCTCGCCACCTTGCCGAAGTCCTTCTCGATCCCCTCGCTCTGGACCAGGGAGGACACCTTGAGCAGCTCGTAGGGGGAGTGACTCGTGCCGTCCGCGATCTCGGGGAAACCGAGGGACCGCATCTTCTCGAACGAGCTGCTCAGCACCGAACGCAGCACCTGGGACGCCGCGGCCGAGGGCTCCACGTGGTAGATGCCGGGCAGGATCAGCCCTTCCAGCCGGTGCTTCGGGTCCGGCGCCTCGGACGCCCCGGAGGCGGCCCACTCGGGAACACCGAGCTCGGTCAACGGCGTCTCGGAGGCGGCCTTGACCAGGCTCTCCTTGTTCGCGCAGTCGGCGGAGCCCCCGCTCCCGCCGCAGGCGGCCTGCCCCAGCAGCGAGTAGATGCCGGGAACGACCTCGTCGTCAGGACCCACGTGATCCGCGAGCTGCATCCCGCCGCGGATCTCGACCCGACCGGCCCTGGCCTCGTCCGAGACGATCCTGCTCACGGCAGCCGATCCGGACATCCTGGAGCGCATCGAGTAGAAGCCCGGCTGGATGCCGGTGATCTTCCTGTTCTCCTCGGCCGCCTCGACGAAGGCGGCGGGCGAGGCCACCACGTCCTTCTCCGCGAGCGTCCGCCCGATGGCGCTGGTGGTGTCCCCCTTCTCGACCTGGACGACCACCTCACCGCTGCCGGAGCCCTCGTAGTCCTCGTAACCGCCGAGGCTCAGCAGCTGCGACGTGCCGTAGACGGCGCCGCTGACGACGATCAGCAACACGAGCACTCCCGCCACGGCCGTGACGACCCTGCGCCGTCTCCGCCTGCGGAACCGTTCGTCCTCGGTTTCCTCCTGCCTGCGCAGATCCGATTCGTCACCGGCTTCGTCGGTGAACAGGTCGAGATCGTCGTTCACGCCAGTGTCCTCCCAGCGAGCCTTCCGCAAAGCCCCGTCCGCGTCACTCGGTCGACCGGGCCGGGCGCGGCGCTCCGCTCCGCCCCCTCCGGTTCGACACGGCGCACCGCGACGACCGGTCCGACCGAGTCCGTCAACCGCCTCGTTCCGCAGCACGGCGGAACGCGCGCGAAGCCGACCCGACGAGTACGGCCCCGATCATCCGGGGAACCCTCCTCACTCGCTTCGGCCACGCGCGTCCAGCCAGGACTGCAGGATCTCCACCGCGGCGGCCTGGTCCACCACGGCACGCTGACGCTTACCACGAATCCCGCGGTCGGAAAGCATCCGTGTGGCCGTCACGGTGGTGAGGCGCTCGTCACTCAACCGCACCGGCACCCCGCCGGCACGTGCTTCCAGGGCGTCCGCGTAGGAGCGCGCGATGTCCGCCGACCGTCCGTGCCGCCCCGCCAGGGTGACCGGAAGACCGACCACGATCTCGACGACCTCGTACTCGTTCACCAGCTCGACGAGCCTGATCAGGTCGGTCTTGCCGGACCGGTCCCTCTTGAGCGTGCTGAGCGGAGTGGCCAGCAGGGGCGCCGGGTCGCTCACCGCGACACCCACCCTGGCCTCGCCCACGTCCACGCCGATGCGCCTGCCGGGGCCCGGATCGGTGCGGCCCCCGGCTCTGGCACCGCTCGTCCCGGGCTCGGATTGTTCGGCACTCACGCCCGTGCCACCACCTGCTCCAGCTCCTTGCGCAGCGCGGCCACGGCGGTGTCGATCCCGGAGGGGTCGGACCCGCCGCCCTGGGCCATCTCGGCCTTGCCGCCACCGCGTCCACCGATGTGCGCGGCGAAGGACGGGACCAGCTCTCCCGCTGCCACTCCCCTGTCCTGGGCCTCGCGGTTGGCCGCGACGACGAAACCGACCTTGGAGGTCTCCGGGTCGCCGGAGAACAGCGCCACGACGGAGGGGCGGGAGCCGAGCTTGCCGCGCACCTCACCCGCCAGGGCCCGGAGGGAGTTGCCGTCCACGCCGTCGGCGACCTGCTCGGCTGCCAGGCTCACACCGTCGATGTCGACGGCTCGCCCGGCGATCTCGCCCGCGGACTGCAGCACCTTGGAGATGCGGAGCTGCTTGAGCTCCTTCTCCGCATCACGCAACCGGGTGAGCACACTGTCGATGCGGTCCGGCAGGTCCTCGGTCTTGACCTTGAACTTGTCGGCCAGCTCGTTGACGAGCATGTGCTCCTTGTTGATGTAGCGCATCGCGTCCATGCCCACCAGCGCCTCCACCCGGTGCACTCCCGAGCCGACGGAGGTGTCGTTGACGAGCTTGACGACGCCGAGCTGACCGATGGAACCCACGTGCGTTCCCCCGCACAGCTCCCTCGAGTAGTCGCCCATGTCGATGACGCGGACCTGGTCGCCGTACTTCTCCCCGAACAGGGCGACGGCCCCCAGCTCCATGGCCCGGTCCATCGAGGTGGTGTAGGACTGCACCTCGGCGTCGCTCTGCAGGTAGTCGTTGACTTCCTCCTCGACCCCGCCGAGCACCGACTCGGAAACGGCCGAGGGCGCGGTGAAGTCGAAACGCATCCGGCCGGGCGAGTTCAACGAACCCGCCTGGGCGGCACGCTTCCCGTAGGCGTTGCGCACCGCCGCGTGCACCAGGTGGGTGGCCGAGTGCGAACGGGCGATCGCGTGCCTGCGCTCCGCGTCGACGCTGGCCTCCAACCTGGTGTCCACCCCGACCTCACCGCCGAGGACCTTGGCGCGGTGCACGAACAGCCCGGGCACGGCCTGCTGCACGTCGGTGATCTCCAGCTCGACGCCGGGACCGACGAGCCGCCCCGTGTCGGCTATCTGCCCACCGCCCTCGGCGTAGAAGGGAGTGCGGTCGAGGACCAGCTCGACCTGGCTGCCCTCGCCCGCGGCCGGAACGGGGGTCCCGTTCTGCAGCAGCCCGAGCACCCGGCTGGTCCCCTGCAGGTCCGTGTAGCCGATGAACTCGGTGGACCCGTTCTCGTCCAGCAGGGTACGGTAGGTGGACAGGTCCCCGTGGGCGGTCTTGCGCGCCCGCGCGTCCTCCTTGGCGCGCTGACGCTGCTGCTCCATCAACTCCCGGAAGCCCTGCTCGTCGACGGACAGCCCCTTCTCGGCCGCCATCTCCAGCGTGAGGTCGATCGGGAAGCCGTAGGTGTCGTGCAGCTGGAAGGCCTTCGACCCGGGCAGCTGCGCGGAACCGGACTTGCGGGTCTGCTCCACCGCCGTGTCGAAGATCTTGGAACCGGCCGACAGCGTGGACAGGAAGGCCTCTTCCTCGTTGCGGATCACCGAGTCGATCCGGTCGAACTCGGTGTCGAGCTCGGGGTAGCCCGGCGACATGGCCTCCCGGACGATCTTGGTGAACTCCCCGAGCACCGGTTCGTGCACACCGAGCAGCCGCGTGGAGCGCACCACCCGGCGCAGCAGCCTGCGCAGCACGTAACCGCGCGTCTCGTTGCTCGGGGTGACCCCGTCCGAGACCAGCATCATGCCGGAGCGCATGTGGTCGGCGATCACCCTGAACCGGACGTCGTCGGAGTGGTTGTCCCCGTAGCGCTTCCCGGAGAACTCCTCGGCCTTGGCGATCACGGGCCGGACCAGGTCGGTCTCGTAGACGTTGTCCACTCCCTGCAGCAGGCAGGCGACCCGCTCCACGCCCATGCCGGTGTCGATGTTCTTCGTCGGCAGCTCACCGAGCACGGAGTGCCCGTCCTTGGGACTGCCCTCGCCCCTGATGTCCTGCATGAACACCAGGTTCCAGATCTCGATGTAGCGGTCCTCGTCGACGACGGGGCCGCCCTCGCGACCGTACTCGGGGCCGCGGTCGTAGTAGATCTCCGAGCACGGTCCGCCCGGACCGGGCACCCCCATGTCCCAGTAGTTGTCGTGCGCGTCCCTGCGCTGGATGCGCTCCGGGGGGAGGCCGCTGACCTTCTGCCACAGCCGCTCCGCCTCGGCGTCGTGCTCGTAGACGGTGACCCAGATCCGGTCCGGGTCGAAGCCGAAACCACCGGAGTCCTGCGAGTTGGTGACCAGGCTCCAGGCGTGCTCGATGGCCCCCTCCTTGAAGTAGTCCCCGAAGGAGAAGTTGCCCGCCATCTGGAAGAACGTGTTGTGCCTCGTGGTCTTGCCCACCTCGTCGATGTCACCGGTGCGCACGCACTTCTGGATGCTCGTCGCACGCGGGTAGGGGGCGGGTGCGTCCCCGATGAAGTAGGGCTTGAACTGCACCATCCCCGCGTTGACGAACAGCAGGTTCGGGTCGTCGAGGATCAGCGAGGCGCTGGGGACCACGGTGTGGCCCCGCCCTCGGAAGTGTTCGGTGAAACGTTTGTTGATCTCGTGGGTCTGCACGGTGAAGTCCTTCTACGCGGATGCGGCTGCCGGCGCGGAACAGGCGGGGCGCCTGGTCGACGTGAGCACGACGGGCTCGCGTCGAGGGTCAACGCCCCGCCCGACGAGCTCGGCGCGCCCGCGAGTCCGCACCGTCGATGGTTCCGGCCATCCTGGTGACGGGCCTGTCCCCATTGTCGGGGCCGTCGATGGTCCGCCGTTCGCGGCCACCGGTCACTATCCCGGTCCGCTCGCTCACGCTCTCGTGGAGTTCGTGCTCGCGCTCGGTCATCCCGGCGCGTACGTCCGCGCCGAACGAACCGACCGCTCCGGCCAGCTCGCGCACCGCGTCACCGAGTTGATCGGCCACACCGACCGGGGTGGCCTTGCGCGCGGTCTGGCCGACCTTGCGACTCAGCGCGACGCCCGCGGCGACACCGGCGCCGAACAACAACAGACGACTCACTTGCGCCCCCTTTTGCGCCTGCGGGAGTGCCTGCCCACGGGCTCCTCGCCGCGCTTGCGACGGGCGCGCAGGGCCTTGCTCACGCCGTAGGTGAAAGCGGCTGATTTCACCAGCGGGCTTCCCAGTGTAGCGGTGAACAGCGAGGACAGTGCGGACACGTTGCTGGAGACCGACTGGGCGTTGGCCGTGATGCCGTCGACGCGGTCCAGTTGGGTGTTCACATGGTCCAGAGTCGTGTTCGCGCCGGTGAACAACGGATCGGAATTCTCCTGCGCCTTGCGGATCGCGTTGGTCGCCTCGTCCAACGTGCGGCCGAGCTTGACCAACGGGATCGCCAGCAGCACGACCAGCAGCACGAAAGCGCCTGCTGCGATCAGCGCGGCGATCTCGGTGGGCGTCACGTGTCCTCCCGGGTTCCAGCTGATTCGTGCGGCCGCCCCGCCGAAGGGCTCGGCACGGCGGCTGTGATCGCGGTCAGGCTATCGCGCCCGTCGGGCCGACACGCGCACGGCATTCCGCGCAGGTCGTTTTCGACCGTTCGCGGCGGGGCCCACCGGTGCCCGCTTCCGCCGCGCGGGACGACCTGGCCGGCCCCGCCCCGGGCCACCGCGAGCGACGGCGCACCGGAACGGCTCCGCGGAGCGGAGCACCGCACCCCGGGTGACGCACCGGTGAGCGGGGTGGGGACCCCGCTGCCAGGTGGCAGGCGCAGAGTCGGCTACAAGTACACGATAGATTGCATTGTCGTCCACACTTCCGGCGGCGACGGAACATCAAGGGGGAACGCTCCGAATGGGCGGAGGGGCCGGCTCGGCCGGATTACCGAGAAAGCTCGCCAACCGCGGCACGCTGTCGGTCGTGTTGGTGTTCGCCTTCCTGCTGAGCCTCACAAGCGGGGTCAGCTCGGGAATGCACGCCGCCACCGAGCGCGACGTGCTGCGCGCCGACGGCGCGGACCGCCTGGTGGTCTCCTCGCTGCCGAGCATGACCACCGAGGGCGATCTCAACGCCAGGAAGCTGAACCTGATCAGGGCCGTACCCGGGGTCGAGCAGGTCATCCCCGACTACCCCTCCTCGCTGCGCTCCCCGAAGGACAGCTCGTTGCCGAAGTTCTCGCTGGCGGTGCACTCCTGGGGCAGCTACGTCCCGCCACCGCTGACCGGGGGAAGCGTGCAGGAGCCCCTGCCCCCGGACGCGATAGTGGTGCCCGCCCGCACCCAGGGGGCCGACTTCACCCGGTTCCTCGGTCGCGAGATCCGGCTGAGCTACACCGTCGCCTCCTCGGAACCGCAGGAGCCGCCGCGCGACGAGGGCTCCGACGAGGGAAGCGCCGAGGAGGAGAGCGCCGCCGAGCAGCAGGCGGGCGACGAGAAGGCGGCCGCAGGCCAGGAGGGCGACGAGAGCTCCAAGGAGGAAGGCGCCCAGGAGAAGGGTCCTCCGGCGGGGCAGGGTCCGGGCGCGCAGGCCCCGGAGGCCCCGAGCTCTCCCCCCGACTTCAGCGAGACCATCGAGCTCCGCGTCGCCGCGACCTACGACCACCGCTGGCACGCGGACGGATCCGACACGGCCTACGTCGCTCCGCGCACGGCAGCGATGCTCGCGGCCGCCGACTCGGGGCAAACGCCGGAGCAGCTGCACGGCGGACCGGGAGCCGACCGGCTCGGCATCCTGGTCGAGGAGGGCAGCGACGTGAACTCCGTCGGCGGGCGGCTGCGGGAGATGAACGTCGGCGCCTTCCCCGCGTTCGAGCGAGAGAAGAACCTGAACAGGACGGTCGAGCTCTGGCGCTACGTGGCCCTGTTCGGAGTGCTGATCAGCGCGGGCCTGCTCGGCGCCCACGAAGTGCGGCGAGCCGTCCGCGGTGGGCGCGCCGGGCGCGGCGAACTCGGTCGGGCCGCGAGCATCGGACTGGTCACCGGGGCGCTGGCCACCGGACTGGGAGTGCTGGCCGCCCTGGCACTGCGCGCCCCGATGGAGGAGTTCCTCGGGCTGCGGATCCAGTGGTTCACGCTGGTTCCGGGAGGCGCGCGGATCGCGATCTCCGTGCTCGCACCCGCCCTCGCCGCGGTCGCGGGAGCCGCGATCGGCTCGGTGCGCAGCCTTCGCACCGGGTGGACCGGGTGATTCCCGGACCGGTGCTTTCCGGGTGATCGTGGCCCCGGGGCGACCGCGACTCGAGCGCCCCGCGGTCACGATCACCGGGCCCGCAGGCCGAGCACGTCACGGTGGCCGCCGCGGAGTTCGTCAGAGCCGTCCCGTCCGCACAGCCGCGAGGAAGGACGAGAAGGCGGACCTGTCGAAGGCGGGCACCGCACCGTGCGGCTCCTTGGAGTCGCGCACCCCGACCCGGTCGGTCGTGACCGCGACCTCGACGCGCTGACCGCCGCTCGAACTGCTGCGGCTCGCTCTGCGCCAGCCGGCCCGCGAAAAGTCGGTGACAGCCATCGACTCCTCTTCCTCTCCTCCGTCAGTCGAGCGTCGAGGCCACTCTATCGATCAGCTCGCGCGACTCCTCCGCACGTGAGTTGGCACCTTGCCGTGCTGGGCCGCTCTTGAGCAGCGACTTCGGCACAGGAAGCACAGCCCCTCCGCGGCCGCTGGGTCACCGCGGAGGGGCCGGAGCTCACCTCATCCGTTGACCGGCGTGACCGGCCCGCCGCCGTCGAGCACCCCGACCACGTTGCGGGCGGCCAGCATCGCCATGGCCGTGCGCGTCTCCGTGGTGGCCGAACCGAGGTGCGGCGCGAGCGCCACGTTGTCCAGCTCGAGCAGCTCGGGCTCCACCTCGGGTTCGTTCTCGAAAACGTCCAGCCCGGCCCCGGCTATGACACCCTCCCGCAGCGCCCGCGCCAACGCGCGCTCGTCCACCACGGGGCCACGGCTGGTGTTGAGCAGCACCGCCGAGGACTTCATCCGCGCCAGCGCCGAGCCGTCGACCAGGTGACGGGTCTCGCTCGTGAGCGGGCAGTGCAGGGAAACCACGTCGGAGCTCTCCAGCAGCTCCTCCATGGGCAGGTACTCGGCGCCGACCTCGCTCTCCGCCCGCTCGTCGGCCCGGTTCCGCCCGGTGTAGACGATCTCCATGCCGAAGGCCCGCGCCCTGCGGGCCACCGCCCGGCCGATCTGGCCGAACCCCACGATTCCGAGCCTCTTGCCCTGCAGTCCGGAACCGAGCATGAAGGAGAAGTGCCACGCCCAGGGCGTCCGGGAGCGGATCAGGCGCTCGCCCTCCCCCAGCCTGCGCGTGCACATCAGCAGGAGCCCGAAGGCCAGGTCGGCCGTGGCGTCGGTGAGCACCCCCGGAGTGTTGGTCAACAGCACCCCGCGCGAGTCCAGCGCGGGAACGTCCACGTTGTCGTAGCCGACGGCGACGTTGGCCACCACGCGCAGCGAGGGACCCGCCGCGTCCAGCATCGCCCCGTCCACGCGGTCGTGCAGCATCGACACGACCGCGTCCGCGCCGCTGACCTCCTCGGCCAGCTCCTCCGGGGTCATGGCCCGGTTCTGACTGCACAACCGGACCTCACCGACCGACTCCAGCAGTTGCACCGCCGAGTCGGGTATCCACCTGGTCACCACTGTTCGGGCGTTCACTCACTCGTCCCTTCACCGAGATGGGTAGCAGGGACCCCGCAGGGGCCCGCTCGGCAAGCGGGAGAGCCGCTTGCCGCGTCCGTGGTGCCGCGCGAGTCCGCACGCGCGGGCCCGGCCGCCGCGCGGACCGGTCCCGCGCGAGGTGTCAGTCCCGCCCATCGGGCTCGCCGCGCACTATCCCGCGCAACTTCGGCAGCCGTTCGGCCAGCGTGCGCTCGCCGCCCCGGCCGCTCGGTTCGTAGTAGTCCGTGCCGACCAACCGGTCCGGCGGGTACTGCTGCGCCAGCACCCCCTCGGACCTGTCGTGCGGGTAGCGGTACCCGACGGCGTTGCCCTGCCGGGTCGCTCCCGCGTAGTGCCCGTCCCGCAGGTGGGCCGGAACCGTTCCCGCCTTTCCCGCTCGCACGTCGGCCAACGCGGCATCCACGGCGGTGATGATCGCATTGGACTTGGGGGCCGTGGCCAGATGCACGGTCGCCTGGGCCAGCGGCAACCGCCCCTCCGGCATCCCGATGAACTGGACCGCCTGACTCGCGGCCACGGCGCTCTGCAGCGCCGTGGGATCGGCCATCCCCACGTCCTCGCTCGCGTGCACCACGAGACGACGCGCTATGAAACGCGGGTCCTCCCCCGCCTCGACCATGCGGGCCAAGTAGTGCAACGCGGCGTCCACGTCCGACCCGCGGATCGACTTGATGAAGGCGCTGATCACGTCGTAGTGCTGGTCACCGTCCCTGTCGTAGCGCACCGCGGCCTTGTCCACGGTGGTCTCGACGGTGCTCAGGTCGATCGTGCCCGCCCCGTTGGTCTCCGCGGCCTCGGCCGCCGCCTCGAGGGCGGTCAACGCCCTGCGCGCGTCCCCGTTGGCGAGCGCGACCAGGTGCTCCTCGGCCTCCTCCGCGAGCCGGTACGCCCCGGCCAGACCGCGCTGCTCCGCGGCGGCTCGGCGCACCAGGTCCCGCACCGCCTCGTCGTCGAGCGGTTGCAGCCCCAGCACCAGGGAGCGGGACAGCAGCGGCGAGACCACGGAGAAGGACGGGTTCTCGGTGGTGGCCGCCACCAGCAGCACGGTGCGGTCCTCCACCGCGGAGAGCAGCGCGTCCTGCTGGGTCTTGGAGAAGCGGTGCACCTCGTCGATGAACAGGACGGTGGCCTCCCCGGAGTGCCCCAGCCTGCGCCGCGCCTCCTCGATCACGCCGCGGACCTCCTTCACGCCCGCGGACAGGGCGGACAGCGCGACGAACCTGCGCCCGGTCGCCTGCGAGACCAGCCCGGCCAGGGTCGTCTTGCCCGTGCCGGGCGGCCCGTGCAGCAGCACGGAGGCCGGAGCGGCCCCCTCGACCAGCCGACGCAGCGGAGCTCCGGGGCCGAGCAGGTGGTCCTGCCCGATCACCTCGTCCAGGCTCCGCGGACGCATCCGCACGGCCAACGGCGCGTTGTCGGCGAGCCGTTGCTCCGCGCGCTCCTCGGCGTCGTTTCCGAACAACCCGTCATCGAGAAGCCGGTCGTCGAACGAACCGGTGTCGAACAGCCCCTCACTCACGCCTTCGACGCTACCCGCGGCACCCCGCACCGGTGTCGCGGGACGACCCCGGCGCGGGGTTCACGAGAAAACCCGCGGATCGCGAGAGGCCTCGACCGGTGTGCCCCTCCGGTCGTCCGGCACCGGGCGTCCCCCGACGCGGGCAGCGCCGAAGGACGCCCGAGCGCTCGGTGCGCGGCGAAAGAACCCGCGGGGCGAGCACCTCCACCGACCGGAGGGCGAGCTCCTACCGGAAGCGGCCCCCGGGGATCACCTGGAGCTCGGCATGGCGAGCTCGACCTCGCAGTCGCTCTTGCGGCGCTGCTCCGCCCAGTTCTCCACCGCCTGGTGGCAGGCCAGGTCGAGGTGGCGCACCGGGGTCATGTCGACGTGCGCACTGCTGGTCACCGGCAACTGCTCCAGCTTGTCCTGCAGCTGGGGCAGCCGCAGGAAGGTGGCGTTGCCGTGCAGGCGCACCTGGGCGTGGTCCTCCTCGTCCTCGTGCTCGACCTCGACCGAGAGCCGGGAAACCTCCCAGGCGGTCTTGATCACGGCGGCGACCAGCCCGGTCAGCGTACCGATCAGCAGATCGGTGCCCAGGATCATGCCCGCCGTCAGCACCAGGACGAACGCCTCGGCCCGCTGCTCGCGGAGCAGCTTGGCCACCTGGCGCACCCCGAGGAGCTTCCAGCCTGCGTGCAGGAGCAGCGCACCGAGGGTCGCCAGGGGGATGTAGGAGAGCACCCCCGGAAGCAGCATCACGAACAGCAGCAGCCAGATCCCGTGCATCACCCGCGAGAGCTTGGTCCGCGCCCCCGCGTTCAGGTTGGCCGTGCTGCGCACGATGACGGCGGTCATCGGCAGCGCACCGAGCACACCGCAGATCGTGTTCCCGACCCCCTGGGCCATCAACTCGGTGTTGAAGCGGGTCTTGGGGCCGTCGTGCATCCGGTCGATCGCGGCCGCGCTGAACAGGCTCTCGGCCGAGGCGATCAACGCGAAGGTCAGTATCGACCCGAGCACGGCGAAACTGGTCGCGGCCCCGAAGGAGTCCGGGGTCACGAGGTTGACCGTCTCCAGCAGCGAGCCCACCTGGATCGTCTCCAGCGGAAGCCCGAGCACGGAGGTGAGCAGGGCGGCCACGCCGACGCCGACCAGCGGTCCCGGGATGAGGCGCAGTCGCTGGGGCATCCTGCCCCACAGGGTCATGGTCAGCAGGGTGACCACGGCGATGGCCAGCCCGGACCTGCCGGTGGAAGTGGTCAGCAACGAGTTGAGCAGTTCGGGGAGTCCGGAGAACTTGGCGCCCGTCTCGGAGGGCTGCTCCATCCCGCCGACGGGGTAGATCTGGCCCAGGATGATCACGAGGCCGATCCCGGCGAGCATCCCCTGCACCACGGAGGGGGATATCGCCCGGAACCACGTTCCTATGCCGATCAGCCCCAGCAGGATCTGCAGCAGCCCCGCGCCGAGCACGATCACTCCGAGAGTGGCCAGGCCGTGATCGGCGACGGCGGAGGACACCAGCACGGTCAGGCCCGCTGCCGGTCCGCTCACCTGCATGGTGCTACCCGGCAGGCAGCCGACCACGATCCCGCCGACGACACCGGTGATGATGCCCAGTTCCGCAGGGACCCCGGAAGCGACCGCGATGCCCACGCAGAGCGGCAGCGCCACCAGGAAGACGACTAGGGAAGCGCCGAGGTCGAAACCGAAGGTCTGCTTGTGCCGGCCTATGAGCCCCGCTGTGCTTTCCGAGTCGGGGCGGGGCGATTCGAGCTGTGCAGTCACGTCTCACTCCGTGTAGGTCATACAGGCCACGCGCGGCCTCATCGGACACGCGTGGTCCCGCAGGAGTCGTCAGTCGAAATAAGTCGCTGGTACGCGTGGCAACCTTTCCGAACACGAAGCCCTCGCGGGAGTCACTCGTTCTCGGAAAAGAAGTTCGAACGAACTCGCGTATTGGCGAGGGAGAATTCGGCGGACACCCGCGGACTTGGGCAGGCAGTTTTTCGAAGCCGATTCGGATCCGTTCGGTTCCGAATCGTTCGATCCCGAGTCAGCCCTCGGACGACTCGGGGCGCGGCCGAGCGGAATCGGCGTTTCCCGAAAAAGACCTGCCAGTGCCCGGCGGTGGAGCCTGTCGCCGCGCAGCCTCGAACGACTCCGCAGCTCCACGGCCCGTCCTGCCGGAGCAGTGAGCCATCACCTGCGATACACCTGAAGTCTGGCCTGTGAGTGGGCGGATTCGCACAAGCCGCGTCTACTCCCGACGGCCCGCACTACCCTCGAGCAGTCCTCGTGCCTGTCGTGCGTCAGGCTCGTCCGCCGCCCGGCGGCCTTGCCCAGCAGGACCTGGTTACCCTGTTCGCCGGCTCTGCGAACGAGCACGGCGACGCCGGAACGCTTGCGCAGCTTCTCGGTCTCGCAGGGAACTCCGTGCTCGGTTTTGTGCTCCGAGGACACCGACCTGGACACCTGAGCCGTCGCACTGGACACGTGCACGGGGGAGAAGACGACGAGCACCACCGCGAACAGCAGGAACAGCGCTGTTCGCAGCGCCGCACCAAGCCTGGTGTCCACTGTCACCCCCGCCGAACGCCCGGACGATTTCCTCGGCCGATCGCAGCTCTCCGCTCGGATCTCCACCGGGTCGCCCCGAGTTCTCGTCCGACGAAACCTCGCGCCACCCCACGAGCGGAAACCCCGACATCGAGCTGCATCGGTCGGCTCGATCCGCCGACACGTTCAATACTACTGAAGAAATGTTTCCTCGAGGTGAACCAGCACTAGTCCGAACCGGTGGGGAAATGCCGCACCGCCCCGCCCGGACACAAGAAAGTGAGAATTTTTTCAGGTCAGCCGGGGGTCACCCGCACTTGAGACCCACTGAAAGTGAAAAACGTCTCATTTCGAAGCCCGGCACGCGAGAACACGGCGGAGGCGCCCCCACCATTCCGGTGAGTAACAATTTTCTCGTATGCCGGGACGCGACTCACTCTTTCAGCGGAAAGCGGGATAGGGCCGCAGTTCCAGAATCTCGGAGCCGAAACGCTCGACCAGGGCACGCACGACCCGATCAGCGCACTCGGCCACCTCGCTCAATCCCGCCGACCGCGCGTCCTCACCCAGCCGACGCCAGCGGTCGGCCAGCGCGGTACTGCGTCGCGGCGAGGGCATGTGAGCGTCTATCGGACCGTCCGACTGGCCGTCGCGCGGCAGGAACCACCAGGTCGAAACCCACACCCAGAGCAGCTGCGCGTCCAGCAGCCTGGGGCGCAGCACTGCGTCGTCGTCCAGGTCCGACCAGACCTCGACCACCTCCGAACGCCAGGTGGCCAGCATGTTCTCCGCCATCCCCTCGGGCAGGGCGTAGGAGCACCACGAGGACGGGAACGGGAACAGCAGATAGGCCGCGTCCAGGGCGACGTCGCGCACACAGGCCCACTCGAAATCCAGGAAGCGCACCCCGTTGCCCGTGACCAGGCTGTTGTCCGGGCAGATGTCCGAAGGGCTGAACGAGCGGTACTTGGTCGAACCGAGCAGCCCGGAAGCGGTCGAGAGCCGCTCGCGCACCTCCTCCGCGGGCGAAACGCCCAAGGTCCGCTCCAGCAGCTCGGGAAGCTCGCTCAACGAGCGCCTGATGTCCACGGCCACCGGGTCGGCCCACGAGTCGCCCCCGACCCGGCGCATCAGCGCGTCGAAGTCGGCCTCCCTGCCTGCCATCGAAGTGTGCAGCCGCCCGAGCGCACGCGCCCAGGCGAGCATCGACCGCTCGGCCGCCTTCGGGTCGTCGCCGAAGAGCACGTCGGCCAGGGTGGCTCCCCGGCCGAGGTCCTCGAGCACGAGCAGTCGCTGCTCGATGTCCTGGGCGATCAGCTCCGGCCCCACCCGCAGCTCGGGCGGAAGCGCGGTGGCCAGCTGACAGCTGGCCGCCTCGTGCGCGAACGGATCGGAACACCCCTCGTCGGGGACGGCTCCGTAGTGCTTGATCACGAGCGTGCGCGGAAGCTCGAAAGGCGTCTCGGCCACCCGCACCCTCATGACGACCGAGCGACCACTACCCCCCAGATCCTCCGGATCGGCGAGCCGGACGGATGCCCCCGTTCTGCGGGTGAGCACGGCCTCGGCCGTACCGATCGTATCGGTGACCTCCGCACTCGCGGGCACGCGAACCTCCGGCGGACCGGTGGTGATTTCCACGCTCATCGTCTCCAGACCCTACCGCCACCGCCCGTTCTTCCACGGGCCTGACCGGTCAAGTTGTCCCCGGATCGGGGGTCGGTCTCCGCACCTGGACGGTACCGGAGAGAGCACGACCACCTCCACCGTTACTCGGACGACAACGGCTCGGCAACCCGTGCCGCCGTGGTGCATCACCCGGAACGACGAGACCCCGGAACCCCACGGGAAGCACGGGTTACCGGCTCGTTATGAAACGGCGACCCCCAGCAGGACTGCGTCGTCCCGGCCCGCGCGGGTGATTGCTCGGCGGAACCTCCCGCGGGGGCGCGAGCAGCTCAGGTGGCCCCTTCTGAGCCACCGCCGATCTCCGAGCGCTGCCGCGCCGGGGGGGCGAACCCGCACTCCCGGACCAGCACGCCCGGCAAACCACCGGGAGGGGACGACCGAACAGGTCACTCCGAGTCCGGACTCCGCTCGCCCGCCGCGTCGGCGGTCCCCTTGGAACCGCCGCCACCGCGCGCGGCCGGTTTGGCGTCGACCCCGGCCTCCTTGCGCTGGGCGGCCGTGATCGGCGCGGGCGCGCCGGTGAGCGGGTCGAAGCCGCCACCGCTCTTCGGGAAGGCGATCACGTCCCGCAGCGACTCGGCTCCCGTCAGCAGCATGCAGATCCGGTCCCAGCCGAACGCGACGCCACCGTGCGGCGGCGGGCCGTACCGGAACGCCTCCAGCAGGAAGCCGAACTTCTCCTCGGCCTGCTCCCTGGAGATCCCCAGCACCTCGAACACGCGCTGTTGCATCTCCCAGCGGTGGATGCGGATCGAGCCACCACCGATCTCGTTGCCGTTGCACACGAGGTCGTAGGCGCTGGCCAGGGCGTTGTCGGGATTCCGGTCGAACTCCTCCGCCCACTCCGGCTCCGGGGCCGTGAACGGGTGGTGGACCGCGGTGAAGCCGCCGCTTCCGACCGCCACGTCGTCGCTGTCGTCGACGGACTCGAACATCGGGGCGTCCACGATCCAGACGAAGGACCAGGCCTGCTCGTCGATCAGGTCACACAGCTGTGCGATCTCCAGGCGAACCGCGCCCAGCAGAGCGCGGGACGGGGCGGCCCGCCCCGCGGCGAAGAACACGCAGTCGCCGGGAGCCGCGCCCACGGCCTCGGCGAGGCCCGCGCGCTCCTCCTCCGACAGGTTCTTGGCCACCGGGCCGGAGAGGGTGCCGTCCGCGCCGACGAGCACGTAGGCCAGTCCCTTGGCACCCCGCTGCTTGGCCCACTCCTGCCAGGCGTCCAGCTGGCGACGCGGCTGGTCGGCACCACCCGGCATCACCACGGCCCCGACGTAGGGGGACTGGAAAACCCTGAAGGGGGTGTTGCGGAAGTACTCCGTGAGCTCGGTCAGCTCGATCCCGAACCGCAGGTCCGGCTTGTCCGTGCCGTAACGGGCCATCGCATCGGCGTAGCTCAGCTGCGGAATGGGCGTGGAGATCTCGTGACCTGCCAGCTCGCTCCACAGCGCGGCCACGATCCGCTCGCTGATCTCGATCACGTCCGCCGCGTCCACGAAGCTCATCTCGATGTCGAGCTGGGTGAACTCGGGCTGACGGTCGGCGCGGAAGTCCTCGTCGCGGTAGCACCGGGCGATCTGGAAGTAGCGCTCCAGCCCGCCGACCATCAGCAGCTGCTTGAACAGCTGCGGCGACTGCGGGAGCGCGTACCAGCTGCCCGGCTGCAACCGCGCCGGGATCAGGAAGTCCCTGGCCCCCTCCGGGGTGGAGCGGGTCATGGTGGGCGTCTCCACCTCGACGAAGTTCCGCTGGTGCAGCACCTCGCGGGCGATGCGGTTGGCTTCGCTGCGCATCCTGATCGCGCGAGCGGGCTCGGCTCGCCGCAGATCCAGGTAGCGGTGGCGCAGCCGGACGTCCTCGCCGACCTCCAGGTGCTCGTCCAGCGGGAAGGGCAGCGGAGCCGACTCCGAGAGCACCTCCAGGTCGGTGACGGTCACCTCGATCGACCCCGTCGGGATCTCCGGGTTCTCGTTGCCCTCGGGCCTGCGCACCACCTCACCGGTGACCCGGACGCAGAACTCGGCGCGCAGCCGGTGGGCCCGCTCGGCCATCTCCCCCTCGCGGAAAACCACCTGAGCGACGCCGGAGGCGTCACGCAGATCGCTGAAGATCACTCCTCCGTGATCCCGGCGACGCGCCACCCATCCCGCGAGGGTGACGGACTGCCCTGCGTGGTCGGCGCGAAGCGAGCCGGCCTCGTGCGTGCGCATCACGGGTGTTGATCTCCTCTTCGGTGTGTGGGCTGGCCGTTGTCGGCGCGGACCACTCCAGGTTAGCCAATGCCGCGCACGTCCCTCGCAGCAGGTTTCACCGGCGGCACCGGGTGCGGCCGCCGCCGGTCTGCCGCACCTGGCGCCGCTCCGAGCTCCGCGGTCCCCGAGTCGAGCCGGGCCACCCGCCCCGCGCGAACGAAGCAAAGAGGACATTCCCGACACCACTCGCCGTTTCGCGCGATCACATCTTCTTTCAAAGAATTCTCATCGACAAAAGAACGAACAACGGTCATCCTCCGAGGACGTCTATTTCTCGCAACCTCGTTGCACGCCCGTGATCGATACAATTAGCGTTCCGCACGAGATCGGTCGGCACGAGGAGCGGTGATGGTGGTTCCCCGCACACGAACACCTTCCACGTCGTCTCCGGTGGTCGGGCACGGACAGCGACACCTCTCGCCCGAGCTGAAGAACCTCCTGCACACGGGCCCCTTCGATGTCGCGCTGCGCGCCGCCATTCGCACGAGCAGGCTCAGCCTGGAACGCATCCAGCACCGCCTCCACCTCCGGGGAACCCCCGTGAGCATCACCGCGCTGAGCTACTGGCAGTCCGGCCGTCGTCGCCCCGAGCGCCCCGACTCGCTGGCCGCGCTCCGCGAGCTGGAGGACGTGCTCGGAATCCCCGGCGGCGCGCTCTCCGCGCTGCTCGGTCCGCCCAAACCACGCGGCAGGAGCAGGGCCGAGAGCTCGGCCCCTCCGCTGACGAGCATCTGGTCCGACAACGCCTCGGCCGCCGGGATGCTCAGCCGGCTGGACACCAGCGCGGACGCGCACCTCACCAGGCTCAGCCAGCACGACGTCCTCGACATCGACGGAGCGGGCAAGCAGCGCGGCCTGCACGTGCGCCAACTCGTGCAGGCCGAGCGCAACGGAGTGGACCGCTGGGTCACCGTCTTCGACAACTCCGGAACCAACGTCGCGCCCCCGGCGATCCGAACGCTGAACGGCTGTCACCTGGGGCAGGTCCTGTCCGACCACGAGAACGGAGTGGTCGTGGCCGAGCTGCTGTTCGAGCGCGCGCTGGAGAAGGGCGAAACCGCGCTGCTGGAATACGAGATCGCCCACGGCCCCGAAGGTCTGGTGGGAACGGACCAGGACCACACCTATTCGCGCAGATTCCGGCTCCCCGTGCGGGAATATCTCGTCGAACTGCGTTTCGACCCCGAGAATCCACCCGCGCGCTGCGAGAACTTCACGGTGTGCTCCGACGGTTCGGAACGGGAGGCACCCAGCTCGATGTCACTGGACTCCCGCGGGCGCACCCACGCCGTGGCGCTCGACTTCGGCAGGGGATCCTTCTGCGTGCGCTGGGAACCGGCCCGCAGCACCGCTACGATCCCGGCCGCGCGGCTCCCGCACGCCCTCGACGAGGAAGACCCGGGGGGCCACGCGCGACGGTTCCGCTGACCCGGACCGCTCCAGCCCCAGCTCTCCCGCGGCGCCCCCTGTCCCGACCGCGGCCGTCGAACCGCCCATACCATGATCCGGTGCCCGACGATCGCAGTTCCGAGGGAGTCCCGCAGCTGCCCGACCACGGCCACGGACACGGCCATGGACACGGACACGACGCACCACCGGCCTCCACCGGCACCAGAGCGCTGCTGACAGCGGTCCTCGCGCCCTTCGCGCTCGCCGCGCTGATCGGCGCGCTCCTGCTCTACCCCTTCGGCGAGCACCCCTCCCCGACCAACCCCACCGGGTTCGCCCGCACCCCAGTGGACGGGCAGATCGCGGGCGCCGAAACAGGCGACTGCACCCTGCCCGGCTCCGGAGCCGACCCGGCCACCTCCGCGCCCTCGGGAAGCGGAGCCCGGGGTGACTGCCTGCGGCTGCGGATCGAACTGCGCAACGGTCCGGCCGCCGGAGCGACCATCGAGCAGAACGTGCCGGTGGAACCCACCACTCCCGAGTTCGATGTCGACGACGAGGTCGTGCTCGCCTACTCGGGAACAGCTCCCCGGCAGGGCACCTCCTACCAGATCGTGGACTACCAGCGGGGTCACTGGATGCTCCTGCTCTTCGGGTTGTTCGCGGGGGCGGTGGTGGTGCTGGGCCGCTGGAAGGGCGTGGCCTCGCTGCTGGCGCTCGGGGCGGCCTTCGCCGTGATAGCGGGCTTCGTCCTGCCCTCCATCCTCGCCGGACGGAACCCGCTGCAGGTCGCCGTCGTGGGAGCGGGGCTGATCATGTTCTTCGTGCTCTACTCCACCCACGGGTTCTCGGCGCGCACTTCCACCGCCGTGCTGGGAACCCTGTCCAGTCTCGCCCTGATCGGCCTGCTCAGCTCAGTCTTCGCCGCGCTGACCCAACTGACCGGTTTGGACGATTCCACCTCGGCGCTGGTCGGCGCGCTGGGGCACGGCATCGACGCGCGGGGGCTGTTGCTCGCCGGGATCGTCATCGGCGCGCTCGGGGTGCTCGACGACGTGACGGTCACCCAGACCAGCGCGGTGTGGGAACTGCACCGGGCCAATCCCGACCTGCGGTGGAGGCAGCTGTACTCGGCCGCGCTCCGGATCGGGCGGGACCACGTGGCCTCCTCCGTGAACACCCTGGTGCTCGCCTACGCCGGCACCGCGCTGCCGTTGCTGCTCACCTACAGCCTGTCCGGGCGCTCGTTCGTCGACATCGTCACCACCCAGGACGTCGCCCAGGAAGTGGTCCGCACCCTCGCCGGCAGCCTCGGGCTGATCGCGGCCGTCCCGCTGACCACCGCGATCGCCGCGCTGATCGTCATGCGGGAGAAACCGAGCGCCGCCCCCGGCGGGCGGGCGCACGGCACGGACGCGGCGGAGCTGATCGCGCGCGGAGCTCGCTCTGGGGCCGCACGGGCCACGTTCGGCACCGGGAACGCCCCGGCAACGGGCGCCGAGCACCCGTTCCGCACCGATCCGGGCCTGGAGCTGCCCCCCACGGGGATCCCGCCGCGATCAACCGGATCCCCGCGCCCGCTGCGGTCCGAGCCCGCCGAGTGAACCGCGCGAGCCGAGCCGAACAACTCCCTCAGCCGAGCCCGGCCACGAACTTGGCCACGTCCTCGTTGGCCAGCCGCTGGGCCATGGTCCCGGAAGGGGCCACCGAGGCGAGCCGGTAGAGCGGACGATCCGCGGCGGCGTCCCCGCGCGCCTCGGACTTGAGCTGGGCCACGATCAACTCCGACAGCACCAGAGCCCGCGTGTCCCCCGTGCTCGCCAGCGTGTCGGCCAGCTGGCGGAGCTCGTAGACGCCGAGCTCCTTGCCCCCGGTGCCTGCGTACATGGCCAGCGCGACGTTCAGCGCCCGGTTCTTCGGCGGCCCCGCCACGAGCAGGCTGATCGTCCGCGCTCCCCGCACATCGGTGACGAGCACGTCGAGCCTGGTCGCCGAGCTCAGGTCCACTCTGCGGGTTCCGAAGGCCCGGGCCGCCACCTCGGTGCCGCTCAGCCAGTAGGTCTTCCTGGACTCGCTGAACGCCATCAGCAGCAGTGGCAGGGCCAGCACGACGAAGGCCACGAAGAACCCGGCCGGACCGGCGAACAGCCCCGCGATGCCGCCGATGGCGGCACCGACCAGCACCGCCGCGATCGCGACGCTGATCGCGCGCCTGCGCACCACGCGGCGGTCGAGCAGGTCCAGCGAGACGGCGCTCTCCTGCCCGCTCATCGGGCCAGCACCGTCCGCACCTGCTCGACCACGTCCTCCAGCGAGACGCTGCGCTGCTCGCCGGTGGCCAGCTCCTTCAGCTGCACCGAGTCCGCCTCCAGGTCGCGGTCACCGAGCACGAGCGCGTAACGGGCGCCGGAACGGTCTGCCGCCTTCATCGCGCCCTTGAGCCCCTTGCCGCCGTAGGAGACGTCGACCCGCAGGCCCGCCGCCCTCAGCTGCCCCGCGATCGAGACCAGTCGCCGCTTGCCCTGCTCGCCGAGCGGCACGCAGTAGACATCGCACCGCGTTTCGTCCCCGACGGAGACCCCCTCGACCTCGCAGGCGAGCACGGTCCGGTCCAGTCCGACCCCGAAGCCCACTCCGGACAGCTCCGAACCGCCCAGATCGGCCATCAACCCGTCGTAGCGACCACCACCGCCGATCCCGGACTGCGCGCCGAGCCCGTCGTGCACGAACTCGAAAGTGGTCTTGGTGTAGTAGTCGAGCCCCCGCACCAGGCGCGGGTTCTCCGTGAACGGGACCCCCAGGTCGCGCAGGTGCGCCTTGACCGACTCGTAGTGCTCGGCGGCCTGCTCGGACAGGTGGTCGGCCATCAGCGGGGCGTCGGCCACCATCTCCTGGACCTCGGGGCGCTTGTCGTCGAGCACCCGCAGCGGGTTGAGCTCCACCCGACGACGCGTCTCCTCGTCCAGCGGAAGCCCGCGCAGGAACTCCTGGAGCTTGGCGCGGTACTCCGGGCGGCAGGTGCTGTCCCCGAGGGAGGTGAGCTCGATGCGATGCCCGGTCAGCCCGAGCCTGCGGTAGCCCTCGTCGGCGACCGCGATCACCTCGGCGTCCAGCGCCGGGTCGTCGACACCGATGGCCTCGACCCCGACCTGCTGCAGCTGGCGGTACCTCCCGGCCTGCGGCCGCTCGTACCGGAAGAACGCGCCGCTGTAGTACAGCTTCAGCGGCAGCTGCCCCCTGTCGAGGCCGTGCTCGATGACCGAGCGGATCACCCCGGCCGTCCCCTCGGGGCGGAGCGTGATCGAACGTCCCCCCTGATCGGGGAACGTGTACATCTCCTTGGTGACCACGTCGGTCGACTCGCCGACCCCCCGCGCGAACAGGGCGGTGTCCTCGAACAGGGGGAGCTCGATGTAGCCGTACCCGGCCCTGCGCGCGGCCTCGCCCAGGGTGTCCCGCACGGCGAGGAAACGCGCTGATTCCGGGGGGTAGTACTCGGGGATGCCCTTGGGGGCGTTGAACATGCTCATTGCCGGCTTCTTCCGGGTTCGGTGGTTCCTGTCGTGCTCGCGAGCGGGTCAGCTCGCCGCGTCGTCGGGGGCGCGCAGGTCCTGCAGGAACGGGTTCCCCGCACGCTCACGGCCGACGGTGCTCGTGGGGCCGTGCCCGGGGAGCACGGCCGTCTCGTCCTCCAGCGGCAGGACTTCGGAGCTCAGCGTCCCCAGTATCCTCTCGTGATCGCCTCCGGGCAGATCGGTGCGCCCGATCGCCCCCGCGAACAGCGTGTCCCCGGTGAGCAGCAGCCGTCCGCCCTCCTCGGTGACGGCCTCGAACAGCATCGACCCACCCGTGTGGCCGGGAGCGTGGTGCACCGCGAACCGGATTCCCGCGACCTCCAGCGTCGTGTCCCCGGACAGCGCGCGCAGGTCCTCCGGAACCGTCACGGAGACCCCGTCGAAGAGCTGACGCCCCTCCGGTCCCAGAGCGGCTCCGGGATCACCGATCATGTACTCGTCGGCGGGGTGCACCCAGGCCGGTATCCCGTGGGCTCGGCACAGCTCGCCCGCCGAGAAGACGTGGTCGAAGTGGCCGTGCGTGAGCAGCACCCCCTCCGGGGTGAGCCCGTGCTTGTCCAACTGGCCGTTCACGGCGTCGACGGCGTCCTGTCCCGGGTCCACCACGACACAGGGACCGCCCTCGTGCGGCGCCAGGACGTAGCAGTTCGCCTGGAGCTGTCCGACTGGGAAACCGACAACAAGCACGGAGTGCTTCCCCTTCGCCTTCGGGTACGAGCTACGACCGGGGTGCGCACCGCTCGCCGCGCACCCGGATCACTCAACTGCTTCCAGCTTAGAGGGTCGGCGGCTCGGCCCGAGTAGATGGTTCCGCGGCGGTGTGCGGGTAGGCGGCTCCCGCTGCTTGGCGGGTCGCTCGGCGGAACCTCAGCCGGGGTCAGTCCGGCTGCTCAGGCTCGAAGCGCCCGCGTTGGAGTGGGCCCTCCGATCGGGAGTTCCGGTCCGGGAACTCTGCGCACTTCAGATGGAAGGTTCCGTTCTACACTCCCCTGCGAAATGATCCGCGCGGCGGCGCTTCGACCGGGCCTCCGCGCGGATCGGCCCCGTGTGTTCGACGACCGCACCCGACCGGGAGAGGAAATCGTTCATCCGCACGCCGGTGATCCGCGCAGCGCGGACCTACGGCCCCGGCCCGCGAGCGCGACCGGCACGCGGTGCGGGTTCCGCCTCGCGGAACCCGCACCGGCCGGGGGCTCACGTGCCGGAACCGAGCCCCCACGACTCAGCCACGCGGGGACTGCCCAGCCGACCGACCGCGACCACGGAGTGGGAACAGTTGTCCAGCAACGAACAACGCCGTCAAGCCGCCAAGAGCAAGCTCGAACGCCAGCTCGCTCGCCGGGAGGAGCAAGCGCGCAAACGCAGGACCGTCGCCGTGACGACGACCATCGTGGTGGTGATAGCCGCCGTGGTCGGGGTGTACTTCCTGACCCGAGCGGGCGGGGGCCAGAACAACGCGGCCGGCGCTCCCTCGAGCACCGGCGCCGCGGAGTCCACGCAGTCCCAGGAGTCGTCGGTCTCCATCCCGAGTGAGCGCGCTCCGGCCCCCTCCCGTCCGGAGCCGCTGCCCGCGCAGGTCTCCTGCGAGTACCGCCAGGCCGGCGAGCCGGCGAAACCGGTGGATCCCCCGGAGAACGGGAAGGTGAGCTCTGAGGGGACCGTCGACGCCACGATCGAGACGAACCGCGGCAGCATTCCGATCACCCTGGACCGCTCCCTGGCCCCGTGCACGGTCAACAGCTTCGTCCACCTCGCCGAGGCCGACTTCTACGACGGCGCGCCGTGCCACCGGCTCTCCACGCAGCAGCTGCAGATGCTGCAGTGCGGCGACCCGAAGGGCACCGGCAAGAACGGCCCCGGCTACCAGTTCGACGACGAGACCTACGAGAACATCGACTACGGGCGCGGCTACCTCGCCATGGCCAACTCCGGGCCGGACACCAACGGCAGCCAGTTCTTCGTCGTCTACGGCGAGGCCCCGCTGCCGTCCAAGTACACGGTGTTCGGAACCGTCTCGGACGAGGGGCTGAAGGTGGTCGACGAGGTGGCCCGCGCGGGCCACGACGGCGCCTTCTCCCGAGCGGGCGGTGGTCACCCGAACAAGAAAATCAACTTCGAGGACGTCAAGATCTCGTCCTGAGCACGGCGTGCCGGGGGCGGGGAACGTCCCCGGCACGCACCCGCCTCCGCCGGGGCGCGTCCCGGCGGAGGCGGGAACTGCGCCCCGCGCCCTCGAGCCCCGCGTCCGCGACCACCACGTCGTCGATCAGGGCCTCGTCCGGCGGGGCCTCGTCGGTCAGGACGCCGAGGTCATGCGGTAGACGTCGTAGACCCCCTCGATGTTGCGCACCGCCTTGAGCACGTGCCCGAGGTGCTTGGGATCGCCCATCTCGAAGGAGAACCTGCTCACCGCGACGCGGTCCTTCGAGGTGGTCACCGAGGCGGACAGGATGTTGACCTTCTCGTCGGCGAGCACCTTCGTCACGTCCGAGAGCAGCCGGTGCCGGTCCAGCGCCTCCACCTGGATCGCCACGAGGAAGACCGAGGAGTTCGACGGGGCCCAGTAGACGTCGACCAAGCGCTCGGGCTTGTTGCGCAGGTCCTCGGCGTTGTTGCAGTCGGTGCGGTGCACGCTGACCCCGCCGTCCCTGGTGACGAACCCGAGGATCTCGTCGCCGGGAACCGGGGTGCAGCAACGCGCCAGCTTGGCCCACACCTCACCGGCGCCCGCCCCCTCCACGCGCACTCCGGAATCCCCGGAGGACCTGCGCTGCTGCTGTTGGACCGTGGAGGGGGTGGCCCGCTCGGCGATCTCGTCCTCGGCCTGCTCCACCCCGCCGAGGGAGGCCACCAGCCGCTGCACCACGTGGTGCGCGGAAACCTGGCGCTCCCCCACCGCCGCGTAGAGCGCGGTGACGTCCGTGTAGTGCAGCTCCTTGGCGACCGAGCCGATGGAGTCGGCCGAGACCAGCCGCTGCACCGGCAGGCCGAGCCTGCGCAGCTCCTTGGCGATGGCCTGCTTGCCGGACTCGATCGCCTCCTCGCGGCGCTCCTTGGCGAACCACTGCTTGATCTTGGTCTTGGCCCGCGGCGAGGCCACGAAGGACAGCCAGTCGCGGCTGGGCCCCGACCCCTCCGCCTTCGAGGTGAAGATCTCCACGACCTCGCCGTTCTCCAGCTTGCGCTCCAGGGCGACGAGCCTGCCGTTGACCCTGGAACCGATGCACCGGTGCCCGACCTCGGTGTGCACCGCGTAGGCGAAGTCGACCGGGGTGGCCCCCGCGGGCAGCGTGATCACGTCGCCCTTGGGGGTGAACACGAAGATCTCCCTCGTGTTGAGGTCGTAGCGCAGCGACTCGAGGAACTCGCCCGGGTCGGCGGCCTCGCGCTGCCAGTCCAGCAGCTGGCGCATCCAGGCCATCTCGTCGATTTCGACGCCCGCGCCGCCCCGGCCGCGCCCCTTGGACTCCTTGTACCGCCAGTGCGCGGCGATGCCGTACTCGGCGGTCCGGTGCATCTCCTCGGTGCGGATCTGGATCTCGAGAGGCTTGCCCTCCGGCCCGATCACGGTGGTGTGCAGCGACTGGTACACGCCGAACTTCGGCTGCGCGATGTAGTCCTTGAAGCGCCCCGGCATCGGCTGCCACAGCGCGTGGACCACCCCCATGGCCGCGTAGCAGTCCCGCACCTGGTCGACGAGGATCCGCACGCCCACCAGGTCGTGTATGTCGTCGAAGTCCCTGCCCCGCACGATCATCTTCTGGTGGATCGAGTAGTAGTGCTTCGGCCTGCCCTCCACCTTCGCCGACAGGCGCGCGGCGTCCAGGTTCCCGGAGATCTCGTCGACGACCTGGCGCAGGTAGATGTCCCTGGAGGGGGCCCGGTTGGCGACCAGCCGCACGATCTCGTCGTACTTCTTCGGCTGCAGGATCGCGAAGGCCAGGTCCTCCAGCTCCCACTTGATCGTGGCCATGCCGAGCCGGTGCGCCAGCGGGGCGAGGACCTCGAGGGTCTCGCGCGCCTTGCGCACCTGCTTCTCCGGTGGCAGGAAGCGCATGGTGCGCATGTTGTGCAACCGGTCGGCCAGCTTGATCACGACCACGCGCGGGTCGCGGGCCATCGCGATGACCATCTTGCGGATGGTCTCGGCCTCGGCCGCGTTCCCGAGCTTGACCTTGTCCAGCTTGGTGACCCCGTCGACCAGGTGCGAGACCTCCTCGCCGAAGTCGGCGCGCAACTGGTCCAGCGGGTAGTCGGTGTCCTCGACCGTGTCGTGCAGCAGCGCCGCGACGAGCGTGGTGGTGTCCATCCCCAGCTCGGCGAGGATGGTCGCCACGGCCAGCGGGTGGGTGATGTAGGGATCGCCCGACTTGCGCTGCTGCGTGCTGTGCTGCTCCTCGGCCACGTCGTAGGCCCGCTGGAGCAGCCCCAGATCGGCCTGGGGGTGCAGCTCGCGGTGCACCGAGGCCAGCGGTTCGAGGACCTGCTTGACCTGGGTGGGTCGCTGCGCGGTTATCCGCCGGGCCAACCGCGCGCGAACCCGTCGGGGCGCCGAGGCCGGTCGCTGCGCGGAGGACTCGGTCGCAGGGGACTCGGCTTCTTGGCTCACAGCACGCTCCCGGGTATTCGAGGATCCGCTCGCCCCGGGTCCACTCCTCACGGCACACCCTAGGTGTCCGGTGTACGACCCGGACACCGAGCATAACGCCGCACCGGCCGATCGAACTTCCCCGTCACCCCTGTGCCGCGCTCGGCGGTCGAGAAGTGCTGCGGATCACCGCCGCCGTCATCGGCCGAACCGATCTGAATCGATTCCGCGACCCGTTCGGCCGATCGCTTCGCGAAAGCGCTCCACCCGCTCACGACGGGCGAGGCGGTCCCGCGAAAAATCCGCCGTGCGGCCCGGCGGGGGCCGCACGGCGGATCGTCACGGGTTGAAGGAGTCCACGGGCGGGATGAGCGCTCGCTCGTGCCGAGCGTCGGGCAAGCGGCCGCGCCACTTGCCCGGCCGCACGCTCTCCGAGAAGCTCACCTGCGCCTGCGCGCCCCGGCGCGACGTTGCGCCTTGCCGGACGGGCGGGCCTGCTCCGCCGAGCCGGATCCCTTCGCGGCCCCGGCACCGGCCAGTCGGGACGCGGAGCCGTTGCGCCTCGGCTTCTCGTCGGCGCCCGCCGCCGGGGCGTCGCCCGTGCTCGACTGCTCGTCGGCCTCGCCGCGGTTCTCCCTGCGCTGCAAGACCTTGTCCCGCTGCGCGCGGTACTTGGGGTCGCGCATCTTCAGGTCGACCAGCAGCGGGGTGGCCAGCAGCAGCGAGGAGAACACACCCGCGATCATGCCGATCCCCTGGACGAGCGCCAGGTCGCGCAGCACGCCGACGCCGAGCATCCCCGCCCCGACGATCAGCAGCCCCAGCACGGGCAGCAGGGCGATCACCGAAGTGTTGATCGACCGCATCAGGGACTGGTTGACCGCGAGGTTCGCCGCTTCCGGATAGGTGCGGCGGGTCACGCTCAGCAGACCGGAGGTGTTCTCCTTGACCTTGTCGAAGACCACGACCGTGTCGTAGAGCGAGAACCCGAGGATGGTCAGCAGGCCGATCACCGTGCTCGGGCTGACCTCGAACCCGGTCATCGAGTAGATCCCCGCCGTGACCAGCACGTCGTGGATCAGCGCGACCAGCGCTCCCACGGCCATCCAGCGCTCGAAGTAGAACGCGAGGAACACGGTCACCAGCGCGAGGAACACGCCCAGCGCGATCAGCGCCTGCCTGGTGATCTCGTTGCCCCAGGTTCCGCTGACGGCGCTGTCACTGATGGCCTCGGCACTGGGCTGACCGTTGGTCCCGAGCGGGCGCAGCTCCTCGTAGAGCGCCGTCTTGACCTCGCCGACCTGCTGGACGCTGAGCTTCTCGGTGCTGATCTGCACCGTCTGCGAGCCACCGCTGCCGACCAGCTGAACCGAGGAGGGGTCCTCGTCGAGGGCGTCCCGGAACGTGTTCTCGACCTGCTCGGTGGTGATCTGCCCGGAGGCGCCCTGAGCGGGCATCGAGATGTTGGTCCCGCCCTCGAACTCGAGGCTGAGGTTGAACCCCTTGACGCCGATCGAGGCGGCCGAGGCCAACATCAGCAGCCCGAGCAGGACGTACCAGTACTTGCGCTTGCCGACGATGTCGAAGGCGCCGGTGCCCGTGTAGAGGCGGTGCAGCACCCCGCTCTTGCGCCCCGTCGCGTTCGCGCCGCTGTCCGCGGCCGGAGCCTTCCCGTTGCTTCCGGTGGTGTCCACGCCTCAAGCCTCCTTCGGAGTGCCGCCCGAAGCACTCTGCTGCTGGTTGCCCTGCCGTTGTTTCCTGGCACGCTCACCCATCCGCTGGACGGCGCCGAGCCCCGAGAGACCGGGACGCGAGAGGAACTTGTTGCGGGAAGCCAGGGCGACCAGGGGATGCGTCACCAGGAACACGACGATCAGGTCCAGCACCGTCGACATCCCGAGCGTGAACGCGAAGCCCTTCACCTGCCCGACGGCGAGCAGGTACAGCACCCCGGCCGCGAGGAAGCTGACCGTGTCCGCGGAGAGGATGGTTCTGCGTGCTCGTGCCCAGGACCGCGGCACCGCGGACCGGAAGGTCCTGCCCTCGCGGATCTCGTCCTTGAGACGTTCGAAGAACACGATGAACGAGTCCGCGGTGATTCCGATCGCGATGATGAAGCCCGCCATGCCGGGCAGGTCGAGCGTGAAGCCGATCCAGCGCCCGAACAGCACCAGCACGCCGTAGACGACCGCGCCGGACAGCACCAGCGAGAGGATGGTCAGCACCCCGAGCAGCCGGTAGTAGACCAGGCAGTAGGCCGCGACCAGGATCAACCCGATGCCGCCCGCCAGCAGGGCCGCCTCCAGGGAGACGATGCCCAGGGTGGGCGAGACCGTCTCGGCGGTCGACTGGTCGAAGGCCAGCGGCAGGGAGCCGTACTTGAGGGTGTTGGCCAGGTTGTCGGCCTCCTCCTGGGTGAAGTCACCCTCGATCTGCGTGTTGCCGCCGACGATCGCAGTGTTGATCGACGGGGCGGAGACCACCTGGTTGTCCAGCACGAAGCCGACCTGCTGGCCGACGTTCTGGGAGGTGAAGTCGGCCCAGGTCTGGCTGCCCTGCTGCTTGAAGTTCAGGTTCACGGTCCACTGCGGCTTCTGCTGGCCCGGCGGGGCGGAGTTCGCGTCGGCGATCTGGGTGCCGGGGATCAGCACCGGCTCGAGGATGTACTTGGTGTTTCCGTCCTGACCGCAGGTCACCAGCGGCTTGTTCGGATCGGCGTTGCCGCGCAGCGGGTCGGGGGCGCTGCAGTCCAGCGCCATGAGGGCCTGCCGCTGTATCGCGGGGTTCTCGCTCTGGCGCAGCTGCTTCGCCTGCTCGATGCGCTCGGCCCTGGTGGCCTCCTCGCCGCTCTGACCGGGTGCCTGCTGCTGGCCCGAGTCCCCCTGCTGGCCCGAGTCCTGCTGCTGGTCCTGGGCCTGCTGGACGGCAGCCTGCGGAGCCGTGTTCGCCGGGCCGTCCTGGCCCGAGCCGCCGGCGCCGTTGCCCTGCTGGGAGGCTCCGCCCTGACCGCCCTGGCCCGGAACCCCCTGCCCGGGGACACCCTGGCCCTGGCCGCCCTGGCCCGGAACGCCCTGGGTGGCCGACACGGGAACGGCCTGCTTGACCTGGCGGAGGTTCAGCTCCGCGGTCTGACCGAGCCGTTTGGCCTGCTCCCCGTCCTTGCCGGGCACGGTGATGACCAGGTTGGTCCCGTCGATGGTCACCTCGGAGCCGCTCACCCCGAGCCCGTTGACCCGTTGTTCGATGATCTGCCGAGCCTGCTTCAGCGACTCGTCGCTCGGTGGCTTCCCGTTGGGAGTGCGGGCCGTCAACGTGACCCGGGTGCCACCCTGTAGATCGATTCCCAGCTCCGGGGTGGGTTTGCGGTCGCCGGTGAAGAACACCAGGCTGTATATACCCAGGAGAATCACCACGAAGGCCAGCAAGTAGCGTGCCGGCCGGATCTGCCCGCGTGGAGGTGCCACGTTAGGTCTGTCTCCTCGTCCGAGGTCGGTGCCGAAGGTCCAGCAGTCGTCCAGAGCCACGCCGTCGCACCGCTCCGGCACGACGCGACGCGCCGCACGGTGACTGCGCGACAGCGCTGTTCAGTTTGACAGGTCACATGTTCGCCCCCTCCCGTTGGGAGGGGACGTCGGCAACATATCCGCGGACCCGCGTGCTTGCCACCATGATTCGGATCGCTGTCCGCGCGTTCGCCCCGGCGCGCGGCGTTCCGCGTGTTCAGCCGGTAGGACCGGGCGCACGGGTGGCGAGAACCCGCCACCGGACACGAATCGCCTCGCGGGCACGTGTCCGGTGCGGCTTTTCGATCCTCAGCACGACGCGCGGGCCGGCGGAGGGACCGACGAACGTGCCCGTCAGCTGGTCTTCTGCTTCTCGGTGCTGTCGGCCGTCTCCTCGTCACCGGAATCGGCCGGTTCGTCGCTCGACTCGTCGTCCGAGTCCTCGTCGCTGTCGTCCTCGTCGGACTCGGAGTTGACCTTCTCCCTGATCGCCTGACGCAGCCAGGTGGTGACGACACCATCGGCGATTTCGAGATCGAGGGAGTCGTCGTCCGTGTCCACAACGGTGCCGAAAAGCCCCGAGGTGGTCATGACGCGGTCGCCGACCGTCAACGAGTTCTGCAGTTTCTGCTGTTCGCTCATCGCCTTCCGCTGCTTGCGCATCTGGAAGAACAGCATCGCGGCGATGCCGACGAGCAGAATCGGGAAAATCAGGCCTTCCATCTTGCTCCATCCACGGACGTCTCCCGGACGGCGCGGCGACCGCGACCACGGAGCCGTGCACCACCGGCGCCCGGACTGTTCGGATGTACCGCCTCCAGTGTGCCAGGCTCACCTGCGGTGAAACGGGCCTACCCGAAGACCCCGGCTCCGGCGGGCTGTGTCCCAGCGCACAGCGTCGATCGGCGCGCACGCCCCGGGCTCGACCGCCGACAGCGCGCGAACGTGGGCAAGGCCACCAGCCCGGTCCCGATGAGACGTCGCCCTCCCGGCCGCGCGAGCGCTCACTGCTGCGCCGAACTCCACCGGGAACTCCCGACCGAGGCTCCGTTCGATGCAAGCGCTTACGAGCCTGCGCAGTCGGCACCGCCGCAAGCACCCCGAACCGCCCGAGACCCCCGGACAGGCACTCCCGACCGGGGGGCTTCACGCCAACGCAGGTGCTTTGAGCCTATCCAGCCCGACCGACCGCGGGTTCTCTCGTGGTGCTCTCGCGAGGAAGGCCCGACGTTGTGTAGGTGGCTACCCGATGTCGGGCCTCCCCGCAGCGAGAGCCCGCGAGAGGTTCCGCCAAGCGACCACCTACGACAACCGAGCCGCCGACCCTACTCCTCGAAGAGCGTCGGTTCGGCTGTGCCGAAAGCGTTCGCCGGGGGAACCAACCCCAGGTGCTGCCACGCCGCCGCCGTGGCCACCCGCCCCCGCGGGGTGCGCGCCAGCATCCCCGCCCGGACCAGGTAGGGCTCGCAGACCTCCTCGATGGTGGTCTGCTCCTCCCCCACCGCCACGGCCAGGGTGGAGATCCCCACCGGTCCGCCGTTGAAGGAGCGGGCCAGCGCGCTGAGCACGGCCCGGTCCAGCCGGTCCAGCCCGAGCTCGTCCACGTCGTAGACCTCGAGGGCCGCGCGGGCCACCTCCACCGTGACGGTGCCGTCGGAACGGACCTCGGCGTAGTCCCGGACCCGGCGCAGCAGGCGGTTGGCGATGCGCGGAGTCCCGCGACACCGCCGGGCGATCTCGTGCGCCCCGTCCTCGCGCAGCCGCACCCCGAGAATTCCCGCCGACCTGCGGATGACCTCGCCGATCTCGGAGGGCTCGTAGAACTCCATGTTGGCTGTGAAACCGAACCGGTCGCGCAGCGGCCCGGTCAGCGAACCGGAGCGGGTGGTGGCTCCCACCAGGGTGAACGGAGCTATGTCCAGGGGGATGCTCGTGGCGCCCGGCCCCTTGCCCACGACGACGTCCACCCGGTAGTCCTCCATCGCGAGGTAGAGCATCTCCTCGGCCGGGCGGGCCATCCGGTGTATCTCGTCGATGAACAGCACGTCGCCCGCGGTCAGGTTGGACAGCATCGCCGCCAGGTCGCCGGGACGTTCCAGCGCGGGGCCCGAGGTGACCCGGATCGAGGCCGAGAGCTCGGAGGCCAGGATCATCGCGAGGCTGGTCTTGCCCAGCCCGGGTGGTCCCGCGAACAGCACGTGGTCGGGCTGCTCACCACGTCCCAGCGCGCCGTGCAGCACGAGCTTCAGCTGCTCGCGCACTCGCTGCTGCCCCACGAAGTCGGCGAGCGTGCGCGGACGCAGACTCGCTTCGATCTCCTGCTCGCCACTGCTCTGGTGCGGTGACAACTCCTCCTGCGGCCCCACGTCCTCGGCCGGTGGAGCACCGGAGCTCTCCCCCCACTCGTCCTCGTGCATCGGTCTGCTCGAAGCCTCCTCCGTGCTGGTCCGAAAAACCCGCGCCCCACCTCGACGGGCTCTCCACGTCCCCTGGCGCCGCGAACGGGGCGGAGAACTCCCCGTGCCCGTTCGCCGGGCGGGCCGGTCCGCGCACCCGCTCACCCCCAGTGTTCCAGGGATCCGGTGCTTCAGGGCCGCGCGACTGCTGCCGGGCCGCGGCGCTAACTCTTGGGGCCGAGCGTGGCCAACGCCCTGCGCAGCAGGGTCGAGGTGTCGAGCCGGTCCTGTCCGTCCTCGGCGAGCACCGCGTCCACGCTCTGCTCGGCCTGCTTGGCGGAGAAGCCGAGCCCGACCAGGGCCTCGCCGACCTCGGAACGCAGCCGCGCGGTGGAGGCCGGGCCGGGGTCCTCCGCGCCGCGCACCCCGTCCACCGGCTCCCCCTGGGGCCCGGCGGCTTCGCCTCCCGGAGCGGCCTGGTGACCGGACAGCGCGTTGACCTTGTCCCGCAGTTCGAGGGTCAACCGCTCCGCATTCTTCTTGCCGATCCCGGGGACCCTGGTCAGCACGCCGATGTCGCCCTCGGAGAGGGCGTCGCGCAACTGCCGCGGTTCGAGCACGGCCAGCGCGGCCAGCGCCAGCCGCGGTCCCACTCCGGAGGCGGTCTGCAACAGGGCGAACAGGTCGCGCGCCTGGGTGTCGGCGAAGCCGTAGAGCGTGAGCGAGTCCTCGCGAACCACCAGCGAGGTGGCCAGCCTGGCCTCCTCCCCGCTGCGGATCCCGCCGAGGGTGGCCGGGGTCGCGTACACGGCCATCCCCACGCCACCGACCTCGATCACGGCGTGGTCCAGCCCGACGGACAGCACCTCACCCCGAACCGAAGCGATCATCGTTGTTGCCCTCCCGTCCCGGACGAATCACGAGCGGCCCGGCGCAGCCGCTGCTGGTGGTTGCGGGCGAGCTCGGCCGCCCGCTGCTCCGCCTCGGCCAACCTGCCGGTCATCGGCGCGCGCCACAGGTGGCACAGTGCCAGCGCCAGCGCGTCGGCGGCGTCGGCGGGTTTGGGCGGTGTGCTCAGCCCGAGGACCTTGCTCACCATCGAGGTCACCTGGCGCTTGTCGGCCCGGCCCGAACCGCTGATGGCCGCCTTGACCGAGCTGGGGGTGTGGAAGGCGACCTGGATGTCCCTGCGCGCCGCGGCCAGCGCCACCACGCCGGAGACCTGGGCGGTTCCCATGACCGAGCGCACGTTCTGCTGGCTGAAGACCCGCTCTATCGCCACCACGTCCGGCTCGTGCGCGCGGATCCACTCCTCGACCCCGTCACTGATGGTCATCAGGCGCTGCGGCAGCTCGTCCTCGACCGGGCTGCGCACGACACCGACGCCGAGGCAGTTCACACCCCGCCGGTGTCCTTCTTCGATGACGCCGATCCCGCAGCGGGTCAGCCCCGGGTCGACTCCGAGTACGCGCACCCCGTCATCCTCTCGCACGAGCCTTCGTTGAACAGACGTTCGAATCCTATCGCCCGCCCGAGCCGTCCGGCACGGACGACACACCGAAGCCTCCGCGCGGAGGGGCGCGCCCGGAGGGCTCAGATCCCGTCGCGGCCGGGGACCCAGCTCTCGGGCAGGCCGGAGTCGGTCAGCACGGGCTGGTACGCGGCGAACCCCTCCGGTGCCTGGTCGGACCAGGGGAAGACGCCGGTGTCGGGGGTGGGCAGCAACAACTGCACGGCGGGGAAGTCCGCGTCGCCGTACAGCAGCATCGCACTCCCGAGGTACTCCGGGTAGTGGACACCGGCGACGCGTTCGAAGGTGACCGGCTGCTCGGCCAGGAACCCCTCGTAGAGCCACCCCGGGACGAACCGCTCACCCCGGCCGACCCGGGCCGTGTAGGTGTTCACCACGGTCTGCGCGACCTCCTGGGGGAGTCCGACCACCACGACCTCGGGCTTGCCGAACCGTCTCCAGGCACCCACCGAGAAGGCGTACGGCGGGCGCTGTTCCTCCTCGTCGACGTGCACGACGGCGGCACCGTGGCGTTCGGAGGTACGTAACAGCCAGTCGCGCATCTCTTCGGGGGCGTCCGGGGTGGCGGTCATCGCGCTTCGCCTCTCCGTCGGGTGGTACGCGTTCGCGGCCGCCGCGGGCGGTGTCCGGCCCGCGCGACGTCGAGGCGAAGCCTAGTTCACCGAGTCACCGCCCCACAGGGGTGCTCCGCGGGATCGGCGATTGACTTCGAGTTCGATCGAACCCGCACACTCCACCGGAACCATCCGCTCCACGGGCCCATCCGCCCCGGACGCGGAACGCACGAAGGAGGCGAGCAGCACCATGGACACCTCGATCCCGCGCGACAACTTCGAGAGGGCCTACGCGGAGGGCTCCCCGCCCTGGGTGATCGGGCAATCCCAACCCGCGCTGGTCGAACTGGAACGAGCCGGGCACGTGTCCGGCTCGGTGCTCGACCCCGGGTGCGGCACCGGGGAGAACACGATCCTGCTCGCCGAGCTCGGTTACGAGGTGCTCGGCATCGACGGCTCCGAGACGGCCGTGGCCACGGCGCGGCGGAAGGCCGCCGAGCGCGGGGTTCCCGCCCGGTTCGAGGTCGCCGACGCCATGAACCCGGGGACGAGCCCCCGTTTCGACACGGTGGTGGACAGCGCGCTGCTGCACGTCTTCGGACAGCGGGACCGCCTGGCCTACACGCGGGGCCTGCACGCGGTGTGCCGCCCCGGCGCGGTGCTGCACGTGCTGGCGCTGGCGGACGTCCAGGACGCCGGAGGCCCCCGGATCAGCGCGGAGGCGCTCCGCGACTCCTTCGGCCCCGGCTGGGAACTCGAGGAGCTCCGGCAGGACCGCTACCGCGGCATCGCGGGCGAGCAGTACGCCGAACAGCTGGGAGTCCGCCCGGAAGACGCGGTGGACACGGCGGCCTGGCTGGCACGGGCCCGCAGGCGCTGACGAGCGCGGTCCGCCGGAGAGGTGCCCGCGGTCGCCGGTGGGGAGCTCTCGGGGCCGGCAGCGAGCCGCCCCCGAGAGCTCTCCGCCTCACGCGGAGACCTGCGCCATGACCTCGTCGCTGACGTCGAAGTTCGAGTACACGTTCTGCACGTCGTCGCAGTCCTCGAGCGAGTCGATCAGCTTGAAGACCTTGCGCGCACCGTCGCTGTCCAGCGGAACGTTCACCGAGGGCAGGAAGCTCGGCTCGGCCGAGTCGTACTCGAAGCCCGCGGCCTGCAGCGCCTTGCGCACCGGAACGAGGTCGCTCGGCTCGCAGAGCACCTCGTACTTCTCCCCGAGGTCCTCGATCTCCTCGGCACCGGCGTCCAGCACGGCGCCGAGCACGTCCTCCTCGCTCAGCCCGTTCTTGGGCAGGAGCACCACCCCACGCCTGTTGAACAGGTAAGACACCGAGCCCGCGTCGGCCATCGAGCCGCCGTGGCGGTTCATCGTGGTCCGCACCTCGCTGGTCGCGCGGTTGCGGTTGTCGGTCAGGCACTCGATCAGCACCGCCACACCGTTGGGTGCGTACCCCTCGTACATGGCCGTCTGCCAGTCGGCGCCGCCCGCTTCCTCACCGGCACCGCGCTTGCGGGCGCGCTCGATGTTGTCCTGCGGCACCGAGGACTTGCGCGCCTTCTGCATGGCGTCGTACAGGGTCGGGTTGGCCTCGGGATCGCCCCCGCCCATTCGCGCGGCGACCTCGATGTTCTTGGTCAGCTTCGCGAAGAGCTTGCCGCGCTTGGCGTCGAGGGCGGCCTTCTTGTGCTTGGTAGTGGCCCACTTGGAGTGGCCGCTCATCAGTCCTCCGTGGTTTCTGCTCTTGCCGGAGTGGTGTCGCGGGTCTCTCCGGCACCGCTCTCGTGGATTACCCGCACGAACAGGCGATGCACCCGATCGTCCCCGTCGACCAGCTCCGGGTGGAAAGCGGTCGCGAGCACCGGACCCTGCCGAACGGCGACGATGGTACCCGTCCCGGATCCGGGGGCCGAGTCCTGCGACGACCGCTCCGGCACCTCGGCCAGCACCGCGACTCCGGAACCCGCCTTCTCCACGACGGGGGCGCGGATGAACACGGCGTGCAGCGGATCCCCCTCGATCCCCGCGAACTCCAGATCGGCCTCGAAGGAGTCGACCTGACGTCCGAACGCGTTGCGCCGGACCACCACGTCCAGCGCTCCGAGCGGGCGGACACCGGCACCGCCCCGGTCGTCGGAGCGGTCGTCCAGCACGCTGCCCGCGAGCAGCACCATGCCCGCGCAGGATCCGTAGGCGGGCATGCCGTCCCGCAGGCGCTGCCGCAGCGGTTCGAAGAGCTCGAAGTTCTCCAGCAGGCGGGTCATCGTCGTCGACTCGCCTCCCGGGAGCACGAGCCCGTCGACAGCGGCGAGTTCCTCGGGCCTGCGCACGGGTAGCGCCGAGACCCCGATGCGCTCGAACGCCTCGAGGTGCTCGGCGACGTCGCCCTGCAGGGCGAGCACGCCCACCACCGGTTGAGCTTGGTTCACACCCCCGATTGTCCTGCACACCAGCTCGCGGGCAAAGCCAGGGTCACCCCTGCTCGGAAGCTCCGGAGCGACGGCGGACGACGCTCCAGCCGAACCATATCGCCACGATCAGCAGCGGGACGGCGTACAGCGACCAGCGGGCCGCCACGTCCGAGGAGAACCCGGCCAGCACGAGCACGAGTGCGAGGAAGCCGAGCACGACCCAGTTCGTGTAGGGCGAGCCTGGCATCCGGTAGGAGGGGCGCCGCAACTGCCCCAGCTCGGCGAGCCTGCGCATCCTGAGCTGGCTGTACAGCAGCGCCGCCCAGGTGGCGATCACGCCGAGCGAGGAGATCGAGGTGGCGATCTCGAAGGCCTTGTCCGGGACCGCGTAGTTGAGCAGCACCCCCAGCAGGAAGACCGCCGCGGTGAACAGCACGGCTCCGTAGGGGGCGCGCTGCGCGTTCATCCTGGCGGTGAAGGAGGGGGCCTCCCCGTTGAGCGAGAGCGAGCGCAGGATGCGCCCCGTCGAGTACAGCCCGGAGTTGCAGCTGGACAACGCCGCGGTCAGCACGACGAAGTTCATGATGTCACCCGCCCACGGAATGCCGATGCTGGAGAACACCGTCACGAAGGGGCTCTCCGCGCCGCTGTAGGCGGTCCAGGGCAGCACCATGCACAGCAGCAGCAGCGAGCCCACGTAGAACAGCGCGATGCGGGCGATGACGCTGTTGATGGCGCGCGGCATCACCTTGGCCGGGTTCCGGGTCTCCCCCGCGGCGATACCGGCCATCTCCATCGAGGCGTAGGCGAAGATCACGCCCTGCAGGCTCATCAGCACCACCGGCAGCCCCATCGGGAGGAAGCCGCCGTGCTCGAAGAGGTTGGACACGCCCGCCGTGGTCTCGCCCACCTGCGCGCCGGTGGCGACCAGCCAGACGCCGACGACCAGGAAGCTGATGATGGCCAGCACCTTGACCACCGAGAACCAGAACTCGAGTTCGCCGAACAGCCGGACGGACAGCAGGTTCACCACCAGCAGGACCAGCAGCGACAGCAGCGCGGTGATCCACTGGGGGAACTGCGGGAACCACTTCCCGATGTAGATCCCGGCCGCGGTGATCTCGGCCACTCCGCTCCCGACCCAGTTCACCCAGTACATCCAGCCCGCGGCGAAGCCGGCCCACGGACCGATGAACTCGCGGGCGTACTCCACGAAGCTTCCCGAGACCGGGCGGTACAGCACCAGCTCGCCGAGCGCGCGCATCACGAAGAAGACCGCGATGCCGCAGCCCAGGTAGGACAGGATGATCCCCGGGCCCATCTCCTTCAGGAGGCCGCCCGCCCCCAGGAAGAGTCCGACTCCGATCGCCCCGCCCATGGCGATCATCTGGACCTGGCGGTTGCCCAGTCCGGCCGCGTAGCCTTCCCACTCGCCCCGCTCACCCGTCCGGTCGGTCGTGACCGCGCTGTCGTTCGGCGGCTCGGGTGCGCTGACCAAGGTCTGCCTCCCACTGCGCATCGGCCGGGTGCGGATGGCCCGGCGCGGTACGGCGACCGAACCCGTGGTGCGGGTTCGGCCCGATCGACAAGACCCTAATCAGTCGTTTCTCATCCCCCGCACGGGGGGTTAACGAATGTTTACACAAAGGACATATCGAGCAGCGCGCGCAGCCCCGCGGTGACTCCGGCGGCGGCCAGCACCACCACCACGAACGGGGCCCGCCGCCAGGCCAGCACCCCACCGGCCACGACTCCGGCCAGCCGCGCCACTCCGGCGAACGTGCCCGACTCGTACAGCGTGCTGGTCACCACGAAGGCGCCGAGCAGCACCAGGGCGGCCGTGGACAGCATCCGCCGCCCCTCCTCGGGCAGGTCCAGCCTGCCGCGCAGCAACGGGCCTGCCACCCGCAGGGCGTAGGTGCCCGCGGCCAGCGCCACCACGATCCCCAGGTTCATGCGGCCTCCTCCTCGCGCGCTCCGCTGCGCTCTCCCCGGGAAGCCGGGAGCGCGGCCAGGGTTCCGAACAGGGCGAGCAGCACGGGGAGCCCTTCCGCCAGCAGCGGGGTCAGCACCACGGCCACCACGGAGCCGAGCACCACCGCCCGGAGGGTGGGGCGATCCCGCAGGGAGGGCAGCACCAGGGCGAGCAGCCCGGCAGGCAGGGCCGCGTCCAGCCCGAGGGCGCGCGGGTCCCCGACGCCGTTGCCGATCAACCCTCCGACGAACACGGAGGGCGCCCAGACCCCGTACAGGGTCAGCCCGGCGACCCAGAAGGCGCGGCGCTGGCGCTGCGGGTCCGACTCGGCCAGCGCGAAGGCCACCGCCTCGTCCACCAGCAGGTGACTGCCGAACAGCCTGCCGAGCGGACCGCTCCGCCCCAGCACGTTCCCGAGGGCCAGCCCGTAGGGCAGGTGCCTGGCGTTGAGCAGCACCCCACCGAGCACCACCGCGAGCGGAGCCGCCCCCGAGGTGGCCATTCCGACGGCCATCAGCTCGGACCCACCCGCGAACACCAGGGCGCCCATCAGGGTGGCCAACCAGAGCGGGACGCCCCGCGAGACCGCGATGGCCCCGAGCGAAGCTCCGATCACCGCGAGCGCGAGCCCCATGGAGGCCACGGGGGCGAACAGGGAGGTCTCGTCCCCGGAGCCCCTCGCTGTTCGTTTCATTGAACGCATAGTCAGCTATATTGAACACGAGCACGATTGTTCGTCAAGTCGAACAAAAGGAAGGACACAGCGAACAACAATGAACGACGGCAGGCCCACCACCGCCCTGGAGGTCATCGCCCCCGCGCTGCGACGTGCCCGCGAGGAGGCCGGCGTCTCCCTCAACGAGCTCGCCAAGCGCGCCGGACTCGCGAAGTCCACCCTCTCCCAGCTCGAGTCGGGGGCGGGAAACCCCAGCGTGGAGACGCTGTGGGCGGTGGCGGCGACCCTCGAGATCCCCTTCAGCAGGCTCGTGGAACCTCCCGCCCCGCACGTGAAGGTCATCCGCTCCGGACACGCCCCCAGGCTGGGCTCCGAGCAGGGGGACTTCGCCGCGGGCCTGCTCTCGTCCTGCCCAGCGGGCGCCAGCAGGGACCTCTACGAGATCACGCTGCCCCCGGAGCAGGAACGACACGCGGAACCGCACCACCGGGGGACGGTCGAGCACCTGGTGGTGACCTCAGGGACGCTGCGCGCGGGTCCGGCGACGGAGCCGGTCGAGCTGCACCCCGGCGACTACCTCACCTTCTCCGGCGAGGTCGCCCACGTGTACCGGACGCTCTCCCTCCCGGCCACGGCGCTGCTGGTCATGGAACACAAGTAGGGGCTCCCCCACTTCGGCGGGCGAGCCCCGGATTCGTGCTGACAGTTCCGCGCGAAACGTTCTCTCCGGAACGGTTCCGGAGTGACCGCTTCGCGCGAAACGTCCCGGCGTGACGGGACGAGCGGTCACCAGCCGCGCTGCGCGTAGTGCTGCTCCTCCGGCAGGTCCGCCACGTTGAGCCCGACCATGGCCTCACCCAGCCCGCGCGAGACCCTGGCGAGCAGGTCGGGGTCGTCGTAGAACGTCGTCGCCTTGACGATCGCCTCGGCCCGAGCCTTCGGGTCACCGGACTTGAAGATCCCCGAACCGACGAACACGCCCTCGGCACCGAGCCTGCGCATCATCGCCGCGTCCGCCGGGGTGGCGATGCCTCCGGCGGTGAACAGCACCACGGGCAACTGTCCCGTTTCGGCGACCTCCCGCACGAGCTCCACCGGCACCCGCATCTCCTTGGCCGCCGCGTACAGCTCCGAGCTGTCCAGCACCGAGAGCTTGCGCAGCTCCGCGCGGATCCGGCGCATGTGCCGGGTCGCCTCCACCACGTTGCCGGTCCCGGCCTCGCCCTTGGAGCGGATCATCGCCGCGCCCTCGGCGATGCGCCGGAGGGCCTCCCCCAGGTTGGTGGCGCCGCAGACGAAGGGGACCGTGAACGGCCACTTGTCCACGTGGTTGTCCTCGTCCGCCGGGGTCAGCACCTCGGACTCGTCGACGTAGTCGACCCCGAGCGACTGCAGCACCTCCGCCTCGACGAAGTGCCCGATGCGCGCCTTGGCCATCACCGGGATGGATACCTCCCAGACGATCTCCTCGATCATCGCGGGATCGGACATCCGGGCCACCCCGCCCTGGGAACGGATGTCGGCGGGCACCCGCTCGAGCGCCATGACGGCGACCGCTCCGGCCTCCTCGGCGATCCTGGCCTGCTCCGGGGTCACGACGTCCATGATCACGCCGCCTTTGAGCATCTCCGCCATGCCCCGCTTGACACCGTCCGTGCCCGTGGAAGTCCGCGCGGGGCGGCTGCTCGCGACGTCGCCGTTGGTCACCTTGGTTCGATCCTTTCTCACGACCACGATCCGTCATCGGATTGCGGATTCGACGTTAGGCAACTCCCCGCCCGCGGACACGGGCCACTGCCCGGGTTTCTGGCTAGGCCACTGGGCCACTGGGAGCAGCGGCCTCGCCGATGATCGCGTGCACCCCGAGCGGAGCGTCCCGACGTCGAAGAGCGCGAGCATCACCTCCAGGTCGGAGCCGCTGATCGTGTTGCGCGTGCTCTCCATGCGGGCAACCTTCGCCGAGTTGCAGCGCAACCGCTTGACCACATCGGACTGCTTCAGTTCTGCCGCCTCGCGGAGCCCGCGAACCTCCTGAGCCAACCAGCGCCCGCCGACCGACAGCTGCGCAGAGTTCTGCTACGAGTCCTCAGGCCCGACAGGAACCGGCCAGGCGCTGACCGACGGTGTAGATCGACATCGCGGCCAGCCCCCACAGCGCGACGTCCAGCACGTAGGGCACGCCCATCCCGTGCAGGCCGGTGCCGACGAGCAGGACGACCATCCGCTCGGCCCGCTCGGCCACGCCCGCCTCGACCTTCACCCGCTGGGCCTGCGCGCGGGCCTTGACGTAGGAGATCACCTGGGCCGCGACCAGGCAGATCAGCAGCGCCGCCCCTCTCCAGTGCTGGTCCCCGACCAGGGCCCACCAGACGAGCGAGCCGAACACGGCCCCGTCCGCCACGCGGTCGCAGCTCGCGTCCAGCACGGCCCCGAATCCGTCCTCCGCGCCTGCCGCCCGCGCCGCGGCCCCGTCGAGCAGGTCGAACAGCAGGAAGAAGGTGACCACCAGGGTCCCGGCCAGCAGGTGCCCGAGCGGGAACAACGTCACAGCCGACAGGACGGTGCAAACCGTCCCGATCACTGTCACCACGTTGGGTGACATTCGATGCCGCACCAACCACGCACCCACCGGATCGGTGAGCCTGGACACCGAAGCTCGCGCGAAAAGGTTCAACATCGTTCCGACTCATCCACTCCCGCACGGGAGTTTCCCGCACGAAGCAGCTTAACCGGCGACGATCGTCGATCCCCACCCGCACCACCAACCGCGGAAAAGACCGCGGGAAAACCGCGAGGATGATCCATGACACACCCGGAAATGAGCCGCGGAACCGGCTAGTTGGACACCGGTGAGAACAACCTCACCGATTCCACGGAGGTCCGGTATGACAGACGCTACGCAGATCCCCGGTTACACCACGGGAACCTGGGACATCGACGCGGTGCACTCCGAGGTCGAGTTCACCCTCCGGCACATGGGGGTCGGCCGCTCCCGCGGTCGGTTCGACAAGTTCGAGGGCCAGATCGTGACCGCGGAGAACCCGCTGGACTCCAGCGTCTCCGCCACCATCGACGCCGCCTCCATCAACACGGGCAGCGCCGACCGCGACGCCCACGTGCGCGCCGAGGACTTCCTGGACACGGACAACTACCCCACGGCGGAGTTCCGCTCCACCGGCATCAGGCAGAACGGTGACGACTGGATCATCGACGGAGACTTCACCCTGCACGGCGTGACGGTTCCGGTCTCCCTGGAAGCCGAGCTCGGCGGCTTCACCGACACCTCCGACGGGGGCAAGCTGCTCGGCCTCTCGGCGAACACCACCCTGAACCGCACCGACTTCAAGGTCGGCCCGAACGGCGGCGCCATGCTCGGCGAGAAGGTCAAGATCAACCTGGAGATCGAGGCCACTCTGCGCGGATGACGGACGTTCCGCTTCGATCGGCGCAGGCGTGGGCAGCTGCGGCTCCGCCTGCGCCGACGAAAAACCCGGCCCGAACGGCCAACTCGGCCGGGCAGATCCGCTGGGCGGCGCCGCTCACCCGATCCGCTTCCAGGCCTCGGCGAGCAGCTCACGGGTGTCGGCCAACAGCTGGGGCAGCACCCTGGTGTGGCCGATCACCGGCATGAAGTTCGAATCGCCGCCCCAGCGGGGAACGACGTGCTGGTGCAGGTGCGCCGCGATCCCCGCACCGGCCACCGGCCCCTGGTTCAGCCCGATGTTGAAGCCGTGCGGAGCGGAGACTCCGCGGATCACGCGCATGGCCCGCTGGGTTAACTCCGCGACCGCGACGGTCTCCTCCCCGGTCAGCTCCGTGTAGTCCGCGACGTGGCGGTACGGCAACACCATCAGGTGACCGGGGTTGTACGGGTAGAGGTTCAGCACGGCGAAGACCAGCTCGTCCCTGGCCACGATCAGCGTCTCGTCGTCGGAGCGCTCGTCGGCCAACAGCCCGCAGAACGGGCACTCGTCGCTGTCGTCCCCGGTCGGCTTGTTCTCCCCCTGGATGTAGGAGAGCCGGTGCGGGGTCCACAGCCGCTGCAACGCGTCCGGGACCCCGATACCGTGCTGCCCGGCGAACTCCGCGCCGGACTCCGCGGAAGAATCCCCCGCGGAGTCCGCGAACCCCTCGTTCGATGCCCGCTGTGTCACTCCAGCTCCGCTCCGAAGTTCTCCGCCGTCGGCGAGGCGTTCTCGCGCCGCCCGACCCAGCGGCCGAGCGCCTCGACGGCCTGCTCCACGGGCACCCCGTTGAGCTGACTGCCGTCGCGGAAGCGGAAGGAGACCGCACCCGCCTCGACGTCCTTGCCACCGGCCAGCACCAGGAACGGAACCTTCTGGGTGGTGTGGTTCCTGATCTTCTTCTGCATCCGCTCGTCACCGGTGTCGATCTCGACGCGCAGCCCCTTCTCCCCGAGGCGCTCGAAGACGCCCTCCAGGTGCGGGACGTGGTCGTCGGCGATGGGGATGCCCACCACCTGCACCGGGGAGAGCCACGCGGGGAACGCGCCCGCGTAGTGCTCGGTGAGCACGCCGAAGAAACGCTCGATCGAACCGAACAACGCGCGGTGGATCTTCACCGGCCGCTGCTTGGAGCCGTCGGCCGCGGTGTACTCCAGGTCGAAGCGCTCCGGCATGTGGTAGTCCAGCTGGATCGTGGACATCTGCCAGGTGCGCCCCAGCGCGTCCTTGGCCTGCACCGAGACCTTCGGCCCGTAGAAGGCCGCCCCGCCCGGATCGGGCACCAGCTCCAGACCGGAGTCCTCGGCGGCGCGCCGCAGCGTCTCGGTGGCCTCCTCCCAGAGCTCGTCGCTGCCGACGTACTTCTCCTCGTTGCGGGTGGACAGCTCCAGGTAGAAGTCCTCCAGCCCGTAGTCGCGCAGCAGGTTCAGCACGAAGCTCAGCAGCGACTTGAGCTCGGACTGCAGCTGGTCCGGAGTGCAGTAGATGTGCGCGTCGTCCTGGGTCATGCCGCGGACCCTGGTCAGCCCGTGCACTACGCCGGACTTCTCGTAGCGGTACACCGAGCCGAACTCGAACAACCGCAGCGGCAGCTCGCGGTAGGAGCGTCCGCGCGAGCGGTAGATGAGGTTGTGGAACGGGCAGTTCATCGGCTTCAGGTAGTAGTCCTGGCCGGGTTTGCGCACCTCGCCGTCGGCGTCGCGCTCCTCGTCGAGGTGCATGGGGGGAAACATCCCGTCGCCGTACCAGCCGAGGTGCCCCGAGGTCTCGAACAGCGCGCTCTTGGTGATGTGCGGCGAGTTCACGAACTCGTAGCCCGCCTGCTCGTGCCTGCGCCGCGAGTAGTCCTCCAGCTCACGACGGATCACCCCGCCCTTGGGGTGGAAGACCGGAAGCCCCGATCCGATCTCCTCCGGGAAGGAGAACAGGTCCAGCTCCGCACCCAGGCGCCGGTGGTCCCGCCGTTCCGCCTCGGCCAGCCACTCCAGGTGGGCGTCCAGGGCGTCCTTGGACTCCCAGGCGGTTCCGTAGATCCGCTGCAGCTGCCGGTTGCGCTGATCGCCCCTCCAGTACGCGGCTGCGACCCGCGTCAGCTTGAAGGCGGGCAGGAACCGCGTGTGCGGGACGTGCGGCCCCCTGCAGAGGTCTCCCCAGACCGTCTCCCCGTGCCGGTCGATGTTGTCGTAGACGGTCAGCTCACCGTCCCCGACCTCCATCACCTCACTGGTGTCCACGTCCTCCGACCCCGACTTGAGGTCGACGAGTTCCAGCTTGTACGGCTCGGCGGCCAGCTCCGCGCGCGCCTCCTCGACGGAGCCGAGCTCGCGGCGGGAGAACTTCTGGCCGGACTTGACGAGCTGCTTCATGCGCTTTTCCAGCGCCTGAAGGTCCTCCGGAGTGAACGGCCGCTCGACGTCGAAGTCGTAGTAGAAGCCGTCGGTGACCGGCGGGCCGATCCCCAGCTTGGCCTCGGGGAACAGTTGCTGCACCGCCTGGGCCAGCACGTGGGCGGTGGAGTGCCGGATGACGCTGCGCCCCGCCTCGGAGGCGGCGGGCACCGCTTCGACCTCCACGTCGACCGGGGGAGCCCAGGCGAGGTCACGCAGTTCCCCGTCGCCGTCGCGGACGACGACGACCGCCTCGGGACCTTTGGAAGGCAATCCCGCCTGCTGGACGGCATCACCAGCCGTAGTGCCCGCCGGTACCTTAACCCGGGACTCCTGCTGGGTTTGGAGCGGCGAGACTGACACGGTTACTCCTACGATCGTTGCTCGAATGGGATCCGCGCGGCCCGACCACGACCGAAGGAGCACTGGCGACGACGGGGTCGGGACGGGCGAACGTTTTCGTCCCGATGCTATCGGCCACCGGTGTCCCCGCCGCGATCCGGCCGAGCGGTGACCAACGGTGAACCGTCCGGGCGATTCCTCGCCTCCGGGCAGCGCACCCGGAGGCGAGGAGATCGTCAGGCGCCCGCGCCCAGGATCTCGGCCACTTCCAACGCCGAGACGGGCTCGCCCACGTGCTGCCCCTGCGCGGCGTACACGTTCATCGCACGCAGCCGGTCACCCTGCAGATCCGTGTCCACGCCGTCGGCGATCACGGCCATGCCCAGCAGGTGGGCGGCCGAGACCACGCTGCTGACGAGGTGCTCGTCCAACGGGTCGGGGTGCTCCGGCTCCGACAGGCGCTTCAAGTACTCGCCGGAGATGCGCACCGAGGTGGCGGGCAGTTCCCGCAGCCTGCGCACTCCGGTGTAGCGGGCCCCGAAGTCCCGGACGACGAAGGCCGCTCCGAGCTCGCGGACGATCTCGACGGTGTCGACCGGATCGTTGTCCTCGTCGAACAGCGCCGCCTCCGGAACACCGAGACGCAGCTGCTCCGCGGGCAACCGCGTCTCCGCCAGGATGCCCTTGAACCGGCTGACCAGGTCGGGATCCCGGAAGTGCCGCTCCGACAGATCGACCGTGACCAGCGGGGCGTCGGCACCGAGCTCCCGAACCCACCGGGAGGCGTGCTCGCAGGCCTGACGCAGCAACCAGTCACCCAAGCGAGCGATAACACCGGTTTCCTCCGCCAGATCCACGAAGTCCTCGGCACCCAACTCGCCGTACTCGGGGTGATCCCAGCGCACGGCCGCGTGCAACGCGACCACGCCTCCGTCGGAGAGCCTGCGCACCGGCAGGTACTCGACGAAGAACTCGTGGTTGTCCAGCGCGGCCGGCATCGTGGCCGACATCCGGAAACGACGCCTGGCAGCGGCGTTGCGCTCCGAGTCGAACATCGCCCACTGCGCCTTGCCCTCGTCCTTGGCCCGGTACAGCGTGATGTCGGCCTCGCGGAGGAGGTGATCGGCGTCCAACCCCGTCACCGACTGCTCCACCACCCCGGCGCTGGCCGAGGCGTTCAGCTCGTGGCCTCCTATCCGCACCGGACGGTGGATCTCCTCCAACAACCGCTCCACCAGGTGGATCACCCCCGCGGGGCCGTCGGTGTCCGGCACGAGGACGACGAACTCGTCACCGCCCATCCGGGCGGCCAGCGCTCCCCGGCCGGTGGCCAGGGCGTTGACCCGGTTGGCGACCTCGCGCAGGAGATCGTCCCCGATGGGGTGGCCGAGACTGTCGTTGATCGTCTTGAACCCGTCCAGGTCGAGGTAGCAGATCCCCACCCTGCGGTCGGCGGGAACGGCCCGGAGCGCCTCGTCCATCCTGGTGCCCAGCAGGGTGCGGTTGGCCAGGCCGGTGAGCGGATCGTGCGTCGCCTGCCTGCGGAGTTCCTCCTGCAGGAGGTACCTGTCCGTGATGTCGGCGTAGAGCACCACTTGGTACTCGGGCACTCCCTCGGAATCCTTGACCAACGCACCGGACACCTGCGTCCACACCGTCCGCTCGTCCGGGGCCGTGAACTTCGTGTCCACCGCGAACTGCTCGGTCGACTCGTCCAGCAGCCTGCTGTCGGCCTCCCGCAGCACCTCGACCCAGCGGGAGTCGGACAACTCCAGCATGTCCCGCCCCACCAGCTCGGCGCGCGGAACACCGAAGATCGCCGTCATCGACTCGTTGACGTCCTGCAACACCCCGTCCAAGCCGACGATGGCGATTCCGAGAGCGGAGGAGGTGAAAACGGCCCTGAACCGCTCCTCGCTCGAACGCAGGGCCTCCTCGGCGGCGTCGCGAGCGTTGAGCACGGCCTGCTGGATGACGCCCTGCTCGGCGAGGACCCGCTCCTGGGCCGCCCGCTCGAACCCGGCTCCGAACGAGGCGAGCAGTTCGTTGAGCCGCCCCGGCACCACTGTGGTGTCCGGCGCGAGCCTGTTCGCCAGCCCGGGCAGTTCGGAGCCGAGCAGGCGCACCGTCCGCCGCAACGCCTCCGGCGCGAGCACGTGCGCCCGCACCAGATCGGCTCCCACCTGGGCGCAGCCCTCGTCGTCGTGGCTCTCGGCCCACAGCACCGCGAGCAACCGCTCGGTGCGTTCCTCGAGGAACTTCCACAGCTCGGGCCGGGCCATCGGGATGTAGCTCGTGCCGATGACCAGACGCGCCCACTGCCGCGCGAAATCCACCGCGGTGGTCATCTCCACCGCGCTCGGGTCCGCTCGCCCGCGCTCACCGTCGAGGACGGGTGATTCCTCGGAGGAAGTGCCGCTCATCGATCACACCTTGTATCCGACCGCTCCGTACACCAGCGAACTCGCCGGATCCTGCCAGCGGTCCTCCTCGGTGTCCGGACACCACTCCGGCACGTAAACCAGCCCCGGCTCGACGAGCTCGAAATCGCCGAGCAGCTCCGCCACCTCCGCGTGACTGCGCACGGTTCCAGGGTTGCTGCTCTCGGCGTACAACTCCACGAGACTCCGGGTGTACTCGGGGTAATCATCGGGGGTGACATGCGAGAGCCCGAGGAAACTTCCCGGCGCCATGCGTTCGTGATAGCCGCGGATGATCTCACGTGGCCGCGCGGAATCCGGGACGAAGTGCAGCAGGGCGATCATCATCACCGCGATCGGCTCCTCGAGGTCGAGCAGCCGCCCGGCCTCCTCCGAACCGAGGATCCCGTCGACGTCCTGTAAGTCGGCCTGGACAACTCCGGCCCGGTCGTTGCCCTCCAGGATCGTGCGACTGTGCGCCACGGCGACGGGTTCGTTGTCGACGTAGAGCACCCGCGCCTCGGGGTCGATCTCCTGGACGATCTCGTGCACGTTGCCCACGGTGGGGATCCCCGAACCGATGTCCAGGAACTGGCGGATCCCCCTGTCCAGGCAGTAGCGCACCGCGCGGCGCAGAAAGGCCCTGTTGTCCTGTGCCAGCGGTTTCACCTGCGGGACCTGGGCCTCGACCTTGTGGGCCAGTTCCCGGTCGACCTCGAAGTTGTGCGACCCGCCGAGGTAGTAGTCGTAGCAGCGCGCCGCACTGGCCTTCTCCAGATCGACGTCCGCGGGCAGACGGTTCGGCTCTGACATGGAAGCTCCCTGTCGTCACGGGCCACCAGCAGCGCCCCCCGATACCAAGGCCCTCGTAGCTGTGCGTACTTGATCACCGATGCAACTCCCCCGCCCGAACTTCCGGAGCTGCCGCCGGGTGATCAACACTAATCCTACTGTGACAGCCCGAGTTCAGTCATTCACGGTCGGCTGTCACGAAACGAGAGCGCATCACCCCTTCGGGGGTTTCTCCTCCGTGTAAGCAGCCTCACGCGTCCACATCACGGGCCGCCGGATTAGGTATGCCTAAGCTGGCACGGGACAGCACGTCGCGCTCCACGGACCCGAAGTCGGCGCGGTAACCCGGTTCCCGGGTGCTCGCGCACGGCGGACCACCGCTACGACCCCAGGACACCGAGCCAGCGACGACCACGACAGCCACGCGAACAGGGAACAGCCGCAGCCGCACGTCGCCCAGGAGGAGAACCGTGAGCAACCCGCTCCGAGTAGCCGTCATCGGCGCAGGACCCGCAGGCGTCTACGCCGCGGACATCCTGACCAAATCGGAAACGACCACCGAAGTCGACCTCTTCGACCGGATGCCCACCCCCTACGGACTGGTCCGCTACGGCGTCGCCCCGGACCACCCGCGAATCAAGGGGATCGTCAACGCGCTGCACAAGATCCTGGACAAGCCGGGCATCCGCTTCCTCGGACACGTCGAGTACGGGGTGGACTGCAAGCTGGAGGACCTGCGCAGGCACTACGACGCCGTGGTGTTCGCCACCGGCGCAGCCGACGACAGGAACCTGGGCATCCCCGGGGCCGAGCTGCCCGGCAGCCACGGCGCCTCCGAGTTCATCTCCTTCTACGACGGCCACCCGGACTCGCCCCGCGACTGGAACCTCGACGCGCGGAACGTGGCCGTCCTCGGGGCGGGCAACGTGGCGCTCGACGTCGGGCGGGTGCTGGCCAAGCAGGCCGACGACCTGCTCGACACCGAGATCCCGGACAACGTGCACAGCGCGCTGAGCCGGTCCAACGTGACCGATGTGCACGTGTTCGCCCGCCGGGGTCCCGCGCAGACGAAATTCACCCCCCTCGAACTGCGCGAACTCGACCACGAACCGAACACGGAGCTGATCGTGCACCCCGAGGGCTTCGAGATCGACGAGGCCGGCGAGGAGGCGATGCGGACGAACAACCAGGTCAAGTCCGTGGTCAAAACCCTGCAGGACTGGGCGCTGCGGGACCCCGTGGGCAACACGGCGCGCAGGCTGCACTTCCACTTCCTGCGGCGTCCCGTGGAGATCCTGGGCGAGGACGCCGTCAGCGGGCTGCGCACCGAGGTCATGGAACTCACCGGTGACGGCTCGGTCCGCGGGACCGGCGAGTACGAGACCTACGACGTGCAGTCCGTCTACCGCGCGGTGGGCTACCTCAGCTCGGCGCTGCCGGACGTGCCCTTCGACCACGGCTCGGGAACCATCCCGCACGACGGGGGCAGGGTGCTGGACCTCGACGGGGACCACGTCCCCGGCGTGTACACGACCGGTTGGATCAAGCGCGGCCCGGTGGGGCTGATCGGTCACACCAAGGGCGATGCGCTGGAAACCGTCAACAACCTGCTCTCCGACGCCGAGAACCTCCCGGAACCGGCCGAGCCCGAGCGGGACGCGATCCTGCGGATGCTCGACGAGCGCGGGATCTCCTACACCACCTGGGAGGGCTGGAACCAGCTCGACGCGCACGAGCGCGCCCTCGGCACCGAGCGGGGCAGGGAGCGCCTGAAAGTCGTCGAGCGCGAGGAAATGGTGCGGATCAGCCGCGAAGAAGCCGAGGTCTGACCGGACGGTTGCCACACCCCGGTTGACCCGGGTGCTCGCCCGGCGGAAGCTCTCGCGGCGGCGCGCGGAGCTGTTCGGGAGCCGCTCTTCGGCGCCGCCTGCGCCGAAGAGCTGGCTGCGCCGAAGAGCTGGCTGCGCCGCGCAACAGCCCGGCCGGAAGGGCCTCGTGCGCTCGCAGCCCTGCGGCCGACCCCGCTGACCGGGGTCGGCCCGCACCTCGCCCCGAATCACTGCGACCATCGCCGCCGCGCCGTACTTTCGAGCGCGGACCGGTCCTGCCGTGCTTCACACACGCGGGGGTGCGATGAGCTGGGAATGGTTCTGGGCGCCGGAGTACGGACCCGCTCGGTTCGTGTTCCAGCACCTGCTCGCCGCCACGTACGTCCTGGCCTTCGTCAACGTGCTCGCCCAGTTCCGGCCGCTGCTCGGCGAGCACGGACTGACGCCGGCACCGCGCTTCCTGCGCAACGTCCCCTTCCGCAGGGCGCCCAGCCTGTTCCAGCTGCACTACTCGGACCGCCTCCTGCTGGTGGTCGGCTGGTGCGGCCTGCTGCTGAGCCTGGCCACCTTTCTCGGCGCCGCCGACACGCTCCCGGTGTGGGCTTCGACGGCGGTGTGGTTCGTGCTGTGGGCGGTGTACCTGTCGATCGTCAACATCGGCCAGCTCTGGTACGCCTTCGGCTGGGAGTCGCTGCTGCTCGAGACCGGCTTCCTGGCGATCTTCCTGGGCCCGGCCCACACCTCCCCGCCGGCTCCGGTGATCTGGCTGCTGTGCTGGCTGCTCTTCCGCGTGGAGTTCGGCGCGGGTCTGATCAAGGTCCGCGGGGACCCGGCATGGCGGGACCTGACCGCGCTGTACTACCACCACGAGACCCAACCGATGCCCGGCCCGCTGAGCCGCCGGTTCCACCGGGCACCGCGCGCGCTGCACAAGGTCGAGGTGCTGGCCAACCACTTCACCCAGCTGATCGTCCCGTTCGGGCTGTTCCTCCCCCAGCCGGTGGCCTCGATCGCGGCGGTGATCATGATCCTCACCCAGGCGTGGCTGCTGCTCAGCGGCAACTTCGCGTGGTTGAACCTGATCACGATCACGCTGGCCTGCGCCGCGCTGGACGCCGACCTGCTCCGGTGGGTCCCGGTGGAGGCCCTCACCCCGCCCGGGCTCCTCGCGGAGCAGGACGCCGCGAGCCCGCTGTGGCACCGGGCCGCAGTGCTGGCGCTGACCGCGCTGGTGATCGTGCTGAGCTACTGGCCGGTGCGCAACATGCTCGGACGCGGGCAGGTGATGAACCGCAGCTTCAACAGGATCCACCTCGGCAACACCTACGGGGCCTTCGGCAGCATCACCCGCACCCGGTACGAAGTGGTGCTCGAGGGCCTGGGCGATGACGACTCCGAGTGGCGGGAGTACGAGTTCCGCGGCAAGCCGGGGGACGTCACGCGCCGCCCACCGCAGATCGCGCCCTACCACCTGCGGCTGGACTGGCTGATGTGGTTCGTGGCGATCTCGCCCTCCTACGGGAGGGGGTGGCTGGAGCGGCTGGTGATCGCGGCACTGCGCGAGGACCGCCGGATCCTGCGGCTGCTGCGCCACGTCCCGTTCCGGGAGGCTCCCCCGCGCCACGTGCGGGTCCGCCTCTTCGAGTACCGCTTCAGCACTCCGGAGGAGCACCGGGAGTCCGGGGTGTGGTGGGTGCGCACCCCGATCACCGAGCTGATACCCCCGGTCTCCGCGGAGGACGTGCGCGCGCAGCGATGAGCGGGCCGGGGCGCGGGTGGCTGGTCCGCTCACCCCGGCGGCGGCCCCGGCCGGACGGGCGTCCGGCCGGGCCGTGCGAACCGGACCGACTGCGCAGCGCCGCGCTCATCGGGAGCCGCGCTCACCAGTCGGGGCGCAGCGGCATCGAGCTGACACCACCGTCGGAGCGCACCCCCAGCGTCTGGTGCAGCTGGATCTCGTTGCGCTCGAAGGCCAACCGCGAGGCGGCCATGTACAGCCGCCACACCCGGGCACGACCGGGACCAACCTCGGCCACGGCCTTGCGCCAGTTGCGATCCAGGTTCGCGCACCACCCGGCCAGCGTCAGGGCGTAGTGCTCCCGGAGGTTCTCCTCGTGGCGCACCTCGAACCCGTTGTCGTTCATCCGCCCGAGGATCTCCGCCGGGGACTCCAGCTCACCGTCCGGGAACACGTAGCGGCCGATGAACTTGCCCGGACGGGCGGGGTAGGAACCGTCCGGCCTGGTGATGCAGTGGTTGAGCAGCCGTCCCCCCGCCTTCAACTTGTCCCGCAGGGTCCGGAAGTAGCCGGGCAACTGGTCCCGTCCGATGTGCTCGGTCAACCCGATCGAGCTGATCGCGTCGAATCCCGACTCCGGGACGTCGCGGTAGTCCTGGTACCGCACCTCGGCCAGGTGGCTCAGCCCTCGTTCGGCGATGACCTGCCGCGCCCAGTCGGCCTGCTCCTCGGAGAGGGTGACGCCGATCGCGCGCACACCGTAGTTCTCGGCGGCGTGCAGCACCATGCCACCCCAGCCCGCCCCGATGTCCAGTAAGCTCATCCCCTCGCGCAGCCCGAGCTTGCGCGCGACGAGGTCGTGCTTCTCGCGCTGCGCCTGTTCCAGGGTCGCGTCCTGGCGCTCGAACACGGCGCAGGTGTAGGTCATCGACGGGCCGAGCACCCACTCGTAGAACTGGTTGGACACGTCGTAGTGGTATGAGATGCTGCGGCTGTCCCTGCTCTTGGAGTGCCGTCTCCCGCGAGCGGCCCGGTTCTCCTCGGCGGGGGGACTCACCGGCCACCACACCCGATGCGCTCCGAGACGCGCCGCGAGCTCGATCCGCTGCCTCAGGGGGATGTCGCTGATCCTGATCGGCGGAAAGGCCGCCAGCGCGGTGTACATGTCCCCTTCCACCTCGATGTGCCCGTTCACGTAGGCCCGTGCCAGCCCCAGCTCCCCCGGAGCGGAGGCCAGATGACCCAACGCCAGGGGGGACTTGAGCACTATGGCGGTCGAACAATCGGAAGGCCCGTGACGGCTGCCGTCGTAAGCCCGGAACTCGATCGGCAGATCGTCCCCGAACACGCGTGCGAACACGGTTGCCAACGCCATTTACCGTTCCTCCATCGCGACCAGAGAAGAAGAGAGTCGTGCCGTGATCCCCGAGCGGGCCGTGCGCACCCGGGCGGTCAGCTCCCCAACACGCACTTTTCGTACAGCCCCGGCAGTTTTCCCGCCTGGTCGTACCGGTCTTTGAGGCGCCGGTACGTCTCCCCGTCGTAGTGCTTCCAGAACTCCTCGCGTTCGTAGTAGGCGCTCGAGTACAACGACTTGTGCCCGTCGAGCTCGCTCACCTTCTCCTCGATGAGGCGATTGTGCGCGCCGAGCTCCTGGTCGGCACGCAGCGGCACAGTGGCCCAGAAGCCGACGTTGACGTACAGCGTCGCCGGATCCATCGGGTACAGCGGCCAGCCGGTCGCGTCCCGCAGCCGCACCGGGCACAGCCACACGGGACTGATCCCGATCTCGTCGTGGAAGAAGTCCAGGAACTCGGCGAGCCGGTCCACCGGGATCTCCACGTCCTGGAACACCTGTTCCCGGCGCGGATGTCCGCGCAGCCGGTTGAACCGGTCGGAGAGCCCGAAGCGCTGGTCGAGGGCCACGACCCTGCGGTAGAAGTCGGAACGCAGGAAACGCCGCGGCCAGATCGAGCGCAGCAACGGGTGCTGCGCCCCCAGCGCTCGCGAGCACCAGAACCAGTCGGTGTCCCAGCGCCACAGGTAGTCACCGACGCGCAGGTGGTCCACCTCCCGCTCCCGGACGGACCGGTAGTAGATCCTCCTGCCCCCGTAGTCGCTGGTGTAGGGGGCCTCGTCCTCGAAGGTCCCCAACGTGAGGTACAGCTCGGACCGGTCGAACACCGTTCCGTCCACGAAGTCCACCCGCGTGCCCCGCCAAGTGCCGGAACCTTGGATCTCCTCGATCGCGGCCGCGCACTCCGCGGCCGAGGTGAACCGAACGTGCCGCAGCCGCACGTGGTCCCGGACGGGTTCGAGATCGATGACCAGCCGCAGCGCGTACCCCAGGGATCCGTAGGAGTTCGGAAAGCCCCGGAACAGCTCGGCGTGCTCGTTGTCCGGCCTGGCCGGCACCACCTGGCCGTCCCCGGTGAGTATCTCCATCTCGCGGACGGACTCGTGGGGAAGACCGTTCCGGAACGAGGAGGCCTCGATCCCCAGCCCCGCCACGGCGCCGCCGATGGTGATCGTCCGCAACTGCGGAACCACCAGCGGCATCAGCCCGTGGCGCAGCGTCTCGGCGACCAGGTCCTCGTAGGTGGTCATTCCCTGCACGTCGGCCGTCATCGTTTCCGGGTCCACGGACAGCACCCGGTCGAGCCCGGTCACCTCGAGCCCGCTCCCGCTCACGGGCGAGCGGAAGCGAAAGAGGTTCGAAGTGGACTTGGCCAGCCGGACGCGCTCGGAAGCCGGGATGCGGCCGTAGCGCGCGGCCAGCGCGGTGACTTCGTCCGCGTGTTCGGCACCGGTTGAGGGCTCTGGGGGATCGGTCTCCATGATCTCCGACCATATGCCGCTCACCCGACGATGGCATCCCGTTTTGCCCTGGAACACCCGACGGTCCCCGGATCGGCGACACAACGTGCTCCCGAGGACGCGCTCGATGTGGTCCCGGCCCCGCGCGAACGCCCCTCCCGGAATCGTCGCCACGGGAACCCGGCCGAACCCGCACCGAGCGGAGATCGACCGTCAGCCGGCTCGGCGCAGCGCCCAGGCCTCCAGCCCGCGGAAGCCGGACACCTTGTTCGGTCCGAGCGCGATGAGCTCGAAGCGGGACAGCCCGCGCAGCTCGCTCGCGCACTCGCGGTCCACCAGCACCGAGGCGGGCCGCGCCAGGGTGGTGAGCCTGCTGGCTATGTTGACCGTGGAACCGTAGACGTCACCGAAGCGGGCCAGCACTTGCCCGCTGGCCAAGCCGATGCGCAGCGGGGGCAGTCGCGGTTCCTCGGCCACTCTCTCGTTGAGCGCCAGGGCGATCTCGCTGGCGTCCTCGGCCGTGTCGGCCACGAACAGCACCTCGTCGCCGACCGTTTTCACGACCCTGCCGTGGTTCTCGGCGATCACCCCGGTGACCAGCTCCTCGAAGGTGTCTATCAGCCCGGCCAGCTCGATCTCGCTGTAGTCGCGGATCAGCCTGGTGTAGCCCACGATGTCTGCGAACCCGACCACCAGGGTGGGTTCCTCGGCCCGGTTCTCGTCCTCGTTGAGCTCCCGGGCCGCGATGGCGGACAGGTGCCTTCTCCAGACGTAGTCCTGGAGGTGCTCCATCACCGGCAGGATCGCCTCGGCGACCTGGGCCGTGGTCTCGAGGTCACCGGTGAAGCTGTCCCCCAGCACGGACTTGAACAGCCCCATCTGCCACTCGGCCAGCCGGGACATCGTCTGCGCGAGCGAACGCGCCACCGCCGTCTCCAGCTCGGGAGGGATCACCTCCGCCGAGACGAGCCTGACGACGGTGCGCAACGCCGCGATGTCGAAGTCGGTGAACACCACGGCCTCGTCCGAGACGTGCGCGAACCCCATCGCCTGCCAGAGCCGTTCCGCCCTGGAAAGCTCCACACCTGCCAGCCGCGCGACTTCGCTCTTCCGATAGCGCGGTTCGCCACCCAGCAGTGATCGCTCCACCGGGTGATCGGGCGCCACGAAATCATCGTGCGGTTCGAACGACGAGCACATCACTCTCCGAACGTCGTGAGATCTCCGAGGGGACCGATCCCGAAATGCGCCCCTTCGACGTGTCCAGCCCACGGCTCCTCGACCACGAGCAACTCGGTCGAGCCACGTTCGGCCGCTCCGCTCGGCGACCCGACCGGCTCGCCGAGCACCGCCACGGTACCGACCGCACGCGCACCGGCCGAACGGGCGTGATCAGCGGTCGCGCGCGGACCGTCCTCGCCCGGTGCTGAACCGTCCACCCGGAAGGCCTCCCGTCCCGTCTCGTCCCCGGCGTGCTCGACCTCACGCCTGCTGTTCGGATGATACGCGCGAACGATCACCGGTTCGGCGGAGTCACCCGCGACCACCGCGCCTTCCCCCACGAGCGGGCTCCGCGCGGGCCGGCTCAACGGCGCGGAACGGCCTCACCCCGGCGGGCCGCCAGCAGCTGCAGGTGCACGCTCAGCCGTTCCGCCGGGTCGTCGAGATCGACACCGCAGATGTCGACGGCCCGGCGAACGCGGTATCGCAGGGTGTTCGGGTGGACGTGCAGGGCCAGGCTGGCCGCGCGCACCTCCCCGAAGGACTCCAAGTAGGACAGCAGGGAGCGGCAGAACTCCGTCCCGTTGTCCCCGTCGTAGGCGCGCAGCTTGGCCAGGCGCGGATCGCGCATCCGCTCGTTGTCCCGCAAGGTGGTCAGCACCTCGCTGAGCAGCACGCGCGAGCGGACATCGGCGATCGTGGCGACCTCGGTGCCCGGCTCGTGCCCGAGCGCGTCCAGGATCCGGTCCGCCTCGGCCCTGGACGAGGCCGCCTCCTCCAGGGTCGGCACGACCGAACCGATGCCCGCCTGCACCCTGGAGCGGAGGTGTCCGCGGGCGGCGGTGACTATCTCCTGGGTCAGCCCGGAAACGGCCGCCTCGGCCTGCCGCTCGGACAGGTCGGGCAGCAGCACGTAGACCCGGGATCCGATCGTGGTGACCAGGGCGCTGCGCCTGTAGGCGGCGGCGTGCACCGAGATCAGGCTGGTCATCTCGGCACGTTCCAACTCGATCTCGGATCGGTTGGACGCGCCGGTCTGCTCCCGCGGGCGCAGGGTGAGCACCACCACGGCGACGGGCTGGCGGAGGTCGGCACCGATGTTGGACGCCGCGGACTCCCCGTCGATCCGGTTCTCCAGCAGGCCGGCCAGCAGGTTCTCCCGGAACCGCGGTCCCATCGTCGACTCGGTCCGCTGGCGGATCAGCTGCAGCGCCGCGACCCTGGCAGCGCCGACGAGCGCCCGCTCGGTTCGCTCGCTCAGCGAGCGCCTCCCCTCCTGGACCCAGATCGTGCCCAGGGGCTGCGCCCCGGCGTGAATGCCCACGGCCATCCTGCGGCGGATCCCGAGGTCGGGGCGCTCCTCGATCCGGACGACCTCCTCCCCGCCGCGCAGGCGCTGGTACACCCCCCATTCGCGCAGCATCGCCAGGTACGACTCCGGACCGCGCCTGCCGAGGATGGACAGCCTGCGCAACTCGTCGACCTCGTCATCGGAGCGCGAGTAGGCCAGCACCCGGTTGGCCGTGTCCTCGATGCTGACGATGCCATCGGTCATCGCGGCCACCGTCTGCGCCAGCGAGAACAGGTCCCCCAACGCCTCCCCGACGTCGGGGTCACCGGTGATCCGCGCGTTGTCCAGGGCCGAACGGGCGAACGACTCCAGCTGCTCCCAGCGCACCCCGGGACGGACCCCGAGCAGGGCCACCCCCTCGTCGATCGCGGCCTCGCGCAGCGCGCGCACGTCCTGCTCCGCCTCCACCTTCACCGCCACCGCGGCGACGCCCGAGCGGGCCGCTCTCCGGACCAGGCGCACCGCCGAGCGGCCACGCGCTCCGATGACCAGCACCAGATCGCAGGCGCCCGCCCCGGAGTCCTCCTCCGGATCGACGATGACCACATCGCGCACGTCGACGTCGAACCCCGCGGGAGCGGCGAGCACGTCCACGAGCGGCTCGCCCACGGCGATCAGCAACTGCCGCAGCGGAACCCCCTCGGCCCCGCCCGCCGCGGAGGACTCGGGGTCCGCCGCCGGGGTTCGCGTGGGACCCGAGTCACTAGCGATTTGTTCGATCGGCCAATCCATTACCGACAACGATAGCCGCGCGCACAAGCCGCCGAACGGCCGGAACCCCTATTCTCGACGGGTGAGGGAACCGCCCCGCGGGGCGAGGTCACCGACCCGAGACGGAAGTCGCGCGAGGAGGCGCAACGGCCATGGATGCCATCACTTCGGTCCCCGTACCGGCCAATGAGCCGGTCAAGACCTATGCCGAGGGAACGGCCGAGCGACAGTCCCTGCAACGGCGCCTCGCCGAGCTCCGGGCCGAACCCGTGGAACTGACCATGACCATCGCGGGCAAGCAGCGCATGGCGAGCGGTGAGCGCTTCGACGTTGTGGAACCGCACAACCACTCCCACGTTCTGGGCGTCTGCGCGCAGGCCACCAACGAGGACGTGGCCGAAGCGGTGCGCGCCGCCAAGGACGCAGCCGCGGAGTGGACGGACACGCCGTTCGACGAGCGCGCCGCCGTGATGCTGCGCGCCGCCGACCTGCTGTCCGGCCCGTGGCGGGACACCATCAACGGCGCGACCATGCTCGGCCAGTCCAAGTCGGTGCACCAGGCCGAGATCGAAGCGGTCTGCGAGATGGCCGACTTCCTGCGGTTCAACGTGCACTTCGCACGGCGCGTGCTCGCCGAGCAGCCCAACTCCGTGCCCGGCGAGTGGAACCGCATGGAATACCGGCCGCTGGACGGGTTCGTCACCGCGATCACCCCCTTCAACTTCTCGGCCATCGCGGCGAACCTGCCGACGGCCCCCGCCCTGATGGGCAACACCGTGGTCTGGAAACCGACTCCGACCCAGCAGTTCGCCGCGCACCACACCATGCGGATGCTGGAAGCGGCCGGGCTTCCCCCCGGGGTCATCAACATGGTCACCGGCGACGGGCAGGCCGTCGGCGAGGTCGCGCTCACCGATCCGGACCTGGCCGGACTGCACTTCACCGGTTCCACCGGAACCTTCAAGAAGCTGTGGAAGACCATCGGGCAGAACCTGGACAACTACCGCACCTACCCCCGGATCGTCGGAGAGACGGGCGGGAAGGACTTCGTCGTGGCTCACCCCTCGGCGGACTCCGCCAAGCTCGTGACCGCGCTGGTGCGCGGAGCCTTCGAGTACCAGGGGCAGAAGTGCTCCGCGGCCTCCCGCGCCTACGTCCCCCGGTCGCTGTGGGAGTCCGGACTCCGCGAGGACCTGATCGCCGCGACCCGCGACATCAGCTACGGCGATCCCACCGACTTCGGTCACTTCGGCGCGGCGGTGATCGATTCCCGCGCCTTCGCCAAGCACAAGGCCGCCATCGACCGGGTGGCCGGCGAGCCCTCGCTGGAGATCCTGGCCGGCGGTGAGTACGACGACTCGGTCGGCTACTTCGTCCAGCCCACGGTGCTGCTGGGCACCGATCCGCACGACGAGGCGTTCACCACGGAGTACTTCGGCCCGATCATGGCCGTGCACGTCTACGACGACAACCGCTACTCCGAGATCCTGGACACCATCGACGAGACCAGCCCCTACGCGCTGACCGGGGCGGTCTTCGCCACCGACCGGGACGCCATCCAGCAGGCGCACCACCGGCTGCGCCACGCCGCGGGCAACTTCTACGTCAACGACAAGCCCACCGGATCCATCGTGGGACGTCAGCCCTTCGGCGGGGGGCGCGCCTCGGGCACGAACGACAAGGCCGGTTCGATGTTCAACATCCAGCGCTGGGTGAACCCGCGCGCGGTCAAGGAGACCTTCGACGCACCCACCAACCACACCTACCCGCACCAGGGCTGAACCCCGGGGCCCGTCCGGGAGGACGTTCCGGACGGGTCCAGCCCGCGTCCACGAGGAGACAAGATGCTGCGCACCACGATGCTGGCCGCGGCCCGTTCCAGTGCGGTACGTCGGCTGGTGGAGGCCAATCCGCTGACCCGGACGGTCGTCGACCGCTTCGTCGCGGGCGCCGACACCTCGGCGGCCATCGGGGTGACCGGTCGGCTCGCCGAGAAGGGCCTGCACGTGACCCTCGACCACCTCGGCGAGGACACCACCGACTCCAGGCAGGCGGACGAAACCGTGCTGGCCTACCAGGGGTTGCTCGCGGAACTGCGCCGGGCGGGCCTGGCGCACCGCGCCGAGGTCTCCGTGAAGCTCTCCGCGGTCGGGCAGCAGTTGGGCCCGGACGGAGAGAAGATCGCGCTGGACAACGCCCGGCGGATCTGCGAATCCGCGGCCGAGGCAGGCACCACGGTCACCCTGGACATGGAGGACCACACCACCACCGACACGACCCTGCGGACGCTCTCAGACCTGCGGGTGGACTTTCCCCAGGTCGGGGCCGTGCTGCAGGCCTACCTGCACCGCACCGAGCAGGACTGCCGCGAGCTGGCCCGCGAGGGGTCCAGGGTCCGGCTGTGCAAGGGCGCCTACTCCGAGCCCGCCTCGGTGGCCTTCCAGGACAAGCACGAGGTGGACAGGTCCTACGTGCGCTGCCTGCGTGCCCTGATGGAGGGGCAGGGCTACCCGATGGTGGCCACGCACGATCCACGCATGGTGCGCATCGCCTCCGAGCTCGCCGGAAGCGCCGGACGCGCGAAGGACAGCTACGAGTTCCAGATGCTGTACGGCATCCGTCCCGCCGAGCAGCAGCGCATGGCGGAGGACGGTGAGCGGCTGCGAGTCTACGTGCCGTACGGCCAGGAGTGGTACGGCTACTTCATGCGCAGGTTGGCGGAGCGCCCCGCCAACATCGGGTTCTTCCTGCGTTCCCTGCTCACCCGCTGAAAGCCCACCCGTCGAAACGCGTCCGTCGACGGGCGGGCGCGTTCGGCGCTCGCGGCGGCTCCGCGACGCGACGTCCCCGGGGGAGGATGCCCGCTTCACGCGGTCAGCGGGATTCGGCGCTCCCGCCGTGGTAGCGAACGTGCAGCTCGCGCACCCGATCGACGAGTTCGGGAACCGGCCCTTCCACCCGGACCCGCGGGGCCACTTCCCCCACCGGCAGTGCGGCCACCGGGGAAGCGGCCGCGCCCAGTTCGTCCAACCACTCGACCAGCTGCGCCGAGGAGACGACGTAGACGATCCGTCCCAGACCGACCCACCCGTGGGCGGCGGCGCACATCGGGCAGTGCTCACCGGAGGTGAACACGGTGGCCGCCGCTCGCTGCGGTCGCGTCAGGTTCTCGGCCGCCCAGCGGGACAGGGCGAACTCGGGATGTCGTGTGTCGTCCCCGCCCGAGACGCGATTGCGGTCCTCGGCGAGCACAGTTCCGCCTGCGTCCACGAGTACCGAACCGAACGGTTCGTCCCCGGCGCGCAGCGCCTCCTCCGCCAACTCCGCGCACCGACGCAGGTGCTCGAACTCGTGCTCCGAAACGGTGGACATGCCGCGGAGGATACGGACATCCGGGAACTCACACAGCTGGGCGAGCATCCGGATGATGTGCTACTCGGTCGCCCGGAACCAACACGGGCGCGTGGTGCGCGATGCTGGGATCGAACCAGCGACCTCTACCGTGTCAAGGTAGCGCTCTCCCGCTGAGCTAATCGCGCGAGGCGGAGGCGGGAATCGAACCCGCGTACAGGGCTTTGCAGGCCCTTGCCTAAGCCACTCGGCCACTCCGCCGAATCCACCCTTCGGCCGGAGGCCGGAACCGGGTGGCACCAGAGCGGATGACGGGATTCGAACCCGCGACCCTCAGCTTGGCAAGCTGATGCGCTACCGCTGCGCTACATCCGCGTTCACGACGGGACCGAAGATCCGGCTCGGCCGTTCCGCCGTGTTGCACCAAAGACTCTAGACCACGCGCTGAACGGCGATCAAACCGGGGGGCCTGTTCCACGACCACGGCCCCGCCGGAGCCGCCCCTCCGCGCCGGAAATCACGAGAGGTCGTGCGGAAGAAGCCTGGTCAGCGCCTCGTCGATGCTGACCCACAGGCTCTCGTTACCCGGCACGACCACGTCGTAGGTGCGGTCGAGAAAGTCCGCCAGCTCCTGGGCCGACGCCTCGAAGACGGCGTGACCGGAGGGCGAACTGAGCTCGATCACCACCACCTCCGGGTCGTCCGCCGCGGGGCGAATGGCCACGTCGCCCTCGCCCGCGTAAGCGATCAACCCGTCGGCCAGCAGATCACGCGCGAAGACCCACTCGACCCATCCCGCGCGGCCGGTGCGGAACGCGGCCACCACGGCGTACGGATCGCGGGTGTCGTAACGCAGTTCCACCTGAACGGGCACAGCAGGCGTCTGCGGCGCCAGCAGGTCGAACACCGCTGTCGAGCGAAGAGTCACATGATCGTTGCGCATCGTCCTCGCCTTTCTTGCTCCCTCCCGGTCTCTGTGAAAATCGACCGAGCAACACAGTTGTGACGGCTGTCCGGGTTCGTTCGCTCGCCACTCACGAACAGATCACCCACACGGGGGAAAATTAATTCGCTGAGCTACCAGTGAACTCCGCAGAGTAACCGACAACCCAGGTGGCCGAGGCGGCTCCCCGAGATTCATCAACACGGCTCTCACCGCCCGACATCAACGAGGAAAACCACCGAGTGCGCTGACCACGTATTCGGGAACCACACCGGTTCCGATATCAACGTGATACTTCCTTTCGGATCTCACACCCACACACGACCGTTCAACGGCCGGATATGGCACGAACCCGTTGTCAACACCCCGAAACGACCATCGCAGCACTCGAAATCACGATCCGTCTTCCACGGCCACCACGGGGCGCTGCTTTCAGGATAGTCGATACTCATACGGCGGGCCGTTTCACACAAGTGCCCCAGGAGAGGCACACCACAAACATTCACCGAAACGGGCGAATATCAAATACTCCGAAGTCGCGCTCTCACGCCTGAAACGCCCTCCGAAAAAGAGATCGGGGTCACATTGTGAGATGGCCTGCTCCGCTCCCGCCGAGATCGGAGCGAGCCCCGACGAACGAGCGCTACCCTCGGGGTACGCCCGACGGAGAGCCTCGCTCACCGGCCCGGCACCCACCCCGGCCGCCTCTTCCTGGGAGCGCCGGGCGGCGGAACGACCGACACCGTCCACCCTACGGGGAGGCGGCACTGCAGTAAGCTGAGAGACATTGAGGAAGCGGCCGCTCGCCCGCGGGAGCGACCGGTGGAGAAGACCCCTGAAGCTGGCAGGTGTGTTCTGAGCAGGACGGCGGGACCCGACTCGCGACAAAACCGGGCAACCCCTCAGGGAGCCACTTCGTCCCTGCGCACCAGGCTGCACGAGCTGCGTGAGCACTTACGGGCACGCAGGGAGCGGATTCGCGCCAGGCGCGGGCTGAACGCGCTGTACCGCTTCACCCTGGGGTTGACCGGCGGATTGGTGCTCGTCGTCGGCATCGTGATGATTCCCTACCCCGGACCGGGGTGGTTGTGCGTTTTCGCAGGACTGGGACTGCTGGCCACCGAGTTCGCCTGGGCGCACCAGGTGAACATGTTCGCCAAGCACCACTACCAGCGTTGGGTCGGCTGGCTCTCCCGCCAGCACCTCCTCGTCAAGCTGGCGGTCATGGCAACCACCTGCCTGATCGTGCTGGCCACCCTCTGGCTGATCGGAGCGTTCGCCCTGGTCGGAAACCTGTTCGGCCTGGACTGGCCGTGGTTGACCTCCCCCCTGTTCAGCCCCTGAGAGCGATCGTGTAAGCTTTTGGTTGTCGCTGACAGGGGACAACGAAGACCAACAGAACACGGGCGATTAGCTCAGCGGGAGAGCGCTTCGTTCACACCGAAGAGGTCGCTGGTTCGATCCCAGCATCGCCCACGCGCACGATTCGGCCGCTCGGGAGCACTTCCGGGCGGCCGGATTGTTATCATTTTCACCACGGCCCATCGAAACCCCACGGCCCATCGAAACCGGGGCACTCCGAAATTGCCGCCCCCTCCGGTGCGGACGGGTGCCGGCTCCCGCATTTCGCCGACCGCGTCGCGCCCCACCGGCGATCCCGCGCCAACGCAGCGAGACCACCCACGCCTTTCCGTGATCCGCGTTCCCGCGATTCCACGGGACGAGGAGCGCGGTGAGCGCTTCCCGGGAAATCGGCACCGGGGCGCATTTTCGAACGGTCGCGCACTTTCCGTGCTCGACCGAACACGAAAGGTTAACACCGCTTCCCCTCGGAAGTGATTCCAGCCTCCGCGCGGACGAATCACCCGGGCGGCGGACCCGACCGGAACCCCGCTGCCGAGCAGCTCCCCGCACCCCGCACGAGCGGAGCGGAGTGACGACGCGCTCCCGCTCGATCCGATCGAGCGGATGATCTCGGCCGATCGGCCGATAGCTCCCGGCCGAATTACTGATCCCGCGGAGGAGGACCTCCTCCAGACTGGGCGCATGAACGAATCCGCTCCCCGCACGCACCGGGAACCGCCGGGCGGCACGCAAGCGTCGCCCGAGCGAGCCCCCTCGAGTTCCACAGCCGAGCCTCCCACCGCCCGGGCCGGCGGATCGACGACGAACTCCACGACGAGGATGACCGAGCTCGATGCGCTGCGCGGTTTCGCCCTCTGCGGCATCATATTCGTCAACGTCCCCGGGGTCATGCACATGACCGGGACAGTCGACGGTGCGGTCCAGCCTGTCAGGCACGTGCTGGACCTGCTCGTCCAGCAACGCTTCTTCCCCCTGTTCTCGCTTCTTTTCGGCATCAGCTTCGCTCTGATGCTGCGCAGCGCACGAGACGGGCACAGCCGCTCAGAAGCGGTTCTGGCCAGAAGACTGCTGTTCCTCGTCGCTCTCGGTGCCCTGCACCACCTGTTGCAGCCGGGAGAGGCGCTGCTGTACTACGGGATCGGCGGACTCGTTTTCCTCCTGCCGCTCACCCGAGCTCCGCTTTGGCTCAACGGCCTGCTGGCAGGTGGCCTGACCGTCGCGGGCGTCACTCTCACCAGCGGTGGAATCGCCCTCGTTCCCGGGTTGCTGCTCGCGGGATTCGTCATCGGGCGAACCGGTCTGCTGCACCGGACGAGGCAAAGCACCACCGGACTCGCCACCGCCTTCTGCGTGTCGCTCCTACTGGCCACCAGTGGTCTGCTCTGGCAGGAGCAGGAGCCGCTCTCCGCCGGATTCACCCGCTCTTCCGCGATCGCCGGACTGTGCCTGGCCGCGGTCTACTCCACCGGCCTGCTGCTCGTGCTCCGCACGCCAACGGGCAGGTGGCTCTCCGACGTCTTGGAACCGCTGGGGAGAACGGCGCTGACGAACTACGTGGGCGCCACTCTGATATTCGTTCCGACCGGTCATCTGACCGGCCTGTGGCAGTCGAGCCACTGGGGCGGGTTGCTGGGACTGTGCGCCGGGATCCTGGCCGTGCAAGCTATCGCGAGCAACCTGTGGTTGAAGAAGTTCCGCTACGGTCCGCTCGAGTGGGTCTGGCGATGGGTCACCTGGTGGCATCCGGTCCCCCTGCGCAAGGACACTTCGTCGGCTCGATTCGCGTGAGTGGTTCCGATGATCGGCCCCGGAAGCTCGCTCCCCGAACCGCGCGAGCTCTCCCCATCGGGGGCTGGCGGCCGTCCGAGGCCCCGCGGCGGTTCGGGTCCGCTTTTCCCGAGCGGACGACTCGGCGAAGATGTGCGGCATGACAGCCACCAGGGACGTGACGGTCGTCGGCGGAGGAATCGTCGGGCTGGCCACCGCCTACGCCCTCGCCATCACGGGGGCCGGAGGACGCGGAAACACGAGGGTCACCGTCATCGACAAGGAGCCCGCGTGGGCGGCGCACCAGAGCGGGCGGAACTCCGGGGTGATCCACAGCGGCCTGTACTACAGCCCGGGCAGCTCCAAGGCACGACTCGCACGGGCGGGCGGCGAACAGATGTACGAGTTCTGCGCTCGTCACGGGGTGCCCGCCGAACGAACCGGCAAGGTGGTGGTGGCCACCGAGACGCGCGAACTGCCCGCTCTGGAGGAACTCGCCCGCCGCGGCAGGGCCAACGGGGTCGGTGTCCAGGAGCTGGACGGTGCGCAGCTGCGGGAGCGCGAACCCGAGATCAGCGGTATCCGAGCGCTGTTCGTCCCCGAGGCGGGTGTGACGGATTTCGCCGCGGTGTGCCGCAAGCTGGCCGAGCTGCTGGCCGAGGCCGGTGTGGAGCTGCGCGCGGGGACGGAGCTGCTGAGCAGCACGTCGAGAGGTGACGAGCTGGTCCTGACCACCACCTCCGGAGAGATCCGCACTCGGAGGGCGGTCAACTGCGCCGGGTTGCACAGCGATCGGGTCGCCCACCTGGCCGGTGGCGACGTCCCGGTGCGGATCCTGCCCTTCCGGGGCGAGTACTACGAGGGCTCCACCTCCAGTGACCTCGCGGTGCGCTCGCTGGTGTACCCGGTCCCGGACCCGGCCTTTCCGTTCCTCGGGGTGCACCTGACCCGGATGCTCGACGGAAGCCTGCACGTGGGGCCGAACGCCGTGCTCGCCCTGGCGCGCGAGGGCTACGGCCGGCGGGACTGGTCCGCCGCCCACCTCCGCGAACTCGCGGGGGATCCGGGGCTGCGCTCCCTGGCGCGCAGGTACTGGCGCCCCGGTCTCACCGAGGTGGCCCGCTCGCTGGTCAAACCGCTGTTCGTGCGCGCCGCCCGCAAGCTGGCCCCGCGCGTCGGCTCCGCCGATCTGGTCCCCGCCCCCGCCGGGGTGCGGGCGCAGGCGGTCCGGCCCGACGGGACGCTGGTGGACGACTTCCTGCTCACCGAGGACGCCCACTGGGTGCACGTGCTCAACGCGCCGTCTCCGGCGGCCACCGCTTCCCTGCTGATCGGTGAGGAGATCGCCGCCCGCATCCGGCACAAGACACCGGACTGAGCCTGCGCCGCGCGACCCCGCGGCTCCGGACCCCGCAACCGGAGCAACCGGCGCCGGATGGGGTTCCCGGCGCGGGCCTCGCGCGGGCAACCGGGACGTCATGGGGCCGGGCCACCCGATGTCCCGGTTCCCGCACGGCCGCTCCCGGCCGAGGTTCCGCCGAACGGGCACCCCGAGCGAACCGGCTCCAGGGGACCGCTCCTAGTCGTCGACGGAGGCAACCCGCCGCACGATCGCGTGCAGCAGACTGCTCACCACGGTCACGACGATCGCTCCCCAGAACGCCGCCCAGAAACCGTCCACGTGGAAGGGCAGGTCCAGCCTCGTGGCCACCCAACCGGTCAGCCAGAACAGCAACGCGTTCACCACGAGGCCGAACAGGCCGAGGGTGAGGATGTAGAGCACGCACCCCAGCGTTTTGGCCACGGGTTTGAGCACGGCGTTGACGATCCCGAACACCACGGCCACCACGAGCAGCGTCAGTGCCTGGTCGGCCACTCCCTCGGTGAGGTCTCCCGGCCCTCCGAGGGTGATGCCGGGAAGAGCGGTGGTCGCCCACACGGCCACCGCTGTGATCAGAATATGCACTACGAGTGCCACGATGCGTCCCTCCGCGGTCGCTGCCGTTTCCGCGGTGCTCACGCTACTTGCACTGATCGCACTCCGCGTAAGGACACGGTCTCCCGCACGGGCGGGTTACCACCCCCGTGGGCTTTTCCGGTGGGCAGCGCGGCGTTCTCGTCGAGCGCGATTTTTCGAGCGCGAAACGGGCGCGACCGCGCACAGGGACTGCCCAACTGCCGTACTCGTCGGTAACCTGTATGTGATCCGTCGAACCACCACGGGTGGTGGACACCACGCGAGAGCGGGACCGATCCCCGGCAGAGAGCGAGAGACATGCGCATCGGTATGCCGCTGAGTTTCAGCGGGGGCTTCAAGGAGACCGTCGACGAGCTCGTCGAGCACGAAAAAGCCGGGTTGGACATCGTCTACGTCCCCGAGGCGTACTCCTTCGACGCGGTCAGCCAGATGGGCTTCATCGCGGCTCGCACGCAACGACTGGAGATCGCCTCCGGCATCATGCAGATATACACCCGCACACCGACGCTGACGGCGATGACCGCGGCCGGGATGGACTACGTGTCCGACGGGCGGTTCACCCTGGGAATAGGCGCGTCGGGCCCGCAGGTGATCGAGGGGTTCCACGGGTTGCCCTACCGGGCTCCCCTCGGCCGCACCCGCGAGATCGTGGACATCTGCCGCAAGGTGTGGCGCAGGGAGAAGCTGACCCACGAGGGCAAGAACTACAACGTCCCCCTCCCGGAGGAAGAGGGCACCGGCCTCGGCAAGCCGCTCAAGCTCGTCAACCACCCGGTGCGGGAACGCATACCGATCATGATCGCCGCCATCGGCCCGAAGAACGTGGCCATGACCGCGGAGATCGCCGAGGCCTGGGAACCGATCTTCTACGTCCCCGAGAAGGCCCACGAGGTGTGGGGGGAGTCCCTGGCCGCGGGGAAGGCCAAGCGGGATCCCGCTCTCGGGGAGCTGGACACGGTGGTGCAGGCCCCGCTGGCCATCGGCGAGGACCTCGACGAGCTGCTCGACTCGATGCGCCCCATGCTCGCCCTCTACATCGGCGGCATGGGCGCCAAGGGCAAGAACTTCTACAACAACCTGGCCCGCCGCTACGGCTACGAGGAGGAGGCCGAGCGCATCCAGGACCTGTACCTCGACGGGAAGAAGGAGGAAGCCGCCGCGGCGGTTCCCCGGGAACTGCTGACCAAGACCTCGTTGATCGGCACCGAGGAGCACGTGCGCGAACGACTCGCCGCGTTCGCGGAGTCGGGCGTGACCACCCTCAACGTGACCCCGCTGGCTGGCTCCGCGGTCGAGCGGACGCGTCTGATCGAACGGGTGCGCGAACTCGCGGACTGACAGCTCGCGGCGGAGCTCCGCCCGGGTTGGCCGACGCCCGGGGTGCCGTGCGGTTCTCCGAACTCCCGGAGCACCGCACGGCCGGGACCGCTGCTCCTTTCAGCGGGAAGCCGGCCGACTCCCCGTCAGCCGCCGTTGAGTACCCGCACGGGGCTGCCCTGCAGGAAGCGGCGGATGTCCTCGACCGTCTCGGTGTAGAACGCCCGATAGGTGGTCTCGCTGACGTAGCCGATGTGCGGGGTGAGCACCGTGCGCGGAGCGCTGCGCCAGGGGTCGTCGGCGGGGAGCGGTTCACACCCGTACACGTCGATTCCCGCACCGCCTACGCGGCCCTCGTGCAGCGCGGCGATCAGCTCGGGCTCGTCCACGATCGGACCGCGGGAGGTGTTGATCAGGTAGCCCTCCGGACCCAAGGCGTCGATCTCCGCACGTCCGACCAGCCCTCGGGTGCGCTCGCTCAGCCGCATGTGGATCGTGACCACGTCGGAGGCCGTGAACAGCTCCCGCTTCCCGACGGCCCTGGCTCCGAACTCGCTCGCCCGCTCCTGCGTGAGGTTCTCGCTGAAGGCCAGCACCTCCATGCCGAAGGCGCGCCCGACGGTGGCGACCTGCCCACCGAGACGTCCCAGTCCGAGCACCCCGAGGGTCCGTCCCCCCAGGTCCACACCGATGGTGTGCTGCCACCCACCCGTGCGCACCGCGCGGTCCTCGCGCGGGATCCCGCGCGCCAACGCGAGGATCAGCCCCCAGGTGAGCTCCGCCGTGGGAGCCCAGTCGTCTCCCGCGGCGGAACCGTTGCCGGTCCCGCAAACGGTCACCCCGTTCTCGGCAGCCGCCTGCATGTCGATGGCCGCGTTTCCCATCCCGGTCGTGACCAGCAACCTCAATCTGGGAAGCGCTTCCAGGACCTCCCGGGGGAACGCGGTCCGCTCCCGCATGGCCGCCACGACGTCGAACCGCGCGAGCCTGCGCACCAGCTCGTCGCTGTCGGCGATGTGCTCGTCGAACACCACCACTTCGGTGCCCGCGGGCAGGCTCTCCCAGTCCCCGTAGTCGCGCGCGACGTTCTGGTAGTCGTCCAGCACCGCGACGGCGACGCCTGCCGCGTCCGAGGCGTGCGCTGCGTCCCGCTGCACGGCTTCCCCGGGGCCCTGTGCGCTTTCTCCCGGCATGGCACTCCCAGTCACTGCTCGGGTTTCGGTCAACGGCTGATCTCCTCCGGAGACGGCAGGTTACCCGCAGGGGGAAGTCCTTCGCGGCAGCACGTCCTGGATGGCGCGCGGGGCGGTCAGCGGCGAGCTTCGGTGAGACCGGTTCACTTCGCGCTCCGGCCCGGAGATACTTGGGTGCGTGACCACAACGACGCTGTTTCACCTGCTGCCGTTGCGGGAGTACCGCGCGGAGAGCACGAGCCCGATCACGGCCGACTCGCTGGAGCACGAGGGGTTCGTGCACTGCTCCCCTGACCCGGAGACCACACTGGCCGTGGCCAACGGGATGTACCGCTCCGCCCGGGAGCAGCTGGTGCTGCTCGAGCTGGACGCCGCCGAGCTGTCCAGTCCCGTCCGCTGGGAAGCCCCCACGCCGCACCCGCCGGAAGGGGTGGATCCGCAGACCCCGTTCCCGCACGTCTACGGCCCGTTGGACCGCGCCGCCGTTCGCGGTGTCCGCTACGCGCGCCGCGACGTGCACGGCGAGTTCGTGGCTTTCGAGACCCGCCCGGCGACCGCGCGGCACCTCGACCTGCTCCCGCACCCCGAGGGCGGCTGGTACCGCCGCACCTGGACCTGCGCCGAGCGGGCACTGCTCACCGACCGCGGCGAACGCCCGAGTGCCACCTCGATCTACTACCTGCTCGCTCCCGGTGAGCACTCACGCTGGCACTCGGTGCGCTCGGACGAGCTGTGGATGTGGCACAGCGGGAGCCCGCTGGTGCTGTCCACGGCCGGGCGGGATGCGCGACCGGCCGACTCGCGGGCGGAGGCGGTCACGCTGGGCCCGGACCTCCACGCGGGGCACAGTCCCCAGTTCCTGATTCCCGCCGGGACCTGGCAGTGCGCCGAGCCCGCGAGCTCAGCGGAGGAGACCCTGGTCAGCTGTGTCGTCTCCCCCGGATTCGACTTCGCCGACTTCGAAGTCTCCCCCTGAGCGGGATCCCGGTAGCGGCACCGGTCACCGCCTCGCGCGCACCGGTGACCGGACCGCCCGCTGAGTGAGCACGCAGACCAGGACCACGGCCACGCAGGCCCCGGACCACGCCAGTCCGCGAACGTCGTCGGTGGGCGCACTCGTCGACCTTCCCGCCGCAGCTCTGCCGGTTCGGCGCACCGCCGCCGACAGCGGCGGCCCCGCGCGTTCACCGCTCGGCTCGGGCGGGACCGATCCGGAACCGACCGGCTCGGAGGAGCAGGACTCGGGTTCGCTCCCGGCCGCGGCGGGCGGTCTGTCCGCGGTGGGGATCTCGCCCACCCGCGTGGGGGTGAACGGAACGGTTCCCACCCACCGCTGCTCCACCCAGCTCATCGCCACCAGCGCGGTCACGATCGAGCTCGTGGTCCCCGTGGCCACCATCACGAAGACGGCAAGACTGTTCACCAGCAATCCCCCCGGACGTCCCGAAGCAAAGGGGCCACCCACGAACGCACGTTTCGCGGCTCACCGAAAAGCGGGAAACCGGTTGCGCGACATCGTGCTTCGGAAAGCGCATCGACCTGTCGACCACGGTAGGGACGAACGCGGAGTGATGTCGGAAAACCCTCCGAGAGGTCCCCTGAAAGAGGGATACCGGGCATCGCAGGTGGCAGCACCGCCCGAGGCGGCCACTTACGGGCAAGAAAGCGACCGCCGCTGCGAAGCTCATGAGTGGTTCCGGGGCCACTCACCGGGAAGGACCACCGCGGCGCGCCCCAACCGAGCGGAGACCCCTCCGGAGCCTACGCTCCGGTCAGGACTCAGCGGCGGAAACGCCGTGATCCACCGGTTTCTCGACCGAGCGGTTCCGAGCCGAACGCCGAGCCGCCTCGATGATCGCCAGCCCGCGCGCGGCGTCCTCGACGGCCACGGGAGCCGCGCTCCCGCTCTCCAGCGCGGAGGCGACCCCGGCGTAGAAGTCCTGATAACGCCCCGGTTCGCTCGGCAGGGAACGCGTTTCGGAGCCCACCCCGACCACGGCCCGGGTCTCCGCGGGCTCGACCCCCCAACCGGGGTCGCCCGGCAACCCTCCGGCGCGCAGCGCCGCTTCCTGCGGATCCGTTCCGTACTTGGTGAACGCGCCCCGGTCGCCGAGCACGCGGAAGCGGGGACCGTACTGGGCGGCCAGCTTGCCCGTCCAGAGATGGCTGATCACACCGTTGGAGTGCTCGAGCGCCACGAAGGTGTCGTCGTCGGCCTCCACACCGGAGCGCAGCGTCCTCATCTCCGCGTACACCGACTCCACCCCGCCGAACAGCTGAGTCGCCTGGTCGATGAGATGGCTGCCGAGGTCGTAGAGCACCCCGGCCGCGTCCTCGGGACCACCGCTGTCCCTCCAGGAGTCCTTGGGCGTGGGGACCCAGCGCTCGAACCGGGACTCGAAGCGGTGCACCTCGCCGAGCTCGCCCGCTTCGAGGGCCCCGCCCAGGGTGAGCATGTCGCTGTCCCAGCGCCGGTTCTGGAAAACCGTGAGCAGCACCCCGCGTTCGCGGGCGAGGACGATCAGCTCCCGAGCCTGTTCGAGGCTCGGGGTCAGCGGCTTGTCCACCACCACGGGCAACCCCGCCTCGATCGCGCGCCGCGCCAGCTCGGCGTGGCTGCTGTTCGGAGTGGCCACGACCACCAGATCCAACTCCGCGGCGCGCTCGAAGAGCTGCTCGGCCCGCGCGTGCACCCGCGCGTCCGGGTGATCCCGCCTCACCTGCTCGGCGCGCTGCGCGCTGCCGGTCACCACCGCTTCCAGCCGCGTACGCGGTTCCGCCTCGATCAACGGCGCGTGGAACGCCGCACCGGCCAAGCCGTAGCCCAGCAGGCCAACACGCAACTGCCCCGAGGAATCCATGCCCTCATTACATCAACGGCCTCGGCCACCGGATCGGGCGGTGACCGAGTCGCGACGAGCCGCGCTCCTCCGCGGAGCGCACCAGCCCGGAAAGCCCGCGCGAAGCTCCCCGGAAGCCGGGTGACCGCGCGCAACCGACCACTACGAGCTCAGGCGCTCTTGCCCCTGGGAGTGCGCACGGCCGCTCCCGCCCCATCGGACGATTCGCCCGCGGCGCCGTCCCTGCCGGGGCAGACCAGCCCGGTCTCGTACGCGGTGATCACCAGCTGGGTGCGGGAGCTGAGACCGAGCTTCCGCATCACGTGGTAGACGTGCGACTTCACCGTCAGCTCGGCCAACCCCAGGTTGGCGGCGACGTCGGCGTTGGAACCGCCTCGGGCGACCTCGAGCAGCACGTCCCGCTCACGGCCGGTGAGCGCGGCCAGCTCGCTGGAGGCCTCGCGCACCTCGAGAGAGGCGAACCTGTGCAGCAGGCGGCGCGTCACGCTGGGGGCCAGCAGGGCCTCCCCCGCCGCGACGGTGCGCACCGCTCGGACGAGTTCCTCCGGGGGCGCGTCCTTGAGCAGGAAGCCGCTCGCTCCGGCGCGCAGCGCCGAGTAAACGTATTCATCGAGGTCGTAGACGGTCAGCATGATGACGGCCGTGCTGCCGCCGGTGCTGTCGATGATCTCGCGAGCGGCGGCGATGCCGTCCAGCCCGGGCATCCGCACGTCCATGAGGACGACATCGGGTCTGCGCCGCCGCACGGCCGCCACCGCGGCCTGACCGTCGTCGGCCTCGGCCAGCACACGCAGGTCCGGCTCGGCTGACAGCAGGGCCACCAGACCGCCACGAATCATCGCCTGGTCATCGGCGACCAGCACGTCCGTGCTCGACTCCGTCATCGCCAGCGGACCTCCTCAGGCTCACCTCGGGCCCGAAGTTTCGGGGCAAGGTAGCACGGCCGACAAATGAAACCCGTTCGGAACAGGGTGTGCGGTAAGCGTCCCTCCGAGCAACGACACGCGCTCGCGGAGACCGATCAGACCGTGCCCGGCCGCACCGTGGTGCTCCTCCGCGACGTTCTCGCCCGCACCCTCCGCACGGCTCCCCGAGAGAGCCCCGTCGCCGACGACGAGCGGCTCGGTGGCGTGGTTGCTCACCTCGATCGCCAGCTGGTCCCGCTGGTACTTCACCAGCACCCGCGCGTAACCGGACCCGGCGTGCTTGAGCACGTTGGTCACCGCTTCCTGGACGATCCGGTAAGCCGTCATCTCGATTCCCGGCCCCAGGTCCCGCGCTTGGCCGCAACGTTCCAGGCGCCAGGCGACCCCCGTTCCGCGCACCGAGTCGATCAGTTCGTCCAACCGGGCCAGTCCGGGGGAGGGTCGTCGCTCGGCCCGCTCCGGTTCCCCGGAAGCAGGACCGTCCACTTCGTCTTGATCAGTACCGGTGCGCAGCGCGCCCAGCAGCTGACGCATCTGCTCCAACGAGGAACGCGAGACCCGCTCCAGCTCCCGCAGGGTCTCCCGCGCGTGTTCGCGATCCTCGTCCACGAGCGAACGCGCCACCCCCGCCCGCAGGGCGACCACGGAAAGGTTGTGCGAGACGATGTCGTGGAACTCCCTGGCGATCCGGGCCCGTTCGACGGTCGCCGCCTCCTCGGCGAGCTGGCCCCGCGCCTCGTCGAGCAGCTGCACGGCCTGCTCCAGCTGAGCGGCCTGCCTCCGCTTGACCCGCATCGACCAGCCCCACCCCAGCACCAGGACCAGGTTGGCCAGTGCTCCGGTGAGCATCACCGTTCCCGCGCCCACCGACATCAGCGGCAGCTTGCTCACCGGCCAGGCCATGGCCGCCGTCCCCGCACCCAGCGTGGCCGGGAGTCCACCGCGGACGCAGACCGAGTAGACGCTGGCCAGCACGGCCAGGTTCAACGACCCGACCGGCTCGTCGAGCCAGGTCAACAGGATGATCACTGCCAGGAGCACGCTCAGGCTCACCCAGGGCAGGTGACGCCGCAGCAGCAGGGACCCGAACGCGGGCATGCTGAGCAGCACCGACCACCACCAGAACGGCTCCCTCGGGTGGGGCGAGAGCAGCATCACGAGCACGTGGCAGCCCGCCAGCACCAGCACGAGCCCCACGTCGAGCGAGGCACCGCGCCGCGAGGGCTTTCCGCGAGCTCCCGGCGCCGTTCCGGACGCACCGACGGTCCCACCGCGCAACAACCCCATCGGCACCGCTTCCGATCCGCACCTTCGCCTTCGATTCCCCGGGCGTTTCCCGGCACGGACGGGAAACGAGCGGAAGACCCCCGCACCGCGTCCCCGTAAACCTCCCGCGAGCACGACCCGTTCGGACCAATCGGGACGGGGCGCGCATCCGGCGAGATCACCGCCGATACCGGCCACTTCAGGCAAAAGTAGCAATGATCACCCGTCCGGAGGTGACACGGATATTACGCAGCGGATCAGCGAGGCGACTTCCCGACGAACCGGAAGCCCAAAAGGACAAAAGTGACGCACGCCATCTCCGCACCGCCCCGAAGTTGAAGTACGATCAGTCACAAGATGACTACTTTGTGAATTCGAACCGGCGAACCACTTGCACGGCAGGCGAGCAGTGTCGGACGTTTCCGGCCCAACCTTCGTGAAGTGACCACTGCGGAGGGGCGGCGGAGCAGTTCCGCGGAGGCTCCCTCCGCAACCGAGGTCACCCCGGGTGCGGCTCCACGGCGCGATTCGGAGAAACAGGCGGAATGACCACGGAAAATCCAGGCCACGAGCGCGAAATGGACCTGACGCGTCCGTGCGCGGCGCGCATCGCCGACGCCTTCCTCGGAGGCTGTCACAACTTCGGGGCCGAGCGGGGCTTCGTGGAGCGGGCCGAACTGGAGCTGCCCGGAATCACCGGGACCTTCCGGAGAAGCAGGGACTTCCTCCGCCGCGCCGTCGACCACGCGCTCTCCTGCGGGATCCGGCAGTTCATCGACCTCGGTTCCGGACTGCCGACGGTGGGCCACATCCACGAGATAGCGAACAGGATCACCCGGGACCACCGGGTGGTCTACGTGGACAACGAACCGTTGACGGCCAGGCACGGAGCACGCCTGCTCGCCGGACAACCACGGGCGGCCCTGCTGCACGAGGACTGCCGTGACGCGGAAGCCGTGCTGAACTCGCCCGAACTGCGCCGGCTCATCGACCCGGACGAGCCCATCGCGCTGGTGCTGTCCGGCACGCTGCACTTCCTGCCGGACAGCGCCGAGGCACGCGCGGTCGTCGACACCTACCGCGACGCCGTTCCAGCGGGCAGCCACCTGGTCCTGGGGCACTTCACCGACAGCCTCGCCCCCGAGAGCGCACGAGCGCTGCGCCGACTCTACGCGGAGAGCAGCGACCCGCTGTTCACCCGCGGAACCGACTGGATCGAGACCCTGTTCGGCGACTTCGAGCAGCTCAGGCCGGGAACAGGACTGCTGGCCTCGTGGCGCCCCGACCCTCGCTCCGGACCGGATGACGAGGAGGAACACCCGGTCCTCTACGGAGGTGTAGCACGCAAGAGGGTCCGCTCGACCCGCTTCCGGAGCGGCTCGTTCTCAGCCGGAGCGCTGCGCCGCGACGCTCCTGCTGGCGAGCCACAGCAGCACGCCCCCGAGCACGGCGACACCACCAGCGGCCATCCACGCCGCGGACAGACCCGCGTGGGAGGCCAGCACCCCGAACAGCAGCGGGCCGCTGCTACCACCGACGTACACCCCGGTCTGGCTGATCGAGGTGGCCCCGGCCACACGATCGGGATACAGCGCGGCCACGGCGAAGTTGAGCAACCCCGGCCAGGCCCATCCCGCTCCGAAACCGATCACGGCTCCCACCGGGAAGACGAGCGGAACCGACAACGCCATGAGAGCGAATCCCGCGGAGCCGACCAGCAGCATCAACGTGATCATCACGATCGGATCGGGATTTCTGCGGTCGGTCAGCACCCCGACCGCCAGCCGCATGCACAGCCCCACTGCCGACCCCACGACCAGCACCATCCCGGCGGAAGCCTGGGTGAACCCCACGTGCACACCCGTCGTTGTCACGAAGGAGCCCAGTGAGTTGGCCGCCGCCGAGCCGAGCCCGGCGGCCGCCGCGATCAGCAGCAGCACTCCCCTCCCCGGCGACGCCCCTCGTTCCTCGGTGGAGGTGGGACCGGCGGACTGCTCCGCGCGCACCCGCACCGGTGACAGCAGCACGACGCACACCCCGGCGAACGCCGCCATCGCGAACGCCCAGCGCCAGCCGAGCGTCAGTGCGACGGTCGGCACGGCCACCCCGGACAGGAGGGTGGCCGTGGGGATCGCGGCCTGCTTGACCCCGAAGGCCGTGGCCCGGTGACGCAGCGGCACGCACCGGGCGATCAACGAGTTCGAGGCGGGCTGCCCGAGCGCGTTCGGCACTCCCGCGAGCCACAGCACCGCCAACAGCCAGAACCAGTTCGGCGCCACGGCCGTCCCCACCAGGCACAGCGAGCTGCCCGTGGCAGCCACCCGCAGCGAGGTGACCGTCCCGATCCGTTCGGCCACCCATCCCATGGGGCGGGAGAACAGGGCCGCGACCGCGAAGAACCCCGCCACCCCCAGGCCGAGCACGGCAGGGCCGAAGTCCAGCCCCTCCTGCAGCTGCACGCCGAGTCCACCGACCAGGAAGACCGGGAGTATGCCGATGGTGACCACTCCCGACACCGCCGGAACCACGCGTCCCGGGCCGTAAGCGGTACGCGGTCGCACGCTCACGGGAACTCTGGCCATCACCGCACCTGCCGTTCGGTCGACTTCGGGGCCCACCGCGTCATAGCACCCGAAGGGCCACCTCCGAACGGCTCAGTGACCGATCCCTCGAACATCGGAGTGTCAGCTCGGCCACGGCGAGTACCGCGCGGCGCGACCGCCGCCGGGCGAGCTAGTCGCGGAAGGCGTCCACACCGGTCAGTGCCGACCCGATGGTCAGCGCGTGCATCTCGGAGGTGCCCTCGTAGGTGAGCACGGACTCCAGATTGGTCATGTGGCGCATGATCGGGTACTCCATCGAGATGCCGTTGGCGCCAAGCAGGGTCCTCGAGGTGCGCGCGACCTCGAGAGCACCGCGCACGTTGTCCAGCTTGCCGAAGCTGACCTGCTGGGGCAGCAGCGTCCCCGCGTCCTTGCGCCGACCGAGGTGCAGCGCGAGCAGACGTCCGTTCTGCACCCGCACGGCCATGTCGGCGAGCTTGGACTGCGTCAGCTGGTGCCCAGCCAGGGGCTTGCCGAACTGCTCGCGGGTGGTCGAGTACTCCAGCGCCGTTTCCAGGCAGCTGCGCCCCGCTCCGCAGGCCCCCCACACGATTCCGTAGCGGGCCTCGTTCAAGCAGCTCAGCGGCCCGCGCAATCCCACGGCCTCCGGCAGCACCGCCTCGGCGGGCAGCCGGACCTCGTCGAGCACCAGCTCGCTGGTCACCGAGGCGCGCAGGGACAGCTTGTGCTCGATCTCCGGTGCCGCGAACCCCGGAGTGTCGGTCGGGACCACGAAACCGCGCACGCCCTCCTCGGTCTGGGCCCACACCACGGCCACATCGGCGATGCTGCCGTTGGTGATCCACATCTTGCGTCCGTTGAGCACCCAGTCCGAGCCGTCCCTGCGCGCCGAGGTCCGCATCGAGGACGGGTCCGAGCCGTGATCCGGCTCGGTCAGCCCGAAGCAGCCGATCGACTCTCCCGCGGCCATGCTCGGCAGCCAGTGCTGCTTCTGCTCCTCCGAACCCCAGCGCCACATCGCGAACATGGCCAGCGACCCCTGCACCGAGACCAGCGAGCGCAGCCCGGAGTCGCAGGCCTCGAGTTCCTCGCAGACCACCCCGTAGTCCACTGCGGACATCCCCGCGCACCCGTACCCGTCCAGGTGCATACCGAGCACGCCGAGCTCACCCAGCTCGCGAGCCAGCTCACGGGCACGGGGAAATTCGCCGCGTTCGAACCACTCGGCCACGTGCGGCCGCACGCGATCCCGGCACAGCGCGCGCACGCTGTCCCGGACGGCCAGTTGCTCGGAGCTGAGCTCGTCGTCGATCCCGATCGGGTCGCGCGGATCGAAGGCGGGGCGCTTTCCGGAGTTCATCTGCTCCATCCTCCAAGAACGAGATCAGGAGATTCGGCCGTTCGGCCCGTTCCCGGACACGTCGGAAACCCGCGTTTCCGGCTCGGGGCCGCCGAGGGGGTGGGAGTACGGACGGGACAGCCAGTCGAGCACCTCGACGGTGTGCTCGCCCAGCGCGGGCGGAGCGGTCGGAAGGGTCCGCGCCGCTCCGGGGAGGTCGACCGGAAAACGCATCCCCGGTGTTCCACCGCCGGAGGGGGTGACCGTCGGGTCGAGGCCGAGCGACTCCGCGTACCGCACGGCTCCGGCGAGGTCGTTGACCTGACCGCAGGCTATGCCCACTCTTCGCAGCCGTTGCTGCCACGCCGCGGCCGGTCTGGCGCCGAGCACGTTCTCCAGTTCCGCGACGAGCGCCTCCCTGTTGCGCACCCGGTCGGCGTTCGTCGCGAACCGCGTGTCATCGGCCATGCCGACCAGCCCGAGGGTCTCCGTGAGCCTGCGGAACTGCTCGTCATTGCCCACCGCGACGGCCAGCAGGGTGTCCTCGCAGCGCAGGGTCTCGTACGGGGCGATGCTCGGGTGCCGGTTGCCCATGCGTTCGGGGCTCTCTCCGGTGGCCAGGAAACTTCCGGCCTGATTGACCAGACCGGACAGCAGGCTGGAAAGCAGGTTGACCTCGATGTGCTGGCCCCGGCCGGTCGACTCCCGCTGCCGCAGCGCGGCCATGATCCCCAGCGCCGCGTCCTTGCCGGTGAGCACGTCGACGACGGCCACTCCCACCTTGGTCGGCGGACCGCCCGGATCGCCGGTGATGCTCATCAGACCGCCCACCGCCTGCACCACGAAGTCGTACCCGGCCAGGTCCGCACCCTCGGCACTGCCGAAGCCGGAGATCGAGACGTAGAGCAGGCCGGGGTTGTCGACGCTGAGCGCGGGGTAGTCCAGCCCGAAGCGCTTCAGCGCCCCCGGCTTGTGGTTCTCCACCAGGACGTCCGCCCTGTTGGCGAGCTCGACCGCTGCGGCGCGGTCCTCCTCGACGGTCAGGTCCAGGGTGACGCTGCGCTTGCCCCTGTTCAGCGATTCGAAGTACGCGGAGCTCCCCTCCGTCCACGGAGGACCCCAGGCTCGGGTGTCGTCCCCGGTTTCCGGACGTTCCACCTTGACGACGGTGGCCCCGAGATCAGCGAGCATCATCGTCGCGTAGGGCCCCGCGAGCACCCGGCTGAAGTCGGCGACCAGCACCCCCTCCAGCGGCAGTGTCCGCGTCATTCGGCTCCAACCTTTCCGCACTCGTCGACCGGGCTGGACGGCTTGCATCGACGCAAAGTTGGATCCAATATACAGTCGGGCAGTCATCGGTCAACCCGGACGAAACATGCGCGGAGCCACCCAGCTCGACCGCATCGGTCAAGTTCCGGGAACAGGGCTTCGGGATGTCCGGTTCCGGGGATCGACCCGTGTCGACGCCGACTCACGAGGATCCGATGTCCCGACCGCCTACCACCCAGCAGTTCGTCCTGGCCGAACTGCGCAGGGCGATCCTTGCGCGCGAGCTCCTGCCCAACCAGCCCATAAGACAGGACAGCGTGGCCCGTGGTCTCGGAGTCAGCCGCGTACCGCTCCGGGAGGCGCTGAAGATCCTCGAGGCCGAGGGGCAGGTGGTGTACCGCCCGCACCGCGGCTACACGGTGGCCGAGCTCTCGCTGCCCGACCTGCTGGAGGTCTACCGGTTGCGCGAGCTGCTGGAGTCCGAGGCCGTCACCCTGGCGGTGGATCACTACGGAGCGGCGGAGTTGGAGCGCGTCAAGCGGGAGCACCGCGCGGTGGTCGACGCGGCCGAGCGCGACGACCTGGTCGAGATGATCGCGGCCAACCGCAGGTTCCACTTCGCCCTGCTGGAGCCCGCCGGGATGCCGCGGTTCATGCGCGTGATCCGCACGCTGTGGGACGCCACCGACGCCTACCGCGCCGTGTACTACAACTCCGCGGACAACCGCTCCAGGGTGCTCGACGAGCACGAGGCGATCGTGCGGGCCGCACGCGAGTACGACGGCGCCGAACTCGTCCGGTTGTTGCGCGCGCACCGGCAGCACGCCGTGGAATCGCTGCGGGAGACGGTCGACACCGGAGATTCCTCCGGGTGGAGCTCCGGCGGGAGCAGCGGAGCGGATCCCCGAGCGGAGTCGTGAGCACGACGCCGCCCGGGCGCCATCCGGCTTCGCTCCCTGTGGACAGCTCCCAGTTGCAGGCAAAACTGGAATCCCGGGCCCACCGGGGAGGGCACCGCGGAAACCGCGGCTCAGGAGTAGTCGTAGAAGCCCCTGCCCGACTTCTTGCCGTACAACCCCGCGTCGACCATCCGGCGCAGCAGCGGCGGCGCCGCGTGGCTCGGATCCCTGTACTCGGCGTACATCGAGTCGGCGATGGCGACAACCGTGTCCAGCCCGACCATGTCGGCCAGGGTCAACGGCCCCATCGGGTGAGCGCACCCCAGCACCATGCCGTTGTCGATGTCCTCGGCCGAGGCGAAACCGCTCTCGAACATCCTCACGGCCGAGAGCAGGTACGGAACCAGCAGGGCGTTGACCACGAAACCGGCCCGGTCCTGCGCGCGGATCGCCTGCTTGCCCAGCTGATCGACCGCGAACGCCGCGGCCCGATCCACCGTGCTCTCCTCGGTCACCAGCGCGGGAACCAGCTCGACCAGCTTCAGCACCGGCACCGGGTTGAAGAAGTGGATGCCGAGCACCTTGCCCGGCCGCTCGGTGGCAGCGGCCAACTGCGCGATCGGGATCGAGGAGGTGTTCGAGGCCAGGATCGCCTCCCGGTCGGTGACCACCCGGTCCAGCTCGCCGAACACCGCGCTCTTGACCTCGGGGTTCTCCGCCACCGCCTCGACGACCAGCTGTCGGTCCGCGTGCTCGCCCAGGCTCGTGGCGAACCGCAGCCGCCCGAGAGCCGCGTCCCGCTCGGTCTCCTCCAGCTTGCCGTTGCGCACGGCGCGGTCCAGCGACTTCCGGATTCGCGAACTCGCCGCCTCCGCGGCCGAATCGTCCACCTCGGAAACCACCACGTCGAGCCCGGCACGGGCGCCCACCTCGGCGATGCCGGCCCCCATCAGGCCGCCGCCCACGACCCCCAGTCGTTGGATCTGCTCCACCACTCGCGTCCCTTCGACTCGAAGAACGGCGGGCAACGAGGACAACCCCGCTGACCGCCGACTGCCACGGATCCAAAGATTACCGTTCGGTAACCATACTGGCCGCCATTGTGCCCGCGACAGCAAGACGGGAAACGGCAAGGTCCGCCGGAGCGTCCGGAGAACGCGCGCAGGCACGCCGCCGCGCGAGCCTCCCCCAGGACGAGCGCTCAGGACGACGTGGCGGAGGGTTCGAACAGGTAGTGGGCGAACCACGCCCGCGCGGCCTGGCCCACCTGTTCCAACGCCCCCGCCTCCTCGAACAGGTGCGTCGCCCCGGGAACCCGGTGAACCTCCTGCTCGGCCGGGATTCTCCGGGCGACGTTCTCGTTGAGCTGCAACACCTCGCTGTCTCGCTCACCGACGATCAACAAGGTGGGCGCGTGCACGTCTTCCGGCCGCTCCGGCGCGAGATCGGGACGGCCACCGCGCGAAACCACCGCCCGGGCCGCCCGCGGACGACGCGCGACGGCCCCGAGCGCGGCGGCAGCCCCGGTGCTCGCACCGAACAGCCCCACCCTGCGCGTGTTCAGATCGGCGCGTTCGGACACCCAGTCGAGCACCCCCAGCACGCGATCGGTCAGCAGCTCGATGTCGAAGCGTAGCCTGCCCGTCCGCTCGTCCGAGGTGTGCTCGGTCGGAGTGAGCAGATCCATCAGGAGCGTGGCGAACCCGGCCCGGTTCAGCCCGGTCGCCACGGCCCTGTTCCGCGGGCTGTGCCGCGAGGAACCGCTGCCGTGGACGAACACGACCAGTCCGTCACGATTGTCGAGTCCGGCCAGATCTCCGCCGAGCCGCTCACCGGAGGCGTTCCCGCTCGCGGGCAGCAGGACCTCCCCCTCGGCGGCCCCCGCCTCGTGATTCCCTCGTTCAGCGCCCACTGTCCTCAACCCGTTCGGCGTCTTCCTCCGGGTTCTCGTCCACGACCCGGGACTCGTCCGCCTCGAACCCCTCGACCGAGGAAGCGCTCCTTCCGGTCTCCTCGGTCTGCTCCGCCCCGACGACCGTGCTGTGCTCCGCGGCCACCGGTTGGTCGGCGTACTCGTCGGCGTCCGCCCCGTCGGCCACTTCGGCGGAGGCCCGCTCGTCGACCGACTCGTCCAGATCGATCGTCCTGGTCTCACCCACCGACCTGGTGTCCTCCTCCGCGGTGACGTCCGGACGTTGCTGCGCCAGGCGCTCGTCCAGATCGTCGGCCTCGAACTGATCACTCGGCGTCGGAGGGTCCCTGCTCACCGACGACCAGCGCTGCGGCGGTTCCATACCGCCCTCCAGCGGGTCGGTGTCCAGTTCGTCCTCGTCCAGATCGCCCGCCGACTGAAGCTCGGCAGGGTCCCTGGTGCCTCCCTCGTCCTGAACCTCGTCCGCCGAGGGAGTCTCCGCGTCGTACGGATCCGACATGCTCACTCCTTCTCGTCGGGACTCCACGTACCATCCGCACCCGGCCGATTACCCGAGAATCACCGAGTCAAACCAGCCGCTCACGAAGACGACCCCGGCCGCGGTCCCGGAATCACGGGCGGGCCATCGAGCCCGGAAACGCGAAACCGGCGTTGCGCACGAAGCGTCCCCGCGTACGCGGCGCCCCTCGCGCGGATGCAGCAGAATGCGAGCGGGGCCGTACTCCGCGCGGGCACCCGTTGCGTCCTGTCCCCGCGTACCCGAAGATCGGCGACGAGCGGAACCCGGTGGTCGTAACCGGCACGGAGAGGAGTTCGGCGTGGGGCAACTGCAAACCGAGGTCGCGCCCGCGGACGTGGGGCTCGACCCCGAACGGCTGCAGCGCATCGAGGACCACTTCGCGAAGTACGTGGCCGACGGCAGACTGCCCGGCTGGCTCGTGCTGATCGCCAGGCACGGCAAGATCGGCTACCTGCGCACCCACGGACTGCGGGACGTGGAAGCCGGGCTCCCCGTGGAAAGCGACACGATCTTCCGCATCTACTCGATGACCAAACCGGTCACCTCCGTGGCGGCGATGATGCTCTACGAGCAGGGCCTTCTCCAGCTGACCGATCCGGTGGCCGACCACATCCCGGAGTTCGCCCAGCCGCGCGTCTACGTCAACGGCCCGGCCGAAGCCCCGCAAACCCGTCCGGCGACCGAGCCGGTCCGGATCTGGCACCTGCTCACCCACACAGCCGGGCTCACCTACGGTTTCCACCGCATCCACCCGGTGGACCAGATGTACCGGGAGCGGGGGTTCGAAGCGGGCTACCCCGAGGGGACGGACCTCGCCGGGGCCTGCGCCGCCTGGGCCGAACTGCCGCTGCTGTTCGACCCCGGGCGGTCCTGGAACTACTCGGTGGCCACCGACGTGCTCGGGCGCGTCGTCGAGGTGATCAGCGGCAGAACGCTGGACGAGTTCTTCCGCGAGAACGTGTTCGAGCCGCTGGACATGCGCGACACCGGTTTCGCGGTCGGCGAATCCGAGCTCGATCGACTCGCCGCGCTGTACAGCGCGGACAAAAACGGCCTGGCCGTCCGCAACACGCGGCTGAACCGGGTGAGCAGCCACCGGCCGCGCGTGCTGTCCGGTGGTGGTGGACTGGTCTCCTCCGCACGCGACTACCACAGATTCACGCAGATGCTGCTCGGCGGCGGAGCTCTCGAGGGAACCCGGCTGCTCGGCAGCAGGACCGTGGGGTTCATGACCCGCAACCACCTGCCCGGAGGGGCCGACCTGGCCGACATCGCCATGGGCGCCTTCTCCGAGACGAGCAACGCGGGCAAGGGATTCGGTCTCGGCTTCTCGGTCAACGAATCCCCGCAGGCCGCCAAGGTGCTCGCCAGCCAGGGACAGTACGCATGGGGCGGCATGGCCAGCACGGCCTTCTGGGTGGACCCGGCCGAAGAGCTCACCGTGCTGTTCCTGACCCAGCTCATGCCCTCCAGCGCGCACCCGATCCGTACCCAGCTGCAACCCCTCGTCTACCAGGCCCTCGTGGACTGAAAGGGTTCATCGGCTCGGTTGGCACAGGGGCTCACTCGGCGGGCCCGGTTGCTCGGGCAGATGTTCCGGCGCCGGGCCCCGGACCCCCGCCACGGCGTCGACGCAGCGCGGTGCCACGCCGTGGCGGGGCGGAGCCGGTGCAGGGTCAGCTGCCGCGGTTCTCCCCGAGCTCCTCCACGATCGGATTGCTCGAGGTCCTGGTCTCGTGCTCCGCCAGGCCGTCGGCCGTGTGCCTGGTGTTCTGCTCGGCCTTGTCCGCGTCGCTCTGTCCCTGCTCGGCCGCCGTGTCCGACAGCACGGACCGCTCGACCTCGGTAATGTTGCCGTAGTCATCCGCGCGCGGCATCGCACGCAGGGCCGCCAGGGTCTCCGCGTCGGCCCCGTTGTTCTCGGCGTGCGTCACCAGGTCTTCCTTACTCGCCGGAAAATCCACGGAAGACAGGCTCTCGTGCAGGCTCTTCCTGTCGGTCGTAGTCACCGTCTCTCCTCCAATCGGTCTCTACGGGCGCGGATCAGTTCCCGCCGCCCGAGTCGCTGTAACGCAGGACGCTTCCGATTCCCGCGGTCAGCCGACTCCGTTCCGGATCGATCAGCACGAGCTCGGCATCGGTGCCGATCAGCGCGCGCACCACGGCGGCATCGGCGGAGACGCTTTCGGGCTCCGCGACGCCCAACTCGGTCAGGGTCCGCCGCTCGGTGGCGATCTGATTCGGTTCCGGCCCCGTCCAGAGGGTCTCCGGAGGTTCACCGACCTCCTGCCTGCTGCGCAGCAGTGTCCGCACCTGACCGCGTTGCAGTGCTCCCACGGTGTCGGCCCAGCCGTTCACCGCCCGGTCGTGCTGACCCAGCTCACGGTCGAACTCCTCGACCGTCGCGTTCACCCGCTCCCGCACGGCGGACCGCACGGTTTCGCTCACCTCACGCTGGAGGCTCTCCTCCGAGGCGTTGCGGTCCCGATGGCTCGCCTCCGTCGCGTGGACCGAGTCCTGCAGTCCCTTGCGCATGTTCTCGTGCACCAGCTTGCGCATCTGCACGTCCCCGGCGAGCACGATGATCTCGGCCCCGACGTGCAACGACTGTTTGTCGATCTCGTCCGCTATCTGCTTCGCATTGCGCTGCCACTGCTCCTCGACCACGTTCTGGTGATGCTTCTCGGAGCCCTCACCGGCCTGGCTGCTCTTGTGGACCGGCTCCCCGTCCCCCTGGACGGTGGTGCTGCCGCTGTGTCGCCCGGCATCGACCACGTGCAGGTCGCCCCCGGTCTGGTCCACCAGGGCCAGCACGTAGGGAATCCGGGAACTACGCAACCGCAGGTAGGGCATCAGATGCGGCAACGGTCCGACCCTCGCGAGTTCGTCGTCCGAGAACTCCTCGGGTGCCTCGGGCAGCTCGTCCTGGAAAACGACCTCTCCGCCTGCAGCGACCAGCACCTGACCACGTTTCCCGGCACGCCATCCGTGCTCGGCGACGACGTTCTCGATGGCCCGCAGGTCGTGCTCCTCGGCCCCGTTCCGGGACAGCTGCTCACGCGCGGACCGCCAGCGCAGCGCTATCTCCTTGCTCGCGTCCTGGTCGTCGCCGGAAGTGTCCAGGTAGACCGTGACGAACGGCCCACTGTTCTCGTACACGTCCTGCAGATACCCGAGCTTCATGGAAGTCGTTCTCCTATTGATGATCTCGTGGCCTTCTTCCAGCCACCGTTGTGTCTCTCTCGAACGCGGAACGGACCCACGGCACCTGCTCCGTTACCAGGCGCCGGAGTTTCACTAACCCGTTTCCGCTTCCTCCCGATGCGCACTGCGGGCCTGGGCACGGTGCTTGCCCTCGGCGACCTCCTCCACCAGCTTGGCGCAGAACGCGTTCAGGTCATCGGGAGTGCGGCTGGTGACCAGCCCCGAATCCACGACGACTTGCTCGTCGGTCCAGTTCGCCCCGGCGTTGCGCAGGTCCGTGGCCAGACTGGGGTAGGAGGTGACGTTCCTGCCCCGCACCACATCGGCTTCGATCAACATCCACGGGGCGTGACAGATCGCTGCCACCGGCTTCTGCGCGGCGAAGAATCCCCCGACGAAGCGGACGGCCTCCGGATACCGCCGCAGCGCGTCGGGGTTGGCCACACCTCCCGGCAGCACGAGCCCGTCGTAGTCCGCGGCCCCCACCCGGTCGACGGTTCTGTCCACGGTGAAGGTGTCCGCCTTGTCCAGGTGGTTGAACGCCTGGACGGCCCCGGAGGAGACCGAGACCAGCTCGGCCTGACCACCCGCTTCACCGACAGCGCGCCACGGTTCGGTCAGTTCGACCTGCTCCACGCCTTCCGGTGCCACCAGGAAGGCGACCCGCAATCCATCCAAGCTCGCCGCCATCCGACGATCACCCCATTTCGTTCAACGGTCTTCAGCCGGACCAACGTGAACCGGCCCGTGATCGGCTCGTCCGCACGCCGGGACGTTGACGACGGTGCTCGCCGACCGGCTCGTCACCCCGCTTTACCCGCTTCCGCGGAAGCCGAAACCTCGACCGCGACCACCGATCCCGGCCGAACAGGTAGGTTGGGACACGACCGAAGCCGACCAGCGGAGGTATCAGTGCAGTCTGGGGAGCTCGCGCCGGATTTCGAACTCGCCGATCAGCACGGAACTCCCCGCTCGCTGTCCGGCCTGCTCACCGGGGGTGTCGTGGTCCTGTTCTTCCACCCCGCCGCGATGGCCGCGGGGTGTGGCGCGGAGAACCGCCACTTCAGGGACCTGGCCAACCGATTCGCCACGCTGGGGGCGCAGCCGGTGGGCATCAGTCCCGCCCCGGTGGACGAGCAGTCCCGTTTCGCCGCCGAGAACTCCCTGGGGTTCCCGCTGCTCTCCGACGGGAACGCGGAGGTGGCGCGGGAATTCGGCGTACGGCGCGGGTTCGGGCCGCTGCCCGTCAAACGGCACACGTTCGTCCTCGACCGCGACCGGCGGGTGCTGCACGTGATCCGCAGCGAGTTCCGCACGGCGGCACACGCCGACAGGACGATCGAGTTCCTCCGGGCCCGGAACTGAGCGAAGCGCTCCTACCGTCCCGTCCGCTCCGCGCACCTCGGGCCGTCGCCGGCCACGTGCTCCCCGACCGGTTCGTGCACCACCGGTGAACCGGAGCCCGTACGCTTGGGAACGAATCGGTGAAGGGGGACGATCTCAGTGCAGCCGTTGCTGGCCGGCGATCCGGACAAGATCGGCGACTACCGGCTACTCGCCCGCATCGGCAAGGGCGCGATGGGCGCGGTATACCTCGGGGTGTCCAGGGGAGGACGCCCCGTAGCGGTGAAAGTGGCCAAACCGGAGCTCGCCGAGGACTCCGAGTTCCGCGAACGATTCCGCCGCGAAGCCAGCATGTCGGCCGCGGTAGGTGGTTTCTGGACCGCCACCGTGGTCGATTCCGACCCGGAGTCCGCTCATCCCTGGCTGGCCACCGAATACGTTCCGGGGCCCACGCTGCACCAGGCCGTCGCCGAGCACGGCCCGCTCCCGGAGAGCACGGTGCTCGGACTCGGCGCCGGGCTGGCCGAAGCCCTGCAGGCCGTGCACCGGGCCGGACTGGTGCACCGGGACCTCAAACCGGCGAACGTGCTGCTCGGCCCGGACGGCCCCCGAGTGATCGACTTCGGGATCTCCCGCGCCATGGCCGCGACCGGCATGACCGCAACCGGGATGTTCTTCGGAACACCGGGATTCTTCTCCCCCGAACAGACCACAGGCAGCGAGGTCGCCCCACCGAGCGACGTGTTCTCGCTGGGAGCGGTGCTCGCGTTCGCGGCGACCGGCGCGGCCCCGTTCGGCAACGAGAACACCGCGGCCATGCTCTACCGCGTGGTGCACAACGAGCCGGACCTGAGCGCGCTCCCGGAGGCGGTGCGCTCCCCGGTCGCCGCCTGTCTCGCCAAGGATCCCAACGCGCGACCGAGCACCGGCGAACTGCTCGACACCCTCGGGAATTCGGAGCGCTTCTCGGCCGAGTGGCTGCCCGCGGACGTGAAAGCACTGATCAACGGGCACACCGCCCAGCTGGAACGGGTGCTCCACGGGCAAGCACCGGACCACGAGCAACCGCCCGCCCGGCGGGAAGGAGCGGGCGGCACCGCAGTGGCCCCCGCCTCGGCCACGGTGACGGGACCAGGGCCGGACTCGGGGCACGGCCCCTCGGTTCGCGCACCGCAGTCGCCTTCCGCAGCCGGAGCGGCCGCACCACCTCCTCCCGCGGGTTCCCCCGCCACGGCGGGCAACGCCGACTCCGGACACCACCGCGCCGATCCACCGCAGACGGTGCGGGACGAGCTGCCCGGCCCCGTGTTCCGCACGGCGGGCAGGGCGGGCGCACTGCTGTGGTCGGGGTTCTCGGCGCTGCTCGCCTACGCGACGGTGCGGACGGGAACGGACTTGAGCGTGTCGGGCGAGACCGCGGCAGTGTTCATGCTCGCCGTCTTCCTGCTGCTGCTCAGCGCAGTGCTCTCCCTGGCGAACGCACTGATACCCGCGATCCGACTCAAGATCAACCCCGACGGGATCCGGGTGAGCCGGATGGGACTGCACCGGGACATCCCCTGGAGCAGGGTGGGCCGGGTCGGTCTCGTCGGCTCCGGCAAGAAGCAGGCCCTGGCCGTGTGGGTCCCGCCGAGCTCCCTGCCCGAGTCGCGCTGGTGGCACCGCGTTCGCGAGTACCACGGCGGAAGCAGGATATTCACCATCGGTGCCAGTGGCGGCTGGTGGAAGCGGCGGCGCGAAGCCAGACGTCTGCGCGCCGCGCTGCAGCAGTACGCGCCGAGCAGGTACGACCCCCGACTGCTCTGATCGTCCACGAGCGCCGGTCCGGCCTCCGCGCCGGCCGGACCGGCGCTCGCCCGGCCGACCTCGTGAGGGGAGCCGCGCCACCTCCGCGCAGCACCGTCAGCTCGCCGAAGGCGGCACCGAGCTCGTCCGCTGCGCTCCGGACAGGAACTCGACCACGCTCGGCAGCATTCCCCGCTCGTGCCCGGCGGCGTTCGGGTGGTACGACTCCCCGACCGGGTAGGAGACCCCGTTGATCCAGGGTTGTGCCCCGCACGCGCCGTGCCCCTCGAAGTCGTCCTCGACGTCCAGGAAGGTGAAGCCCGCGGCGCGCGCCTGCTCGGAAATCGCCCGGTTCAGCGTCTCGGCCGCCTCGTTGAGGCGCTGCCGCTCGAATTCGCTCAGCGGGGACAGGCAGGCACCGAGCTCGAACAGGCGTGGGTATCCCACCACGCCCACTCGCGCTTCGGGGGCCTTCGCGGCGATGGCGTCGTAGGTGTCGGCCAGCTGCCCGGGAAGCTGTTCCGCGGCGTAGTTCTCCGCTTCGGTGACGGCGTCGTCGCAGGCCTGGTCTCCCCCGGTCGCGCAGCTCGTCACCACGGGGACGAACCCGGCGTCGTTGCCGCCGACGGAGACCGTGACCACGTCGGTGCTCCGGCTCAACGGGGTGAGCTGCCCGTCCAGGACGTCGGCGGTCTCCGCACCGGCGCAGGCGGCGAAGGCGAAGCTCTCGGCTCCCGCCTCGGCCGCCGCCAGGCTCGGATAGGCCAGTTCGCTCCTGCGGCAGTCACCGCTTTCCCCGATGTAGTCTCCCGTGCCCACCCCGGAGGCGTAGGAGTCCCCGAGCGCCACGTACTCGAGCGAGTCGGAGCTCTCCGCGTCCGCGGCCGTGGCCACGGGGGCGGACAACGGCAGCAGCGTTACGGCGAAGGCGGTTGAAAGACAACTGGACAGCACGGACCTGCGCACGGCTCACCTCCGGTGACCTTGATCGACGCACTGTGACTATCAGTGCGCGAAGAGCCACAAAAGGTACGCGCGGAGGATCAAGTGCGAATCGCTACGATCGTGTGACACCGCTCGGCGGGAGCTCCGCGCTCGAATCCCCCGGTTTTCCGCCCCGGCGCCCCGCGGTGTCCCTCCACCAACGACGACGGCCGCGCCCCCGATCAGCCGTTGCAGCGGGCACCACCGATTCACCGTTCGGGAAACGCGCAAACCCCCTCCCCTGACGAAACGGTCCTTGGCTGCCCGGCGGGACAACGAAACAAGCCGGTGGCCCGGAACGACGCAACGAAGCTTCGGAAAAAGCAATGCGTCCCGGCTGAAACTGTCGCTGCGAGGACATAGCCTGTTGCCATGACAGCGGCCGTACCCGGCGTGCGCGACACGCCCTCCGAGACTTCCGACTTCATCGCGCTGGACGAGGCCCACTCCACGCACAACTACCACCCGCTGCCGGTGGTGCTGGCGACGGCGTCCGGAGCCCGGATGACCGATGTGGATGGTCACAGCTATCTGGACTTCCTCGCGGGGTACTCGGCGCTGAACTTCGGACACCGCCACCCCGATCTCGTCGCCGCCGCCACGGAACAGCTCAACCGAGTGACCCTCACCAGCAGGGCCTTCCACCACGACCAGTTCGGACCGTTCTGCCGCGAGCTGGCCGAGCTCACCGGCACGGAGATGGTGCTGCCCATGAACTCCGGGGCCGAGGCGGTGGAATCAGCGATCAAGGTGGCCCGCAAGTGGTCCTACCGGGTCAAGGGGGTTCCCGAGGAGCGGGCCGAGATCATCGTGGCCGGCTCGAACTTCCACGGCCGGACCACCACGCTCGTCTCCTTCTCCACCGATCCCGACGCCCGCGCCGAGTACGGGCCCTACACACCGGGCTTCGTCGTCACCGAGTACGGCGACGCCGAAGCCGTCGAGGAGGCCATCACCCCGAACACCGCGGCGGTGCTCGTCGAACCGATCCAGGGCGAGTCGGGGGTCGTGGTCCCGCCGGAAGGATATCTGCGCGGGCTGCGACAGCTGTGCGACGACAACAACGTGCTGCTGATCTCGGACGAGATCCAGTCCGGGCTGGCCCGCACCGGGAAGCTGCTGGCCACCGACCACGAGGGGGTTCGCGCCGATCTGTACACCCTGGGCAAGGCCCTGGGAGGCGGGATCGTCCCCGTGTCGGCCGTGGTCGGCGACCGCTCCGTGCTCGGAGTCCTCCACCCCGGCGAGCACGGGTCCACCTTCGGCGGGAACCCGCTGGCCTGCGCCGTGGGACGTGCCGTGGTGCGCCTGCTGTCCGACGGGTGGTTCCAGGAAAGGGCCCGCGAACTCGGCGAGCGGTTGCACCACCGCCTCGACGAGCTCCGCGGTCACGGCGTCTCCGAGGTGCGCGGACGCGGCCTGTGGGCCGGGGTGGACATCGCCCCCGGAGGCCCCACCGGTCGTCAGGTCTGCGAACAGCTCCTCCAGCACGGCGTGCTGTGCAAGCAGACCCAGGACAGCACGCTGCGCATAGCCCCGCCCCTGGTGATGTCCCCGCAGGACCTCGAAACCGGGCTGGACGCGATCGCGGAGGTGCTGACCACCAGCTGAGCCGCGCCGAGGGAGGCTTCCCCTCCCGCGGGCGAGCAGGTCCCGCCCGACGGGCCCACCGCCGGGCGGGTCACGACCTGACGAGCTCGTTGGACAGCGCGGTGAGCCTGCTCAAGGCGCGCAGGTACTTCTTCCGGTAACCGCCCTCGAGCATCTCCTCCGTGAACAGGGCGGACAGCGGACTCCCCGAGTTCCGCACGGGCACCGCCCGGTCGTAGAGCCGATCGGCCAGCGCGACCAGTCGGAGGGCCACCCCCTGGTTCGGAGCGGCGCGCACCCCGCTCAGGTGCACCGCGGACACCTCGTCGACCATCCGCCCGTACTTCGACGGGTGCACCCGCTGCAGGTGCGCGCACAGCTCCTCGAAGTCGTCGAGGGTGCTGGCAGGGGTGGCTTCGGCCAGCTCGCGAAGCTCCGCGTCGTCCCGGGGCTCCGGTGGTTCGACCACGTCCCGGTGACGGTAGTCGGGCCCGTCGATGCGCACCACGTTGAACCGCTCGGCCATGGCGTGGATCTCGCGCAGGAAGTCCACCGCGGCGAACCTGCCCTCCCCGAGCTTGTCCGGCAGCGTGTTCGAGGTCGCGGCCACCCGCACCCCGGCCTCGGTCAGCTTGGACAACAGCTGGGTCACCAGCATCGTGTCCCCGGGGTCGTCGAGCTCGAACTCGTCGATCGCCAGGAAGCGATGCCCGGACAGCCTGCGCACGGCCTCGTTGAACCCGAGAATTCCCACGAGGTTGGTGAGCTCGACGAAGGTGGCGTAGGCCTTCGGCCCCTCCACGGCGTGCCAGATCGAGGCCAGCAGGTGCGTCTTGCCCACGCCGAAGCCGCCGTCCAGGTACAGCCCGGGCCGCCGCCCGCCGCCTGCCGAGGACTTGGAACCACGACCGAACAGCGCCCGGAACCACGAACCGCCCTTGGCGGAGGAGTCGCCGACCTCGGAGGCGAACTCGCGGCACCTGTCGACCGCCTCCGCCTGGCTCGGTTCCTCCGGGTTCGGAACGTAGTTCTCGAACCGGGCCTCGTCGAAGCGCGGCGGCGGCGCCAGCGCGGCCACCAGCTCCTCGGAACCCAGTTCGGGATGGCGTTCCACCAGGCGCGCGGTGCTCATGGGGGAACTGTAACCGTCCGCCCGCACTCCTCGAACGGCATGCTGAGATGGTGCAATGCACCAGCTGTGGCCGACTTCCGCAACGAAACAGGTGGACAGCGCCCTTCCCGGCGTCGATGCCCTGGAGGAGTTCTACGCCTACCCCGCCGCGCTGGGCCGCCCGTGGGTGAGAGTGAACTTCGTCTCCAGTCTCGACGGGGCGGTCGCGGTGCACGGCAGTTCGCGGGGCCTGTCCAGCCCGACGGACCAACGCGTGCTCGGCCTGATCAGGGATCTCTCCGATGTCGTGCTCGTCGGCGCCGGGACGGCGTTGGCCGAGGGATACCGCGGGGTGCGCCGCACCGAGGTCCGCAGCAGGCGGCGCAGTGAGCACGGGCTGAGCGAACTGCCCCCGATCGCCGTGGTCAGCTCCAGCGGCTCGGTCCCCGTCGACTCCCCGCTCATAACCGACACGATCGCGACCCCGATCGTGTTGACCAGTTCGGCGGCACCGCGGCAGTGGCGCTCCGAGCTGGCGAGCGCGGGGGCTGATGTCATCGTCGCGGGCACCGAGGAGGTCGATCCGCCCACCGCGCTGCGGGAGTTGGGGGAACGCGGGCTGTACCGGATCGGCTGCGAAGGGGGTCCCGAGCTGTTCGACTCGCTCATAACCGCTGATGTGGTCGACGAGCTCTGCCTGACGATCTCTCCGCTGCTGACCGGGGGGAGGACCGGCCGGATCGCCGCGGGCGACGGTGCGGGGACGCCACGCGGGATGCGGCTGCTGTCGGCCCTGCACGTCGACGACTCCGTGCTGCTGCTCCGCTACGGAAGAGCTCCGGAGTGATCCGCAGCTGCCGAGGCGCGCGGCACCAGGGGATCCGCTGCGCAACCACTTCCCCCGATCGGGTGGCATCACGCATCGCGCCGGAACAGCGGAGACGGAACTAACATCTTAACGGGAGCACGGCCTCTTCACCCCGGGGTCTCCCGGGAGGGTGAACGGCCACGACGAGATCCTTCCCGAAGGGAGTCGAACATGACCCAGTCCGGTGGCACTCAGTCGTCCACGAGCTCGACCGCGACGCGTTCCGGCTCGGAGCAGTCGAGCGGCAGCGACGTGGCCGGCATCCCGGAATCCCGCTCCGGGGGGACCCCGGCCCGACTGGCCGACGACACCAGCGAGGGCAAGACCAGCATCGCCTCGTCCGTGGTGCAGAAGATCGCGGGCATAGCGGCCCGGGAGATCTCGGGGGTTTACTCGATGGGCGGAGGGGTCTCCCGCGCCTTCGGCGCCCTGCGCGAACGGATCCCCGGCGGTAACGGGAGTTCCAACATCTCCGGTGTGCAGGTCGAGGTCGGCGAGCGGCAGGCCGCGATCGACCTGGACATCGTCGTGGAGTACGGGGCCGCCATCGTGGATCTCGCCCGTTCCGTGCGCCGCAACGTGATCCACAGCGTGGAGCGGATGTGCGGGCTCGAGGTCACCGAGGTCAACATCTCGGTCAACGACGTCCACCTGCCCTCCGACGACGAGGAGGACAGCGGTGGAACTACCGGAAGCGGATCACGCGTGCAATGATCGCGTCCGCCCCGATCCGCTCGGACTCCGCCCGGACCGGAGGGCCCGGGTCCGCTGGGCCCGTGCTGCCGAAACCCGAAAGAGAGACCCTTGAACAGCGGAAACGCCGATGACCTCCGGGGGGCACACGCCGAACGGATAGCCGAGGCGGTGCTCGGGCACCCCTGTGTCGTGCGACTCGACGGTGGGGAGCACGGCACCGTCGCCACCTACCTGCCCGGACGGCGGGTGACCGGAGTGCGGGTCGATCCGGACGGTGTCGGCACGGCGGAGGTCTGCGTGGTGCTGCGACTGCTGCGACCGGTCCCCGAGCTCGTGGACGAGATCCGGGCCGGGCTGCGTGAGGTCGTCGGGGACTCGCCCGTCGACGTCACGGTGGCGGACGTGCTCACCCCGGACGAACCGGAGGAACCCCCTCGGACGGCAGGTGATCGCGGTGAGCTCACCGAATGAGCGCGCGGCGGACGGAACCGACGCGCGGGCCAGGTTGCGCGAGTTCGTGCGCACCAACCACCCGGACGTCGGCGGGGATCCCGAGCTCTTCGCGGCACGCGTGGCCGAGCTCCAGGCGGTACGGGACGGGGCGTGCGGGCACTCCCGACCGACGGCCCCCCGACGTGCGGAGCGGGGTGAGGCCCCGATCGTGGTCGTGCGGCGGCGTGGTCCGCGCGGTCTGCTGGCCCGGCTGCGGGAGTGGCGGGCTCGCCGCAAACGTGGTCCGCGGGTCGTATGAGAGCGAAGAAGCACCACGCACCCCGCGCGACGGAATAGGAAGGTTTTCGCCTTGAACGCAACCCAGACCGGTTTGCTGGCCGGACTGATCCTCGGAGTAGCGGTGGCCGTGGGCGGCTTCACCGCCTTCCTGATCACGATAGCCGTGGGTGTGATCGGTTTCGGCGTCGGCCGCTTCGTGGACGGCGGAATGGAGCTCGGAGATCTGTTCGGGCGGGGCAGGGACCGTTGACCGGCACACTCGATTCCACGAAACCCTCCGTCGAGGACGAGCGCGCCGAGCCCGCCCGCAGGGGGAAGCTGCGGATCGACCGGTCCGTGCTGCGCAAGATCGCCGAACACGCCGCGAACCTCGAACCGGACTGCGTGCCGGTCGCGCGCCGCGTCGCGGGGATCGGAACGGGCAAGCACGGTGCCACGGCGCACGTGACCGGCCCCGACCGGCAACTGCACGTGCACCTCGATCTCGCGTTGCGCTATCCGGCCCCCGTGGCGAGCACCGTCCGGGCCGTGCGCGAACGCGTGGGGGGCGAGCTGGAGCGCCTCGCGGGGTGTCGGGCCGCCTCGGTCGACGTACGGGTGACCGCGCTGGTCCCGCAGGCGTCCGCCCCCCGAGTGGAGTGATCGATGCGCCCATTCGTCCGTTTCCTGACAGCGCTGCTCGGCCTGCTCCTGCTGGCGGCGGGAGCGGTGCTGCTGGCCGAACTCGTGTGGACGGCGATCCCTCCGCTGGAGGGGACGTTCCTGCTGGAGCGGACTTCTCTCGAAGCAGAGCTGCGGACGCTCTCCTGGAACGCGCCCGTCGTGCGAGCGGGAGCGGCGGTCACGGCCGTTCTCGGTGCGCTGCTGCTGCTCTTCGGCTTGCGGGCCGGGCGCGGGGACGTCCGACTGCACGATCCAGCCGAGGGCGTCGCCGTGGTCACCGGACCGCGCTCGCTCGCCAGGCTGGTGGGGCGCAAGGTGCGTGAGCAGGAGGGCGTGGCCAAGGCCACGGTCGTGGCGCGGCGCAAGGCGGTGCGCGTGACCGCGGTCAGCGAGTTCACCGAAGTCGGCGACCTCGAGCGAAGGCTGGCGGACACGGCACGCGCCACGATCGACGACCTGCCGCTGGTGACCACCCCGCGGGTTTCCGTGACGGTCCGCCCCACCAAGCGGAGCTGACCGGTGTTCTCCGCTGCTCCCCTCGCGTGGGCGCCCGCTCGGCGGAACCTCTCGCGACCCCGTGAGCGGGTGTCCCGACACCGGTCGGTCACGTTCGGAAAAGCCCTGTGAGAAGCCGAGGCCTCGTCCGGGAGAAACCGATGATTGCAGAACAGTCGAGCAGGACAGCGGTCGGAAAGCACTCCCCTGCCGGAGTTTCCCGCCCACTGGCCTTCGAACGGGCGGTCACCTCGATCGTGGGGGTGATCGCCCTGGCCGCGGGGGTGCTCGCGCTGTTGGTCGGCTCCGGAGTTCTCGGCACCTACCGCGCCCGTCGTCCGTTGCTCGACCCGCTCACGCGCAGCTGGGTGATCTCGAACCCGGGCATCGCCCTCGCGGTGGCGGCGGTGCTGGGGATCGTGCTGGTGGTGCTGGGGGTCTGGTGGATCACGCACGCACTGCGCCCCGAAGCGCGGCCGAATCTCCACCTGGGGGGCGGAGCCGCGGGCAGGACCTCGCTGTCCGGTTCGGCGCTGAGCGAGGCCGTCCGCGCGGACGCGCACGAGGTGACCGGTGTCGTCGGGGTCAGGGTGCGCACCACGGGGACCCCGGAACACCCCGGGCTGCGCATGGTGCTGTCGCTGCGCGACGACACGGACGTCCGCCAGGTGTGGGACGAACTGGACCACAAGGTGCTGTCCAGGGCACGGAGCGCCCTCGAAACCGATTCGCTGCCCACCACCATCAAGCTGGAGCTGGACCGCTCCCGCGGCCAGCGGGTTCGCTGAAACCGCCGACCCGCTAAGACGGCCGAACGCTCGACGTGCGAGCAGCACAACCACCGGCACCCACCCGAGCAACCACACCGCCGCGGGATTCCGCCAAGCGACCGCCCACGGCAAGCCAGTCCCCGGAAAGCCGCCACTCCAACGCGAGCGCTTTGAGCCCAAGCCGGAGGAGAAGCTCCGGTGCGTGAGTCGGATGCATTGCAAGGCCGGGCCGCTCGCCGCGTAGGTCGCTACTCAAGAGCGGCCCAACACTCCCAAGGCACCGACCGAGGCTCCGCCACGCAACCACCTACGACAAGCCAGTCCCCGAAAAGCCTGCCACCCCAACGCGGGCGCTTACGAGCCTACGCAGTCGGCACCGCCGCGGGTTCTCAGTCGAGTGCCCGGCGAGGATGGCCCCGACGTTGTGTAGGTCGCTACCCGATGTCGGGGCACCCGCAGCCGGGCGCCGACTGAGGTTCCGCCAAGTGACCACCCACGACAAGCCAGTCCCCGAAAAAGTCTCACCCCAACGCGAGCGCTTTGAGCCTGAGCAGGAGGAGAAGCTCCGGTGCGTGAGTCGGATGCATTGCACGGCCGGGCCGCTCGTCGCGTAGGTCGCTACTCAAGAGCGGCCCAACACAGCAAGGCGCCGACTCACGTGCCGGCTAAGCAACCACGCACGCAGCCCAGCCAGCGCACGTCTATCCGCGTTGGCCGCTCCTGGTTGCCCCGACGGAAGCAACCACCACGCACCCGACGGCCAACCACTGCAGGGCGCTCAGCCCCTCCCGCAGCACGATCAGCCCCGCAAGCGCGGCCACCGCCGGTTCCAGGCTCATCAGCACTCCGAACACCCGCGCAGGTATGCGCCGCAGGGCCTCCAGTTCCATCGAGTAGGGGACGACCGAGGACATCAGGGCGACCACCAGTCCCATCGCCAGCACTTCGGGGTTCAGCAGGGCGGTGTTCGACTCGACCACCCCGAACGGCAGCACCAGGACGGCTCCGACGGCCATCCCCACGGCGAGACCCCCGCCACCGGTGGTCCGGTCGCCGAGCTTGGCCCCCATGATGATGTAGCCGCCCCAGAACGCGGCCGCCAGCAGCGCGCAACCGACACCGACGGGGTCGAGTCCGCCTTCCACTCTGGACAGCAGCAGCACCCCGAGGGCGGCCAGCACGGCCCACACCACGTCGAGCTTGCGCCGCGATCCGAACACGGCCACCGAGAGCGGCCCCAGGAACTCGATCGTGACGGCCACTCCGAGCGGGATGCGTTCGAAGGCCTGGTAGATGCTGGCGTTCATCCCGGCCAGCACAGCGCCGTAGCCTGCGACCACGAGGAAGGTCCTCCGGTCCATCCGCGGGGACGGGCGCCACACCAGCAGCAGCACCAGCGCTGCGAAGGTGAGCCGGACCGCGCTGACCCCGAACGGTCCGGCTAGTGCGAAGAGCTGCTTGGCGAAGGCAGCACCGACCTGCAGGCTGATCATCCCGGTGACCACGAGCATCGGCGGCGGAACCGCTCCGAACGCCCTTCCTGACAGCCTGCCGAACCGTCCGAGGGGATGCCGACTGACGGTTCGCTCTTCCGTGTGCTCCACGTTCGTGTTCCACTCCGTTCCGACCGATCACGGCCGATCGACGTTTCCGCGGTTGCCGAAGACCGCTCCTGCCCCGCGACACACCGCCGGTGAGAATATGCGAACCGCGCAGTCCGGTGAGTTCCCGGAGGTCCCCTCGGCTCCCGCTGGACGGGGACCGCCTCGCGGATCGAGGTGTTCGGCGGGGCGCGGAAGGGTTCCGGGCGCTCTCTTGCGCGTGAACCCGTTAACTCGCGGCTCACGTCCGCCGTGCGATGCTCTCGACGGTGAGGACCATCCGCTGGAGGGACCGCCGCACAGCGTACGAAGGAGCATCCGTGCCGCGCATCATCGGACGAGCCTGCGCCGTCTTGTTGCTACTGGTGGTCGCGGGGTGTTCGGCGGGCCCCTCGGACCGCCCCGCTGTGGCCTACCGCGGCAGTGAGCAGCAGGTTCCTCCCGACCGCGGGACTCCTCAGCAGCAGCCGGTCCCCCCGCTCGGCCCGCGGAGTCAGGACGCGCTCGGCTGGCGCGACTGCACCACGGCGACGAAGAACGAGCTCGGCGACGTCGAGGTCCCCGCGGGAACGCGTTTCTCGTGCACGCACCTGAACACCAGCCTCAGCCCCACGGGGACGCGACACCGGGGGACGATGCGGCTCTCGCTGCTCGGCGTCGGAACCGGCAAGGTCCCGCTGGTCGTGGTCAACGACATCCGCGGCGAGCCGGGCACGACCTTCGCCGCCCGGCTCGCGCTGCGCCTCCCCGAGCGGGTGCTGCGCGAGTACACCGTCATCGGACTGGACCGCAGGGGCACCGGTGAATCGGACGCCGCCAACTGCGTCCCAGCGCAGAACCGCGCGACCATAACGGGATTCGACCCGCGGGCCACCGAGAAGTCCGAGTTGGACGAGTTGAACGACTCGATCCGCTCGGCCAGCAAGGAGTGCCTGCTCGAGCTCGAACAGCGCGCCCAGGCCTACGACACCAGACGGGCCGCCGACGACCTGGAGGAACTGCGCATCGAGCTGGGGGTGCCCCGGCTGCACGCCATCGGCCGGGGCGAGGGCTCGCGCGTGCTCACGACCTACGCCCAGCAGCATCCCGGCTCGGTGGGCAGGACGGTCCTCGACGGCGCTCCCGACCCGGTGCTCGAGACGTTGGCCCGCACGAAGCAGCGGGCGCGCAGCGCCGAACGCACCTTCGACGCCTTCGCCTCGGCGTGCGGTGATTCGGGGAACTGCCCGTTGGGCGACGAGCCGCGCGCGCTGGTGGACGACCTCGTCGAGCGTTCCCGGGCGGACGGTCTGCCCACTGCGGACGAACCGCTGCGCTCCGGCGAGCTGGTGCGCGCGGTGCTGCACGGGCTCACCGACCGGGAGTCCTGGCCGCGCCTCGAGAGGGCGCTGGCCGCTGCGCGCGACGGGGACGCGAGCGAACTCGCCACGTTCGTCCGCTCCCCGGATCCGGGGGTGAACCGACTGGACGCGCGCATGATCACGCGCTGCAACGACACGATGTTGCGCCTTCCGCCCGAGCGCGCGAGCAACGTCGCCCGCGAGTGGACCAACAGTCTCCCGCTGTTCGGCGGGGTGTTCGCGCAACGGCTGGTTCAGTGTTCGCTGTGGCCGCGCCCCCAGGAAGCGCTTCCGGCGCCCGAGCGCGGTGAGCTACCGCCCGTTCCGGTGATCAGCACCAAGCACGATCCGCTCACCCCTGCCGAGGGGAGCAAGAACACGGCGGGCAGGTTGTCCAGCGGTGTCGAGGTGAACTGGCTGGGAAGCGGGCACGGCGCGATCGGCGAGTCGGACTGCGTCACCAGGATCGTGGGGCGCTTCTTCACGGAGGGCGCCGTTCCTCCCGAGGGGACGGCCTGCCCGGCGTGAGGGGGTCGACGACTCGGTCGTCGCAGGTGGTCCCGCGGTGGAACCTCCTGCGGGGGCGATAGCCGAGATCTCGATCTCGCCGAGAGCGAGCCACACGACGTCGGGATCGCGCTCGCGAGAGCACGTCGTGGGAGAGCCAGCGGCCGTTCGGTCCGCCGGAGCCGGCCTCGGCACGGCGGCGCGAGGGAAGACCGGACCCCGGCGGGCCGAACGAGCACACCGGACGGAGCGCTGTCAGCAGCTGCTGCAGCACCCGCAGGACGGTCCGCTGCAGCTGCTGCAGCAGCTGCAACCGCTGAAGTGGGTCTCCGTGGCGACGTACACTACCGTTCGTTCCATGACGGCCTCCCGATCGCAGGAACTTCGACGGGCCGATCCTCTCCCGTCTCCGATCCGCATCGCTACCGCCGTACGGGCGAGAGGCAATCGCTGAACATCACTGTGGGGAACCGAGCAAGCGATGCTCCCGCCTTCGAAGCACTGTCCCTGCCTACGACGGTGTGAAATCTTCCGCACACCCCCGCACCGAAAGTTACCGTTGTGACCATGGCACGTGCCGAGCACGGCGAACCGGACGAGCCGGCCGGCCGCTTCGCCGACGATCTGATCGGGCTGGACCCGCACGACCCCGAGGCCCAGGAGTTCGCCGCGCATCTCGACCGCATACAGCGGTGCGAATCCAGGGCCACCGTGGAGGGAATGCTGCGCGGGGTGGGGGACTTCGCGCACAGCACCAACCGACTACGCGGCGAACGCAGAATCGTGGCCGTGCTACTGGTCGTGCTGATGCTGTTCGGGGTCGGGCTCACGGTGTGGAACGCCCTGGTGTACATGACCGCGACCTTCGCCGGTTGATCCCTTCACCGGTTGGTGGAGGCCTTCCTGTGAGTATCGCGACAGGAACGGCAGCAAGTCCTCGAACGGCGTGCTCACCGACTGGGCCGGCGCACCTCGCCGGATTATCGTGGAGGTATGGATCCGGTAGTGGGAGCCACCCCCAAGGTCGCCAGAACTGAACAGCAGTGGCAGGAGCAGCTCGGCGCCGAGGAGTACGCCGTGCTGCGCAAGGGAGCCACGGAACCCCCGTACAGCGGGGAGTACGTCGAGGAGAAGTCCGAGGGCGTCTACGAGTGCCGGGCCTGCGGGGCGGAGCTCTTCCGCAGCACGACCAAGTTCGAGTCGCACTGCGGTTGGCCCTCCTTCTGGGACCCGAGTGATTCCGACGCCGTGCTGCTGCGCGAGGACCGCTCGCACGGGATGGTCCGCGTCGAGGTGCTCTGCGCCTCGTGCCACGGCCACCTCGGGCACGTTTTCGAGGGCGAGGGTTACCCCACCCCGACCGATCAGCGCTACTGCATCAACTCGGTCGCGCTGCGACTCGTGAAAAGCGGCGAGTCCGAGAGCTGACCCCCGGGCCGGGACCGCTCCTTCAGCTCATCGGAAACTGCGACACCGAGCGGGGTGCCCCGCTCTCGGTGACAGCGGTCTCGGCCACTTCCTCGGTCGCGAGCTCCTGCTCGGCGCCCGGGACGACGTCGCGCTCCCGGGAACGCCTCGGAAAGCACCGCCGCGGGCGACGAGGGTGCTCGGCAGCGCCCCGCCGCGGGAACCGGACCGACAGCCCGGGCGGCCGGCCCCGGCCGCCCGCTCCCGTCGAGCACGACCGAGCGGAAGCCGTCACACGACCGGGGACCGGGTCGGGGAGCCGAGTCCTCACGGAAGCCGGGCGACCAGCTTCTCCGGCTCGACGCGGTGACCGGTGTAGAAGGGCGTCTCCTCGCGCACGTGCAACCGGGCCTGGGTCGCGCGCAGCTTGCGCATCACGTCGACCAGCCTGTAGAGCTCGTCGGCCTCGAAGGACAGGATCCACTCGTAGTCGCCCAGCGCGAAGGCCGGGACCGTGTTGGCGCGCACGTCGGGGTACTCCCGCGCCTCCTTGCCGTGCTCGACGAGCATCTCCCGGCGCTCCTCGTCCGGGAGCAGGTACCACTCGTAGGAACGCACGAACGGGTAGACGCACACGTAGGCACGGGGTTCCTCGCCCGCCAGGAAGGCCGGGACGTGGCTCTTGTTGAACTCGGCGGGCCGGTGCACCGCCACGTTGCTCCACACCGGGTCGCTCGCCCGGCCCAGCGGGGTGTCGCGCCGGAAATCCGTGTAAGCGGCCTGCACGTCCTCGATGCGCGGGCCGTGCCACCAGATCAGGAAGTCGGCGTCCGCCCGCAGACCGGACACGTCGTAGACACCGCGCACCACGACGTCGGAGGAGTCCTCGAGACCGTCCAGGAACTCCTTGGTCGCGACCCCGGCCTTCTCCCTGTCCTCGGGCAGCTCCCCGGGGCGAACCCGAAACACCGACCACATGGTGTAACGGATCGTCTCGTTCAGTTCGGCATAGTTCAGGCGGGCCATACCGCTAGTCTGCCACCGGCGCGGGCGAGTTTCGTGGAGAGGTCGACCACGCTGCGCGCCACCGCGCGACCGCGCGCTCAGCCCGGTCCCGCGAGGAATTCGCCGATCCGCACCGCGGCCGTCTCCCCCGTGCCCACGCAGGCGGGCACCCCCACCCCGTGCAGCGAGGCACCGGCGACCTCGAGCCCGGGGGCGCGGGAGACCGCGTCCTCGATCCCGGCCACCTTCTCCGCGTGGCCGACCCCGTACTGCGGCAGCCCCCCACCCCAGCGAACGACGGCGGTGTCGAGGGGCTCGGCCGTCGCACCGGTCAGCTCGGCCAGATCGGCGCGGACCCGGCGCAGCAGCTCGGCGTCGTCGATCCGGAGCTCGCCGGGTTCGCCCCTGCCGACCGAGGCCCGCACGAGACGCTCACCGCCGCGCCCGCGCAGGTGCGGCCACTTGCGGCTGGAGAGGGTGAAGGCCTTGGCGGTGAAGGCCGTTCCGTCCCGGTGCCGCTCCCCGCGCGCGACGAGCACCCCCGAGGACGCGGGCAGCTCGACTTCGGCAGGCAGGGCCAGGCCCACCACGGCCATCGACGCCAGCGAGATCTCCGCGAATCCCGCCGCGGCCTCGGGAACGCTCTCGGCCAGCAGCCCGCGGGCGGCCGGGGCGGGCACGGCGAGCACCACGGCGTCGGCGTCGAGCCTCCCCGGCCGGGCGGCCGATCCCGTGACGAGGGACCAACCACCTCCCTCGCGCCACAACCGGCGCACGGTCACCCCGCGTTCGACTCGAGTCCCCGAGCGACGTTCCAGGGCGTTGACCAGGGTTTCGTAGCCCTCCTCGAAGGCTCCGAACACGGGAGGCTTGGCACTTCCCCGCGGGGTCGGGGCGGGCATGGCCTCGTTGACCGCCTCGGTCAGCGACTTCGCGCCCGCGTCCAGCGCGTCGGCCAGCCCCGGCATCGTCGCGCGCAGTCCCAGCGCGTCGGCCGACCCGCCGTAGACCCCGCCGAGCAGCGGCTCCACCAGACGCTCCACGACCTCGGCGCCGAACCGCTCGCGGAGCAGTTCACCCAGCGAGGCGTCGTTGCCCGTCATCCGGAGCGGGGGCAGTCCGGGCTCAGCTGCGACCGCGCGGCACGCCCCGGGGGAGAGCACGTGACTCACGGCCTCGGCCGAGGCGGGCACCCCCATGAACATCCCGCTCGGCAGCGGATGGCTCGCACCGCCCGCCCTGATCCGCGCCGAGGCCCCGCTCGGGTACACCAGCTCCGAGCCGAGCCCCAGTTCCTCGGCCAGCCGGGTGACTTCGGGACGGCGGGCGAGGAAGGCCTCGGCCCCGAGGTCGTAGCCCCTCCCCGCTACCCGGGGAGTGTGCAGCTTCCCCCCGATGCGCTCCGCCCGGTCGAGCACGACGATCTCGGCGGTCTCGCCCAGCAGGCGGCGCAACCGGTAAGCGGCGGTCAGCCCGGATATCCCGGCTCCGACGACGGCCACCCTGCGCATCGGTCACCTCACCGCCGACTCGCGCTCGAGGAGTGCACGAACTCCACGATCCGCGTGAGCACGTCGGGGTCCGTGTCGGGCAGCACGCCGTGCCCGAGGTTGAATATGTGCCCACCGGCGGAACGCCCCTCCGCGAGCACCCGCTCGGTTTCGCCCCGCACGGCGTCCCAGCCGGCGAACAGCACGGCCGGGTCGAGGTTGCCCTGCACCACGGGCGGCTGGTGCCCCTGGGGATCGAGCCTGCTCACCGCCCGGTCCAGCGGGACCCTCCAGTCGATCCCGACCACGCTGGCCCCCGAGTCCCGCATCGCCGTGAGCAGTTCACCGGTGCCCACGCCGAAGTGGATCCGCGGCACCTCGTCTCCCGAGTACTCGGCCACCCCGCGCAGGATCCTGTTCGTGTGCGGCTGCACGTAGGTGGCGTAGTCGTGCGGGGAGAGCGCGCCCGCCCAGGAGTCGAACAGCTGGACGGCGTCCACTCCCGCGTCGATCTGGACGCGCAGGAACTCGAGCGTGGTCTCGGCCAGCTTGCCGAGCAGGGCGTGCCACGTCTCCGGTTCGGAGTGCATCAGGGCCTTGGTGCGCTCGTGGTTGCGGCTGGGGCCTCCCTCGACGAGGTAGGAGGCCAGGGTGAACGGCGCCCCGGCGAACCCGATCAGCGGAGTATCGCCGAGTTCCGCGACCAGGGTCCGGACCGCCTCGGCCACCCCTTCCACCTGCTCGGCCCGCAGCGCGGGCAGGGCGGCGACGTCCGCCGCGCCGCGCACCGGCCGGTTGACGACGGGTCCGGTCCCGGCGACGATGTCCAGCTCCACTCCGGAGGCGTACAGCGGGAGCACGATGTCGCTGAACAGGATCGCCGCGTCCACCCCGTGCCTGCGCACCGGTTGCATCGTTATCTCGCTGACCAGGTCCGGGGTCAGGCACGCCCGCAGCATCGGCACCCCTTCGCGGGTGCGGCGGTACTCCGGCAGCGAGCGCCCCGCCTGACGCATGAACCACACCGGCGTGTGCGCCGGAGTGCCACCACGTGCGGCCACGAGCAGCGGCGCCTCGTCGAGTTGACGGCGGTTCGACACGTTCGCGGGAAGGCTCATGAAAACTCCGCTGGTCGTAAGGGCGGAAGGGCCGTGGGCTGGCACGGTCCGCAACGGTCACGGCGAAGCGCCGCAGGGCAGGGCGGGGTGCATCGTGGCAGCGCACCGCGTTTCCCGTCACGCGAGGCAGGCGGGAGCACGGCAGGAACGAGCCACTGTACGCCCCTGCGGGTGATCGGATCCGTCGGGACGGACCCGAGGTCATGCTCGCACGCCGTGCACGACGGACCTCGTCCGGTCCTGCCTCGCGCGCGACCCCATCCCCGGTCCGCGCGACCCGCTGTTCCCGGCACAGCCGGGAATCCGACTTCCTTCGGAGGAAGTTGTCGATGATCCACGGCGTGGCGTCACCACTCGGGAGCGTAGCGGGCTTACAGTTACCTGCCGTGACCGAGATGTCGGCGATTCCCCTTGTTTTTCGGGACGCGGTTGCCGCGTTGAAGTCCCTCACACCACGTAGGGAGATTGAACTCGACGAGATCCGCCCACCGAAACGCCTCGCTCCGTGGACCTACGCGCTGGGTGCGGAGACGTGTGGACCGAGCGGGACCGAGGTGACCGCGCGGCTGGTGCTGCTGCACGACCCGGACGGGCCGCCCTCGTGGCAGGGCGTGCTGCGCCTGGTGGTCTACCTGCGCGCCGAGGTGAACCAGGACCTGGCCGGGGACCAGGGAATAACCGAACTCGGCTGGTCCTGGCTGACCGGAGCGCTGCGCTCCTGCGGCACGTCGCACACCGCCCTCGGCGGGACGGTCACGGTCTCCTCCTCGACGAAGTTCGGCGAGCTCGCCCTCCCGGAGCAGGAGCACGAGCTGGAGCTGCGTGGCTCCTGGACCCCGTTGGACGAGGAGCTGTCCGCGCACGCACGTGCTTTCCACGAGCTGCTCTCCGCGGCAGCGGGCCTGCCCCCCGTGGGGGTGAGCGTGCTGAGCAGCCGCTCCGCTGAGCGCCGCAGGAACCTCTGACCCCGCCTCCGGGGGCGCACCGGGGAACCACCGGGCGCCCCCGGACCGCGACCGAGCACCTCGGGTGCCTCGCTGACCCCGGCGAGACGAATGGCACACCTGCCCGCTGCTCCCGCATGTCGGGAGTCACTTCCGCGAATGGGAAAACCGGCAACAATCGACGTGGCGTCCGCGCGGCGCCGCCGGTCCTCGCCGGTATCGCCTCCGCACGCCTCCGCGTGGCGCGACGCCCCCGCTCCCTACCGCTGAGCGCGTACTCGTCCCACCAGGAAAGTTCTTTATCGAATGAACACGCACTGGTGTTAACACCGTTTTCGACTACCACCCGAAAGAGTGAAGAAGAGTCCCTTCGAGAACAACTCGATCGGGATACATACCCATTTGATCGTCCCAATAATCCGCTCGGACGGTTACGCTACAACTTGAACGACACCACTTTCGGTCGATCAGTGGCGCGGCTGATTGGCCGAGAGTCCCGGTGCCGGTCGGGGGGCACGACCGACTCCAGGGAGGTAGTGACGTGGCTGCCGTCGGCTTAGGTCAGGCCGCTCGTACCACGCCAGCCGGCACACTGCCGGCGAACATGGTTCCGCATCCGCGGGAAGAGCTGTTCACGGTGCTCGTGGTGGACGATCATCCGCTGCTCCGGGAGGCCATATCCTCCCGGCTGCTGCAGATGGGCGCCGGCACGGTGCACGAAGCCGCATCGATGGCCGAGGCCAAGGCACGTGCCTTGGCAACCGGTCCGTGCGATCTAGCAGTGCTCGATTTGGGGCTGCCGGACGGGACAGGCGTTGACCTGGTTACCGAATTACGTACCCAGGGCTGGCCGCGAATCGTGGTGCTCGCCTCTTCCGACGACCCGTACGCGGTGCGCGCCGCCTTTCAGGCAGGAGCTCAGGCTTACCTGCTGAAATCGGCCTCACCCACGGTCGTGACGGACGGGGTGCGCCGCGTACTCGACGGCGGGGTGTACGCCGACCCGAACGTGGCCCCGGTGCTCGCTGCCGGTACCCGAGTCCCGGGAACCGACAACACACCGCGTGAGCTGTCCGCTCGCGAGATCGAAGTGCTGCAGCTGGTGGCCGATGGCCGATCGAACAAGGAGATCGGCGAGACGCTCAACTTGTCCGCTCTCACGGTGAAGAGTCACCTGTCGCGGATCGGGCGCAAGCTGGGCACCGGCGATCGCGCACAGATGGTCGCTCTGGCGATGCGTGCCGGGGTGATTCGATGATCGGATAACGCTGTTGCGCGGGCCGGGTCGACGAAATCGGACCATTTGGCTCACCAGGTCGGAGGCAGGACGTATCGTCTGGGAGCCGTGGATACTGTTCACTCCGATTCCGTCGACCCGGACCGTTCCGAACCGGTACTGCTGACACGTCCCTCCGGTGGTGTTCCACCGGTGGTCGAGCAGACCCGGTCCCTTCGTCTCGCCGCCGCGGCACTGGCCGCGGGCAGCGGGCCGGTCGCGATCGACACCGAACGTGCCTCGGGCTACCGGTACTCCCAGCGGGCGTACCTGCTGCAGTTACGCCGCGAGGGCACCGGAACGGTGTTGATCGACCCGATCGCGCTGGCGGGAGAGCTGGGACCGCTCATCACTGCGCTGAGCGACGTCGAGTGGATACTGCACGCCGCTTCGCAGGACCTTCCGTGCCTTGCCGAGCTCGGGATGCAACCGAAGCTGCTCTTCGACACGGAACTGGCGGGACGCCTGGCCGGTTACGAGCGCGTCTCCCTCGGGGCGCTGGCCGAGAAGCTGCTCTCCTACCGCCTGGAGAAGGGCCACGGTGCGGCGGACTGGTCCCGCAGGCCGCTGCCCCGCGAGTGGCTGGTCTACGCCGCTCTCGACGTGGAGCTGCTCATCGAACTCCGCGCCGCCCTGCACGAGGACCTGGAGCAGCAGGGCAAGCTCGACTGGGCGTTCCAGGAGTTCGAGGCCGTGCGCACGGCTCCCCCACCGGCCCCGCGGGCGGAACCGTGGCGGCGCACCTCCGGGATACACCGGCTGCGCGACCCCAGGCAGCTGGCCGTCGTGCGGGCGCTGTGGCGCACCCGGGACGAACTCGCCCGGCGCAAGGACATCGCGCCCGGACGCGTGCTTCCGGACAGCGCGATCGTGCGAGCTGCTCAGCAGAACCCGAGCACGCGCGAGGAGCTGGTTGCGCTGCCGGTCTTCAGCGGCAAACAGCAGCGCAGGCGTGTCGCGCAGTGGTTCGACGCGCTGAAGTCCGCCCAGCAGCTGCCCGCGGACCAGCTTCCCGAGATCAACCCGGCCAACGACGGTCCTCCCCCGACCAGTCGGTGGCACGATCGGGATCCGGCCGCGGCTGCCCGGTTGAACGCCGTGCGCAACGTGCTCAACGGGATCGCCGAGGCGAACGCCCTGCCGGTGGAGAACCTGCTGCTCCCCGACCTCGTGCGCAGGTTGTGCTGGCAGCCTCCCGAGGAGTGCGGACCGGAGCGGGTGGCCGAGGTGCTGAGCGAGCGCGGCGCGCGGCAGTGGCAGGTCGAGCTGACCGCTGCGGCGATCGCGGACGCGTTGCGCACGGCCGGGGAGTGACCCGGAGGAGCCGCGCCGGGCGCGGATCACCGCGGAGGGCCGGAACCACGTGTGACCGTTGGATTCGTAGTGTGGTTCAGCAGACAGCGATCCCGCTGGTTACCGATCGGTAATAAGCGCTAGAGTGCACGTTACCGGCCGGTAGCGGCGTAGCCCTCCGTCGGGCTGCCATCTCCGCCCGGCCTGGCGCGTACCCATATCGAGAAGGAGCACGCCGTGGCAGCACCTGCGTCGGCATCAGCCGACACGAGCAGCGGCCCCGCATCGGCGGGAGCACCGCGTGCCCCCAGGAACGTGGTCTTCGTCGACGGCGTCCGCACGCCGTTCGGCAAAGCCGGTCCGAAGGGCATGTACGCCGAGACCCGCGCGGACGACATGATCGTCAAGGTCATCCGCGAACTGTTGCGCAGGCATCCCGAACTTCCCCCCGAACGGATCGACGAAGTCGCGGTCGCGGCCACCACGCAGATCGGTGACCAGGGACTGACCATCGGCAGGAACGCGGCGCTGCTCGCCGGTCTGCCCAAGTCCGTCCCCGGGTTCGCCATCGACCGGATGTGCGCCGGAGCCATGACGGCCGTGACCACCGCGGCCGGCGGCATCGGGATCGGCGGCTACGACGTCGTCTTCGCGGGCGGAGTCGAGCACATGGGCAACCACCCGATGGGCGAGGGCGTCGACCCGAACCCCAGGTTCGTCTCGGACAACCTGGTCGACTCCTCCGCGCTGGTGATGGGCTCCACCGCGGAGAACCTGCACGACAGGTACCCGAAGCTGACCAAGCAGCGCACCGACGCCTACGCCGCCCGCAGCCAACAGCGCTACGAGGCGGCGGCCGCGGCGGGCAAGATCGCCGCGGACCTGGCCCCGGTGGCCACCCGCTCCGCCGAGCACGGCTGGGGGCTGGCCACGGCCGACGAACCGCCGCGCCCCGGCACCACCGTGGAATCCCTGGAGGGCCTGAAGACTCCGTTCCGCCCCCACGGCAAGGTGACCCCCGGGAACTCGGCCGGGCTCAACGACGGCGCCACCGGCTGCCTGGTCGCCGACGAGCACACCGCGAACGACCTCGGACTCCCGGTCGGGATGCGCATGGTCGGCTACTCCTTCGCCGGCGTGGAGCCGGAGGTCATGGGAGTGGGCCCGGTACCGGCCACCGAGAAGGCCCTCGCCCGCGCCGGCCTCACCATCGACGACATCGGCCTGTTCGAGATCAACGAGGCGTTCGCCGTGCAGGTGCTCGCCTTCCTGGACCACTTCGGCATCGCCGAGGACGACGAACGGGTCAACCCCTGGGGTGGCGCCATCGCCTGCGGGCACCCGCTGGCCTCCTCCGGGGTCCGCCTGATGACCCAGCTCTCCAGGCAGTTCGCCGAGCATCCCGAGGTCCGCTACGGCATCACGACGATGTGCGTGGGCTTCGGCATGGGCGGCACCGTCATCTGGGAAAACCCGCACCACGACGAGACCGCTGGGGGCGCCAAGTGAGCACCGAGACCGATTTCGCAGCGCTGTTCCCCGACGAGGTCGTCACCGAGGCCCGCACCCGCCTGGTCGACGTCCCCGGGCTGAGCGGCAAGCTCGCGCTGGTCACCATCGACAACGGCCACGACCACACCAAGCCCTCCACCTTCGGTCCCGCCGGGCTCACCGCGCTGGACGAGGCGCTGGACGAGGCCTTCGCCGCGGAGCCCGCGGCGATCGCGGTCACCGGCAAGCCCTTCGTGTTCGCGGTCGGGGCCGATCTGAGCGGGATCGGCCGGATCACGGAGCGCGAGCACGCGCACCGGATCGCCAAGACCGGGCACGACGTGTTCCGCAGGCTCACGGAATCGCCGGTTCCCACCTTCGCCTTCGTCAACGGGGCCGCGCTGGGTGGCGGGCTGGAGCTCGCCCTCTCCTGCCACTACCGCACGGTGGCCGACAACGTGAGCGCCATCGCGTTCCCGGAGTGCTTCCTCGGGTTGTTCCCCGGCTGGGGCGGCACCCAGCTGCTGCCGAACCTGATCGGCGCGGACCAGGCCGTCAGCGTCATCCTGGAGAACGCGCTCAACCAGAACAAGATGCTCAAGCCCGGCAAGGCGACCGGCATGGGCATCTTCGACGTCGAGCTGGAGTCGGCGGACTTCCTCGAGGAATCGGCGCGCTGGGCCGCCCGCGTGGTCAACGGGGAGCAGACCGTGCGGCGCCCCGAGATCGACCGGGGGCAGGCCTGGGACGACGCGATCAACCGCGCCAAGGAGCTCGTCGCCTCCAAGACTCACGGGGCCTCCCCCGCCGTGGACAAGGCTGTCGAGCTGATCGAGCTCGCCAGGAACAGCGACCTGGACGAGGGCTACGCGGCCGAGACCGAGGCGCTGGCCGACGCCCTGATGTCCGACGAGCTGCGGTCCGGGCTGTACGCCTTCGACCTGACCCAGAAGCGGGCGAAGAAGCCCGCCGGAGCTCCGGACAAGTCCCTGGCCAGGGACGTCAACAAGGTCGGTGTGGTCGGCGCGGGCCTCATGGCGGGCCAGCTCGCCCTGCTGTTCGCGCGGCGCCTGGAAGTGCCCGTCGTGCTGACCGACGTCGACCAGGAGCGCATCGACAAGGGCGTCGCCTACGTGCACGGCGAGATCGACAAGCTCGCGGAGAAGGGCCGTCTCTCGGCCGACGGAGTGAACCGGCTCAAGGAGCTGGTCACCGGTTCGCTCGACAAGCGGGCCTTCGCCGACGCCGACTTCATCATCGAGGCCGTGTTCGAGGAGATGTCGGTCAAGCGGCAGGTCTTCGGCGAGCTCGAGCAGCACATCTCCTCCGAGGCCGTGCTGGCCACCAACACCTCCTCGCTGTCGGTCAGCGAGATGGGCGCGGAGCTGGCCCACCCGGAGCGCGTCGTCGGGTTCCACTTCTTCAACCCCGTGGCGGTGCTGCCGCTGCTGGAGATCGTGCGCGGTGAGCGCACGGACGACGCGACGCTGGCCACGGCCTTCGCGGTCGGCAAGAAGCTCAAGAAGTCCTGCGTGCTGGTCGCCGACGCGCCCGCTTTCGTGGTCAACAGGCTGCTGACCCGCTTCCTCGGCGAGGTCATCGCCTCGGTCGACGAGGGCACCCCGTTCGAGGTCGCCGACCGGGCGCTGGAGCCGCTGGGCCTGCCGATGAGCCCGATGGTGCTGTTGCAGCTGGTCGGTCCGGCCATCGCCCAACACGTCAACGAGACCATGCACGCCGCCTACCCGGACCGCTTCGGGCTCAGCGACAACCTGCAGCGGTTCGTCGAGGCGGGCAAGACGTCCGTGTGGACCACCGACGAGGCGGGCAACCAGATCGTCGACCCCGAGGTCGCCGAGCTCTGGAAGCAGGGCGACAACCCGCTGTCCGCGGAGCAGGTCCGCGACCGGGCGCTGCGCGCGCTGGCCGAGGAAGCCCGGATCATGCTGGACGAGGACGTGGTGGTCGAGGCCCCCGACCTCGACCTGTGCATGCTCCTCGGCGCGGGCTGGCCCTTCTGGTTGGGCGGGATAACTCCCTACCTGGACCGCGCGGGCTACTCCGAGTCGGTCAACGGCAAGCGGTTCCTCGAGCCGGGAGTCGCGAGCGTGCCGAACTCCTGACCGGAGCTCTCCGGTCGGGTCGGTGCCGACCTCGCCCCGGTGGTCGCTCCGGCGCGGCCCGCGCCGCGCCGACCGAGTCGGGGCACCCCCTTCGGGCCGGGACGGTTCGCGAACCGTCCCGGCCCTCTCTCGTGCGCGCTCGTGCCGGTGCCGCCGCGGTTCCACGCTGTGGCACGATGAATCGCGAACGAGGTGAGGTGATGCTCGGTGACCGCCCTTGTACAGCACGAGATCGGCCCGTTCACGATCAACGACTGGCACGCGCTGCCCGCCCGCGCCGACGGGTCGCGCCTGGAACTGCTCGAGGGGTACTGGCTGGTGACGCCACCGCCGAGCGGCCCGCGCCAGTGGGCCGAGAACGAAATCATCCTGCTGTTCAAGAACGCGTTGCGTGAGGCAAGCCGTTCCGAGCTGTACGCGGTGGGCGGCGTCGGGGTGGAGATCGGCTCCGAGCAGCAGACCGCGCTGATCCCGGACTTCGTCGTGCTGGACACCGCGCCCGTCGGGACCTCGTTCGGTCCCGAGCACGTCCTGCTCGCGGGTGAGATCTGGTCCCCGGGAAACAGCCCGCGGGAGCAGCGGGACAAGCTGGACGCCTACGCCCGCGCGGGAGTGCCCTCCTTCTGGAGCGTGGCCCAGGACAACCGGGGGCCGACCGAGCTCGTCACCTACCGGCTGGACCGGGGGCACTACGTGCCGGCCACTTCGGTCCGCGCCGGCGAGGGGGCGGTGCGCGTCGCCGAGGCGCCCGAACCCGTCGAAGTCGACATCGCCGCGCTGCGCCTCTAGGACGTGCCGCCCCTCCGGGACGTGCCGGACGTGGCGGTTACTCCCCCGCCGCGGGCACCCACACCGTCACGGTCAACCCCCCACCGGCGATCGGCTCGGCCCGCACATGCCCGCCGTGCGCCGCGGCGGCGGCACGCACGACGGAGAGCCCCAGCCCCGCCCCCGTGCGACTCGTGCGCTCGGCTCCCGCCCTGCGGAAGGGCTCGAACAGGTTCTCCACCCGTTCCGCGTCCACCCGATTCCCGGAGGAGGAAACCGTCAGGAAGGCCCACCTGCCGGAAACCCCGGTGTCGACCTCGACCCATCCGCCGTGGACGTTGTGCCGCACCGAGTTCTCCAACAGGTTGCCCGCCACCCGTTCGAGCAGCGCGGAATCGCCCATCGCGACCGCGGGGGCGCAACCGGTCGTCACGCGCAGCTCCGCGGCGGTGACCTCGGTGGCGATGCTGCTCAACGCGTTCCCCGCGATCTCGGTGAGATCGACCCGCTCCCGGTCCGGGAGCTCGGTTCCCTCGGTGCGGGCCAGCAGCAGCAGCGACTCGACCAGCCGCTCCGACTTGGCCGTGGCCTCGCGGACCACCTCGGCCATCCTGCGCAGCTCCGCGGCGTCGGCCCGCGGATCGGACAGCGTGACGTCCAGCTCGGTGCGGATGACCGACAACGGCGTGCGCAGCTCGTGACTCGCGTTCGCCACGAACCGGTGCTGCGACTCGAACGCCGTCTGCAACCTGTCCAGCATCCCGTCGAAGGTGTCGGCGAGCTCGGCCACCTCGTCCCGCGGACCGTCGAGCTCGATCCGGCTGCCCAGCGAGCGTGCGGTCAACCTCCGAGCCGTTCCGGTCACCTCGTTGAGGGGGCGCAGCACCCTCCCGCAGACCGACCAGGACAGCACGGCCGCGGCGAGCACGACGCTGACGAAGGCCACCGCCCCCACCGACAGGATCTGGCTCCTGGCGTGGTTGCGCAGCGCGGCCCCCACCTCGTCCGCGGAGACCACGGCCCCGTCCAGTCGCACGGTCGTGCCCTCGGGCATGCGGGGCACAGCCGCGACCACGTCGCCCACCAGCAACCAGCCGAGCCACAACAGCAACGCACCGACCGCGGCCACGAGCGCCGTGGCCAGCATCGTCAGTCGAAGCCGCAGCCCGGGGCCACGCCTGGTCCGGCTCGGCGCGGAGAACCGCCCCGGGGAATCCTCCGGGAAGGACATCAACTCCGACCCGCGTCGGAGGTGTCCAGCACCACCTCGGCCCCCGCCGAGGGGATCCGGTAACCGGATCCGACCACGGTGTCGATCACTCCCGGCTCACCGAGCTTCTTGCGCAGGGTCATCACGGTCACCCGAACGGTCGTGGTGAAGGGGTCCGCGTGCTCGTCCCACACCCGCTCCAGCAGTTCCTCCGAGCTGACCACAGCCCCGTCAGCGGCGAGCAGCACCTCGAGAACGCCGAACTCCTTGCGGGTCAGGTCCATCTCCCCGCCGGGTCTGCGGACCCTCCTCCGGGCTGAGTCGAGCACGAGCTCGGTCGCCGTCAGCACCGGAGGGACCGCAGGAGTGGAACGTCTGCCCAAGGCGCGCACCCGGGCGACGAGCTCGTTGAAGGCGAACGGCTTGGCCAGGTAGTCATCGGCTCCCAGTGAGAGCCCCTCCACCCGGTCCTCGACGCTGCCGCTGGCCGTGAGCATCAGCACCCTGGTCAGCGCCTCGGAAGCGACGATCTCCCTGCAGAGCTCGTCCCCGGAGAGCCGGGGCAGGTCCCGGTCCAGCACGATCACGTCGTATCTGGTGACCGCCGCCTTCTCCTGGCCGTCGGGCCCGTCGTAGGCGATGTCGACGGCCAGGCCCTCACGCCGCAGCCCACGCGCTACGGCGTCGGCCAGCGGCTGTTCGTCCTCCACCACAAGGATCCGCACGTCTTCAGCCTGCCACAGCGACGCTCTCGTCGACGATCAGGACTCCGAGAGATCGCTCGCCTCCGAACGGGAGGTGTCCAGCTCCGCGACCTGGGGAGCCGAGCCCTCCAGACGTCCCTCGAGCCGGTCCGCCACCCACTCGGTAATCCGCCGGGCCACGTCCTGCTCCGTCAGCCCCAGCTCGGCGAGCACCTCGCTCCGCGAGGCGTGGTCCAGAAAGCGGTTCGGGATGGCGAGATCCCGCAGCGGGACGTCCATCTCGGCGTCGCGGAGCGCGGCGGCCATCGACCAGCCGAAGCCGCCGTGCCTGCCGCAGTCCTCCAGGGTGACCACCAGGCGGTGCCGTCCGGCGAAGTCGAGCATGGCCTCCGGCACGGGACTCACCCAACGCGGGTCGACCACGGTCACCCCGATGCCCTGGTCCGAGAGCCGCTCCGCCGCGGCCACGGCCATCTCCGCGAAGGCCCCCACCGCTCCCAGCAGCACATCGGGGTTCTCGTGCTCGGCGGGACGACGCAGCACGTCCACCCCGTCCACCCGCTCGAGCGCGGGGACCTCCTCGATGACGGTGCCCTTGGGGAAGCGCACCGCCGTGGGACCGTCGTCGACGGCGACCGCCTCGCGCAGCTCCTCGCGCAGGGTTTCCGAGTCCCGCGGGGCGGCCACCCTGAGCCCGGGGATCATGCCCAGCACAGACAGGTCCCACATCCCGTTGTGGCTGGGGCCGTCGTCCCCGGTCACCCCGGAGCGGTCCAGCGTCACCGTCACCGGCTGGCGGTGCAGCGCCACGTCCATGAGCAGCTGGTCGAACGCCCGGTTCAGGAACGTGGAGTAGACCGCGAAGACGGGGTGCAGCCCCGCCATGGCCATCCCCGCGGCCGAGGTCATGCCGTGCTGCTCGGCGATGCCCACGTCCACGCACCTGTCGGGGTAGTGCTTGCCGAACTTGTCCAGTCCCGTCGGCCCGAGCATCGCGCCGGTTATCGCCACGACGTCCTCGCGCTCCCCGCCGATCCGGACCAGTTCGTCGGAGAACACGCTGGTCCAGCTGGTCGCGCTCGGACCGGTCGGGGCGCCCGTGTTCGGGTCCATGACCTTGACCTGGTGCATCTGGTCCGCTTCGTGATTCTCCGCCGGAGCGAACCCGTTGCCCTTCTGGGTGACCGCGTGGACGATGACCGGACCGCCGAAGGTCTTGGCCATGCCCAGTGCGTAATCCAGCGCCTTGAAGTCGTGGCCGTCGACCGGTCCCAGGTACTTGATCCCCAGGTCGGAGAACATCACCTGCGGGCTCAGCGCGTCCTTGATCCCGCGCTTCGCCGCGTGCAGCCCCGTGTACAGGGGCCTGCCCACCACGGGCAGGTTGCGCACGGTTCGCCTGCCGTTCTCCAGGGCCCGTTCGTAGCCGGGGCGCAACCGCAGCGAGGCGAGGTGCTCGGCCAGCCCGCCGATCGTGGGGGCGTAGGAGCGGCCGTTGTCGTTGACGACGATGACGAGGGGACGTTCCTGGTCGGCGGCGATGTTGTTCAACGCCTCCCAGCACATGCCTCCGGTCAACGCGCCGTCGCCGACCACGGCGACGACGTGCCGGTCGGTCCTGCCGAGCTGAAAGGCCCGCGCCAGCCCGTCCGCGTACGACAGGGAGGTGGAGGCGTGGCTGTTCTCCACCAGGTCGTGCTCGCTCTCCGCGCGGGAGGGGTAGCCGGACAGCCCTCCGCGCTTGCGCAGCCGGTCGAAGCCCTCCTGCCTACCGGTGATGATCTTGTGCACGTAGGCTTGGTGCCCGGTGTCGAACACGACCGCGTCGTGCGGTGAGTCGAACGCCCGGTGCACGGCCAGAGTCAGTTCAACCGCACCCAGGTTCGGCCCGAGGTGCCCTCCGGTGCGCGAGATCTTGTCGATCAAGAAGGATCTGATCTCGGCGGCGAGCTCAACCAACTCACCGTGCTCCAGGCGCTGTACATCGGCCGGACTGTGCACGGACTCCAGCAGCGTCACCGCTCCACCTCGCTCGTCGTGCCCGACTACAGGTCGAATCGTGGACCGACCGTAGTGGAACGGCCGGCCGGCGTCGTGGGCAACCGACTGCGCGGTTGCCCGGAAACACGTTTTCGGGCCCTCGTGCTTCCGCCGCGTGCCCTTCTGGTGTTCTGGGCTAGCCCTCGCGACCGTGCCAGTCTACTGAGCCGTACACGAGTCCGGTCCAGACGGCTGCCCGGAGTGCTCACTCACGAAGGTGACTCGTCCGGAGGACCATCACCGGATGGAGTAACCGCGCGCCGGAACCTCCCGCGGTGCTCCCCCCGCTGCCGGAACGTGGGCCCCGACCGACACCGCGAGCACCGCGGTACCGCGCCGGTCGCGGACTCCGCGGGGCAGGGCCTCAGTCAGCGACCTCCAACAGGGCGATGCACTCCACGTGGTGCGTCATCGGGAACGCGTCGAAGGCCTCCAACCGGGTGAGCCGGTACCCGTCCCGCTGGAACAGCTCCAGGTCCCGGGCCAACGCCGCCGGGTCGCAGGCGACGTAGACCACCCTGCGCGGCCGGGAGCCCGCCACGGCACCGACGACGTTGCGCCCGGCCCCCTTGCGCGGCGGATCGAGCACCACGACGTCCGGGGCCGGCATCGTCGGGTCCGCGACCACGTCCTCCACCCTGCCCTCGCGCAGCCGCACCTGCGGCATGTCCGCGAGGTTGGCGGTGGCGTCCCGCACGCTGGTCCGGGCCGACTCGACGAGCACCACGTCCCCCGAGTCCCCCACCCGGTTCCCCAGCACGGCGGCGAACAAACCGACCCCTCCGTACAGGTCCCAGGCGCAGCCGCCCGGCGGCACCTCGACCATGTCATCCACCACTTCGGCGAAGCGCTCCGCCGCCTGCCGGTGAACCTGCCAGAATCCGTGCGCGGCTATCGCCCACTCACGGCCGGCAGCGGTCTCGTGAGCGACTCCCGAGCCGCGCACCTTGCGGGTCCTCGACGGTTTCGCCCCGGAGCGACGGCGCTTTCCACGTGCGGGAGCCCCTCCGGGAAGGTGCTCGCTCACGTGCAGCTCCCCGGAAGCGTCCGCGGTCACCTCGACCTCGGATCCGGGGGTCCAGGAACTCGAAGTGACCTGATCCACCGCTCCCTCGACGGTGATCGGGCAGTCCTCCGCCGGCACCACGCGATGACTGCGGTGCGCGCGGAATCCGACGCGACCTCGCTCGTCCACGGCCAACCGCACCCGGGTGCGCCAGCGCAGCGCCCCTCCGGGGAGGGATTGCACCTCCACCGGGTGCTCGATCCCGGCCAGCCTCCACAGCTGCTCGGCCACCACGGAGGCCTTCAACTCGCGCTGGGTCGCCGGATGGGCGTGCTGCCAGTCGCAGCCCCCGCAGCGGTTCGTCCCCAGGGCCATGTCCGCCAGGGGGCACGGCGGTGTCACCCGTCCTTCGGCCGCCTCGACGACCCGCACGGCATCGGCTCGGCAGAACCCGCCACCACGGTCCTCGGTCACCTCGGCCTCGACCGTTTCCCCCGGCAGCGCGTGCCGCACGAAAACGACTCTTCCCTCGTGGCGGGCCACGCAGTGCCCACCGTGCGCGACCGGCCCGACCTCGAGCCGGAGGCGTCGTCCGTTCCAGTCCGGTTTCTCGTTCACCGCTGGTCGCTTTCCTTCCCCTCTTGTCCGGCACCCCAGCGCACCGAACGACGCGGTGTCGGCGCGCGCAGATCGACCCTGTTCGAGGACTCGAGCTGCCAGGGAACGCTGGTGACCATCACTCCGGGCTCGAACAGCAGTCTGCTCTTGAGCCGAAGGGCACTCTGGTTGTGCAGCAGTTGTTCCCACCAGCGCCCCACCACGTACTCCGGAATGAACACCGTGACGACGTCGCGCGGACTACCTTTACGAATTCTTTTCACATACTCCACGACCGGGCGCGTGATCTCCCGGTACGGGGACTCGAGGACCTTCAGCGGAACGGAGACGCCGAACTCCTCCCACGCGGCCACGAGCTGCCTCGTCTCCGAATCATCCACGTTGACCGTGATGGCCTCCAGCTCGTCGGGCCGCGTGGCCCGCGCGTAAGCCAGCGCCCGCTTGCTCGGCAGGTGCAGCTGGGACACCAGCACGAGACCGTAGTTGCGCGCGGGCAGGACCGTCTGGCCCTCGGCGCGGCGCAGCTCCTCCGCCACCCGCACGTAGTGCTTCCGGATCCCCACCATGAGCAGGTAGCTGGCCACCATCGCCACCAGAGCTATCCAGGCCCCGTGCACGAACTTCGTGACCAGCACTATGACCAGCACCGTAGCCGTCATGGCCAGCCCCACGGAATTGATCGCACGCGCCCTGCCGATCTGCTTGCGCGCCTCCGGGTCGGTCACCTCGCGCAGCCTGCGGTTCCAGTGCCGGATCATCCCGCTCTGACTCAGGACGAACGAGGCGAACACGCCGACGATGTAGAGCTGGATGAGCTTGGTCACCTCGGCCTCGAAGACCAGCACCAGCACGATGGCGAACCCCGCCAGGAACAGGATGCCGTTGGAGAACGTCAACCGGTCCCCCCTGGTGTGCAGCTGGCGGGGCAGGTACCGGTCCTGGGCGAGCACCGAGCCCAGCAGCGGAAAACCGTTGAAGGCCGTGTTGGCCGCAAGCACCAGGATCAGCCCGGTGAAGAAGATCAGGTAGTACACGGCCGGCTGGAAACCACCGAAGACCGCACCGGCCAGCTGGGCGATCAGCGTCTTCTGCTCGTACCCGGCCGGGGCCCCGATCAGCTGCTGCTCCGGGTCCTGCACGACCAGCACCCCGGTGATCCTGGCCAGCAGCAGCAGCCCCATGAACATGGCGACCGCTATCAGCCCCATCATCAGCAGCGTCGTGGCCGCGTTGCGCGACTTGGGCTTGCGGAAGGCGGGCACGCCGTTGCTGATCGCCTCCACCCCGGTCAGCGCGGCGCTGCCCGAGGAGAAGGCCCGCAGCACCAGGAAGACGAACCCCAACCCGGCCAGCTGGGAGGGCTCCTGGGCCAGTTCGAATCCCGCGCTCTCCGCGCGCAGCTCGTCCCCGAGCACGTAGGTGCGGTACAGCCCCACGCCGATCATGCCGAGAACCCCGACGGCGAAGGCGTAGGTGGGAACGGCGAACATCGTCCCCGACTCCCGCACTCCGCGCAGGTTCACCGCGGTCAGCACGAGGATCGCCCCCACGGCGAACGCCGCCTTGTGGGCGGCCACGAACGGCACCAACGAGCCTATGTTGGCCGCGGCCGAGGAGATGGACACCGCCACGGTGAGGACGTAGTCGACCATCAGCGCACTGGCCACCGCCACGCCCCACCTGGACCCGTGGTTGACGGAGGCCACCTCGTAGTCGCCCCCGCCCGAGGCGTAGGCCCGCACGTTCTGGCGGTAGGAGGCCACCACGACCAGCATCACGGCGGCGACCACCAACCCCACCCACGGACTGATCGCGTAGGCCGACACTCCGGCCACGGAGAGTGTGAGAAGGATCTCCTCCGGCGCGTAGGCGACGCTGGACATCGGATCCGACGCGAACACCGGCAGGGCGATGCGCTTGGGCAGCAGCGTGTGCGACAACCGATCGCTACGGAAGGGTCGCCCCACCAACAGACGCTTGGCCACGGTCGCGAGCTTGGGCACGACCAAGAGAGTAAGGGCTGGGATCACCGGACTCGGTGACCCTCGGGCCTCATCACGTCCACCGCGTCCCGCGAGGACCCGACTGCCCGGAACGCTCGCGGGCGCTGTCCACCCGCTCGTCCACCGGAGCGGGAGCGCACGAGCGGCCGGCGTTCGGCGCTCCTCCCGGGCACGGACGGGAAAACCCCTGTGGACGAACGATTCCACTCACCCGATACGGTGCATCAGCCCGGATGCGATGGCCCCGTTCGCGGGAGTGGATTCCGCCCGACGAGGAAGCACGCGTTCAACGGCGCGGAATTCCGCCATCCGAGGAGTACTGTCATGGTCGTGGGACGGTTCACCGATCGCCCCGCGGTCGATCCGGCAACCAGCCGAGAGCGAGGAAACCGGTCGTGCATGTTGTGATCCTGGGCTGCGGCCGAGTCGGAGCTTCCCTGGCCGCGGCACTGCAACGGCTCGGTCACACCGTGGCGGTGGTGGACAAGGACCCCGAGTCCTTCCACCGACTGGGCAAGGAGTTCCGCGGAAGACACGTCACGGGCAACGGTTTCGACAAGAACGTGCTCGCCGAGGCCGGCATCGAACAGGCCGGGGCCTTCGCAGCCGTCTCCAACGGGGACAACTCCAACATAGTCTCCGCCAGGGTGGCCCGCGAGACATTCGGCGTGGAGCAGGTCGTCGCCCGCATCTACGACCCCAAACGGGCCGAGGTCTACCAGCGTCTCGGGATCCCCACCGTGGCCACCGTCCCCTGGACGACGGACCGCTTCCTGCGCATGCTCCTCCCCGAAGGGGCGGCCACGGAATGGCGGGACCCCTCCGGATCGGTCGCCGTGCTGCGATTGCCCCTGCACGAGGACTGGGTCGGCAAACGGGTCCGCGAGCTGGAAACGGCGCTCGGTTGCCGGGTCGCGTTCGTGATGCGCTTCGGCAACGGGGTGCTCCCGCAGTCCAACACCGTCGTGCAGGCCGACGACACCGTATACGCGGCCACCCTGTCCGGAACTGTCACCGAGGTCACGGCCACCGCGCAGCGCCCACCCGAGGAGAGCGAGTAATGCGTGTCGCGATCGCCGGCGCAGGCGCCGTCGGGCAGTCCATAGCCAAGGAACTGCTGGAGGGCGGGCACCAGGTCATGCTCCTCGAGCGCTCCACCGCGAACTACCACCCCAGAACCATCCCCGATGCCCAGTGGGTGCACGCCGATGCCTGCGAGCTCTCCTCCCTCGAGGAGACGGGCATCGAAACCTGCGACGTCGTGATCGCCGCCACCGGCGACGACAAGGTGAACCTCGTGGTCTCGCTGCTGACCAAGACCGAGTTCGCGGTCCGTCGCGTCGCGGCCCGCGTGAACGATCCCCAGAACGAGTGGTTGTTCACCGAGGCCTGGGGCGTGGACGTGGCCGTGTCCACCCCGCGGATGCTCGCCGCCATGGTGGAGGAAGCGGTCAGCGTCGGGGACGTCGTCCGGCTCATGACCCTGCGCCAGGGTCAGGCCAACCTCGTGGAGATGACCCTGCCCGAGGGGACACCGCTGGCGGGGCACCGGGTCAGGGACCTGACCCTGCCCAGGGACGCGGCGCTCGTGGCGATACTCCGGCGCGGACGGGTGATCGTCCCCCAGTCCGACGACCCGTTGGAAGTGGGCGACGAGATGCTGTTCATCGCCCCGGAGGAGCTGGAACACCGCATCAGCGAACTGGTCCACGACCCACCGGGGCTCGACTGAGCGGTGCCCCATGACCGGGTGACCGGGTTTGGTCCCCCATGGCCGGGCGGAGCCCCTTCACCCGCTCTCACCCGGTGGCGGGCCGCCCGGAGGCGGGAGGCTCCTCTCCCTGCGGTGCTCCGGGGCCGGAAGCCGTCGTCACCGTCTGCAGTTCGGCGATCTTGTTGGCCCGTCGAATCGCCCAGACGGTAATCAGCAGGGCCAGTGCAGTGAGCGGGTAGCTCATCACGATCCGCGCGAAGGCCAGCCAACCCGTCTCGTCCGCCGCGTAGAGCCACTGCTGCACCACGAACTTGGCGAAGAAGACCACGGTCCAGGACAGCGTGGCCAGGTCGTATCCGCGCAGCGCTCTGCGCTGGTGACGCCAGGAGAAACCGCTGCCGTTGAGCACCGACCAGGCGACACCGACCAACGGCCACCGCACGATCGTCGAGATCAGGAAGACTCCGCCGTAGATCAGGCTGGTCCAGATGCCGAGCAGGAAGAACCCCTTGGCGTCGCCGGTGCGGTACGCGATGAAAGAGCAGACCACGACACCGAGCACACCCGATATCGCCGGTTGCAGGGGTTCCTTGCGGATGATGCGCGCCAGCGCTATCAGCAGCGAGACCGCGATGGCGATCCAAATGGCCGGCATCATTCCGACCAGCGAGTTCGCCACCACGAACACGACGATGGGCACCGCGGAGTAGGCGAGTCCGCTGACGCCGCCCATCTGTTGCAGCAACGTCTGCTCGGCCCCACCGGATCCCGCCGGGGGACGTAACCCGAACGGTGCCTTGGCGCCGCCTGACGAGTCGGACGAGAATCCGGATTCGGCAGGATCGGCCGGCGCCGCGTCAGTAGACCTCCCGAGAGGAGCTCGTCCTTCGGGAGTCGATGAACTGGATTCGGTCATGCGGTGTTCTGCAACTCGTAGTAGGGGTTGTAAAGAACCTTGTGTCCGTCACGATCGGCAATTCGGCCCCGCGCCTTGATGGTTCGGCCGGGATCTATCCCGGTGATCTTCCTCCTGCCGAGCCAGACCAACGTCACGCCCTCGGTTCCGTCGTACAGTTCCGCCTCCAGGGTCGGAACCGAGGCCTTCGGGACCATGCCGACGCAGCGAAGCCTGCCGAGCACCTCCGCCTGCTCGCCACACTTGCAGTCACACGCGCGCCGCGCCCCGCTAGCCTGTGACATCTCGGAGAGGTCATCGGCATCAAGTTCGGCGACGTCGCTGGTGAGACGGCGTACGAGACGGCGCAGGTAGCCGTCTCCGGTGTTGCTCATCTCGCGCTCCCGTGCGCAGTGGGCCTCGCGACCCGTGCAGGTTACACCCGTGCGATTACAGCCTAGTCGTGTCCGATTCCCGCGTCCGCGAGTCGGCGGAAAACGGCCACCCTCTCCTGTCGGAGGGCCGGTACGGGACCACCCGACCGGGAAACACCCGTCAGGCCTGCGCCTGTTCCTGCTGTTGTTGAATGTGCGCGGCGATCTCCTCGGGCAACTCGATCGGCAGCGGAGTGCGCACCGGCATCGGCTCCGAGCCACGGTCGACCACTGTCTCGTCGATCACCGCGTAGAGCAGCTTCGTGCAGGCGTCGAGATCGGAGGCCGGGCTCGCCGCCACCCCGCGCAACAACCAGCGCGGACCGTCCACGCCCACGAAGCGCAGCGAGGTCTTGGCGGTCTCGGCGATCAGCTCGGTGTCCCAGCCCCCGTCCTCGAAGCGCACGGTCGCCCCGTCGGAGCGCAGCTGCTCCACCAGTTCCTGGCGGACCTCCTGCCAAAGATCACCCGTTCGTGGGGCGGCGAAAGCGCTCACGGTCAGCCTTCCCGAGGGGGTGAGCAGGTGGACCGCCCGCACCGGCCCCTCCGGGTCGATCTCCACCTGCAGTTGGCTGTTCTCGGGAACGGGCAACTGCACGGAGCCGAGGTCCAGTCGCTCGATCTCGTCGTCCGGGGCTTCCTGCTTGTCGTACGGGCCGCCCTCGACGACGGACTCGTCCTGGTCCTGCCCACGGGGTTCGTCGCCGAATCCGGAATCGTCGTCCACTCGGTCGTTCCGCCCGCCGCGACGGCGCCATCCGAACATCCCCTCAGACCTCCGTACTACCGGTCGTGTTGCCCACGGTCCCGGCGTCGATCGAATCCATCAACGTCCCGTGGCCTCCGGTCGAACCATATCCGCCGGTGCCACGCACGGACTCTGGCAGTTGGGCGACTTCTTCGAAAGCGGCCTGCTCGACACGCTGTATCACCAACTGGGCTATTCGGTCCCCGCGCAGCAGATTCAGCCTCTGCTCCGGATCGTGATTGATCAGACACACCTTGATCTCGCCACGATAGCCCGCGTCGATGGTGCCCGGTGCGTTCACCACGCCGAGCCCCGATCTGGCCGCCAGGCCGGAACGCGGGTGCACGAACCCCGCGTACCCCTCGGGCAGAGCTAGCGCGATTCCGGTGCCGACCACGGCGCGTTCCCCGGGGCGCAGCTCGAGGTCCTCGGTCGTGACGAGGTCGGCCCCCGCGTCCCCCGTTCGGGCGTAGGACGGCAACGGTACTTCGGGATCGGTACGAGTCAACAGGACCTTCACGCTTGGCACGAGGAACAAGACTACCCTGGAGACGTGTCGGAAAGTTCAGAAGCAGGGCTCGTGGGCGGTGCGCCCTCCGAGACGCCGAACAGGCGCGGACACTTCCGCTACCGGGAACGGGTGCACGCCGCGTGGTGGAGTTGGCCGCTGCCCCTCGTCGCGGCGACTCTGCTCGCGGCCGAGGTGCACATGGGCTACCCGGGCCTGCGGGCTTGGCTTCCCTACGTGGTGCTGATCCCGCTCGCGCTCGCGCTGCCCCTGCTGATGAGCAGGTTGCGCATCCTCGTCACCGACGAGGAGCTCGTGGTCGGCAACGCGCGGTTGCCGCTGCGCTTCGTTTCCGAGGTCGAGGTGATTCCGCGCGAGCGCAAGCAGCGTGCCCTCGGCCCCGAACTCGACCCGGCGGCTTTCCTGGTCCATCGACCGTGGGCGCCGACAGCCGTGCGGATCTGGCTGGACGACCCCGAGGATCCGACACCCTACTGGGTGATCAGCACTCGCCACCCCGAACGGCTGGCCGCCGAGCTGAACCCGGAACGGCCCCAGAACCGATGACCCCGGAGGGCTCAACCTCCCCGGAGCCACGCTCCTGAAGCTCGTCCGCGAGAACGGCGGGCTGGACATGCGCGTGCGCACGCTCACATCCAGCCCGCCTCAAGCCGCCGTGAACATGCGGATCAGGCCGCGCAATCGCGGCACACGTACTTTCCGTTGCGCTCCTCGGCCAACCGGTTGCGGTGGTGCACCAGGAAGCAGCTGGAGCAAGTGAACTCATCGGCCTGCTTCGGCAGCACCTTGACCGTCATTTCCTCGCCGGAGAGATCGGCTCCCGGCAGCTCGAAATTGTCGGCCATTTCGCCTTCGTCGGTGTCCACGGCCCCGGACTGCGCGTCGTTGCGCTTGGCCTTGAGTTCCTCCAGCGAATCCTCCGGCAGGTCTTCGCTCTCGTTACGGCGTGGAGCGTCGTAGTCGGTCGCCATTTCCTTTCACCCCTGCATTGTGGAGACTTGCAATGGTGTGCCGCTGGTCAACGATCCAGGGCCCCGTTTTGTGCCCGCACACTCGAGTGGCGGAGGTCTCGTCTTACCTGCGCTCCAAGTTCCCCCGAAACGAGCGACTACCTCCGTTGGCACAGCGTGGAGCGCGGGAAGGGTAGCTCATGAGGGCGCGGAACACGCACCGGGTCACCCACAGGTGTGGCTTGTACTGCACTCGCCGAACCAACCGCCGGGTGATCTCGACTGCGGCATGGCATCCTCGGAGCATCCGTGACCCGGGTACCCGAAGGGCATCATCATGAGTACGTGATCGCACGTTCGGAGGATTCCGGACGGGCTCGGTGGCGAATCGAACTCTTCCGCACAACAACTTCGACACGACCGTCCGCACGATGCCGCACTGAAGCGGGACAGCACTTAAGCTGACTGACGACGGAGCTTCGACGAGTCTCCGGACCGACGAACTCACCGGCAAGGCGAAGGCTCGACCAGGGAGGCTGGCAGAACGTGTCCACCGCGAGCACAGGACAGGGGCCGCGGGGTCCGCGGTACCGGCGCCGCCGCCCGTTGCCCGCACTGATTCTGCTCGCCGTGCTCGTCGTGCTGTCCGGATTCGTCTGGACGAGAGTGTTCGAGTCGACCGAATCGGTCGAGATGGCCACCCGGTGCAACGTGCCCGGTGCCGAACCGGGCAGCTCGGACGCGCGTCCGGGCAAGCCGCCGACCGAGACGGCGGCGGGGACGATGCTGTCCAGGAAGGCGCTGAACGACACCACACCGGTTCCCCCGCAGGACGTCTCGGTGCGGGTGCTCAACGCCAACGGCAAGGTGAACCAGGCCACCCTGGTCAGCGAGGAGTTGTCCAATCTGGGTTTCGGCCGGGGCGGCCCGCCCGGCAACGACTCCGTCTACACCGAGATGAACCTGAAGTGCCACGCCCAGATCCGCTACGGGGAGGCCGGCGCCAGAGCAGCGCGCACCCTGAGCCTGATCGCACCGTGCGCCCAGCTGGTCCGGGACCAGCGTTCCGACGCCAGCATCGACCTGGCCCTCGGATCCGAGTTCGACGGGGTCAAGGCCACCCAGGAGGGGCACCAGACGCTGCAGCAGCTGAAGAACTGGGCCAAGCAGAGCAGGGGCCAGACCGGGGACCGGACGCAGGCCGCCAAACCCGGGATCAACCCGGAACTGCTCAAGGCCGCTCGCGACGTGCACTGCTGATTCGCCTCGCACGTCCCTCAGCCGGAGCGGCCGGTTCCCCCGGAGAGGTCGGGAGCGAAAACGCGGAACGGTCCGGACGACGCCGTCGTGTCGAACTTGGCTCGCGCGGGCGGCACGCACCGCCCGCGCGCACCGAGCGAGTGAAGCCCCGCTGGCTCAGATCGCCGCCGCGTTCCGCTCCAGGAGGGCACGGGTGAGCTCGTCGGCTATGCCCGGGGTCGCGCACAGGATGGCCTCGTCGCCGAGACCGTCCGCGGACCCGGCCGCGGGCAGCCGCGTGCGGGCTCCGGCCTCGGCCGCGATCAGGCTTCCCGCCGCCCAGTCCCAGCGGGACAGCCCGTGCTCGTAGTAGCCGTCCGTCCAGCCCGCCGCGACCGCGCAGAGCGCGAGCGAGGCGGCACCACCGCGCCGGATATCGCGAATCTCACCCAACAACTCGGTCAGCAGCGCTGCCTGCCTGCCGCGTCGTTCCGGGAGGTAGCTGAAACCGGTCCCGATCAGGGAGAGATCGAACCTTCGCGCGGTCGACACCTCGAGCGGACGGCCGTCCAGATCGGCTCCGCGTCCGTCGGCCGCGCTCCAGACCCTCCCGGAGCGGGGTTCCACCACGGCCCCCGCCAGGGAGACACCGTTGAACTGAACGGCGATGGAGACCGCGTAGTCCGGATGGCCGTAGAGGTAGTTCACAGTTCCGTCGATCGGGTCGACCACCCAACGCAGTCCTTCCTGGTCAACGGCACCACCTCCCTCCTCGCCGAGGACCGGGTCCCCGGGGCGCAGCTCGGCGAGTCGATCACGGATCAGCCGTTCGACGGCGCGGTCCGCCGCGGTCACCACGTCGGTCTCGGTACTCTTCGTGTCGACGACACCCTCGGCGACGACTTCGTTGCGCATCTTCTCCGCGAGCTCCGCGGCCTCCTCCGCGACCCGCACGGAGATGCTGCGTAAACGCTGGACGTCATACTCGTGTGTCAAACCCACGTTCACATCGCAACACAGCGCGGTTAAGGTCTGCACACCTCGTCCTGAATCGAATAGGAAGGATCAGGCATGGGCACTGCCCGTGGTTTCGGCGTGGACGTCGGCGGTTCCGGCATCAAGGGATGTCTCGTCGACGTCGAAGGCGGAGTTCTGGCCGACGATCGACTGCGTATCTCCACTCCGCAGCCCTCCACCCCCGACTCGGTTGCCGAGGCGGTGGCCGAGATCGTCGGCAAGTTCGGCTGGGAAGGCCCGGTCGGCATCACTCTGCCGTGCGTGATCAAGAACGGCACCGCCATGACGGCGGCCAATATCGATGAGGACTGGATCGATACAGATGCGCAGGGGCTGTTCGCCAAGCGGCTCGGTCGAGCACGCGAGGAGATCGTAATGCTCAACGACGCCGATGCGGCAGGGATAGCCGAGATGCGTTTCGGAGCGGGCGCGGACCGGAACGGGCTCGTGGTGGTGCTCACCTTCGGCACCGGCATCGGAAGCTCCACGTTCCTGAACGGGCGGCTCGTGCCCAACACCGAGTTCGGCCACATCGAAGTGGACGGCCGGGACGCGGAGGAGGAGGCCGCCGCTTCCGTGAAGGACAACCTCGAGCTCAGCTACGAGGAGTGGGCCCCCCGGGTGAGCAGGTACATCAGAAGCCTGGAGAAGTTCATGTGGCCGGACCTGATCATCGCGGGCGGCGGCGTGAGCAAGAAGGCTCACAAGTGGCTCCCCCTGCTGCAAACCCGTACTCCGATCGTGGCAGCCGACCTCAAGAACGACGCGGGTATAGTCGGAGCCGCATCAGCCGCTGCGCAGAGCGCGTAGTATCGGTTGCAGCGAGAAACACGGACGCCGCATCGTTCGAATCACGATGTTGAGCCCGCCCCGTTCGGGTGGCAACAGCGGTTCGAGGGCTGCGGCGTGTGGTCCGATGAGGGCGGATTCGAACGGCTGGAGCAGCACGAACACGTGACATCGTGCTCTGATCAGCCTTGCAGCGGAACCGCGCTCACCTGACGCAGTTACAATGGAACACGTCCCACCGAATTCACGGCCTTCCGGCACGCCTCGTAGGGCTCGAACGGTGGGTTGTCCCCGACCCCTGGCGGCCGAGGTTTCGCGCCCCCGGCCAGCCCTGGCAGACCGTCGCGAAAGGGCGTACGTGGCAGCCGCAGAAACCGCAACCCGACGCTCCGGCTCCGCTGCAGCATCAGGCGGGGTCCGGTCCGAGCCCAGTGAGACGAACACCGCTTCGACGACCGAGGCGGTTTCCGGGTCCGAAACCGACGGGACGAAAAAATCCTCGTCCTCCGGGAAGAAGACGTCCAAGGGCTCCACCGGAACCAAGTCGAGCGGAACCAAGTCGAGCGGAACCAAGTCGACCAGCCGCAAGAGCACTTCCAAGTCGACGGCCAAGAAGGGCACGAAGTCGACCTCGAACAAGAGTGCCTCCCAATCGAGCACCGACTCGACTTCCGACCAGGCCAATGCCGACAACATGGGCATTGACGAGCCGATCGAGACGGACCTCACCTCGGCGAACATCGGCGATCTCGACGACATCGAGGTCGACATCCCCGAGGAGCCGGAGGTCGTCGAGGACGAAGAGGGCAAGACCGACCCCGACTTCGTCTGGGACGAGGAGGAGTCCGAGGCGCTCAAGCAGGCACGCAAGGACGCCGAGCTGACGGCTTCGGCCGACTCGGTTCGCGCCTACCTGAAGCAGATCGGCAAGGTCGCCCTGCTCAACGCCGAGGAGGAGGTCGAGCTGGCCAAGCGCATCGAGGCCGGCCTCTACGCGGCGGAACGGCTACGACAGGCCGAAGAAGCAGGCGAGATGCCTCCGCTTCAGCTCCGCAGGGATCTTCGTTGGATCGTGCGGGACGGTGAACGCGCGAAGAGCCACCTGCTCGAGGCCAACCTCCGGTTGGTGGTCAGTCTCGCCAAGCGCTACACCGGGCGCGGCATGGCCTTCCTCGACCTCATCCAGGAGGGCAACCTCGGCCTGATCCGCGCGGTGGAGAAGTTCGACTACACCAAGGGCTACAAGTTCTCCACCTACGCCACCTGGTGGATCCGCCAGGCCATCACCCGCGCCATGGCCGACCAGGCCCGGACCATCCGGATTCCGGTCCACATGGTCGAGGTGATCAACAAGCTCGGCCGGATCCAGCGTGAGCTCCTGCAGGACCTGGGCCGGGAGCCGACTCCGGAGGAGTTGGCCAAGGAGATGGACATTTCCCCGGAGAAGGTGCTGGAGATCCAGCAGTACGCCAGGGAGCCCATCTCGCTCGACCAGACCATCGGCGACGAGGGCGACAGCCAGCTCGGAGACTTCATCGAGGACTCCGAGGCAGTGGTCGCCGTCGACGCCGTCTCGTTCACCCTCCTGCAGGACCAGTTGCAGTCGGTGCTGCAGACCCTGTCGGAGCGCGAGGCGGGCGTCGTCCGGTTGCGCTTCGGGCTCACCGACGGACAGCCGCGGACGCTGGACGAGATCGGACAGGTCTACGGCGTCACGCGGGAGCGTATTCGACAGATCGAGTCCAAGACCATGTCGAAGCTGCGGCACCCCTCGCGTTCGCAGGTGCTGCGCGACTACTTGGACTGACGGACCGGCCGGCAGCCTCTTGGGCTGCCGTGCCACGCCCCGCACTCCCGGATCCCCAGCCCGGTCGAGTGCGGGGCCTTTTCATGTGCTCCCCCGCTCGGTCTCCGGGGCGGACCGCTCCGCGGGGATCCGCCGTGAAGCGAGAGCCCTCCACTTTCCTGTGATTTGCGTCACCAATTCGGGGTTTTCTTGCCTTCGCGCGGGGGCGGAAACTGTTCGCCCACAGCGGAACACCGCCGCCGAAAACCGGGCGAAAATATGCCGAAAAACACGTTTTCGCCCTTGACTCCGCAGTCAACAGCAACGGAACGCACGAAAAACGAAGGATGTTTTCGCAGGTCATAGCGCTAACAGCGGAAATGGTCACGCTGTGCTCCCAATCACTGCGCCATCCGGGCATTTCCCAGTGACTCAAGTCGCTGATCGACCCTGGAACAGTGACGCGGCTTCAAGTGTCTGTAAGAGTGGAACTTGCGACACCGGCCCCGTCGCCAGCGGGCTACCGGTGGTTGCAGCAGGATCGAGGCGCCGGGTGCCCCCGGCGCCGGGACGGAGGGAGATTCCGATGCCTGACACACTCACCCGCCCCGAGTTGACCGCCGCCGACCGCTGTGACCGCTGCGGGGCCGCCGCAAAGCTCAGGGCAGTTCTCCAGTCCGGCGGGGAGCTGCTGTTCTGCGGACACCACGGCCGCGAATTCAAGGCCGGTCTCAGTGACATCGAGGCGGAGCTGCAAGAGGACGAGGAGATCGACCTCTGACACCTCGGTAAGGGGCTCTTAGGGATCCGAGGACGGACAGTGAGCCGAAGTGCCCGGTCGGAAAGGGTTCCGGCCGGGCACTTCGTCTTTCCCGACCCGATCACGCCTGAGGGGCCGTCCCGCGGCTGTGGGGCGGCCCCTCAAGTGTCACCGGGACGCGCGGTCACCAGGACCGGAGCGTGGCGATGCGCTCCTCCAGCTGCTCGATGGTCGCCGAGGCCGTGGGCGGCCCCCCGCAGGTACGGCGCAGCGCGCCGTGGATCACTCCGTACGGCTTGCCCGTGCGTTGGTGGTACAGCGCCACCAGGCTGTTGAGTTCCTTGCGCAACGCCTTGAGACGCTCCTGAACGCTCTGTGGGCGCTGTTTGTCCCCTTCCGCGCCCGGTTCCGCCGAGCGGGCCGCTTTCGCGGTCTCCGCGGCCTTGTGCTGCTGCTCGCGCTTGTCCACTTCCTGCACCTGCTGTTGCTGGCGCTGTTGCAGCAACGCGCGAACCTGATCGGGTTCCAGCAGCCCCGGCAGCCCCAGGTAGTCCTGTTCCTCCTCTGTGGTCGCGAAGGCCGCGGTGCCGAACGAGGAACCGTCGTAGATGACCTGGTCGAGCTCGGCCTCGGCCCCCAGCGCCGTGTAGGCCTGCTCCTCCTCGCCCGGCTCGTCCCGCTGACGGTTGGCCTCGGCCAGCTCCTGGTCGTCCCAGCCCTCCTTCTCGCGCTGCGGCTTGCCGAGCACGTGGTCCCGGTCGGCCTCCAACTGGCTGGCCAGGTCCAGCAGCACCGGCACGCTCGGCAGGAAGATGCTCGCGGTCTCGCCCGGCTTGCGCGCACGCACGAACCTGCCGATCACCTGGGCGAAGAACAGCGGGGTCGAGGCGCTGGTCGCGTAGACCCCCACCGCCAGCCTGGGGACGTCGACCCCTTCGCTGACCATGCGCACCGCGATCATCCAGCGGTCGTCGGACTCGGCGAACTCCGCGATCCGCTCCGAAGCCTGCGGATCGTCCGAGACGACGACCACCGGTTCCGCCCCGCTGATCCGTTGCAGGGTCTTGGCGTAGGCCCGGGCGCTCTTCTGGTCCGAGGCGATCACCAGTCCCCCCGCGTCGGGCATCCCCTCGCGACGCAACTGCGTGAGCCTGGTGTCGGCCGCTTGCAGCACCGAGGGGATCCACTCCCCGCCCGGGTCCAGCGCGGTGCGCCAGGCCCGGGCCGTCTGCTCCGCGGTCAACGGCTCGCCCAGTCGCGCCGAGAACTCGTCCCCCGCGTTGGTGCGCCAACGCGCTTCCCCCGAGTAGGCGAGGAAGATGACCGGACGGACCACACCGTCCCGCAGCGCGTCGGCGTAGCCGTAGGAGTGGTCGGCCTTGCTGCGCTGCGCACCGTCCGAATCCGTTTCGTAGTTGACGAAGGGGATCGGGTTGTCGTCCGAGCGGAAGGGAGTGCCGGTGAGCGTGAGCCTGCGCACCGCGGGAGTGAAGGCCTCCCGCACGGCGTCGCCCCACGACTTCGCGTCCCCGGCGTGGTGGATCTCGTCCAGGATCACCAGCGTCTTGCGCCGTTCGGTGCGCAGCCTGTGCAGGTTCGGGTGAGCGGCGACCTGAGCGTAGGTGAGCACCACTCCCCGGTAGTCCCCGGAGGTGGTGCCGTCGGAGTTGCTGAACTCCGAGTCGAGCGGGATCCCCGCCCCTCCCGAGGCCAGGGACCACTGGTGCTTGAGGTGTTCCGTCGGAGTGACCACGGTCACGGCCTCCACCGTGCGGTCACTCAGCAGTTCGGCCGCCACGCGCAAACCGAAGGTGGTCTTGCCCGCGCCCGGGGTCGCGACGGCCATGAAGTCCCGGGGCTTGTTGGTCAGATACCGCGTCAGCGCCCTGCGCTGCCAATCACGCAGCGGCTTGTCGTTCGCCTGCGACGGATCACTGAGCACTGAGCGAACGGATTGGTCAACCTGCGTCTCGGACACGCCCGTCTGCCGCTCCCTTCCAATCAACGCCGTTCGACAAGCCGGTGAAGGCGCTCTCGGCCGCCGTCCCGCGGAACAACGTCGCTTCCGTCCCGCGACCCGCGGGACGGTACGCGGCGCCACGAGGTTTCCACGTCGCCCCCGGCCCGCGTCAGCACGACACTTGGCCGCGGCGGACGGGCCCGGCGAGCAAAGCCGCGCACGGAGCACCGCACGGGCCACGGCCACGTGGACCGGACACCTCCGAACGAACCACGGCGTCGAGCGAACCACGCCCGGAACGGGCACGAGGCCCTGCTCCACCAGTTCGACGCGACACGCCCGGAAGTACTCTTCCAACCGTGCGCCCACTCCGCGAGAGTCCGATCACGACCGGATGCGCCCGCACGACGAGTCACTTGGAAACCGGCGAATCCGCCCTCACGCGGACCGGCTCTGACCGGCGTGAACGGGCGCCGTGCCGGACGGTCACGCCCCGGGCGGGCGGTGTCCGCGTGTCGCCGCGGGCCCGGGCAAGCCTACCGCCTCCACCCCAGCCAACGCGCCCTCCGGGGCGGTCGCCCAGGAGAATGAGACCCCGCCGGACAACACGCCGAGATCACGATCGTCGAACACTTTGGAAGCGGGATGGGGTCAGCGAGTCCGCAAGAAGGGGGCCGGCCGGTTCCGCGGTCGGGCACCGCCGGAACCGCTCGGCGCGGGCCACTGCGTCTCGTGACGCGCACCTTGCGCAAGTCCTGGGACGACGACATCTTCTCCGAGGCGGCCGCGGCGGCCTTCTGGCAGACCCTCTCGCTGCCGCCCCTGCTGCTCGGACTGCTGAGCAGCCTGGGGTTCATCGGAGGGTGGCTGGGTCCGGAAGTCGTCGAGACCATGCAGCGCAGAATCGTGGACTTCGCCGGGACGGTCTTCAGCGACAGCGTCGTCGACCAGATCATCCGTCCCACCGTCGGTGACATACTGACCAGCGGGCGCACGCGGATCGCCTCGGTGGCCTTCCTGCTGTCGCTCTGGGCGGGTTCCTCGGCGCTGGCCTCGCTGATCGAGTCGATCACCCTCGCCTACGACCAGTACATGGTCCGCAACGCGATCTGGCAGCGCGTGCTCGCGCTGTTGCTGTACTTGATCAGCCTGGTGCTGGCCGTGCTCGTGCTTCCCCTGACCGCACTGGGGCCTCGCTGGCTGCTCACGGTGTTTCCCCCGTGGCTGCGCGAGGACGTGGCCACGCTGATCCGGCTGCTCTACTTCCCGGTGACGGGCGTCCTGCTGGTGCTGGGGCTGGCGACGCTGTACAAGCTGGCGCTGCCCCGCAAACTGCCCTGGCACCGGGGGCTCCCGGGGGCGCTGCTGGCGATGCTGGTGTTCCTGTGCTCCAGCTTCGGCCTCCGGATCTACATCACCTGGGTGACATCCACCGGCTACACCTACGGGGCCCTGGCCACACCGATCGCCTTCCTGCTGTTCGCGTTCTTCATCGGATTCGCGATCGTGGGAGGCGCCCAGTTCAACAACGCCATCCAGCAGATGTGGCCAGCCGGCATGACCAGGCGGGAACGCAAGCGGTGGCATCGGCTGGAAAAGCGGCGCGCCGCCCAGCGCTTGCGCACCGAGCAGGGGTATCAGGCCTGGCGCGGCAAACGCGCGCGGCGCGACGACCTTCCGGGATCAGAGCCGGAGTGAGCGGAAAACCCGGGTGATCGAAGGACGTTCAGAACCGGGGCGTCACTCGTCGTCGCCGCCGGGAGGCAACCCCTCGAAGATCTCCTTGCACTCGGGGCACACCGGAGACCCCGGCTTCGCGGACTTGGTCACCGGAAACACCTCACCGCAGAGCGCCACCACGTGGCTGCCCATCACCGCGCTCTCGGCGATCTTGTCCTTCTGCACGTAGTGAAAGACCTCGGGCCGGTCATCGCTGGTCTGCTCGGTGGTTTCCGGATTGGTATCGGTTTCGGGAAGAGTAGTGGTCATAACCCCATGATGCCGCACCGAGGAGTCCGGTGTCCCCTCGGTCGCCGCCCGCTCCGGTACGAGCTCACTGGCTGTCGACGACCCGGTGCTGCGGATCGTCGAGCTCACGGGCGCTGCGTTCCCCCTCGAAGCGGCTGACGTGCTCGCTCTTGCGCGGCGGTCGGTCGTTGGCCACGAGCACCGCTATCCAGGGCAACGGGATGGACACCGCAATGATGATCAGCGAAAGCCACCAGATCGGGTAGACCATCACGGCCGCTATCAGGCAGGGAATGCGCAAGGACATCATCAATGCGTACTTCTTGCGCCGCACCGCTTGCTGATCGTCGTACGACGGCTCGGCCTCGGTGATAAGCACCGGGGTGTCGTCACCACGCTGGAAGCCACTCACGACACCACCTCCACTCGCATCGTCCCACTTACCCCCTCGAGGACGCAGGACCCCCGAAGCACCTGAGGGCGAACCGCTGCCGGAAACGAGCCCGGGGAGTGGCGGAGCGCACGGGGACAGCGGGTCGCGTCCTCCCGGGACGTGCGGGTCGTGTGAGGATCGCGGCGTGACTGCCGAACTCTCACACGACCGCATCGACCTCCTGCGCGAGGCGCTGCTCGCGGCGAACTACACGGCCGACGGCGTGCTGGAACTGCTGGGTCCGGAGGCCCACGCGGCGCTCGGAAGGGGAGAACCCGAGCCCGCGTTCCGCGCCACGGCCGAGGCCGGCACGTTGGGAACCCTGGTACGCGTGTTCCTGCTCGGTGACCCCGTGGCCCCGGACTCCGCCGAGCGGGCACTGGCCCCGCTGCCGCTGTCCGAGGCCGCCGCGGCGGGCATCGTCGTCGTGGAGGGGGACTCCGTCCGGGCGGGGCTGGACATCCGTCCCCACGCCGCAGCGGAGGACTCCTGGTGGGTCGTTTCCGACCTGGACGCCGAGATCCGCTCTCCCGCGGATCCGGTCACCGAGGAGCACGTCCTCGGAGTCGGCCAGGCCTCGATGAGTCTGGTGCAGGCCACTCCCAAGCGTTCCGCGGGCTCCGTGCTGGACCTCGGAACCGGTTGCGGGGTGCAGGCACTGCACGCGAGCACCCGTGCCGAGCGGGTCACTGCCACCGACGTATCGGACCGGGCGCGCGCCCTGGCCGCGGCGACCTTCCGCCTGAACCGCGTCGACGTGGAACTGCACGGCGGCGACTGGTTCGACCCGGTGGCCGGAAGTCGTTTCGACCAGGTGGTGTGCAATCCCCCGTTCGTCGTCGGCCCGGCGCGGACCGACTTCGTCTACCGCGACTCGGGGCTGCCGGGCGACCAGGCCAGCGCCCTCGTGGTGCGCAGGACCCCTGAGCTGCTCAACGAGGGCGGGACCGGGCACCTGCTCGCCTCCTGGCTGCACCGCGCGAACGAGGACTGGCGGGACCGCGTCTCCTCCTGGATCGACTCCCCCGACGTGGACGCCTGGTTCGTGCAGCGCGACGTCGCCGACCCGGCGCTGTACGTGGGCACCTGGCTGCGGGACGCGGGCATCGACCCGCGCTCGGAGCTCGGCAGGCGCAAGTCGGCGGAGTGGCTGGACTGGTTCGCGGACAACGACGTGATCGGCGTCGGCTTCGGCTTCGTCACCCTGCGTCGCACGCACGGGGAACGCGGGCAGACGGTCTGCGAGGAGCTGCGGCAGAGCTTCGACGCCCCGCTCGGCGAGGAGGTCGACGGCTGGCTGCGCCGTCTCGACTGGCTGCGCGCCCACCCCTCGGAGGAGGACCTGCTCTCAAGCACGCTGGTCACCGCCTCAACGCTGGTGCTGGAGCAGGTCAGCTCCCACGGCTCGGAGGGCTGGGAGGAGTTCGTGCACCGGCTGCACCGCACCGACGGCCCCGGGTGGCAGCACGAGGTGGACGAGGTCGGTGCCCGGCTGGTCGCGGGCTGCCAGGGCGCCCTCCCGGTCGACGAGCTGCTCGAGCTGCTGGCCGCCGCGTACGGGGCCGATTCGGAGGAGCTCACGCGATCCGCCGAACCAGTGCTGCGCGAGCTGATCCAGCACGGCATGCTGCTGCCCGCGGAATGGCAGGAGTCGCGGGAATGAGAGCGGTCGTGACCCGAGTGCTGCGGGCCTCGGTTCGGGTGGACGGCGAGGTCGTCGGTTCCCTGGAGGAACCCGGCCTGCTCGTGCTGGTCGGCGTCACCCACTCGGACACCGCCGAACAGGCCGGGGTCATGGCACGCAAGCTGCACGAGCTGCGCGCGCTGCGGGACGAGCAGTCGTGCGCCACGGCGGACGCGCCGCTGCTGGTCGTCAGCCAGTTCACCCTCTACGGCAGCACCCGGAAGGGGCGTCGCCCCTCGTGGAGCGCCGCCGCTCCTCCGGACCACGCCGAACCCCTGGTCGAGTCCGTGGTCGAGCGGCTGCGGGAACGCGGGGCACGGGTGAGCACGGGAAGCTTCGGGGCAGCGATGGAGGTGGACAGCACCAACGACGGCCCGTTCACCCTGCTCGTCGAGACGTGACGAGCCTCCGCTCCGGCGGCGGATCGCCCGTTCCCGTTCCGGAACGGGAACGGAGCCGATAAAACCGCCACTCCAACAGCGGATCACCCCCGCCCCGGAATAGTTCCGGGGACGTTTCCGTTGCACACCACGAGTCGTTCGCAAAAGCCGTCCTCCGGCAGGCACCGCCCGAGGACGGCTTCCCCCGAAAGGGATCGGGGGCTTTTCCACCGGTGGCCGGACACTTCGCCGAGCGTCGAACCCGAACCTTTTTGGAATAACTTTCTTACTCTGCTCCGTTGCCCACCGCCGCAGCGAGCACCGGAGCAGCGAACCCCGACCCCGCGCACGCGGGAGCGGCAGGGCTCAGCCGGACCGACCCGCACGACCGCTCCCGACCCCCGCACCGAAACACCCCTCGACAGGAGCGACCGGAACGAGAACTCAGCGAATTCTCAGGTTGGGCCGACCCGAGTGTGACGACGCTGACGTCCTTCGATCGACGAATCCGGGAACGATTTCGACGAGCCAAGCGTTTTCCGGGTAGCCAACTCAACACAGCCTCGGTAGCCGTCAGTCATCAGCCGCCGGCCACCAGTCGGCTGCGACCGACTTTCCGGCGATCACGACACCATCACGCCGGGTGTGGATCGACCGGGAGCGGACGGCAACCAACGACGAGACATGCGACAGCCCACGGAACGAACGTTTCGCAAGATCCCGACCAGACGATCCCCCCGAGCGGTGGACCCGGCCGATCCGGGGCCACAGCCGAACCGACAGCTTCGACCAGTACGCGAAACCGAGCCAACACAACCACCGGCACCACCGGTCACCGGTGTTACCGACGAGGTACGACCTCTCTCCTCCACACCGAGCGTACCCGTCCTTCGAGCGGCGCAGTGTCGCGCCGATGCACCGGCACCCGACAACCAGCCCGTCAGGGAGGTAGCTCTATGACCGTCCCGCAGACCGTCGCCCCGGATGTCACCAACGAGGCTGACCTCGACAACCAGGGCCCCTCGGCCGACCTGGTGCGGGTCTACCTGAACGGCATCGGTCGCACGGCACTGCTCAGCGCGCAGGACGAGGTGGATCTCGCCAAACGCATCGAGGCGGGCGTGTACGCCAAGCACCTGCTGGACACCTCCGAGGACCTGAGCAGGGAACGCCGCGCCGACCTCAAGGCCGTCGTGCGTGACGGCAGCGACGCCAAGAACCACCTCATGGAAGCCAACCTGCGGTTGGTGGTCAGCCTCGCCAAGCGCTACACGGGCAGGGGCATGCCGCTGCTGGACCTCATCCAGGAGGGCAACCTCGGCCTGATCCGCGCGGTGGAGAAGTTCGACTACACCAAGGGCTACAAGTTCTCCACCTACGCCACCTGGTGGATCCGCCAGGCCATCACCCGCGGCATGGCCGACCAGAGCCGGACCATCCGGCTCCCCGTCCACCTGGTCGAGCAGGTCAACAAGCTGGCCAGGATCAAGCGGGACCTGCACCAGAAGCTCGGCAGGGAGGCCACCGAGGAGGAGATCGCCGCCGAGGCGGACATGACCGTGGAGAAGGTCGTCGACCTGATGGACCACTCCAAGGACCCGGTGAGCCTGGACATGCCCGTCGGTTCCGAGGAGGACGCCCCGCTCGGGGACTTCATCGAGGACTCCGAGGGCGCCGACGCGGAGAACGCCGTCATCTCCGGTTTCCTCCAGGACGACCTGCGTCGCGTGCTGGACACGCTGGAAGGGCGTGAGCAGCAGGTCATCCGCATGCGCTACGGCGTCGACGACGGCCAGCCGCGCACCTTGGACCAGATCGGCAAGGCCTTCGGCCTGTCCAGGGAACGCGTCCGGCAGATCGAGCGCGAGGTGATGTCCAAGCTCCGCCAGGGCGACCGCGCGAACAAGCTGCGCTCCTACGCGAGCTGAGGCGGAACCGGGCGCGTCGGACGCCCTCCGCCGGCCAGCGCGCCCGGACCGCCCGTGGCCGATGGGTGGTCGAACGGGGTTCGGCGTGGCACGCCGAACCCCGGGGATCGGTCAGTCGGCCGGTTCGAGGAAACGACGCCGCCAGCGTTCCAGCTCCTCGACCGTGGCTCCCTGCTCCAGCAGCCACCCGGCCGCGCCGCCCTCCGCGGAGTCCAGGAGTTCCAGGGCGTGCTCGATGGCCTCTCCCGGAGCGGAGATGAGCTCGTTCACATCGGCTTCGTCCACTCCCGGGGGAAGTGCGGGCGCCACCCGCAGCCGCTGCAGCACGCGGCGCATGTTGCGGTCGGTGCGCACGTAGTCCGCGACGATCGCGTCGTGCCGCACTCCAGCGGCCCGTAACAACAGGGCGCAGGCGACACCGGTCCGGTCCTTGCCCGCGGCGCAGTGGATCAACACCGGCCCGTCCGCCTCCACGGTGATGCGGAACACCTCGAGCAGTCGCTTCGGAGCGTGCCGCACCATGTAGGCGTACAGCTCGTCCAGGGTCAGCCACGGATCCTCCCCCGACTCACCGCGCAGCCCCTCCAGCACCGGAACCCGGTGAACCGCGCTCGTCGAGTCCAGGGGGTGCACGACGTCGGACTCGGCATCGGTGTCCCGCAGGTCGATCACCACCGCCGGTGGCCACTGCTCGGCCCCCTCCGGGGGGTTGTCCCCGACGTACGGCGCGTCCCCCCTGTAGAGAACCCCGGATCGCGTGGTCACCCCGTCGTCCGCGGGAAGTCCCCCCAGGTCCCGAAAGTTGACCAGCCCGTCCGGGCTGCCGTGGATCTGTTCGCTCATGTGAACGTGCCCTTTCGCCGTCGGCCTCGCACCCGCGCACAGGATCGCAGCTCTGCCTGCGGGCTTGAAGGGAATCCCTCCGTTTCGATCCCGCTCAGCGCTGCCCTTCCTCCCGGCACAGGACGGCCCCCGCGGGAACGACTCCCGCGGGAGAGCTCGCGAAAGAGCACGGATCACGCGACCGTCACCGACGTTCAGCCGCCGGATACGGTGGTCTCCCGCTGGGAGAGCACCACCTGGCGACCACCGAGCTCCTCGTCCAACTGGGCGGTTACCGGCGGATAGCGCAGATCCATCGTGCACGGCCCGGCGTCCTTCGGAGTTTCCTCGACGAGCTCGAGCCCGACCCGTTCCGGGGTCTGCTCGGTCACCCGCGCGCGAACGCTGCTGCAACCGCCCTCCTGACCGGTCGCCACGAGCACCGCGCCCTCGCGCTGGGTCCAGACCTCCTTCGGGTACCCCTCGGGAAGCCCCGAGGCGTCCACCTGCTCGGCGGGCACCCGGGTGCGCTCCTCCTTCGGTACGGGTTTGATGTTTCCGTCGGTCGACTGCTCTTGCCCGGACCGGCCTTCCTCCGTGGCCGAAGGAGGCTGGCCACCGAATCCGACGTCGGGCTGCTGCTCACCGCAGGCAGTCAGTGCGAACAGCACCATGCCCGCGCCCAGGAGAGTCTTCAGGCGTCTCATACCTCGAGGACGAAGGCACGTTGCCCCTGGGTTGCGTGCGTTCTTCGTGTTGGCGACATTTCGACAACCACTCGGCCACGCACCGCACCGCCGGGGCGGTGCCGGACTCATCTCAGCCTCCGCGGCCCGGAGTCGGGGGAGTCGGGAGTGCGCCCCAGCCCGAGCGCGGCTCCGGCGACGTGGGCTCCCGAAGGAGTCGCCAGCACCGGTTCCAGCACCAGCTCCCGCACCTCGGGCAGGTCGTCGGCCAGACTGGCCACCCGCAGCACCAGGTCCTCCATGGCCGCCATGTCCGCGGGCGGGGCACCGCGGTATCCGGTGAGCATCGGGGCCGCGCGCGGCGCCCGGATCAGGTCGGACACGTCGGTGTCGGTCAACGGAACCGCACGGTAGGCGCGGTCCCCCAGCAGGTCGTTCGCCAAACCGGCCAGTCCGAAGGACACCAGCGTGCCGAACGAGGGGTCGTCCATGAGGCGGATGACGCACGAGGTCCCCTTCGGGGCCATCCGCTGCACGTACAGCTCCCCGCTGCCCCCGAGTTCGCTCAGGTCCGAGTAGGCCGTCCGGACCGCGTCGACGGTGCCCAGATCGAGGCGCACCCCGGCCAGGTCCGTGCGGTGGCGCAGCTGTTCGCTCGCGGACTTCAGCACCACGGGAAAACCGACTTCCTCCGCGGCCGACGCAGCGGCCTCGACGTCCGTGACGAGCCTGAAGGGCGAGACCTCGATCCCGTAGCACTCCAGCAGCCGCACCGTGTCGGCGTCGGACAACCGCTCCACACCCCGCTCGATCCACTGCTCGACCAGCTCGCGGGCGCGCTCGGAATCCACTCCCTCCGGGCGGACGAACTCGCCCTGCGGTGCGGCACGCCAGTTCGCGTACCGCACGGCCCTGCCCAGGGCCAGCACCGCTCGCTCCGGCGTCGGGTAGGAGGGGATCGAACCGTGACCCGGAGTTCCGTCCTCACCCGTGACCGCGAGCTCGTCCGGAACCCCCTCGGCCGCCAGGAACGTGCTCACCACCGGTTTGCTGTGCGGCGTGTCCGCCTCCTGCAGGGCCTCCCGCAGCTGACGCGCGTAGGCGGCCCCCGGGACGGCCACCGGAGGGGCGAACACGGTCACCAGCGCGTCCACCTCCTCGTTCTCCGCTGCGGAGCGGACCGCCGCGGCGAACTCCTCCGGCCCAGCGGAGGCTCCCACGTCGACGGGGTCGAGCACCGGCCGCATCCCCTGTTCCATGGCGGCGTCGGCGGCCAGCATCCCCAGGGCGCTCGAATTGCCCACTATCGCCACGCGATCCCCGCGGGGAAGCGGCTGGTGCGCCAGCAGCAGCGCCGCGTCGAACATCTGCGCCACGGATTCGACCCGGATGACACCGGCCTGGTCGAACAGCGCCTGCACGCTGGTCTCGTCGATCCGCACCGAAGTGGCCGCCAGCCCGGCCCGCACCGCGTTGCGCCCCGACTTGACGGCCACGATCGGTTTGCTGCGTCCGAGCCTGCGGGCGAGCCTGGCGAACTTGCGCGGGTTGCCGAAGGACTCCAGGTACAGCAGCACCACATCGGTGGTCGGATCCGTCTGCCAGTACTGCAGCAGGTCGTTGCCGGACACATCGGCCCGGTTGCCCGCCGAGACGAAGGTGGACAGCCCCAGACCGCGCTCGGTGGCCGCGGCGAGGATCGCCACCCCCAGCGCCCCGGACTGGCAGAAGAAGCCGGTGCGCCCCCGGTCCGGCAGCTGCGGGGCCAGGCTAGCGTTCAACCGCTGCGCCGGATCGGTGTTGACCACTCCGAGCGCGTTCGGCCCCACCACGCGCATGCCGTGCACCCGGGCCTCGTGCACCATCCGGCGCTCCGCCTCGCGCCCGCTCGGCCCCGCTTCGCTGAAGCCGGAGCTGACGATCAGCAGCGCCTTCACCCCCTTGGTCAGGCAGGCGTCCAGGGCTTCGGCGATGCCGCTTGCCGGGATGGCCACCACTGCCAGGTCGACGTCGTCGGGGATGTCCAGCACCGAGGAGTAGGAACGCACCCCGCGGACGGCCCTGTGCTCCGGATTGACCGGGTAGATCGGCGCGGCCGAGTCGGCCCCCAGCAGGTTCGCCAGCACCGTGTGACCGATCTTGCCCGGGTCCGTGGAAGCGCCGATCACCGCCACCGAACGCGGGTGCAGCAGGTTGTGCACGCTGCGTGCCTCGGCCGCCTGCTCGCGCGCCCTGGACACGGCCAACGACTCCTCCGTCGGGTCGAGCGGGAACTCCAGGTGCACGAGCCCCTCCTCCATCGCTCGCTTCACCTGGTAACCGGCGTCCCGGAAGACGTGAACCATCTGGGAGTTCTCCGCCAGCACCTCGGCGACGAACTTCCGCAGCCCGCACTCCCTGGCGGCCGCGGCCAGGTGCTCGAGCAGGATGGATCCGAGCCCCCTGCCCTGGTGACCGTCCTGCACCACGAAGGCGACCTCGGCCGAGTCCTCCTCGCCGAGCCGGTCGAACCTGCCCACGGCCACGATGTTCTCGCCGAGCAGGGCGACGAGGGCCACCCGGTTGACGTAGTCGACGTGGCTGAAGCGCTCGACATCGCGCTGCGGCATTCGGGGGTAGGGGGAGAAGTAGCGATAGTAGCGGGTGCGATCGCTGAGCCTGCCGTGGAACGCGACGAGCTGGTCGGCGTCCTCCGGGACGATCGGCCGCAGGTGAACCGTTCCGCCGTCGGAGAGGACCACATCGGCCTCCCAATTCCGCGGGTAGGCACTCCCCTCCACGTCTCCTCGCTCGAATTCGGAAGAATCGCCCATAACGGCCCTCTCAGCGCGTGATCGCCGAACCTGCTCGGTGTTTTCCCGGGAAGAACGCTGCCTCATCAGTCGCCGGACAACCACCGGATCCCGCCCCGGAGCACCCCACCACCGTCGCGGCCGGACTCAATCACGGCTGTCGGCCGGATCCAAACCGTGCAGCGGGAAAACGGCGTGGCGGGTGTCCCTGATCGCCGCGTCGACCGACAGCTCGGTCACTCCGTCCCACGGGGTGAACCTCGGATCGCCCCCGTCGCTCATCGTGGTCGGCAGGGCCACGTCCGAGGCCAGCGTGGCGGCGTGGGCGGTCCACTCGGCGGGCACGAGCCGCGCGGGATCCACGTCCCTGTCCAGCATGGTGGCCAGCAGGTGGGTCCACGCCCGCGGAACCACGCGGTGCAAGGCGTACCCGCCCCCTCCGAGCGCCAGCCACTTCCCACCCGCGTGGCGATCGGCGAGATCGCGCAGCGCGCCGTACAGGGCCCGCTGCCCGTCCACCGACATCCTCAGGTCGGCCAGCGGATCCTCCCGGTGCGGATCGGCCCCGCACTGGGTGACCAGCACCTGGGGCGCGAAGGACTCCAGCACCGAGGGAACCACCGCCCACAGGGCACGCAGCCAGCCTGCGTCGTCCGTACCTGGAGGCAGTGCCAGGTTCACCGCACTGCCCTGGGCGTTCTCCGCCCCCACCTCGTTCGGGAACCCGGTTCCCGGCCACAGGGTGAACGGATGCTGGTGCAGCGAGATCGTCATCACGCGGGGGTCGTCGTGAAAAGCCGCCTGCACCCCGTCCCCGTGGTGCACGTCGACGTCCAGATAGGCGATCCGGTCGACCCCGTTGGCCAGCAGCCAGGCCACGGCCACGGCGCAGTCGTTGTACACGCAGAACCCGGAAGCGTTGTCCGCCATCGCGTGGTGCAGCCCGCCGGAGAGGTTCACGGCGCGGTTCGCGCCGCCCGACAGGATCCGCTCGGCTGCCGCGATGGAACCACCGGCCACGAGCGAGGCGGACTCGTGCATCCGGTCGAAGACCGGGTTGTCGGCCGTGCCCAGCCCGTGGCCCACGTCCCCTGCGGCCGCCGGGGCCGCGCGCACGGCCTCCAGATAGTCACGGGTGTGGATCCGCGCGAGGTCCTCCTCGGTCGCCGGCTCGGGGGACACTGGATCGACACCGTCCAACACACCCAGCGAGCGCGCCAGCCTCATGGTCAGATCCAGGCGGACGGGATGCAGCGGATGGTCCCCACCCAGGTCGTACGCGAGCAGTGACTCGTCCCAGATAACGGCGCACTCGTTGCCCATGGGGTGAAGCTACCCCTCAACGAGGCGAACGCCACACCCCTTGAGTACGTTCGGCGGCTCGGTTTGTGTAGCGGGTCACTTGGCGGAACCTCAGCCGGCGCCCGGCTGCGGGTGCCCCGACATCGAGTAGCCACCTACACAACGTCGGGGCCGTCCTCGCCGGGCACTCGACTGAGAACCCGCGGCGGTGCCGACTGCGCAGGCTCAAAGCGCTCGCGTTGGGGTGGAGACTTCTCAGGGCCTCGCTCTGCATGGCGATTCCGCGGCGGAACCTCGGGTGGCGGGAGTACTCGGCGGGTGCCCCCAACATCGGGCAGCGAGCTCGGTCACCCCGCTTCTTGGCCGACCGCCGCCTCCCGCTGCGGATCACCGGCCCATTCCGACCACGATCCGGGGTAGAGCACGGCAGGATCCTCCGGGGAGCGCAGTCCGGCCTGCTCCAGCGCGAGCACCACGGAGCAGGCGTTGACCCCGGACCCGCAGTAGGCCCCCACTTCGTCCGTTCCCGAAACGCCGAGCCCCGCGAAACGATCCGCCAGCTCCTTCGGAGCCCGCCACCGACCGTCCGCGGTGACGTGCTCGGCAGCTGGAGCGTTGACCGCGCCGGGAATGTGCCCGGCACGGGGATCCACGGGTTCGCGCTCGCCGCGGTAGCGCTCGCCCGCACGCGCGTCCAGCAGCACCCCGGTGCGCGCCAACCGCGCCGCGGCGTCCGCATCTGCGGTGGGCATTCCTCCCGGGCGGACCACGAAGTCACCCGGTTCGGGGTGCGGAACCCGCGTCGTGGTCGCTCCCCCTTCCTCGACCCAGGCCGCGAAACCTCCGTCCAGCACGAACACGCGTGCGTGCCCGGCCCAGCGCAGCAACCACCAACCGCGCGCCGCCACCGAACCGTCCCCCGCGTCGTAGACGACCACCGGCCGCTCGGAGTCCACCGCGGCGTCCCGGAACGCGCGCTGCAACTGCTCAGCCTCCGGCAGGGGATGTCGCCCACCGGGCCCCGCTGGGGCGGCCAGCTCGGTCTCCAGGTCCACGAAGACCGCCCCCGGGAGGTGCGCTCGGTCGTACTCCTGGCGTCCCGGTGGCCCCATCAGGTTCCAGCGAACGTCCAGCAGCGCGGGAGCCGGTTCCCCCTCCAGCAGGGAACGCAGCTCGGACGGGCTGATCAGCGGAGTCATCATCGCCTCCGATCGGTCGAGGTCGAAACTCACATGCTGCCAGGGAATGAGGCGGCACGACCGCCCCGTTGTTCTCGATGCGACTGCCGAACGGGCGGTCCCCTCGAGACGTCGACCGGGCGGGCTTCGACGTCGCCCGTTGCGGCTAGCATTGGTGCTGGACCGAATGGGGAGCTGGCGTGAACGATCTCATCGATACCACCGAGATGTACCTCAAGACCATCTACGAGCTTGAGGAAGAAGGACTCGTGCCGCTCAGAGCCCGCATCGCGGAGCGGCTGGAGCAGAGCGGGCCGACCGTCAGTCAAACGGTGGCTCGCATGGAGCGGGACGGCCTGCTGGCCGTCGCCGAGGACCGGCACCTGGAACTGACCAAGTCCGGTCGTGCCCGCGCCATCGGAGTCATGCGCAAGCACCGCCTGGCCGAACGGCTTCTCGTCGACGTCATCGGACTCGAGTGGGAGCACGTGCACAGCGAGGCGTGTCGCTGGGAGCACGTGATGAGCGAAGCGGTGGAGCACAAGCTCATCAACCTGCTCGGCGGCCCGGAGACCTCGCCCTACGGCAATCCCATCCCCGGGCTCGACGACCTCGGGATCGAGGAGGCCGCACCGACCGTGGACAACGAGCTGCAGCGCGTGGACGAGATCGCGCGCAACGGCGGTGGCCGCGCTCTCGTGTGCCGGATAGCCGAGCACGTGCAACTGGACCCCGAGCTGATGAACTCGCTGAAGACCGCCGGGGTGGTCCCGGACGGAAACATCGAGATCGTTTCCGTGGTGGGCGGCAACAAGCCCATCGACGTCCACGGCGCCTCGGGGACCACGCAACTTCCCCCGTCGATCGCGCACGCGGTACTGGTCAGGCCACGATGAGCGGGGCGGCGGAACGTGCCACGGAAACGTTCGTGGCGGAGCACCGTACGGAGCCGGAATCGGTGTGGTCGGCCCCTGGCCGGGTCAACCTCATCGGCGAGCACACCGACTACAACGACGGGTACGTCTTCCCGTTCGCGCTGCCGCACCGCACCGCGGTGGCGGCGCGACGGCGCACGGACGGAAAGCTGTCGGTGACCAGTCTGGACGCGGACGGATCCCCACAGCGGGGCGGCACCGTGTCGATCGACGAGCTCACCCCCGGTGCGCTCCCGGGATGGGCGAGCTACCCGGCCGGGGTCACCTGGGTGCTGTGGAAGGCCGGGATCCAGCTGCCCGGAGCCGATCTCGTCATCGCGGGTGACGTCCCGACCGGGGCAGGCCTCTCCTCCTCGGCGGCCCTGGAGTGCGCCACCGCCCTGGCGCTGCTGGACACCGCGGACCGGCCCGCCGACGGTCCGAACGGTCCGGAGCTCTCCGAGGTGGCGCACTGGACGTGCCGGGCCGAGAACGACTTCGTCGGGGCACCGACAGGTCTGCTCGACCAGACGGCCTCGCTGCGCTGCCGTGCCGCGCACGCGCTCTTCTTCGACGTCCGCTCCGGGGAGACCGAGCAGGTTCCCTTCGACGCGGCGGGCAGCGGGCTCGAGATCCTGGTGATCGACACCCGGGTGAACCACTCGCACAGCGAATCCGGCTACGGGGATCGCAGGAACGGTTGCGAGGAGGCCTGCGCGCTGCTCGGCGTTTCGGCGCTGCGCGACATCACAGCGGCCGGGTTGGACGGTGCGCTGGACGCGCTTCCGGAACGGTTGCGTCCACTGGTGCGGCACGTGGTCACCGAGAACGACAGGGTGCTCAGGACGCTGGAACGGCTGCGGAGCGGCGCGTTGACCGAGGTGGGAGAACTGCTGACCGCCTCGCACGCGAGTCTGCGCGACGACTACCGCGTCTCCTGCCCCGAGCTCGACCTCGCGGTCGAGACCGCTCTGGACGCGGGCGCTCTCGGGGCGCGGATGACCGGGGGCGGTTTCGGTGGGTCAGCCATAGCCCTGGTGCCCTCCCACGAGCGGGAGCGCACCGAGCGGGAGATAACCGAGGCCTTCGAGCGGAACGGTTCGCGAGCACCGCGACTGTTCACCGCTGTGCCCTCGGCTGGAGCCGCGCGAGAACCGCGGTCGTGAGTCCGTCCGTGGGTGGCAGGCGGTGTCACCGCCCCACCCGCGGGCCTCACCTCCCTTCCCCCGCCGCAGGACACCTGACTTGTTCCGCGACGCTCCCCTCCGGCGCAGCACCGCCTGCGGCGCCGGGCCGGCAGTCTCCCGTCGGCTCACAGCCGAGCGGTGTACGTTGGGGGCGATCTTTTCCGTTCGGACTCGCCCCGGCCACCGCGCTCGCGTGGTAGCCGAGCGTTTCCGTGAGTCACCGACGAGCAGGCCGAAGGGGAGAACGCGGTGAAGCTGCTGGTTACCGGCGGGGCGGGCTATGTGGGCAGTGTCTGCGCGGCCCGGCTCCACGAGGCCGGGCACGAGGTGGTCGTCCTCGACGACCTGTCCACCGGACACGCCGACGCCGTGCCGAGCGGTTGCCGGTTGGTAACCGGTGACGTGGCGGAACGGGCCACCGAGGTGCTGGCCGAGGGCTTCGACGGTGTGCTGCACTTCGCGGCCAAGTCGCTCGTGGCCGAGTCGATGCGTGACCCCGCCATGTACTGGCACGGCAACGTGGTCACCACCCTGCGCCTGCTCGACGCCATGCGCGAGCAGGGCGTCCCCCGGCTGGTGTTCTCCTCGACGGCGGCCGTGTACGGCCAACCGGACTCCGTTCCGATCCCGGAGGACGCCCCCACCGGGCCGACCAACACGTACGGGGCGACCAAACTGGCCATCGACCAGGCCATCGGCTCCTACGCGAGCGCCTACGGAATCGCGGCCACCAGCCTGCGCTACTTCAACGTCGCCGGTGCGCACGACGGTTTCGGGGAACGGCACACCGTGGAGACGCACCTCATCCCGATCGTGCTCGAGGTCGCGCAGGGACTGCGCGACCGCGTGCACATCGCCGGGGAGGACTGGCCCACCCCCGACGGCACCTGCGTGCGGGACTACATCCACGTCCGCGACCTCGCGGAAGCTCATCTCCTCGCGCTGGAGAAGGCCGTTCCCGGACAGCACCGGATCTACAACCTGGGCAACGGGACCGGCTTCTCGGTGAAGCAGGTGGTCGAGGCGTGCCGTTCCGTGACAGGACGGGACATCCCGGCGGAGACGGCCGAGCGTCGCCCGGGCGACCCAGCCACGCTGGTGGCTTCCAGCGAGCGGGCCCAGCGCGAACTGGGCTGGTCCCCTCAGCGCCGGGAGATCGAGGACATCGTGCGCGACGCGTGGAACTTCGTGCTCGACCGCGCCCGCTAGGACCTCGTGGTCCCCGGCGTCGTCCCGGTCAACACTCCTCCTGCTCGATCATCGCCTGCGCGTCGGCGACCGTGTCCCGCACTATCACCGACAACGCGCTCGGGCCGATTCCGGTGTCCAACGCCCTGCGCAGCAGCTCACCGAGGCGGTGCGCAGGGCGGGTCCGCTCCACCCGCTCCAGCGCGACCCCTGCCAGCGCCCCGTCACCGCGCAGGTAGGCGGAGAAGGCCAGCAGCACCGCCGCATCCGCGACCTCGGGCTCCGGCGCCTTGCGCACCAGGGTGAGCCAGAGCTGCTCCGCAGCACGCGCCTCGGTGCTCAGCGCGCTTCCCATCGCCAAGTCCCGCACCCGGTAGTCGGACAACGCGACGAGCACCCGCAGCAGGTCCTCCTCGGTCAACGCCTCCTCACGTGCCGTACGACGGATCGCGGCGAACACCGTCTCGACGTCGGCGCTGCACATGTCGGCCGCACCCCGGTGCGGCTCCGCGTCGTCCTGCAGCAGGTTCAGCCGCGCTGACCAGCGGGCCTGGGTCTCCGCGGACTCGGGAGCCACCGACTCGGCCAGCTCCGCTCTGCTGGGGAAGGTCACCGTGCCGGAGAGGGCCAGCGCCGCCGCCAGCGGAGACGCCTTCGGGTCGGGCGTTCTTCCGCTGCGCCCGTCGGTGTAGCAGTACCACGGGGACCCCTTGCTGATCTCCGGTGTCCAGAGGGCCTGGGCCAGGGACAGGTCCGCCTCGTACAGGGCGTCGTGGAAGAACCCGATCAGTTCGCTGTGAGGTGGCGCGGGAGCCCCGCTGTCCGCGGAGACCGGTTCCCCGGAGGGGGGCACCGCGCGTTCGCCCCCTCCGGACAGGAGTCCGCCGACCACGGCCAGCAGCACTCCCGTCGGTTCGTCGCGGGCGATCGGCCCCCGCACCAGTTCGGTGGCCAGTTCGGCACGTCTGCCCTCGGCGGGCAGGTCCACTCGTGCGGTGAACCCGAGTCGCGTCGCACCCGGCGCCCCGTGCAGCGTCGTGACGATCAGCGACTCCTCCGGGTAGAACCCGAGCAGATGCGGGACGGCGGCCACGAACTCGGCCGGGTCGGAAAGGTGTACGGTTTGCTGTTTCGCCGAAGAACTCATACTTCCCGCATCGGCGGGAGGCGCCGGGGACGAGATCCGCGGTTCGCAAAGCTGTGGACGCATCCGAGCGTTGTGGACGAGCACCGGCCCGCTGTCCCGGCAGGACGCGGGCGCATGGCACACGAGAAGCGGCCCGGCGGAGCCGCTCGCTCCGCCGGGCCGCTCCCGCGTGAAAAGTGCTCAGCGCCGATTCGGCCACCGCACCGGCCGTTCCGGCCCAGAGCTACCGGAACACTCCCCGGCCCGCCACGGCAGGCACGACCAGGCTGCTCCCCGCCAGGTCGAGACTCAGCTCTGTCCCGGGGGCGGGGCGAAGCGTGTACTCGTGATCGCTGGACAGCACGACCAGCCCGAGCTGATGCCCCCTGTCGAGCACGTAGTCGTCCGGCATCATCTCCACGTTCACCCGATACCGCTTCCCCGGCTCGATCGGAGCGCTGCGCTCGACGGACCTCCTGTTCTGCGGGTCGGTCCACCCCCGCGTGATCGGTTCGATCGAACCGTCCGGGGCGCGGTCGACCAGCATCGCGGTCACGTTGGCCGCGGGGCTGTCGAAGGACAGGGCCAGCTCGGCCCGCGCGGTGCCGCTGATCCGCACGGGGCGGGGCACACCGCGGGTGAAGTAGCTCAGCCGGTGCGGTGAGCTCCGGGCACGGGCCAGCTCCCCGGCGAGCACGCTCGCGTCGTCCCGGAGCGTCTCCACCACGTTTCCGGGGGTTCGCCCGCGCGGGCTCAGCCCTCCCCGGGCGTCACCGCCCGGGGTCGGAGTCAGCGAGACGTCCCGTGCCGCGGGGGCGGGCCACTCCCACTCCCGGTGCCAGCTGCCGTCGGCCCGCTGGATGGTCGCCCTGGGCTCGTGGGTGACCCCGTTGGCAACGCCGTGCAGGTAGTGCGTGAACCAGCGGTTCAACGTGCGCAGCCACTCCTGCTTCCTGAGCCCGATCGGATCGCGGTGGCCCTGCTGGTGCCACCAGATCCGGTGCTGCACCCCCTGCTCGCGCAGCGCGCGGTACCACTGCGCAGCCTGCCGCGTCTTGACGTTCCAGTCGTTGAGCCCGTGCACCGACAGCACCGAAGCCTCGATCCGGTCCACGTCGTCGAGGTAGTTGCGCTGGTCCCAGAACTCGTTGTAGTCGCCGGTCAGCCGGTCCTGCCCGGCGCGGAGGCGTTCGGTCACCGCAGCGCAGTCCCGGTCGTTGGTGTGCACGTACTTCGCCAGCACGTCGGCGTCCTCGCCCTGGTATCCGCCCGGTGCCACGACGGCGCCGTCCGAGCGGTAGTAGTCGTACCAGCTGGATATCGCCCCGATGGGCACGATCGTCTCGAGCCCCTCGACACCGGTGGTGGCCACCGCGTTCGGCAGCGTCCCGTTGTAGGAGACCCCCATCATCGCGACCTTGCCCGTGGACCAGTCCGCCCGGACCGGCTCGCCGTTCGCGTCGTGCCCCGGCGCCCTGCCGTTCAGCCAGTCCACGACCGACTTGGCTCCGAGGGTCTCGTTCCGCCCGCCCGTGGTCGGGCAACCGTCCGAAGCACCGCTGCCCAGCGACTCGGCGTAGACGACGGCGTATCCCCGCGCCAGCAGGAAGCGCTGGTAGGCCCAGTCGATCCCGGCCCGGGACGACCGCGGGGAGGCCGTCGCGGTTCCGGCCGAGCGGGTCCCGGCCCGGTCCGGTGCGTACAGTTCCCGGTCCACGTCGTGGTTCGAGACGGAGTTGCCGCCCGCGAAGTAGGGACTGGCCCGGTAGACGACGGGTACGCGCATTCCCCGCTCCGTCCCCTCAGGACGGACCACCTGAACGTGCACCCTGTCGTCCCGACCGTCGTGATCACTGTCCACACCGGCCGTCACGAACAGGTCCCGCCGCACGGCCTTCGACGGGTCGAACACCGGCTGGGCGGCACCGTCCTCCACCACCGGGGCGGAGGGTTCGGGGGCGGGGTCGGCGCTCGCCGTGGGAACACCGAGCAGCGGTAGGACGACCACCGCGGACAGCAGAGCGGTTCGCGCTCGCCACATGCGAACTCCCATCAGGTTTCCGAGGACGATCAGCAGCTTGCCAGCCACACCGGCGATGTCAATCACGCAGCGCGGCGTTTTCCGGACAAGCGGTGTCGTTCGGTGATCGTCCTCGGCCGTCCCGGTAGGACGGTCCGTCCGGGAGCGCGGAACGGGTCTCAACCGGACCTCCGGAGCTCGCCTGCGGGTACAGCGATCCGACACGAGCGGAAAGGAACGACGACGAACGAACGGCCGGCAACCGAGGACCACATCGAAAAACCGCGGAAACGCCACCACGTCCCACGTGACGCGCGGGTCTTCCGGGAAGCGCTCGAACCGGAGGACCGCACCGCGACAGTTCGGAGTCCCCTCCCCGAGACGAACGAAGGGGAGCCGGCCGCCGTGGCCGACTCCCCTCGCCTGCTTCCGGACCGGGACACCCCGCCCCGGAGCTCACCGTGCGCGGTCGAACCGCTCAGCTGCAGCCCGAGGTGGCTCCGCAGCCCTCACAGAGGTAGCACGACCCGGAGGGACGCATCTTGGTGCCGCAGGTCATGCACAGCGGGGCGTCAGCGGCCTTGCCCAGCTTCAGCTCCAGCAGCTCGGTCGAGCTTCCCGCGTCCGAGTCGTCGCTCGGGTTCTGCACCACGGGCTTGGGCTGCTCGGAGTACTCCACAGAACCACGCATCGAGTCCAGCTCGTTCTGCTCCTGCCCCGCGTCGGCACCGTTGGTCTGCTCGGTGCGCTCGGCGGCGGTGAAGATGCCCAGCTGGGCCCGCTTCTCGTAGGACAGGTGGTCCAGCGCGAGCCTGCGGAACAGGTAGTCCAGCACGCTGCTGGCCATGCGCACGTCCGGGTCGTCGGTCATGCCGGCCGGCTCGAACCGGACGTTCTGGAACTTGGACACGTAGAACTCCAGCGGGATCCCGTACTGCAGCCCGACCGAGATGGACATCGCGAAGGCGTCCATCACGCCCGCGAGCGTGGACCCCTGCTTGCCGAGCTTGATGAAGATCTCGCCGAGACCGTCGTCCGGGTAGGAGCCCGCGTGGAGGTAGCCCTCGGCGCCGCCGACCGTGAACGAGATCGTCTGGCTCGGACGCTTCTTGGGCAGGCGCTTGCGCACCGGGCGGTACTCGATCTCCTTCTCGACCTGCTTCTCGCCCTTGTCCTTGCCCCCGCTGCCCGCGGACAGCGGCTGACCGACCTTGCAGTTGTCCCGGTAGATGGCCAGCGCCTTGAGGCCGAGTCGCCAGCCCTCGAAGTAGATCTCCTGGACGTCCTCGACCGTGGCGTGCTCGGGCATGTTCACGGTCTTGGAGATCGAACCGGACAGGAAGGGCTGCACCGCGGCCATCATGCGGACGTGGCCCATGGGAGCGATGGAGCGCTCCCCCATGGCGCAGTCGAACACCTCGTAGTGCTCCGGCCGCAGCCCCGGCGCGTCCACCACGTGCCCGTGCTCGGCGATGTACTCGATGATGGCCTCGGCCTGCTCGTCCGGGTAGCCCAGCGCGCGCAGCGCGCGCGGCACCGTCCGGTTGACGATCTGCATCGAGCCGCCGCCGACCAGCTTCTTGAACTTGACCAGGGCCAGGTCCGGTTCCACGCCGGTCGTGTCGCAGTCCATCATCAGACCGATGGTTCCGGTCGGGGCCAGCACGGAGGCCTGCGCGTTGCGCCAGCCGTTCCGCGCGCCGATCTCCAGCCCCTCCTGCCACACCTGGGTGGCCAGGTCGTGCACGTTGACGTCGTTGTGGTGGTAGGTCCGCACCAGGTCGTTGGCGGCCGCGTGCTTGCGCATCACGCGCTGGTGGGACTCGGCGTTGCGCGCGTAACCCGCGTAGGGCCCCACCGCGCCGGCGAGCTCGGCGGAGCGCTTGTAGGCGGTCCCCGTCATCAACGAGGTCACCGAGGCCGCGAGCGCCCTGCCTCCGTCGGAGTCGTAGGCGTGCCCGGTGGCCATCAGCAGCGCGCCGAGGTTGGCGTAGCCGATTCCGAGCTGGCGGAAGTCCCGCGTGGTCTGCGCGATCGACTCCGTGGGGAAGTCCGCGAAGCAGATCGAGATGTCCATCGCGGTGATCACGATCTCGACGGCGCTCTTGAACAGCTCAGCGTCGAAGGTGAGGTCCTCGCGCAGGAACTTCATCAGGTTCAGCGAGGCGAGGTTGCAGCTGGAGTTGTCCAGGTGCAGGTACTCCGAGCACGGGTTCGACGCGGTGATCCTGCCGGACTCCGGGCTGGTGTGCCAGTCGTTGATGGTGTCGTCGTACTGGATGCCCGGGTCGGCGCACTCCCAGGCGGACTTGGCCATCTTGTTGAACACGTCCCTGGCGCGGACGGTGTCCGTCACCGAGCCGTCGGTGCGCGCCTTCAGCCCGAACTGGCCGTCGCTCTCGACGGAGCGCATGAACTCGTCGCTGACCCGCACCGAGTTGTTCGCGTTCTGGTACTGCACGGAGACCATGTCCGAGCCGCCGAGGTCCACGTCGAAGCCCGCGTCGCGCAGGGCGCGGATCTTGTGCTCCTCCCTGGACTTGGTCTCGATGAACTCCTCGACGTCCGGGTGGTCGACGTCGAGCACGACCATCTTGGCGGCGCGCCTGGTGGCCCCGCCGGACTTGATGGTTCCCGCCGAGGCGTCGGCACCGCGCATGAACGAAACCGGACCGGAAGCCGTGCCCCCGGAGGACAGCAGCTCCTTGGAGGAGCGGATGCGGGAGAGGTTCAGCCCCGCTCCGGAACCTCCCTTGAAGATCAGCCCCTCTTCCTTGTACCAGTCGAGGATCGACTCCATCGTGTCGTCGACCGACAGGATGAAGCAGGCCGAGACCTGCTGCTTGGAGCTGGTCCCCACGTTGAACCACACCGGCGAGTTGAAGCTGAACACCTGGTGCAGCAGCATGTAGGTCAACTCGTGCTCGAAGATCTCGGCGTCGGTCTCGGACGCGAAGTAGCCGTGCTCGAGGCCGCTGTGCACGTAGGTCTTGACCACGCGGTCGATGAGCTGCCGCAGGCTGCTCTCGCGTTCCGGCGTGCCGAGTGCGCCACGGAAGTACTTGCTCGTGACGATGTTGGCCGCGTTCAGCGACCAGAACTCCGGGAACTCGACGTCGCGCTGTTCGAAGTTGATCGAACCGTCGCGCCAGTTGGTCATCACGACGTCCCGGCGCTCCCAGGTCACCTCGTCGTAGGGGTGCACTCCCTCGGTCGTGTAAACACGCTGGACCCGGATTCCCGCCGTGCGGGTTCCTGCCTCCGACTCCCCTGCGGAGGCCGGACTACCGACGGTCTCTGTCATGGCGTGAGTCTCTCCCTCGTCGCTCGCTCTCCTGCTGCCACCGTCCGGGTTCCCCGTCCGGCCCGGTCGCTTCTTTCCCTGCTCGGGGCCGCCCGCGTGGGCCACCCGTTTGCGCTTGGCCGCGCCGCTCCGGCGCTGCGCCGCTCCCCGCCCCGGTTTAGGCATTCGCGTTCGCTTCGCTCGTTCGTCCGGGTTGCTCGTCCGCGTCGACCCCGTTCCGCGGAGCCTGCTGCCCGCCGGCAGCGTCGGCGGACTCCTCGTCGGCGTTGCGCAGGTCCGCGATCTCCCGCTCGAAGTCCTCGACCGAGGTGAACGACCTGTACACGCTCGCGAAGCGCAGGTAGGCGACTTCGTCCAGCTCGCGCAGCGGCCCGAGAATCGCCAACCCCACCTCGTGGCTGGGCACTTCCGGCACCCCCAGCGACCTGATCGTCTCCTCCACCCGGTGGGCGAGCTGCTGCAGCGCGTCCTCCTCCACCGGGCGTCCCTGACAGGCGCGGCGCACCCCCCGAACGACCTTGTCCCGACTGAACGGCTCGGTCACTCCCGAGCGCTTCACCACCGTGAGCACCAGCTCCTCGACCGTGGTGAACCTGCGGCCGCAGTTCGCGCAGGACCGCCTGCGCCGAATCGACTGCCCTTCCTCCACCTCGCGGGAGTCGACGACGCGCGAATCGTCACCTCGACAGAACGGACATCGCAACGCGAGTCATCTCCTCGACACAACCCGACCGGCCGCCGGTGCGCATCACGCAACACACTGTGTCGTGCGGACAGTCGGCACGATACGACTCGAGCAACTGCTCAACGGCCAGTATACCCAAGTCATTGATTAATTACACCGATGAAACTACTAGATGTTGTGGTCGACTTTAGCTCCCGGGCACATCCTAAGCAAATCGGGGCCCGGTTTTTCGGCGACTCGCCGGAGCTACCTGCACAAGCCCGGCGACCCCACCGCGCCCCTCGCCCGAGGAGTTCCGGCCTCCCGAGGCACCACCCCTCGCACGAGATCACCGCGAACACGGAAAGTCACCGAACCGCGTTCCGGGAAGAACGCGGAGAGGCCGAGCGGGCGGGGTCGGCGAACGGACCGGCCGAGCACTCGGGCACGTCGAAGCGCCGCGGGAACCACCCCCGGACGAACGATCGCCCCGGGAAGAACCGGACGGGGTGCTCGCTCGTCGGCGCACGCGGAGGGACGGTTGGCGGGACCGTCGGCACGCCCCACGGGAAAATACCGCGCCGGAGATCGCGCGCAACCACGGCTCCCCTCACCCCGTCCCGACCGACTCACGAGGGACCAGCGCTGTGACCAGCGGTTTCGCGAAATCGACCCACTGCTCCCCCGAAGCGGCAACCCGAGCAGTGACCCACTCGCGCGTGAGCGAGACATCTCGCACTCGCCCCTGCAACGGCGCCACGGGCAAACGAGCTCGAACACCAGTACGAGTCGTGTACGATCGACCACCAGCGAACACGAGAAACACCGGTCGAAGTCATCGACGTGGCCGCGACCGGCTCACTCGAACTGGTGTTTGGTGTCGTTTCTCCGTGCCGTCTACCGTGGAGGTGTGCGGGCACGTGCGGGCAGTGGTGGACAGGAGGCCGTGACGGTGAGTGACCATTCCGACCCCACCGGCAACGGGGACGCCGAGGGCACCGCGGGGGCGAGCACGCAGCCCGACGGGTCCGCTCGGACCTCGGAGTCCGAGCGCGGCTCCGAACTCACGGAACGCCGGGAACTCACGGAACGCCAGCGCCGCGTCCTCGACACCATCCGCGACTGGATGCACGATCACGGCTACCCGCCGAGCGTGCGGGAGATCGGCAACACCGTCGGGCTGACCTCGACGTCCTCCGTCGCCTACCAACTGCGCGCGCTGGAGCGCCGCGGCTACCTGCGCCGCGACCCGCACCGCCCCCGGACGGTCGGGGTGCTGACCGCGGAGGAGACCTCCTCGACCTCCGAGTTCACCGAACGGGCTAATCCCGCCTACGTGCCGGTCGTCGGACGCATCGCGGCCGGCGGTCCCATACTCGCGGAGCAGTCCGTCGACGAGGTGTTCCCGCTCCCCAGGGAGATCGTGGGAGAAGGCTCGCTGTTCCTGCTGAACGTGGTGGGCGACTCCATGATCGACCTGGCGATCGCCGACGGGGACTGGGTCACCGTCCGCCAGCAACCCGACGCGGAGAACGGCGACGTGGTCGCCGCGATGATCGACGGGGAGGCCACCGTCAAAACCCTCAAGCGCACCGAGGACCACGTGTGGTTGCTGCCGCACAACGCGGACTACGAACCGATCCTCGGCGACGAGGCCACCGTGCTGGGCAAGGTCGTGGCCGTCCTGCGGAAACTCTGACCGAAGGTCGCGTCAGCTTCCGCTCCGAGCGGGTTTTCGTTCCCACCTCAGCACCTGCGCCGGGGAAACGACACCTCGATCAACCACCGCGCCTGCGACGCAGGCGCAGCACCACGGACAGCACGGCCAGCAGCGCGAACACCGCACCAGCCGTCAGCACGACCTCCCGCGGCGCGGGCGGCCAGACCGCGGAGGAGTCCGCTCCCGCGGTAGTGGACCCGTCCGAACCGGCAGCACCCCCGGTGGCTCCGCTGCCGCGGCCGCGCTCGACCACCAGCCCAACCGCGTCCGGCACCACGCGCACCGGGGCCAGCTGCTCGGAGGCGGACAGCAGGTCACCGTCCGGTTCGAAGGCGATCGCCTCGCCCTGCGGTTCGTCGGCCAGCGGTACCCGCAACGGCTCACGGTTCAGCGCTTCGAGCACCCCGCCGTTCGGGGCCGGGTACAGATAAACCTCGGTGTAGGTGCGGACGGCCACCACTTCGCGTCCGGAGCTGACCGCCGCCCCGGTCACGGTCACCGAGCCGAACGAGCTCGGCAGCGGACCGCCGGGGGTGCCGGTCGAGTTCAGGCTCAACGTGCCCACCCGCTCCAGGTCCACCGGGGAGCGCTCGCTCGGTTCCGCGGCCGGCCGATAGATCCCGGCCTCCCCCAGGGGATTCTTGGTGATGATGTGGGGCACGGTCCCGCGACCGAGCAACAGCGCCTCCGCGTCGTGCGGACCGTCCGGGTAGCGGAACCGGTAGAGCCTCGTGCTCGGCTCCCCCGGGGAGAGCACGTGAACGGCGACCGTCTCCCGCTTCCTGCTGTTGTCACCCGTGTCCGCCAGCCACAGCTTCCCGTCCTCCGTACGCGCCAAGTCCTCGACGTCGTACGGGTCCACGGCCCAGCCGTGCGTGTCGACGACCGAACAGTCCCGCGGATCCATCTCGTGGACCCGCAGGGCACTTCCACCGTCGCCCACGGCGTACCAGCCGTGCGGCCCCGCGGACAGCCCGGACAGCTCGGACAGTCGCTCGTCCCGCGGGGTGCAGCCGGTTCGCGGGGCGGGCACCTCGGCCTCCGAAGCCCCCGGGCGGGCACTCACCTGCCCGGCCCCCGCGCACACGGGGGCCACGGTCAGGAGAAGCGCTGCGGTCATCCGACCGAGCCGCGCGCTCAACCCGTCGTGGCGAACGGTTCGAGCGCGTTCGCCAGGTCGTTGCGCACCTTGGCGCGCAGCCGCGTTCCCTCGGCGGTGTGCTCCCGCTCGACGAGCTCGCCCTCGGTGTGCACCCGCGAGACGAGCTCACCCCTGGTGTAGGGCACGAGCGCGTCCACGTAGATGTCGGGCTTGGGCAGCCACTCGGCGATGGCCCGGTTCAGCTCGTCGATGCCCGCACCGGAGCGGGCCGAGACGAAGACGGCCTCGGGCAGCAACCGCCGCAGCTCGGCGAACTTGGCCGTGTCCAGCGCGTCGGCCTTGTTCACCACCACCAGCTCCGGCGGAACGGAACCGTCCTGCTCGGAGCCGATATCGGAGACCACGTCCCTGACGGCACCGACCTGCTCCTGCGGAGCGGGATCCGAGCCGTCCACCACGTGCAGCAGCAGATCCGCCCTGGTGACCTCCTCGAGGGTGGACCTGAAGGCCTCCACCAGCTGGTGCGGCAGGTGCCGGACGAAACCGACCGTGTCGCTGAGGGTGTAGGGCCTGCCGTCCACGGTCCGGGCCTGACGGGTCGCCGGGTCCAGCGTGGCGAACAGGGAGTCCTCCACCAGCAGACCGTTGCCCGTCAGCGCGTTGAGCAGGCTGGACTTGCCCGCGTTGGTGTAGCCACCGATCGCCACGGAGGGAACGGCGTTGGCCACGCGCCGGGAGCGCTTGGTCTCGCGGATCGTGCTCATCGCCGCGAGCTCCTTGCGCAGCTTGCTGATCCGCTTGTGGATGCGCCTGCGGTCGGTCTCCATCTTGGTCTCACCGGGACCACGGGTACCGACACCGCCCTTGCCTCCGCCGGCGCGCCCACCGGCCTGGCGGGACATCTTGTCGCCCCAACCACGCAGCCTGGGCAGGTAGTACTGCAGCTGTGCCAGCTCCACCTGGGCCTTGCCCTCCTTGGAGTTGGCGTGCTGGGCGAAGATGTCCAGGATCAGGGCGGTGCGGTCCACGACCTTGAGCTGGAGCTTCTCCTCCAGCTGCCTCGCCTGGCCGGGAGCCAGCTCGCCGTCGCAGATCACGGTGTCGGCGCCGGCGGCGACGGCGATCTCCCGAAGCTCGCGCACCTTGCCCGCGCCCACGTAGGTCGAGGGGTCGGGACGGTCCTTGCGCTGGACCAGTCCTTCCAGCACCTCCGAGCCCGCCGTCTCGGCCAGCCTGCTCAGCTCGGCCAACGACGCCTCGGCCTGTGCCGAGGTGCCCTCGGTCCACACGCCGACGAGTACGACTCTCTCCAGCTGCAGTCGCCGATACTCGACCTCGGTGACGTCGGAGAGCTCGGTGGACAGACCGGAGACCCGGCGCAGGGACGCGCGTTCCTGCCGCTCCATCTCCCCGATGGAGGGTTCGTCCTCGGGCGCGTTCGAGGGATCCCGGGTCGCTTGCGTGTCGAAGCCGTCGGTATCGGCCACGCGCTCCGCGGTGTCGAAGCGCTCGTCGGTGAAGTAACGGTTGGTCAAGTAATCCTTACTCAGCTGCTCGTGGATCATTCTCGAACTCGGTGCGGTCTCCCCGGGGCGGGACCACGGGAACAACCTCACCACCATGTATTATGGCACGTTCGTCCACCGCTTTTCAGGGAGAAACACCCGAAACGGTCAGCGGCTCCGCCTCGAGCGAACTCCACCACTCGGAACCCAACCGGCCCCGCGCCACCAGTTCGGCAGGCCCGGTGAGGGTACTGGTCACCGGTGTGACCCGGACCTCGACGACTCCCCCCTGGACGTGCACGAACCGGGAACCGTCCTCCTCGCCCGCAGCGCGCACCACGGCCGCGGTCGCCGCCACCGTCCCGGTCCCGCACGAACGGGTCTCGCCGACGCCTCGTTCGTGGACCCGCATGCGGATCCGCTCCTCGTCGAGCACCTCCACGAACTCGATGTTCACCCCGTCCGGGAACAGGTCCGGGTCGTAGCCCGGCTGCACCGACAGGTCGAGCTCGGAGAGCTCGCCGGTCAGGCAGACCAGGTGGGGATTTCCCAGGTCCACGGACAACGCCGACATGGCATAGCCCGCCACGGTGACGCTGGAGTGCCCCCGAACGGCGCTCGCGCCCATGTCCACCGTCACGCGCCCGTCCGGTTCCACCACCACGGTGCGCACCCCGGCACGGGTGCCCACGGGAACGCTTCCGGTGGAGACCAGCCCCGCGTCGAACAGGTACCGCGCGAACACCCGGACGCCGTTGCCGCACATCTCGGCCACCGAGCCGTCGGCGTTGCGGTAGTCCATGAACCAGGCGTCGGCGGGAACGTCGGCGGGCAGCTGCTCACCCAGCAACCCGCTCGGCACCACGCGCAGCACGCCGTCGGCTCCCAGGCCACGCCTGCGGTCGCACAGCGCCCGCACGCGCCGGGCCGTCAGCTCCAGTTCCCCACGCGGATCGGGCAGCACGACGAAGTCGTTCTCGGTGCCGTGCCCCTTGAGAAATTCCGGTCCCGCGTAAGACTGCACCGGACCAGTCTAGCCGCCGCCCGAAGGGACGGGCGCCACCCGACCGCCCCGCGGCGCGCTCCCGGCTCACTCGGCGTCCGCGCACTCCAGCAGGTTCAGCACAGCCCGCCCCGGATCGCCCGCGGTCGCGTCCAGCCAGTGGATCCGCCCGTCCCTGCGGAACCAGGAGCGCTGCCTGCGCACGAACCTCCGGGTGAGCCGAGCCGTCTCCGCGGCAGCCTCGCTCATGTCCCCGGAGGAGTCCAGCTCGGCCAGCACCTGCTGGTAGCCCAGCGCCCGCGAGGCGGTGCGCCCGTGCCGCAGCCCGACCCGCTCGAGTCCGCGGACCTCCTCGACCAGCCCCGCGTCGAACATCTGCGCCACCCGGGCGTTGACCCGCTCGTCCAGCTCGGCGACCGGGCGGTCCAGACCGACCAGCAGAGTTCCGTACCTGGGGGGTCCCGGTTCGGGGAGGTTGGCCGAGAACCGCCTTCCGGTGATCTCGATCACCTCCAGCGCCCGGACGATTCTGCGCCCGTTGGTGGAGGGGATGGACTCGGCCGCGGGGGGATCCAGCTCGGCGAGCTCCCGGTGCAGTCGCTCGGTGCCGACCCGCTGGAGGTGCTCCTCCCAGCGGGCACGCACCTCCGGATCCGTGCCCGGGAAGTTCAACTCGTCCAGCAGGGCCTGCACGTAGAGACCGGAACCACCGACGACGATCGGAACCGCCCCCTCGCCCAGCAGCCGCTCGACCGCCTCCCTGGCCTGCCGCTGGTACGCGGCCACCGAGGCGTTCTCGGTCACGTCGAGCACGTCCAGCTGGTGGTGCGGAATCCCCCGGCGCAGTTCCGGAGGGGTTTTGGCCGTCCCGATGTCCATGCCCCGGTACAGCTGCATGGCATCGGCGTTGACGATCTCGCCACCGAGCCGCTCGGCCAACCACAGGGCCACCTCGGACTTGCCGGTTGCCGTGGGGCCGACAACGGCCACGGGGCGCTGCATCATCGCGGACACGCCCTCCAGCCTAGAAAGTTCCCGGTAACAGTCCGAGCCGGTGGTCGGGCACCAGCGCCGTGGCGAACCCGTGCTACCGGGGCGGCTGCTCCGCACGTGTCCACACGGCCACGTGGTAGCCGACGCCGAACGGCGCGGCGGAGTGAATCAGTTCCCCGCGCCAGGCGGCGTCGTCGGCCCCGACCAGCCCGGAGAGGGCCTGCAGAGCCGCCCTGCCCACGACTCCGGAACGCCGCGCCGAGTCGACGTCCAGCTCGTCCAACTTCCCCGACCCGGGGACGGCCAGTCCGCCGCGGAGCAGCTCCGCCGCGCTCTCGGGGGTTCCCTCCCGCTCGTGCTCGCCGAACCGGCGCGGACCGTCGGCCAGGACCAGCAGCCCGCTCGGTTCGTCCCCGCTCCGGTTCGACAACCCGACACCGACCTGTCGCGCGGCCGCGGGGGAGGTGTCCTCGTCCAGCAACCTCATCCGCACCCCGGCGGCTCCCGCCCGTTCGCGCAGCCATCCGGCGATCAACGCGGGCAGCGGGAGCTCCTCGTCCGCACCGCCCCGGCCCGCCCCGTCCTGGAGGGAAACCGCGACGTCGACGCCGAAACCGGCGAAGCTCCCCGCGCTCCTCGGGGAGAGCTCGCCGCTCACCCGCCGGTCGGTGCCGAGCGCCAACCAGTCCGCGGAGACCTCCGTCAGGGCCGAGGCGGCGCGCAGGCAGGCCGCGCGCAGCTCCGCGGCCTCCGGCCTGGAGCGCACGGTCAACTCCGGAACAAGCAGGGGTGGTTGGGGCAGCACGGCGACACGGCTAATCACACCGTCGAACAGTAGAGGCCCGCTCCGGAACGCGCGGGAACGGGCGGGCGCGTCTCGCGAGCGACCTCCGGGAACCGACCTCCGGGAACACCGCCCCCGAGGGGCACCGCGCCGGTCCGCGAGGCCGCGGGAGAGCACCGCTTCAGCGCGAAAAAGGATTCCTGGCTCCACAGCCGTGGTGCCGTCCAATATCGTGGTGGGGCACACTCGTAGCGAGAGCTGTCACCGGGCGTCATCGACCGCACCGAGGACCGCGCCCCGCCCCGATGCGGGCACCGCGGACTGGTCGATGCGCGACCCGGCTGTTTGAATGCGCCGACGGCGGCACATCGAATCACGTGTCGCCGCGTGCTGGGCCCCGCCACGGCGGGGCGCTCGTGTTCGGCACGAGCACCTGAGCGGGCAGAAGGAGGAAGCCGGCCATGACAGACCAGGACACGACGCCGAACACCGCCGACGCTTCGGCGGCCGCGGACTCGACGACGAGCGGTTCGGGACGCGGCGCCGCGCCCGCGGTGCCGATCGCCTCCAGCGATCCGGCGCGCTGGGGCCGGGTCGACTCCGAAGGCCAGGTCTACGTGCACACCTCGACCGGGGAACGCTTCGTCGGATCCTGGCAGGCGGGCGAGCCGACCGAGGGACTCGCCCACTTCGCCCGGCGATTCGACGATCTGCGCACCGAGGCCGAACTGCTCGAGACGCGGATCTCGACGGGTTCGGGCGATCCCAAGCAGGCGCTGTCCAACGCCAAGCACCTGCGCGACGGACTGCCCGAGGCCTCGGTGGTCGGTGATGTGGACTCGTTGGCCGCGCGCATCGACCACATCGTCGAGCGGGCCGAGCACGCGGTGGAACACGCCAAGGCCGAGCGGGAGAAGGCCCGAGCCGAAGCGGTGGCCCGCAAGGAGGCGCTGGTCGCCGAGGCCGAGCAGATCGGTGCCGAGGCCACCAACTGGAAGGCCGCGGGGGACCGCCTCAAGGCCATCTTCGACGAGTGGAAAACCATCAAGGGGGTCGACCGCAAGACGGACGAGGCGCTCTGGAAGCGGTTCACCAAGGCCAGGGACGCCTTCAACCGACGCCGCGGATCGCACTTCGCCGAGCTGGACCGGCAGCGCAACGTCGCCAAGGAGCGCAAGCAGGAGCTGGTCAACGAGGCCGAGTCGCTGACCGAGTCCACGGACTGGGGGCCGACCGCCGACCGCTACAAGCAGCTCATGGCGGAGTGGAAGTCCGTGGGCCGCGCGCCCAGGGACAGCGACGAGGCGCTCTGGAAGCGGTTCCGAGCCGCTCAGGACCGGTTCTTCGCCCGGCGCTCCGAGGCGTTCGCCGAACGCGACGCGGAATTCGCCGAGAACGCCAGGTTGAAGGAGGAGCTGCTCGCCGAGGCCGAGCGGATCGATCCCGACGCCGATCTGAGCGCAGCCCAGTCGCAGTTGCAACGCATCCAGCGGCGCTGGGACGAGATAGGCAAGGTTCCGCGGGAGCGGATGCGCGAGCTGGAAGGACGGCTGCGCGCGGTCAACGACCGGGTTCGTTCCGCAGAGCAGGCCCACTGGCGCCAGACCGATCCGGAGGCGCAGGCGCGGGTCGACCAGTTCCGGGAGCGCGTGCAGCAGTACGAGCAGCAGGCGCAGAAGGCGCGCTCGGCCGGCGACGAGAAACGTGCCAAGGAAGCCGACCGGCAAGCCCAGCAGTGGCGGGAGTGGCTGACGGCCGCGGAGAACGCGCTGGCCGACAGGTGACCCAGCCGGGCAAGCGGATCCGATACTTCCGCGGCCCGGTCCCCTCTCCGGGAACCGGGCCGCGGAAGCCGTTCGAATCCCTTCAACCGGCCGCGGAGCGGCCCGCTCCCTCGCCGCGGTTCACGGTCGGGACCAGGCGATCCGCAGCCACTGGCTGGCCAGCACGGCCATCGAGACGGCGGCGAGCACCAGCCCGATGGACGGACCGGCCTGACCCTCGGGAACGGTCTGCCGCGACCAGATCGCGATGACTCCCTCGACGGTCACCACCGAACACGCCATGGCGGTCACCCACGAGATCGCCCACCGCCTGGTCACCAGCGTCAACGCGCCGAGCAGCACTCCGGCCACGGTGGCGTTGATCGAGAACAACCGCGGCAGCAGCTCGATCTCCAGCGCCGGATCGGCCTGTCCCGAGAGCACCTGCCACCCGCTCGCGCCACCGACCCACGGCAGGATCGCGGTGAGCACCAGCACCAGCATGACCCCGGCGATCACCAGGGCACGGCCACCGGGGTCGATCCTGCGACTCACGTCCCGCTCGGCACGCGACAGGTCGGCGCGGAACCGCTGCTGTTCACCGGACTGATCCACCACGGCGTCCTCCTCGGGGAGATTCCCGGCCCGGGCATTGTCACTCAACAGCCGCACCCCTGCTCCGCGGAGGCCGCGGACTCCGCGGACGGAGCCCCGAACGTGGGAAGTCCGAGACCGACCCCCGAGGTCTTGGGGCGCTGGCCGACCTCCCAGTGATCCCCCGCCTTCGTGCGGCGGTGCTCGCTCACCCCGTCGTCGGCGAGCAGGTGGTGCGGAGCCGCCTGGGTGACCCTGGTGCGCACCACGTCCCCGGGCCGGATCCGGTCCTCGACCTCCCCGCTCGGGGTGAAGTGCACCAGCCTGCCGTCCCGAGCACGTCCCGACCAGCGAGCGGTGTGCGCGTTCTTGCGCCCGGCGCCCTCGGCGACGAGCAGTTCGACCTCGCTGCCCACCAGCTCGGAGTTGGCCTCCAGCGAGATCTCGTTCTGCAGCTCGACCAGCCGGTCGTAGCGCTGCTGCACCACTTCCTTGGGGAGCTGCCCCTCCATCTCCGCGGCCGGGGTGCCCGGGCGCTTGGAGTACTGGAAGGTGAAGGCGCTGGCGAACCGGGCCCTGCGGACCACGTCGAGGGTGGCCTCGAAGTCCTCCTCGGTCTCACCGGGGAACCCGACGATGATGTCGGTGGTGATCGCCGCGTGCGGCATCGCCGCGCGCACCTTGTCCACGATTCCGAGGAAGCGCTCGGCGCGGTAGGAGCGCCGCATCGCCTTGAGCATCCGGTCGGAGCCCGACTGCAACGGCATGTGCAGCTGCGGGCACACGTTCGGGGTCTCGGCCATGGCGGAGATGACATCGTCGGTGAAGTCCCTCGGGTGCGGGGAGGTGAAGCGCACGCGCTCCAGCCCCTCGATGTCACCGCAGGAGCGCAGCAGCTTGCCGAACGCGTAGCGGTCGCCGAACTCCACCCCGTAGGCGTTGACGTTCTGCCCCAGCAGGGTCACTTCCAGCACTCCCTCGGAGGCCAGCGCGCCGACCTCGGCGAGCACGTCCCCCGGGCGCCGGTCCTTCTCCTTGCCGCGCAGCGCGGGCACGATGCAGAAGGTGCAGGTGTTGTTGCAGCCGACCGAGACCGACACCCAACCGGAGTAGGCGGACTCGCGCCGCGCAGGCAGGGTCGAGGGGAACTTGTCCAACGACTCGAGGATCTCGACCTCGGCCTCCTCGTTGTGCCGGGCGCGTTCTAGCAGCGTCGGCAACGATCCGAGGTTGTGCGTGCCGAAGACCGCGTCGACCCACGGTGCCCGCCGCACGATCTCGCCGCGGTCCTTCTGCGCGAGGCAACCGCCGACAGCTATCTGCATGCCGGGGTTCTCCTGCTTGGCGGAGCGCAGTCGGCCCAGATTGCCGTAGAGGCGGTTGTCCGCGTTCTCCCGCACGGCGCAGGTGTTGAACACGACCAGGTCCGCGGTGCCCTCCCCGGAGGACCGCACGTACCCCGCCTCCTCCAGCACACCGGAGATCCGCTCCGAGTCGTGCACGTTCATCTGGCAGCCATACGTGCGCACTTCGAATGACTGAGGCGCCCGATTGTCCGTCACGTTCCCACCATATCCCCTGGTGGGAAGCACTCTTCCGTGGTATGGGCCCAGCCGGTCCCGCCGCTGCTCCACCGAGAGGCGTCGCTGGTCACCGCCCGTCCCCGCACGAGCGAACGACGCCCCGGCGGGGCTATCACCCACGAACTGACCGCAGCTCGCCTCCCCCCGCGGCCGCGGTGGAGCACTTCCCGCGCCGGGCGTCGCGGGCGGGGCGCTCCACACGGCGCGTGACCGGCTGAATCCCCGCCGAGTTCACCGACCCGCCCGCGGGCGAACGTAATCGAGTTGCAACCTCAGTTGATCGATCGGTTATGGACTCACCGCCGTGCGCGGCTTAGGTTGCCGTCATCGTGTTCGCCGCTCCCGACCGGTCTGGAGATCGAATGACCGAAGCTTCCACGGACGCACCGATGATCCGGGTGTCCGCGGTCGACAAGTACTTCGGCTCGCTGCGCGTGCTCTCCGACATCGACCTGGAGATCCCGCGCGGACAGGTCGTGGTGGTCCTCGGCCCGTCCGGCTCGGGCAAGTCCACCCTCTGCCGCGTGCTCAACAGGCTCGAGGTGGCCACCTCGGGCTCGATCCTCGTGGACGGTGTCCCGCTCCCGGAGGAGGGGCGCGCGCTCGCCGAGCTGCGCGCCGACGTCGGAATGGTGTTCCAGCAGTTCAACCTGTTCGCCCACAAGAGCATCATCGACAACGTCACGCTCGGCCCCGTCAAGGTCCGCAAACTGGGCAGGAACGAGGCGCGCGAGGAGGGAATGCGCCTGCTGCGCCGCGTGGGGATCGCGGACCAGGCCGAGAAGTACCCGGCCCAGCTGTCCGGTGGTCAGCAGCAGCGCGCCGCGATCGCGCGAGCACTGGCCATGCGCCCCAAGGTGATGCTCTTCGACGAACCCACCTCGGCACTGGACCCCGAGATGGTCAGCGAGGTCCTCGAGGTCATGGCCGACCTGGCCGAGGAGGGCATGACCATGCTGGTCGTCAGCCACGAGATGGGCTTCGCGCGGCGCGCGGCGCACCGGGTGCTGTTCATGGCCGACGGCGAGATCGTCGAGGACACCACTCCCCAGCAGTTCTTCGAGCAACCGGAATCGGACCGCGCCAAGGACTTCCTCGGCAAGATCCTCACCCACTGACACCGAAGACTCATCGACACCGGCCGCCACAGCGGCCACCACCGGAAGGGACTCCCATGCGCAAAGGCAAGCTGACCGCTGCCGCCGTGGCGGCCTCGACGACCCTGTTGCTCGGTGCCTGCGGGGGCGGAGCGAGCTCCGACGGATTCTCGGCCCCCGTGGTGGAGGACCCCTCGTTCGAGCAGGGGACGACCATGGCCCACTACGCCGAGCAGGGTGAGATCACCATCGGAACGAAGTTCGACCAGCCGCTGTTCGGCATGAAGAACCTCCAGGGCGAGATGGAGGGATTCGACGTCGCCATCGGCGAGATCATCGCGGGCCAGCTCGGCATCCCCGCCGACAAGATCAACTGGAAGAAGACCCCGAGCAAGAACCGCGAGAAGTACATCCAGGACGGCACGGTCGACATGGTCGTGGCCACCTACACGATCAACGACAAGCGCGCCGAGCGCGTGAGTTTCGCCGGCCCGTACTACGAGGCCGGCCAGGACCTGATGGTTCGCGCGGACAACGACTCGATCACGGGCCCCGAGTCGCTGCGCGACAGCGACGCCAAGGTCTGCTCGGCGCACGGTTCCACCCCCTCCGAGCGGATCCGCGAGTACATCGACGAGTCCAGACTGGTGCTGTTCGACTCCTACTCCAAGTGCGCCGACGCGCTGAGCAACGGCCAGGTCCAGGCCGTCACCACCGACGACGCGATCCTGATGGGACTGGTCAGCGACTACGAGCAGGACAATTTCAAGGTGGTCGGCAACACCTTCAGCGAGGAGCCCTACGGCGTGGGCATCCTCAAGGGCGACACGGACTTCTGCGAGTTCGTCAACGAGAGCCTGCGCACCGCCGCGGAGAACGGCAGCTACGCGGAGGCGTGGGAGTCCACTGCCGGGAAGATCGCCGAGAAAACCCCGGAACTGCCCGAACTCCGCTCCTGCGGCTGATCCGTCTTTCCGCTGAGCGGAGCCCGTTCACGCCACCGGTGCGCAGCCGGGGATAGCTCACCCGGTGCGGCCCGCCCCGGGGCGCGCGCCTCGTGCTCCGGGCCTGCCGGGACCACCGGGACCGTCCGGACACCGAGGTACCCGCTGCCGGGCCCCGGGCCGGTGGAACGGGCTCCGCCGAGGGGGCATCGACGACTGCGGTGCCCCCTTCCGTTGGCTGGAGTGCACCGTGCAAGTCCTCACAGAGAACTACCAGCTCTATCTGAACGGTATCTGGACCACCCTGCAGATCTGCTTCTACGCGGGGATGCTGACCCTGCTCGTGGGCACGGTCATAGCGGGATTCCGCGTCTCGCCGCTGGCCCCGCTGCGCGCCTTCGGCACCGCCTGGGTGACGGTGTTCCGCAACTGCCCGCTGGTGGTGGTGCTGTTCTTCGTGGCGTTCGCGATCCCCACCCTCGGGCTCAACGCCTCCTACTTCGTGTTCGGCACCATCGGCCTCGCGCTGTACACCTCGGCGTTCGTCTGCGAAGCCATCCGCAGCGGCATCAACTCCGTATCCGCCGGACAGGCCGAGGCCGCCCGCTCCATAGGGCTCGGGTTCACCCAGACCCTGCGGCTGGTGATCCTGCCGCAGGCAGTGCGCAGCATCGTCCCCCCGCTGGGCAGCGTGATGATCGCGATGATCAAGAACTCCGCCATCGCCGGGGCCTTCGGAGTCGGAGGGGACCTGTACGAGACCGGGACCCGGTTGTCCTCCGCGCAGGGTGAGGCGATCGTGCCGGTGCTGCTGGGCGTGGCCCTCGGTTACCTGATCATCACCATCCCGGCGGGCCTGCTGCTGGGGTACGTGGAACGGAAGGTGGCGATCGCGCGATGACCGACTCGGTGCTGTACGAGGCCCCCGGCCCCCGCGCCAGGCGTCGGGCGCGCTACGCCAGCGTCGTGACCGCGCTCGTGCTGCTGGCGGGGCTGGCCTGGGCGATCCACCGCTTCGCGGCGGAAGGCGAGTTCGCCTACGACAAGTGGGGAGCGCTGGTCGACCCCACCAACGAGAACTTCAGCGCACTGTGGACACTGCTGGGCGGCGGGCTCGCCAACACGCTGATGGCGGCGGGCTGGTCCATCCTGCTCTCCCTGGTGCTGGGCACGCTGCTCGCGCTGACCCGGATCACCGCAGCCGCGTGGTACCGCTGGGCGGTGGTCGGGGTGATCGAGCTGCTGCGCGGCACACCGGTGGTCGTGCTGATCTTCTTCTCCGCCCAGGCACTGCCCGCGCTCGGGCTGGACCTGCCCCTGATGTGGGGGCTGGTCGTCGGGTTGACCGCGTACAACTGCGTGATCATCGCCGAGATCGTGCGCGCGGGCATCGCAGCTCTCCCCAGTGGACAGAGCGAGGCCGCCTACGCGGTGGGGATGCGCAGGCACCAGGTGATGTTCAGCGTGCTGCTGCCGCAGGCCTTCCGCGCGATGCTGCCTGCGCTGATAAGCCAGCTGGTCGTGGTGCTCAAGGACACCTCGCTGGGCTTCACCATCAGTTACCCGGAGTTCGTGCAACGCGGGGAGATCGCCATCGAGAACCTCGGCAACCAGATCCAGGTCTACCTGGTGGTGGCCGTGGTGTTCATCCTGATCAATTACACGTTGAGCAGAGTCGCGGTCCACACCGAACGCGCGCTGAGCAGGGGCCGCAAGACCTCCGCCGCCCGGGAGCCCGCGAGCGCCGCGACCACGGGGGACTGACCGGGGATCCCGGCTCGGCGCGGGGCCCGCGCCGAGCCGGATCGCCTACTGCCCGGAGAGCTCGGGGGCACGCGCGTTCGGACGCCGCTCCAGCAAGGTCCGCTCCGCGGCACGTTGCCAGCTCCCGTCCGACACGGCCTCGCCCAGGACCGTCCGCAGCCGCGCGCGGAACCTCTCGTCGCCGGGTTCGACACCGACGAACCGCTCCACGCGCTCACCGGCGGAACCGGTGGTCACCACGTAAGGGCCCACCACCCGCAACCCCTCCGTGCCGCGCTCGATCCCCCCGAGCTGCACGTCCACGCTGCCGCGGGCGACCGCCCCGCTGCGCATCCCCGGCGGGAGGCGCCGGAAAGCGAGCTGCTCGCGCGGATCCAGCCCCAACCCCTCGGCGATGATCCGCGCGATCCGCACGTCGAAACCGCGGTACCGCCCCTCGGAGCGCCGCACGAAGTCGGGGGCGTCCGTGGGAACCCCGACCAGCAGGGTTCCCCGACGGCGTATCTCGGCCACCGCGGGCGACTCGGGCAGCTCGTCCGCGGACCCCGCCCCGCTTCTACCCACAGTGGAGGAAGCAGCACCCGTCCCCCGATCCGGGAAAGATTGCTGGGCCGCACCGCCCCCACCGCATCCGGACAGCACCGTGCCGAGTACCGCACCGACCGCCGCCACCGAGATCGCTCTGCCCCGCATGCCCACGATCATCGTCGCCCGCGAGCCCCGTGTCCACTTACCCGAGGTGACCTCGGCAACGTGCGCGGATCGATTTGCCCAGCTGGTTCCGCGGCGAAGCCCAACCGGCGGCGTCGGTAGAACGGGGGGCCGAGCAGTCGACGCCGCTCACCCGACGATCGGCCCGGCCGAACGAGCGCTCACCCCGTCCGCACGGACAGTGGGATAGGCTGGGTGCCATCTGGATCGGTTGTGATGCGTGTTCCGCACGAGTTAGGGTCACATCGATTCGCACCAGTCGAGGCGCCAACGTCGTCGCCCACCCGTAGGAGCTCCTCCACGGAACCGGCTTTTCGGCCCGAATGCCCGGATCGGACACGGCACTTCCGTGCCGAGACCGGATCGATGCGTTGCCGAGCAACGGGGCACGCGGCACGACCGCTCGAGGCGCTCTCCCGGCGCGGCAAGGCATCGAGCCGACCACCAGGGTCGACCGGCCAGTCGTGAACGACCTCCAGCACCCATCCCCGTACGCATCGGGAGGCGATGAATGTCCCAGGCCAGCTTGCACCCAGTCATCCGACGCGTCACCGACCGCATCGCCGAGCGCAGCGCCACCTCGCGCCGCGAGTACCTCGAGCGGATCCGGGCCGCGAAAAGAACCGAACCGGCCAGAGCTGACATGGCCTGCAGCAACCTCGCGCACGGTTTCGCCGCGATCAACGGCACAGACCGCGAGTCCGTCAAGGGCCTCGTGCGCCCGGGTGTGGCCATCGTCTCCGCGTACAACGACATGCTCTCGGCGCACAAGCCGTACGCCGAGTTCCCCGAGTGGATCAAGGAAGCCGCACGCGGCGCGGGCGGGGTCGCCCAGTTCGCCGGCGGCGTCCCGGCCATGTGCGACGGAATCACCCAGGGACGCACCGGCATGGAGCTGTCCATGTTCTCCCGGGAGGTCATCGCGATGGCCACCGGCGTGGCCCTGTCCCACGAGATGTTCGACTCGGCACTGCTGCTCGGTATCTGCGACAAGATCGTCCCCGGCCTGCTGATGGGCGGGCTGTCCTTCGGGCACCTGCCGATCACGCTGGTACCGGCCGGACCGATGCCCTCCGGGCTCCCGAACAGCGAGAAGAGCAGGATCCGGCAGCTGTTCGCCGAGGGCAAGGCCACCAGGGAGGACCTCCTCGAAGCCGAGGCCGCCTCCTACCACTCCCCCGGAACCTGCACCTTCTACGGAACCGCCAACTCCAACCAGCTCGTCGTCGAGACGATGGGGCTGCACCTGCCCGGAGCCACCTTCGTCCACCCCGGGACCCCGCTGCGCAAGGCACTCACCGAGGAAGCGGGGCGGCAGGCGGTGCGCGCCGCGAAGGACGAGAACGCCCCCTCCATCGGGGAGATCGTCGACGAACGCGCCGTCGTCAACGGAGTGGTGGCCCTGCTGGCCACCGGCGGATCCACCAACCACACCATGCACCTGCCCGCCGTGGCCGCGGCAGCGGGAATCGAGCTCACCTGGGACGACTTCGCGGAGCTCTCCGCGGCGGTGCCGCTGCTCGGCAGCGTCTACCCGAACGGCTCGGCCGACATCAACCACTTCACCGCGGCGGGCGGGGTGCAGACCCTGATCAGCGAGCTGCTCGACGCGGGAATGCTCCACCCGGACGTGCAAACCGTGGCCGGGCCGGGACTGGACCGCTACCGGCAACAGCCCTTCCTCGAGGACGGCGAGCTGGTCTGGCGGGACGCCCCGCGGGAAAGCCTGGACACGGACGTGCTGCGCAGCGTCTCCTCCCCCTTCGACGACGAGGGAGGACTCCGGGTCCTGGACGGCAACCTCGGCCGTTCGGTGAGCAAGGTCTCGGCGGTCAAGCCCGAGCACCGCTCCGTGACCGCGCAGGCGCGCGTGTTCGACACCCAGGAGGAGTTCAAGGCCGCCTTCCAGGCCGACGAGCTGAACAAGGACGTGGTCGTGGTGGTGCGCAACCAGGGACCGCGAGCGAACGGGATGCCCGAACTGCACGGCCTGAGCCCGAGCCTCGGCGTGCTCCAGGACCGGGGACACCAGGTCGCCCTGGTCACCGACGGACGCATGTCCGGCGCGTCGGGCAAGATCCCCTCCGCGATCCAGGTGACCCCGGAAGCCAGCGCCGGAGGCCCACTGGGCAAGCTCCGCGACGGGGACGTGCTCCGCGTGGACGGTGAGCAGGGCACCCTCGAGGTGCTGGTTCCGGACGACGAACTGGGCTCCCGGGAGCCCGCCGCCCCCGCGGCCACCCAGCAGTTCGGCACCGGCCGGGAACTGTTCGCCACCTTCCGGCAAGCTGTCGGACGGGCGGACCGGGGAGCGAGCGTGTTCCCATCTCCCGAACGGCAGACCTCCTCCGAAGAAGTCTCCGCCTGATCCCACGAGCAGCAACGGAACGGAAAGAACCGATGCCAGCCGCAACCGACATCCTCGACATCAGCCCGGTCGTGCCGGTGGTCGTGCTCGACGACACGACGCACGCGGTGCCCCTGGCTCAAGCGCTGCAGCGCGGTGGAATACACACCATAGAAGTAACCCTGCGCACCCCGGTCGCGCTGGAAGCGATCGAACGGATCACCGGCGAGGTGGAGGGCATCTCCGTCGGCGCCGGAACGATCACCGCACCGGGCCAGGCCAAGGAGGCTGCCCGCGCCGGGGCGAGCTACCTGGTCACCCCGGGAAGCACCGACCGGCTGCTGGACGAGGTCGCCGACACCGGGCTGCCCGCGCTGCCGGGAATCAGCACGGTCTCGGAGGCGCTGCGACTCGCCGAACGCGGACACCGGGCCCTGAAGTTCTTCCCGGCCGAGCCCTCGGGCGGAGTTCCCTACCTCAAGGCGCTGGCCAGCCCACTGCCGGACCTGTCCTTCTGTCCGACCGGCGGCATCACCCCCGACAACGCGGGGAACTACCTCGCGCTGCCGAACGTGCGCTGCGTCGGCGGGACCTGGCTAGCACCGCGGGACGCCCTGGCCAAGGGCGACTGGGGGCACGTCGAGGCACTGGCCCGCCAGGCCGTTTCCCTGGGCTGAGCCGCTCCGGGCCCCCGCCGCGCCCGGAAGCGCTCCGCGGTGGCACCGGAACCCCACGTCCGTCCGGGGAGCGCGCATCCCGCCCCCGGACGGACGTGGGGCCTCATCCGCTCCCACCGCGGTCCCGGATCACCCCACCGGCTCGACCTCGGTGCTCGGATCGCCGTCGATCGCCTTGGCCAGTCGCGGGACCAGCCCGTCGAGAGCGATGGGCAGGCTCAGCGGGCTGGCGAACGAGACAGCGCCGTTGAGCTCGCTCTGCCGCGGCATCTTGATGTCGCGTCCCTGCCGGACCGTGTCGAGCCGCTGGTAGATGTCCCTGCGCGAGATGCTCTCCTCCGGGGAGCCGTAGATCCCGAGCAGCAGCGCGTCGGACTCGAGCACCCCCAGCCGCTCCTTGCTGAGCTGAACCGGCTCCCGGTTGTCCCCGGAGAACAGGTTCTTCGCGGCCTCGGGCATCCGGAAACCGAGCGAACGGAGCAACCGCGGGGCGGGCCCCTCCGCGTACACCCACACCTGGCCGCTGATCGAGGTGGCCAGCAGGCCGGTGGAATCCGCGAAACCGGGATGCTGCGACTTGGCCTGCTCGAAGCGGGACTCGATGTCGGCGACCATCCGGTCCGCCTGCTCCTTCTTGCCCAGGGCACGCCCGATGATTCCGGTCATCTCCTGCCAGGGGACGCCGTAGTCCGCGAACTCGGCGGGCTGGGCTACCGTGGGAGCCAACGCGGAGAGCTTCTTGTACTCCTGCTCGTTCAACCCCGAGTTCACCCCGACGATCAGGTCCGGTTCCAACGCGGCGATCCGCTCGAACTCGAGCTCCTGACGCGCCAGCACCGTCGGGACCTCGCGATCACCGAGAGCCTCGTGCGCCCACGGCCACAGCGCCCCGTCCTTGCCGCCGAACCACTCCCGCGCCGCCACGGGAGCCGTGCCGAGCGCGAGAACGGTGTCCTGGTCGGTGAGCCCGACGGTGACCACACGCTTCGGCCGCTCGGAGATCTCGGTGGTGCCGTGCTTGTGCTCTATGCGCACGGGAAAGCCGTCCCCGGACGAGCCACCGCCGGACCCCCCGTCCTTGCCCGGAGCGCACGCGGCGAGCAGCAGTGCTCCCGCTCCACCGATCAGCCCTCTGCGGCTGATTTCCGAACGTGCCGGACCGAACGTGTTGCGCGACATTGGACACCTTCACTGCTGGGAGCCGTGTTCAAAAGCCCTGCGAGGAGGCGACCACCGTCACCTCGCGGCGCGTGAGCCGCTCGCCACGCGGACCACCTCGCAAGAAATCCTTAGGTTAGGCTAAACAAAACCAAAACCCGGGATCAATACGCTCCAGCACTTCAGGGGTCCGAATCACAGCACCCGAGCACCGGCCAGTCGCTCCACGGCCTCCCCCAGCGAATCCACCACGGGACGACCGGTCGCCTCCAGCGACTCCCGCGACATCACCCCGGTGCTGACCAGGACGCAGCCCGCACCCGCCCACTCCGCCGCGGAGGCGTCGTCGGCCACGTCCCCGACCACCACCGCCTCGGACGGGTCCACACCGAGCGCGCCCAGGTGCGCGACGAGGTGCTCCGCCTTGGATCCGCCCACCGCCGGATCACGCAGGCCGTCGACACGGCTGAACACCGAGCTCAGCCCGAAGCTCTCCACCAGCGGAACCAGCTCCTCGTGGAAGAACATGGAAAGCAACGACTGGCTCCGGCCCGCGTTCCACCACCCGAGCAGCACTTCCGGAGCGTCAGCGGCCAATTCGCAGGTGTGCAGCAGCTCCCGGTAGGCCTCGTGGTAAATCCGGTCGATCCGCGCCCAGTCCCGCTGCGCGATCTCGCGGCCCAGCACCTTCTCGTAGGCGTGCCGCAACGGCCTGCCGAAAACCGAGCGCCAACGGTACAGATCCACGTGCTCGGCGCCGAAAGCCGAGCACACCACGTTCACCGCGGCGACAACGGCGTGGTTGTCGGCCAGCAGCGTGCCGTTCCAGTCCCAGACGATGTGGTCCGCGGTGGGCGAGGAGCTCGATTCGTTCATCGCCGCAGCCTAGTAACTCGCAGCCGGGCTTCGCGCGGGGTGCGCGCCAAGCCGTCGCACGAGGCGGCTCCCCGGCGGGGAGCCGCAGAGCACCTCGCACGGCGAGTTCCGCCGCTCTCCAGGGATTCCCGCCCCTCCGCGGGTCACGGATCGGGGTCCACGAGCTCCGCGTCGTCGAAGTGGCCCTCCTCGTCGAGGGCTTCCAGCTCCTCCCGGACCACCCGGAAGGCCAACGCCTCGCCGTAGCCCTTGCGGGCCAACATGCCCACCAGGCGCCGCATCCGCACCTTCGGATCGGTCACCGTCGTACCGGCGAGCTTGCGCCGCACCAGCTCCCGTGCGCGGGAGACCTCGTCCTCGGTGTCCAGAGTGCTCAGCGCGGCGGAGACGGCGTCGTCGTCGACCCCCTTCTCCCGCAGCTCTTCCTCCAGGGCCCTCCGGCCGAGTCCGCGCTGCCGGTGGCGGCTGCGCACCCACTCCGCGGCGAAAGCCGCGTCGTCGACCAGGCCAGCGTCCACGAACTTGTCCAGCACCGAGTGCGCCGTGTCGGAGTCCACCCCGGCCCGGCTCAGGGCACGCAGCAGCTCGACACGGCTGCGTGCCCGGACCGCCAGCAGGCGGTACACCGTCTCCCGTGCGGCCCTCTCGGCCTCGGCGGGGGAGACCTCGACGGCGGAGTCCGCCCCTTCCGAACCGGACGCCCCCTCCACGTGCGGCTCGTCCGCGACCCGATCGGTGCTGGGGACTCCGCCCTCGCTCGTGGTGTCCATGAGCTCGATCAGAACTCCACCGAAGCCGGTTCGCTCGACTCGGTCTCCTGCTCACCGGAGCCGGAACCGGAGTTCGAACCGATCCCCAGCTTCTCCTTGATGCGCCTTTCGACCTCGTTGGCCACGTCCGGGTTGTCCCGCAGGAACTTGCGCGCGTTCTCCTTGCCCTGCCCGAGCTGGTCGCCCTCGTAGGTGTACCAGGCCCCGGACTTGCGGATGAAGCCGTGCTCCACCCCCATGTCGATCAGCGAGCCCTCGCGGCTGATCCCGTGGCCGTAGATGATGTCGAACTCCGCCTGCTTGAACGGCGGGCTCACCTTGTTCTTGACCACCTTGACCCTGGTGCGGTTGCCCACCGCGTCCGAGCCGTCCTTGAGGGTCTCGATCCTGCGCACGTCCAGCCGCACCGAGGCGTAGAACTTCAGCGCCTTGCCGCCCGTGGTCGTCTCGGGAGAGTTGTGCACCATCACGCCGTCCACGAAGTAGTTGTGGTTGCCCTCCACCTCGATGTCGAACCGGTGCATGCTCCGTGTCTCCGGCTTCACATGAATATCGAGAATTCGTGACGGGACGAGCCGCGTCTCGGGTTCGTCGAAGACGGGAGCAACCGCACACTGTCCCCGGTAATCCGGCAACAACTTGTGCTCCATGCTCGAGGGGACGTAGGGAGCGATCAACTCGTGGAACCGGGCAGTGGCCGCGGTCGTGAAACGCAGCGTGGCCACCTCGCGCTCACCCTTGGAACAGAGTTTGACATCCAAGTCGTGAGTATCGCGCAGGTACTGCGCCATCCGTTCACGACTCCCCTCGCTGAAGGCTTCGACACAGATTTCTATCCGGCCGCTACCACCACGGGTCCGTTCCTGCGCCCCCTTGGAACGAAGAGTGAAGCAACCGTCGTCCATGTACCAGACGGCGAGCGCCAAGGGGGTCAACGTCTTGAGGTAGTCCCAGGAAATAACCTTCTTACAGTCACCGAAATACACGGATTCGTAGAGTTCGTGCAGTTCCGGAAGCGGTGCAAAATCGGCGAACTCGGCGCCACGCTCGTTTCGGGTGCGGCAGTGCGAGAGATTGCCGAGCAACTCGGTCTTCCATTCCAGGTACGCGGCCTGCTGCTGACCGTGCCCCATCCTGAAACGTACGCCCTGCCTGTCGCGACGGTTCGGTGACAGGTTGCCGTCCCCGAGCAACGAACCGAGCACCAAGTTCCACTGCTGCTCGTTGAGATAATGCTTTTCCGTCGTCAGCAGACGGTCGCCGGTGGCCAGCTCCCCAGCCTGCCTCCAGCCCCCCGGAGTGCGGACCAGGTGGTTGGGTGTGGCGGCGAACTGAGCACGCCCGTTCTTTCCGGACCTGGCCACCGTGAACTGCAAGAATTCATCGGCGACACCGTTGTCGAACCAGTCGACGATTTTACGGGGTACTATTTCGTCGGATTCGGGGTCGTAGGACATCACTTCGACGTCCTGTTTCTGATTGACGATCTTCCCGATCTTCTCCTGCGAACCATCGGCGAGCGTCACTCGAGTGTCATAGTTCATACATCCGAACATGACTCCGACTTTTTCGCGGAGCTGGTTGATGAACATCGCCGTGGTCTGCGAGGTGTACAGCGCCGAGGTCAGCTTGCGCAGCGCCTGGCTCATCAGCCGGGCCTGCAGGCCGACGTGGCTGTCGCCCATCTCGCCCTCGATCTCGGCCTTGGGCACCAGGGCGGCCACCGAGTCGATGGCGATCAGGTCCAGCGCGCCGGAGCGGATCAGCATGTCGGTGATCTCCAGCGCCTGCTCCCCGGTGTCGGGCTGGGAGACGAGCAGTGCGTCCGTGTCCACCCCGATGGCCTTGGCGTAGTCCGGGTCCAAGGCGTGCTCCGCGTCGATGAACGCGGCCGTCCCGCCCGCCTTCTGGGCGTTGGCCACCGCGTGCAGGGCCACCGAGGTCTTGCCGCTGCTCTCCGGACCGTAAACCTCGACGACGCGTCCTCTCGGCAGTCCGCCGATACCGAGCGCGACGTCCAGCGAGATCGATCCGGTCGGGATCGCCTCCACGGCCGGGCGGGTGTCCTCGCCCAGCCGCATGACAGATCCCTTGCCGAACTGCTTGTCGATCTGCGCGATGGCGAGTTCGAGCGCCTTGCTCTTGTCGTTGTTCTTGTCGCCACCCTTGTCGGATGCTGCTGCCATCGGGGCCACCTCGGTCGGGTCGAAGGTCGTGGTGTCACGACCGACGCTACGGGGAAGGGCCGACAGTCCGGCCGCTGGTTCGCGGCTCTGTGGACAACCGGGCCCGCTGTGGATCCATTCTAACCGAACTCATGTTCGATAACGTGGCGACATGCGAGTCGTCACGAACGCGCAAGCCGCTGATCAGGTGCGATCTTTCCCTCGTCAGGGGGACACTCGACTCACGTAGGGACCGACCGGGGTCCCACGGCCCCCGAGTACCGGGAGGTGCCCCGATGCGCATCGACCGCTACCTACCGCCGCACCACTGGCTGAGCAAGATCTACCGGGCGGGGGCGGCCGCCTTCGGAGGGGCGCTGATCGCCTTCGGGATACTCGGCTTCACCAACAACCTCGGTTTCCTCTCCACCAGCGGAACCACGATCCTCGGGCTCTCCACCAACGGGCTCCTCTCGCTGATCTCCGTGATCGTGGGGGCGGTGCTGATCCTCGCCGCCGCGCTCGGAGGTCCGCTGGCCTCGACGACGACCGCGGTGATCGGTGCGCTGTTCCTGCTGTCCGGGCTGGCCAACCTGGCAGTGCTCGAGACGGGGTGGAACCTGCTCGCCTTCGAGATGCAGAACGTCGTCTTCAGCCTCGTCGCCGGGATGCTGCTGCTGTTCGTGGGCCTGTACGGGCGCATAAGCGGAGGACTGCCCGAGGACAACCCGTTCGTGCGGTACCGGCACAACGAGCCCCCGGAGAGCGAGGTCCCCGAACAGCGCACGATCGAGCAGCAGCGCTCCGCGGAGCTGGAACCGCTGGCTGAGGCCGAAGTGGCCCTGGGCGAGGGACACGCCTCCCCGGAGCAGGAGAGGATGGTGCGGGCCGAGGCCGCGCGGCTGGCCAGGGCCGAGCGGCAACGTGCCCACGAGCACTACGCGCACCTCCAGCAGGCGCTGCGGGACCGGGCGCGGGAGTCCGGGGACGGAGACGACCGGACCGGCGACGAGCGCTGATCCAGGGCCCGCGGCGCCGTTCGGGGTTCAGCGCCTGCTCTTGGGCACCTCGAAGGCCTCGCAGATCACCAACCAGACCCGCTTGGGGTCCCAGCCGTCCTCCAGCGCCTCGTTGACCGTGCGCTCGCCCAGGGCGGCCAGCACGTGATCGCGGGCCAGGGTGTCGGCTCTGACCTCGCCGAGTTCCTCGACCATCCGCTGACGCAGAGCTGTGTAGCGCATTCCTCCCACCGTACGTGGCGAGCACGTCCTTCCGGTGGCGTGCCCGCTCCGCCGTGACGCCGCCCGGGCGTCCCGGACGGACCTCCCGGGTGCGCCCCGCGTCCCGGGCGGAGCGGGAAATCCACGCGTTGGCGGCGAAACGGATAGGCTGGGGGCATGTTGCAGGCCGATCCGTCCGGCTTCTCGTCCTTCTGGGGCCAGTTGGCCGTGGCCCTGATGCTGCTCGTGGTCGTGATCATGCTGTGGCGCAGGTTCCTCAACCAGCGCAACAAGTGAGCGCTCCCCCGCGGAGGGTGCGCGGATCGGCCCGCTCCCGGCCGGTCGGCGCGGTGCCGGGGCGCGGGAAACCCACCGCGTCGGTGCTCGGGTCCAGGATGGGCACGTGACCGACGACCCGCTGGCACCGTTCTCCCCCGCTACCCGCGACTGGTTCGGCGCGACCTTCGGGAGTCCGACCGAGGGGCAGCGCGCGGCGTGGGAGGCGATCTCCGCAGGCGAGCACACCCTCGTGGTGGCCCCGACCGGTTCGGGCAAGACGCTGGCCGCGTTCCTGTCCGCGTTGGACGGTCTGATCACGGCGGAGCGTCCCGCCGAGCCGCGCGAGCGCTGCAGGGTGCTCTACGTCTCGCCGATGAAGGCCCTGGCCGTGGACGTGCGGCGCAATCTCCGCTCCCCGTTGGAGGGCATCGGGGAGGCCGCACGAAGGTCGGGACTGCGGCCGCCGGACATCGAGGTCGGTGTGCGCACCGGCGACACCCCCTCCGCGGAGCGCAGGGCGTTCACCAGGCGCCCTCCCGACATCCTGGTCACCACGCCCGAGTCGTTGTTCCTGCTGCTGACCTCGGCGGCGCGCGAGTCGTTGCGCGGCGTGGAGACGGTGATCGTGGACGAGGTGCACGCGGTGGCCGGGGACAAGCGCGGGGCCCACCTGGCCGTTTCGCTGGATCGCTTGGACGAGTTGCTCGGGCGGCCCGCGCAGCGGATCGGTCTCTCGGCGACGGTGCGTCCGGTCGAGGAGGCCAGCGGTTTCCTCGCCGGTGGTCGGCCCACCAGGGTGGTCCGCCCTCCGGATCCGAAGCGGGTCGACGTCTCGGTGGAGGTTCCGCTGGAGGACATGACCGCTCCCGCGGCGACGGGGCAGGACGGGGCGGAACCGGACGGCGGTGGGATCCCGGGGATCTGGCCCGCGGTGCGGGAGCGCGTGCTCGAGCTGGTTCGCGAGCACAGCTCGACGATCGTGTTCACCAACTCGCGCAGGCTCGCGGAGCGGTTGACGGCCGGGCTCAACGAGCTCGCCGCGGAGCGGCTCGCCGGGTCCTCCGGTGACGGTGGCCCCGCGGGATCCGGTGCGGGGGAGCTCTCCCCCGGGCAGCGGTTCCCCGCCGAGGCGGTCGGGGCTTCGGGGGTGACGGCCGGTTCCGAGGTCACCGTCGCCCGCGCCCATCACGGTTCGATGTCCAAGCAGCAGCGGCGGCTGGCCGAGGAGGAGCTCAAGTCCGGCGCGCTCCCCTGCGTGGTGGCGACGTCCTCGCTGGAGCTCGGCATCGACATGGGGGCCGTGGATCTCGTCGTGCAGGTGGAGGCCCCGCCCAGCGTTGCCTCGGGGATGCAGCGCGTCGGGCGCGGCGGGCATCACGTCGGTGCTCCGTCGACCGGGGTGGTGCTGCCGAAGTTCCGCGGTGACCTGGTCGGCTGCGCGGTGGTGGCGGAGCGCGTGCGCGCCGGGCTGATCGAGTCCCTGTCCGTTCCGCGCGAGCCCCTGGACGTGCTGGCGCAGCAGGTCGTGGCCGCCGTGGCGATGGATCGGCGGGAGGTCGGGGAGCTGGCCGCGCTGGTGCGGAGGTCGGCTCCGTTCGCGGAGCTGTCCGACTCCGCGCTGCGCTCGGTGCTGGACATGCTGGCCGGGCGCTACCCCAGTGAGGAGTTCGGGGAGCTGCGCGCGCGGATCGTGTGGGACAGGACCACCGACGAGTTGCGGGCGCGTCCCGGTGCGCAGCGCTTGGCCGTCACCTCGGGCGGGACGATCCCGGACAGGGGGTTGTTCACCGTGGTGGCTCCCGACGGCGGGGCCGCCGGGGGTGCCGGGGGAACGCGCGTGGGGGAGCTGGACGAGGAGATGGTTCACGAGTCCCGGGTGGGTGACACCTTTCTGCTCGGGACCTCGGCTTGGCGGGTGGCCGACATAACCCACGACAGGGTGGTGGTGGAGCCCGCTCCCGGGAAGCCGGCCAGGATGCCGTTCTGGAAGGGGGACTCCCCCGGCAGGCCGCTGGAGCTCGGTCGGGCGGTCGGGGCGTTCCTGCGGGAGGTCTCCGCTGCGGACGAGGGGGACGCGGCGGAGCGGGCCCGGCGGGCCGGGCTGGACGAGTACGCGCGCAGGAACCTGCTGGCCTACGTCGCGGAGCAGCGCGCGGCGACCGGCCACGTTCCGGACGACCGCACGATCGTGGTGGAGCGCTTCCGGGACGAGCTCGGGGACTGGCGGGTGGTGGTGCACTCCCCGTTCGGCGCCGGGGTGAACGCTCCGTGGGCGCTGCTCGTCGAGGCCCGGCTGGGCGAGTTCAGCGGGGTGGACGCGCAGGTGGTCTCGTCCGACGACGGGATGGTGCTGCGGTTGACCGACGCTGCGGGCGGGTTCGGCGAGTCCGATGAAGGCGTGGTGCCGGGCATCGGGGACCTGGTCGTGGATCCGGGCGAGGTTCGGAGGCTGGTCACCGAGTCGTTGAGCGGTTCGGCGCTGTTCGCCTCCCGCTTCAGGGAGTGCGCGGCGCGGGCGCTGCTGCTCCCGCGTCGTGATCCGCGTCGCCGCTCTCCCCTGTGGCAGCAGCGGCGGCGTGCCGCCAGGCTGCTGGAGGTCGCATCCGGCTACGCGGACTTCCCGATCGTGCTGGAGACGATGCGGGAGTGCATGCGCGACGTCTACGACGTGGCCGGGTTGGTCGAGCTGATGTCCCGGATCGAGCAGCGCCGGGTGCGGGTGGTGGAGGTGGCCACCTCCACTCCTTCGCCGTTCGCGCGGACCTTGCTGTTCGGCTACGCGGGAATGTTCCTGTACGAGGGGGACGCCCCGCTCGCCGAGCGCCGTTCTGCCGCGTTGACGCTGGATTCCACGCTGCTGGCCGAACTGCTCGGTTCGGAGGCGCTGCGCGAGCTGCTCGTCCCGGAGGCCGTGGAGGAGGTGGAGTCGCGGCTGCAGCGGCTGGCTCCGGAGCGCCGTGCCGGGGGTGTGGAGGACGCGGCGGACCTGCTGCGCTTTCTGGGCGACCTCACCGAGCGCGAGGCGGCCGAGCGCGGGGTGGATCCCGCGTGGCTGCGGGAGTTGGAGCGTCAGCGCAGGGCGTTCCGGGCGTGCGTGGCGGGTGGGACCAGGTGGGTCGCCGTGGAGGACGCGGGCAAGGTGCGGGATGCGCTGGGGGTGGCGCTGCCGGAGTGGGTCCCCGGGGATCTCGCGCGGCCGGTAGCCGATCCGCTGGCCGAGCTCGTCCTGCGCTACGCCCGCTGCCGCGGTCCTTTCGACGTCTCGGGTTTCGCCGAGCGGTTCGGGCTCGGGACCGCGGTCGCGGCCGAGGTGCTAGATCGGTTGGCGGCTTCGGGGCACCTGGTTCGTGGCGAGCTGCGCCCGTTGGAGTCCGGGGGCGGGCGGGGTGTCGAGTACTGCGATCCCGAGGTTCTCCGCGGGCTTCGGCGGGCCTCCTTGGCGCGGCTGCGTTCCGAGATCTCCCCGGTCGGTCCCGCCGCGCTCGGACGTTTCCTGCCCGCCTGGCAGGGGGTCGGCTCCGTCGAGCGCGGTTCGGTGGCCGATGTGTTCGCCGCGGTGGAGCAGCTCGCCGGGGTTCCGCTGCCCTCGGGAGCTCTGGAGTCGTTGATCCTTCCCGCGCGGGTTCCCGATTACGAGGCCGCCATGTTGGACGAGCTCACCTCGAACGGTGAGGTGGTCTGGGTCGGTTCCGGTTCGTCGGGTGCTTCCGAGGGGTGGGTGGCGTTGGCTCCGGCCGAGTCGGCCGAGTTGGTGTTGCCGGAGCGCGCTGCCGAGCACGTGGAGACGTCCGTGCACGAGGCGGTGCGTGCCGCGTTGCGCGGTGGGGCGCTCTTCTTCCGCCAGTTGGCGGATCGCGTGGGTGAGTCGTTCGTGGAGCGGGGTGAGCGGGCACCGGCCGACACCGCGGTGAGCTCTGCCGTGTGGGAGCTGGTGTGGGCCGGGGAGGTCACCAACGACACGTTGGCTCCGCTGCGCACGCTGGTGTCCGGGGACGCGCGGCCTGCCCGCCGGGGCGGTGCGCGGGGGCGGCGTTCCGGGTTGCGCGCGGGGCGCGGCCGTGCTCCGGCGGTGGCGGTTCCGCCGGGCATGTCCGGTCGCTGGTCGCTGGCCCCGCTGCCTGCCGAGGACCTCACCCGGCGCGCCACGGCGCGGACCGAGGTGTTCCTGGACAGGCACGGGGTGTTGACCAGGGGCTCCTTGGAGGCCGAGCGAATCGTCGGCGGACCGTCCCGGGTGTACGCGGTGCTGCGCGGCATGGAGGAGGCCGGAAGTTGCCGGAGGGGCTATCTCGTGGAGGGGCTCGGTGCCGCGCAGTTCGCCGTTCCCGGTGCGGTGGACCGGTTGCGCGAGTTCGAGCGCGCGGCCGCGGAAGCCGGGCACGACTCCGGGGACGGTTCCTCGCCGGTGGGGGTGGTGCTCGCCGCGGCCGACCCGGCCCAGCCGTACGGGGCGGCGTTGCGCTGGCCGGACCCGGTGGGTGGGACGCGGCACCGGCCGGGGCGCAGGGCCGGGGCCGTGGTGGTGCTCGTGTCCGGCGAGCCGGTGTTCTACGTGGAGCGCGGGGGCAGGTCGTTGCTGTCGTTCACCGCGGACGAGGAGGTGCTGCGGGTGGCGGCGGAGCGGCTGGCCGACTCGGTGCGCACGGGAGGGACGGGGCAGCTGTCCTTCCGCACGGCGGACGGTGCCGGTGCCGTGGGGAGTCGGCTGGCCGGGATCCTGACCGAGTTCGGTTTCCGCCCCACTCCGCAGGGCTTGCGGTTGCGTGGTTGATTCGGCGGCTCGGGCGCGGCGTTGCGTGACCCCGCCGTGGCGCAGAGTCCGGCCGGCGGGCGAGCGCGACAGGGAATCCTCTAAGGTGCGGAGCTGTGACCGCTGCACCGTCTCCACGTTGCGAACGAGTGGTGGAACTCTCCGCCGAGGAACTGCGCGCCAGGCTGCCCGAAGCCGTGCGGGTTTACGTGACGGCGATGGGGTATCCCTCCTGGGCCACGCAACAGCGCATCCCGGTCTGGTCGGCGCACATGTCGCGTGCTGGGTGGCGCTGTGTCGCGGCCTTCAACGAGCGGGACGAGCTGAGCGGTGTCGGCTACGGCTACTCGGGGGACGCGGGCCAGTGGTGGCACGAGCAGGTCCGCCGTGGGATGCAGGAACGCCTGCCCCCGGAACGGATCGAGGAGTGGCTCGAGGACTACTTCGAATTGACCGAGCTGCACGTGCACCCGGATGCCCAGGGGCACGGGCTGGGTGAGCACATCCTGCGCACTCTGCTCGCCGCCGCCCCGGGGGCGAACGTGCTGTTGTCCACCCCCGAGGGGCCGACCAGGGCGTGGCAGCTGTACCGCAGGCTCGGTTTCACCGATGTGCTCCGCGACTACCGGTTCGCGGGTGATCCGCGCCCGTTCGCGGTGCTCGGCAGGCCGCTTCCGCTGGAGAGGTGAGTCGGCGGAGGTCTCTCGGCGGCCACCCGCGACTCCCCCCTCGAGGGTGGGCGCGGGTGGGACGTTCTACAGCCGGGCGAGCTGTTCGCGCAGCGTGTCCAGCCCCATCGAGCCCATCTCGAGGGCCTGCCGGTGGAAGCGCTTCAGGTCGAACTCGGCTCCGTGGCGTGCGCGGGCGTCCTCGCGCGCCGACAGCCAGAGTCGCTCGCCGAGCTTGTAGGACGGCGCCTGACCGGGCCAGCCCAGGTAGCGATCGATCTCGTCCCGAACGTTGGCGGTGTCGGTGATGGTGCGGGTGAGCATGAACTCCAGGCCGAGTTCCGGGGTCCAGATCTCGCCCTCGTGGAAACCGGTTCCGGCCGGGATCGGCAGCTGCAGGTGCATGCCGATGTCGACGATCACCCTGGCCGCGCGGAACAGCTGCTCGTTCAGCATTCCCAGCAGGTCGCCGTCGTCGGAGAGGTAGCCGAGTTCCCGCATCAGTCGCTCGGCGTACAGTGCCCACCCCTCCGCGTGCGCGGAGACGATGCAGGCGAGGCGCTGGAACTTGTTCAGCCGCTGCGCCTGGTCCACCGCCGTGGCGATCTGGAGGTGGTGGCCGGGGGCTCCCTCGTGGTAGACGGTGGAGACCTCGCGCCAGGTGGAGTACTCCTCCTTGTCCGGGGGCACGGACCGCCACATCCGTCCCGGCCTGCTGAAGTCGTCGGTCGGGGGCGTGTAGTAGGCCCCTGTTCCCCCGCCCGGGGGTGCGATCCTGCACTCGAGGTTCATCAGCCGTTCGGGGATGTCGAACTGCGTCTCCCGCAGTTCCCGCAGTGCCTGGTCGGACAGGCGCTGCATCCACTCGGCCAGTCCGCGTTGACCGTGGACCCGGTACCTCGGGTCGGCGTCCAGGGCCGCCGCCGCCTCGGCGAGGGTGGCGGAGGGCTTGATCCGGCCCGCCACGCGTTTCATCTCGGCCTCGATCGAGGCGAACTCGTTCCACCCCCACTCGTAGGCCTCGCGCAGGTCGAGGTCGGCACCGGTGAAGTACCTGGACCAGAGGCGGTAGCGCTGCTCACCGACGGCGTCCTCGGCCGGGGCCTGCGGCAGCAGTTCGGTGCGCAGGAAATCGGCCAGGTCCGAGTAGGCCTCGGAGGCCAGGGACGCGGCGGTGTCCAGCTCGCTCCGCAACCCGGGGTCCGCGAGCTGGGAGCGGGTCACCATGTCGGCGAAGAAGGACCCGCCGTCCCTCCTGCCGGACCAGGTGTCGCACTGCTCGGCGACGCGCTTGACCTGCCTGGCCGCGGAGACCTCCCCGTTCGCCGCGGACTCCCGCAGGCTCGCGATCAGTCCTTTCACCGCCCCCGGCATCGCCGACATGCGCTTGGCGATGTCGTGCCACTGCTCGGAGGTATCGCCCGGCATCAGGTCGAAGACCTGGCGGAGTTCCTGCACCGGGCTGGCGATGACGTTCAGGGAGGACATGTCGGCGCCCGCGTCGTGCAGCTCGACGTCGAGACCCACGCGTTCGGTGAACACGGCTTTGGCCACCGTCTCCGCGTCGTCGGCCGGTTCGGCCGCCGACATGTCGGCCAGGGTGCGGCGGGCCAGCTCACCGCGCGCCCGATGACCGTCCGGGGAGTAGTCCGTCAGCTCCTGCTGTCGGACGGGGATCCCCAGGGAGGTCGCGGTTATCGGGTCGAGCGCCGCGAGTTCCTCCACATATCGATTGCTGATCTCGTGCACACCTCGGGCCTCGGATGACATGGCAGCACGCTATCGCGTCCGCTTCGCGTCCTCGATACCGATCCGTTCCGAAAAGCCGGCCCCCGAACTCGTTTCAGCGGGTGAAAAGCGCCGTGACGTGGCACGATCACAGGAGTGCGGGGTGTGTGGTGCTGTGTCGACGTGGCGCGGTCCCGGTTGGGTGCAGCGCTGATGATCTTGCTCGTGGGCGTGCTGGTCTCCGGCTGCCTGAACGCGACCGTGTCGCTGAGCATCGACGAGCAGGACAAGGTCTCCGGAGAGGTCATGATCGCGACCCCTCCAGCCGCGAACCGGGGCGACCTTCGGATGCGGGTTCCGCGCGAGCTGTCCGACCGGGTGAGCGTCAGCCCCTACCGGGAGGGCGAACGGCAGGGCTCCAAGATCGAGTTCGACTCCCTCGACTTCGAGGAGCTGGAGAGGCTCGCCAGGGAGTTGAGCAGCTCCGACTCCAGGTACTCGCTCTCGCTGTCCCGCTCCGGAACCCTGGTCAAGTTGAACGGATCGGTGGATTTGACCCCGCTCGCCGAGACGAACTCCGACGTGCTGGTCGAGGTCAGCACCCCGGGGGAGGTGACCACCACCAACGGCGAGACCGACGCGGGGATGGTCAGCTGGCACCCCAGCCCCGGGGAGGTCACCGAGATGTCGGCGACCTTCCAGTTCAGCAGCAACCGCAGCGCGGGGCTCTTCGGCTGGTCCACGATCGTCGGCCTGGTGACCTTCGGCACGGCGTTCCTCGTGGCCGTGCTGGCGCTGCTCGCGCGTCAGCGCTACCGGAAGGAGGCGGAGCAGGGGTGACCCGCTCCCCTCCGCGCCGCGGCGGTCCCGCGGCAACACGCGCGGTCCGGAAACCGTGCACGGGGAGCCAACGCCCCCGGAATGCGGCTGCGCGGACTCGTCACGGAGGATGACCGGTATGCCCCTTGAGGATCTGACCACCGGACAGGGTGCGGCGGAGGTTGCCGTGGATGACGACATTCCGGAGCAGGTGCGGCAGACCCTGGCCGACTACCTGCGCATCCGGGTCCGCGAGTGCGGCGATCTGGACCCCGCAGTCGCCGGGGCCGCCGAGGAGCTGGTCGACTTCGTGCTGCGCGGAGGCAAGCGCATCCGCCCCACTTTCGCGTGGTGGGGTTGGCGCGCCGGGGGCGGTTCGGCACTGGGCTCCGCGGCGACCGCGATGCTGCGCGCGGCCAGCTCGCTGGAGCTGATCCAGGCCGGTGCGCTGATGCACGACGATCTGATCGACGACTCCGCTACCAGGCGCGGCAGCCCGACGGTGCACGTCCGGTTCTCCGAGTTCCACCGCGAGCGGGGTTACGCGGGCGATCCGCGGGACTTCGGGCGCGCCGCGGCGGTCCTGCTCGGTGATCTGGCCTTGAGCTGGGCCGACGACATGCTGCGTTCCGCCGGGCTCGAGTCCGGTGCGCAGGCCCGCGCGCTGGGGCCGTGGCAGGCGATGCGCACCGAGGTGCTCGCCGGGCAGTACCTGGACATGCTCGGGCAGGCCCGCGCCGACGAGACGCCGGAGGCAGCGCTGCGCATCGACGAGCTCAAGGCGGCCTCCTACACGGTGCAGCGCCCCCTCGAGTTCGGGGCGGAGATCGCCGGTGCGGACCGGGCCACGCTGGGGGTGCTGCGTCGTTTCGGCGCCGACATCGGGGTCGCCTTCCAGCTGCGGGACGACCTGCTCGGGCTGTTCGGCGACCCCGAGGTCACCGGTAAGCCTGCCGGGGACGACCTCCGGGAGGGCAAGCGGACGTTGCTGGTCGCCGAGGGGATGCTGCGCGCGAAGCAGCGCTCGGCCGAGGGGGCCCTGACACTGCTGGAGAGCTCGCTGGGCGCGGCGGAGCTGACCCGGGAAGGTGTGCAGCGAGTGCGCGACGTGCTGGACGGGCTCGGGGCGGTGGAGGCTGTCGAGAAGCGCATCGGCACGCTCGCCGACTCCGCCCTGGCCGCGCTGCACGAGGCCGAGATGCCCGAAGCCGCGGCTCGGGCGCTGGAGCGGCTCAGCGTCACGGTGACCGACCGCGACGCTTGAGCGACGGGTCCCCGCCCCGCGCGGGGGCTCCGGGGCAGCGCTGGACGGCGCTGGGAACGGGCCGGGACGACGCTGCCGCGCACCTCGGCGCGACAGCATCCCGGGACGGTCTTCGGGCTTTTCCGGAAGCGGCGCGGCCGCGTTTCCTCCGCGGGGCGGAATCAGGCCCGGTCGCGGTCCCGCCGGTATCACTCCGCGGACGGATCCGCGGGCACGCTCCGGGGACCTCCCGTCAGAGCGCCATCGCCTGCGCCCTGCGCTTGACCTCACGTCCCCGGTCACCGCGCAACGCGTCTATCGGTGTCCCGGGAAGGGTGTCGTCGGAGGTGAACAACCACTCGAGGATCTCCTCCTCGGTGTAGCCGTTGTCCCGCAGCAGGGTGATCGTGCCGCCCAGCCCTTTGACGACGCTCGTTTCGGTCAGGAAAGCCTCGGGTACGACGAACTCCCGCTCGCGACGCATCGCCAGCAACTGTCCGTCACGAATCATTTGGTGCACCCTCGTCGGCGGATGCCCGAGGCGTTCCGCGACGTTGGCTATGGATACGACCTCCACGTCGGAAGCGAGTACATCAGGAGCGCAAGGAACCGAACTCACGTGCTCCAGAGTGCCATCACCACGATCGGATTTCCACCGCGTATGCCGCGCACGTTTTCACGCGGGAGCTCACCTACCATCGGTAGTGTGTTCGAGAACGTATGCGGACTGCTCCGCGCGGGTGGCCACGCGACGATTTCGCCCCGGAGGCCGGACGCACCGTGCGTTCGGTCACTCCCGATCTGCTTACCACGGGCGGTGGCAACGCGATGACTTCCGGTTCATCGGCGAACGGGCAGCACGACCTGCTCGGGTACGCCTTGGAGCGCCGCTACCGAGTGGACTCCGTGATCGCCCGCGGTGGCATGTCCACGGTCTACAGGGGCGTCGACACGAGACTGGACCGCCCGGTCGCCCTGAAGGTGATGGACTCCCGCTACTCGGGTGACCAGTCGTTCACCGAGCGGTTCGAGCGCGAGGCGCGCGCGGCGGCGCGGCTGCACCACCCGAACATAGTGGCCGTCTACGACCAGGGGGTGGACCCCGGCGCGCACGGGGACCACCACGTGTACCTGGTCATGCAGCTCGTCGACGGCGGAACGCTGCGCGACCTGCTGCGACAGCGCGAGCAGCTGGTGCCGTCCGTGGCGCTGTCCGTGCTCGAAGCCGTGCTGTCCGCGTTGTCGGCGGCGCACCAGGCCGGGATGGTCCACCGCGACATCAAACCGGAGAACGTGCTGATCGGCAGCGGCGGTTCGGTCCAGGTCGCCGACTTCGGCCTGGTGCGCGCCGCAGCGGGCTCGGGAACCACCGGGGACAGCGTCATCCTCGGAACTGTGGCCTACCTCTCCCCGGAGCAGGTGACCAGCGGAGCGGCCGATGCCCGCTCGGACGTCTACGCGGCCGGGACCGTGCTCTACGAGCTGCTCACCGGATCTCCCCCGTTCACGGGGGACACCGCCCTGTCCGTGGCCTACCGCCACGTCAACAGCGAGGTGGACGCGCCGAGCGGGCACGTGCCCGGGCTGCCACAGCGCCTCGACGAGCTGGTCATGCGTTTCACCAGCAGGGATCCCGCGCAGCGGCCGGTGGACGGTGCAGCCGCCCTCGCGGAGCTGCGCGGGGTCCGCGCGGAGCTCGGCCTGGCGGCCACCCCCGTTCCCGAACCGGCCCCCCGTGCGGACGAGCAGCGCGCGGAAGGAGACGGGCCGCCCACGGAACGCCTCTCCCCCGTGACGACAACGAGCTCGGAGAGCAGCGGCCCCGGAGGCCCCCGAGGCACCCGCGCACTGCTCCGCCCAGGAGCGGAGCCCCCCTCCGGGGCGGACGAGTCCGCCGGTGAGACCACCAGCGAGTTCGCCGCGGTCCCCGCGAGCGGAACCGGCGAGGACCGCCGCGGACGCGCCGGGCGGGGCCGCGGCCGGGTGCTGACCGCCCTCGCGGTCGCCGTCGTGCTGATCGGAGCCCTGGTCGCGGGCGGTGCGTGGCTGTGGAGCGGCAGCTCCTACGTCGAGGTGCCCGAACTCGCGGGGCGCCCCGTCGCGGAGGCGAAGCAGGCCCTGAACTCGGCCGAGCTCGAACCCCACGTCTCCCGCTCGTTCCACAACACCGTTCCGGAGAACACCGTCATCAGCTCGGCCCCGGAGGGGGGAACCCGGATCCGCACCGGCGACCGGGTGGACCTGCGGGTCTCGCGGGGACGGCCGACCGTTCCGGAGATCCGGGCGGGAAGCCGCGTGTCCGAGGTGCAGAGCAAGCTGCGCAACGCCCAGCTCAGCCCCGAGGTGGACTCCTCCGCCGAGCGCTACCACGACAGCGTCCCCGAGGGGCGGGTCATCGGGGTCGAACCGTCCTCGGGGACCGAGGTCGCCACCGAGAGCCCGGTGAGGATCATCGTCAGCAAGGGGCCCGCCCCCGAACCGGTCCCCGACGTGGGCGGCGCCGAGCGGCAGCAGGCCATGCAGGCCCTGCGCGAGGCCGGGTTCGAGCCCTACGTGGCCGGGCACGAGTTCGCCGACGGAGTGCCGCGAAACCACGTGGTGCGAACGGACCCCTCAGCCGGCACCAAGGTTCAGACGAGCGGCAGCCCCCGCATCGGAGTCGTGCTGTCCAACGCGGTCAGCGTCCCGAACTTCTCGGGCAAGCAGCTGTCCGAAGCACGTGAGCAGGCCGAGCAGGCCGGGCTGAAGCTGAAGGTCCATTCCCTGATCGGCAGGGACGACGGCAGGGTGTTCGGCCAGTACCCCGTGGCGGGCAGCACCGTCGAGCAGGGCTCGGAAGTGCGGGTGACCGTTTTCTGACCGCTCGGGCGCTCCCCGAGGGGCCCTTCGGTGGGGTCCTTGCCTGGGAACCCGTGGGGGAGCCGGGAACCACCGGCGATTCCCCCACGGCATGCCCGCGGTGGTGCGCTCAGCCCCGCAGCATCTCCGCGATCAGGAACGCCAGTTCCAGGGACTGCTGCGTGTTCAGGCGCGGATCGCAGGCCGTTTCGTAGCGCCCCGCCAGATCCGTGTCCGAGATGTCCTGGGCGCCGCCGAGGCACTCGGTGACGTTCTCCCCGGTGTGCTCGATGTGAATGCCGCCGGGGTGCGTGCCCAACCTGTTGTGCACCTCGAAGAAGCCCTGCACCTCGTCGACGACCCGGTCGAAGTGCCGGGTCTTGTAGCCGGTGCTCGACTCGTGCGTGTTGCCGTGCATCGGGTCGCACTGCCAGATCACCTGGTGCCCCGAGGCCGTCACCTTCTCCACGATGGGCCCCAGGTGGTCCCGGACCTTGTCGTTGCCCATCCTGCTGATCAGGGTCAGCCTGCCCGGCTCGTTGTTCGGGTCGAGCCGCTCCACGTACTCCACCGCCTCTTCCGGGGTGGTCGTGGGGCCGAGCTTGATCCCGATCGGGTTGGAGATCAACTGGGCGAACGCGAGGTGGGCGCCCTCGAGCTGACGAGTGCGCTCCCCCACCCACAGGAAGTGCCCGGACAGGTCGAACAACCTCGGCTCCGGTCCGGAGTTGTCCAACCGCAGCATCGCCCGCTCGTAGTCCAGCACCAGTGCCTCGTGGCTGGAGTAGAAGTCCACCCCGTGCAGGCTGGAGTCGTCCACCCCGCACGCGGACATGAAGCGCAGGGCGCGGTCGATCTCGGCAGCGACCGACTCGTAGCGCTCCCCTGCCGGGGAGTTGAGCACGAAGTCCTTGTTCCAGTCGTGCACCTTGCCGAGCGCGGCCGTTCCCCCGCTCGTCAGGGCCCGCGAGAGGTTCATCGTCGCGCTGGCGTTGGCGTAGGCGCGGATCAGCCGGGAGGGGTCGTGCCTGCGGGCCTCCTTGGAGGCCGTCAGCGAATTGACCATGTCGCCGCGGTAGCTGGGCAGGCCGAGCGCGTCCGTGCTCTTGGAACGCGGCTTGGAGTACTGCCCGGCCATGCGACCGACCTTGACCACGGGCGTGCTGGCTCCGTAGGTGAGCACGACCGCCATCTGCAGCAACGTGCGGATTCCCGCCCGGATGTGCGGTTCGGTGTTGTCGGCGAAGGTCTCCGCGCAGTCCCCGCCCTGCAGCAGGAAGGCCTCACCGCGGGCCACGGAGGCCAGGTTGCTCCGCAGGTTGTCGACCTCGCTGGGCACGGTCACCGGAGGAACGCTCTCCAGCACCGAGCGCACGTTGCGCGTCTGCTGCGGATCCGGCCACTCCGGCTGCTGAGCGGCGGGACGGGAGAGTGCGTCGTCGAGACGGGTTCGCAGGTCTGTCGGCAGCGGGGGGAGCTCGGGCAGAGTGTCCATCGGAACATCGACGGTCCACGACCGCGAGGTGTCCGGACTCGTGCCTTGCGCTGCTGGTTCGGGGTCAACGGCCATGTCGCCCAGCGTAGCGGGTTCGTCTCGCATCCTGTGACGCTGTCCCGTGTGCTGAACGGCACCGTAGGGCTCCCGCCGGGCAGCCCGTCCCGAGCCCCGCCCGATCAGCCGAACAACGCCTGCGCCTCCGTGTAGCGGTGCGGCGGAACGGTCTTGAGCTGGGCGGTGGCCGCCTCCAGCGAGACCCGCACGATGTCCGTGCCGCGCAGGGCCACCATCCTGCCGTGGTCGCCCTCGGCCACCGCGTCCATCGCGTGCAGCCCGAACCGGGTGGCCAGCACCCGGTCGTACGCCGTCGGGGTCCCCCCGCGCTGGGTGTGCCCGAGCACCACGGCCCTGGACTCGTTGCCGGTGCGCTGGGCCAGCTCCTCCGCCAGCCAGGTTCCCACCCCGCCCAGCCGCACGTGGCCGAAGGCGTCGCGCTCACCGGTCTGCAGCACTTCGGCTCCCCCTTCGGGGATCGCTCCCTCGGCCACCACGATGATCGGCGCGTACTGGCGCTCGAAACGGCGCGTCACCCAGTCGCACACCCAGTCCACGCTGAAGCGCTGCTCCGGTCCGAGGATCACGTTGGCCCCTCCGGCCAGGCCGGAGTGCAGCGCGATCCACCCGGCGTGCCTGCCCATCACCTCCACGACCAGCGCGCGGTGGTGCGACTCGGCCGTCGTCCTGAGGCGGTCGACGGCCTCCGTTGCGATGTGCACGGCGGTGTCGAAGCCGAAGGTGTAGTCGGTGGCGTCGAGGTCGTTGTCGATGGTCTTGGGAACTCCCACCACCGGGACTCCCTCGCCGGCCAGGCCGTGAGCCACCCCGAGCGTGTCCTCGCCGCCGATGGCTATCAGCGCGTCGACGCGGTTCTCCTCCAGGGTGCGCTTGATCCGCTCGACCCCGTCGGACTCCTTGTACGGGTTGGTCCTGGAGGAACCGAGAACGGTGCCCCCGCGGTCGAGGACGTTCTCGACCGCGTCGAGGTCGAGCGGCGTCGTCAGCCCCTCCAGCGGGCCGCGCCAGCCGTTGCGGAAACCGACGACCTCCTTCCCGTACACCTCGATCGCCTTGCGCGTGACCGCACGGATGACGGCGTTCAGCCCCGGGCAGTCCCCACCTCCGGTGAGCACCCCGACACGTCCGGTCCCCGACATCGCGCCTCCTCGAAACCCACCGTCGTCGATGTGACATTGATCTCGGTTGCGAGCTTTTCACGGGCTAAATCGGTGCAGCAAGCAGCGGTGGGAGCCCAGCGACCGGACCGGAAAGCGCCGCGGCATGCCGCTGACCGGGCCGGAAACGCCGCCGAATCGCCGGGATCGCTCCTGCGGAGCGGACGGAACCGATCGGACAATCTCACCCGACCGATTGAGTAGGCAGGCCTCCGCGAGACCACTCCCGCGGGGCCACTTCCCGCGGGGCCGCCCGCGGACCGGTTCGACCGGCGCCGCGGGGCGCACTCCGAGCTCGGCAACTCCCACCCGGTCCTACGCGACGACCGAGCGGCCGAATCCGGCGCTAGCGGCGGGGGTAACCGAGCTGCTGCCGGTGCTGCTCGATCACCTGCCAGCGCCGCAGGTTGTGCTTGGCATCGGCGAGGGCGTCGTGGGCGTTGGCCGGGGCGGAGGGCAGCTTCGGCTTGCCCACCGCCTCCCACTGCTGCCGGAGGTCCCGGGTGAACTTGGGCAGCTTCGCCGGAAGGGCGGGCATCGCTCCCCACAACTGCGCGAACGCGACATGGTCGTAGGCGGCGTACCAGGCCCACAGCTCGATGTCGGAGGCGGGCGCGGTCAGGAACTCGTAGAGCTCGTCCCGGATTCTGGCGCGGGGACGCCAGGCATCGGCCCCGGCCGCGGGGAGCTGGGGAAGCACGTGCTGACGCACCCATGGCCCCGCCCGGCCGGCGTCGAACTCGGTGGAGACGGCGTAGAACTCACGTCCCGTCTCGTCGACCACGCCGATCGAGACGAGATCGATCGTGTGGCCGTCCTCGATGAACTCGCAGTCGTAGAAAAACCGCACTGGAAAAGGGTATGCGCCGTCCACCGAAGGCGGGACACGCCCCGTCCGCGAAGGGGTTTGCGCCGGACTGGGCGCTTCCCGTCAACCGGCCTTGGACTCGGGCATCCTGTCGCCGCCCGTGGACTTGCCGTCACCGGCGGACTTGCCTCCGCCCGTGGACCTGGCCGCCTGGCGCTCCCGCTTGCTGATCACCCGGCCGCTCTCGGCGATGTCGTCCTTGGCCCGCTCGGCGTAGACGTCCACGTACTCCTGGCCGGAGAGCTCCATCAGCGAGTACATGATCTCGTCGGTGATGGACCTCTCCGCGAACCGGTCCCCGGCCATCCCCTCGTAGCGCGAGAAGTCGAGCGGTTCCCCCACGATGATCCGCACCCGGTGCGGGCGCCACAGCTTGGTTCCGATGGGGTTCACCTTCTCGGTGCCGATCGTGATCACCGGAACCACCGGGACGTTGGCCTCGAGGGCCATGCGGGCGACGCCGGTCTTGCCCTTGTAGAGACGCCCGTCGGGGGAACGGGTCCCCTCCGGGTAGATCCCGAGGAGCCTCCCCTCGTTGAGCAACCGGATCCCCGTGTCCAGCGCCGCCTGGGCCGCGGCTCCGCTGGAGCGGTCGATCGGAACCTGACCCACTCCGCTGAAGAAGTACCGCTTCAGCGCACCCTTGAGCCCTTTCCCGGTAAAGTATTCACGTTTCGCCAGGAAAGTGACCCTGCGCGGAAGCTTCAGCGGCATGAGGAAGGAATCGGCCACGGCCACGTGATTGCTGACCAGAATAGCGCCGCCCGAGTCCGGAACGTTGTGCGCGCCCTCCACTTTGGGGCGACACCACAGTTTGATGAGAGGACCGAGAAGAACGTACTTCATCACCCAGTACAGCACCGCGTCGCTGCCTCCCTCGTGGCCCGATTACGTTGCCAGGGTACGGAGCAGCGATACGGCACACAATGCGGGCCCACCCACGCGATCACGCGCGGGGAGCGGTAGTCGGCGGACACGCGGCGCACCGCCACGCCACGGGCGTGGTGCATGGCAGAGTGTGTTCGTGCGCGATTGTGTGAACGAGGGCGGCGATTCGACGCGCCGAAGAACCGGAGCGGAGTTCCTCCCGTGGTGGAAGACGACGCGACCTTGCCCGGCGGCCCGTGAGCGGCGACCCTGGGAGCGGGTGGCTCACGACCGACCCGCTCCCGCAACGACCTCGTCGTCCGGTCACGCACCGACGAACGCGGAAAGCACCGGCCCCGAACCCATCATCCACCGCGAGCGCGTCAGGGACTCCACATGAACACGCGCCAGGGCAATTCCGACGGCCCGGAAGACATCGACAAGGCCTTCGCGGAGATCGTGGCCGAGCTGGAGCGCGATTCCTCCGTGCCGCAGTGGCCGGAGGAATCCTCCGGGCGGCCGAGCTCGGAAACCGCCTCCGCCACCGAGACCTCCCCCGCTCCCGCCGCTGAGGAGCCGAGCGGAACCGAGAAGGGCCCCAGGGACTGGGCACCGACGGAGGCGGAGGAGGACGAGGGGCACTACGAGCCTCCGGAGCCCCCGCCGTTGCCCAAACCGAGCGCGGGGACCGTGGGGGCCGTGGTGCTCGTGATCCTCGGACTGCTCGTCCTCTTCGTGCCCGTGGCCGCGAGCTCGCTCGGTCCGCTGACCATGCCCGTCGGTCTGATCGCCATCAGCGCGGGCATCGGGGGGCTGCTGCTCAGACTGCGAAGAGGCGATTCCGAACCCGAGGACGGCTGGGACGACGGTGCTCAGGTCTGATCGCCCAGTACGCTTCCGGCGACCCGCCTGACCGGTATCGGACGCACCCGTCCCTCCGCGGAGTCCGCACCCCGCTCCGCACCCGCCTCCGGCGTCGCGGTGGCCTCCGCGCGTTCGTCCGCGCGGGGGTGCTCCTCCTCGGCGGGATCCGCGGGGAAAGCGGCCGCCCCGGATCCGCTCTCCCCGCGGTCACGAGCAAGCGCGGACTCGCGCAGGGTGGCCAGCAAGCCGGCCAGCTGCTCCGGAAGCTCCGCGGAGCGCACGTTCCTCCCGTGCTGCCGCAGCAGTGACAGCGCCCCGCACAGCGGGCAGTACCGCTCGTCCCGCTGCCCTTCGCCGCCGTCGGCTTCCGCGCTCTCCTCCCGTGCTGCGGTGCGCTCGGGATTGCTCAGCTCCAGCAGGAACTGCTCGACGCGGGCCGCCACGTCCCGCAGCAGGCCGCGCACTTCCTCGGCCAGCCGCTCGTAGTCGGATCCGTCGTGCTCGTCGTGCAAGAGGACTCACCGCATCCACTGCTCGGGGTCCGGTCGGAAACGCACGCGCAGCCCGTCTTCACCCGCCGCTGCGTCGACGACGACGCAGCGGCGCAGCACGGAGGGCAGGGTGATCAGCCTGCGACGTCCGTCCACGGTGACGGCGAGTTCGTCGCCGACGCGCGCGAGCTCGGGTTCGGCCTCCGGCCCCAGCGGCAGCGCGAGCCGCAGGCAGTAGCGCGCCCACGCATCGGCGCCCTCGTCGCTCAGCTCGATCACGGGCACGCGCTCGGCACCGCTCAGCGGATCGGAGTCCCCGTAGGTCCGCTCGCCCAGTTCGCGCAGCATCCGGGGCCCCGCGGGTTCGTCGGCGCGGTACTCGACCGTCCGCAGCGGCAGCCCCAGTCCCCGCAACTCGTCCACGACCTCCAGCTGCTCCTTCCGCCGGGTCCGCATCCAGGCAGCGGCCTGCCCACGCGCCGATCCCGGATCGGGAACCATGCGGTTGACCAGCAGGCCGTCCACGTGGATCTGGTGCAGGGACAGGGCGGTCAGCGTGCGGCGGGTCTCCGCGGCGACCAGGGATTCGGGGGTAGTCACCAAACGCACGCTCGTGCGGGGGTCGGTGAGCGAGCCTGCCAGCGCTCCCAACCGTTCGGCGAGCCGGCCCAGCGCGTCGGCGGCGGCGTCCCAACGCCCCGTGTGCGGTTCACCGGCCGCTCCGGCCAGCACGCCCCTGATGACACGCCGGTGCCTGGGAAAAGCCCGTTCGAGGTAGCCGGACAGCGCTTCGGGCAGGGTCAGCAGGCGGAGGGTCTCGGCGGTGGGCCCGCAGTCGACGACCACCGTGTCCCAGGGGCCCTCGGTGGCGAGTCGCCGCACCTCGGCCAGCGCCAGCAGTTCCTCGACGCCGGGGAACCCGGTCAGCTCGGCGGCTTCCACCTCGGCGATCCCGGAGGAGGCCAGCAGGGTGTGCAGGTGTTCGCGCAGTTCGCCCCAGACCTCGTCGAGCAGTCCCCGGGTGGCCGTCTCCGCCGCGTGGAGTCGGACTTCGGCGGTTCCGGAGCCCGCACCGGTCTCCTCCGCCGGTACGGTCACTTCGCGGGGGTCACCGCACAACGCGCTGCCCAGGCAGTCCCCGAGGGAGTGCGCGGGATCGGTCGAGACCACCAGGACCTTCCCGCCCCGCGCCGCCACCCGGGTCGCCGTGGCAGCGGCCAGGGTGGTTTTGCCGACCCCACCCTTTCCGGTGAACATCAGCATTCGCATTTCTCGCCCCGCTCGAGCGCGGTCACCACGGTTTTCGAAGGCTCACCGGGCGGCTTCCACACGCCGCTTGAGCTCCTTCAACGCGGTGTCCATGATCATCTTTTCGGCCTTGCGCTTGAACAGCCCGATCACGGGAATGGACAGGTCCACGGCCAGGCTGTAGGTCACCTCGGTGCGCCCCTCCTGCAACGGTCGCAACGTGTAGCTGCCCCGCTGCTCCTTCTGCACCTGCCCCTCCAGGAGGTTCCAGCTGACCGACAGCTCGTCCGATCCCCACTCGTAGACGAGCGTGTAGGTGTCCTTGACCACGCCCGCGTCCAGCACGAACCTCACGCGCTCGGCTCTGCCCCCCTCGTAGCGGGACAGCACCTCGGTCTCCTTGACCGCCTCCGCCCACTCGGGATACGCGCCGAAGTCCGCGATCACGGACATGATCTCCGTGGCCGGCGCCTCGATCACGATGGACTGGGTGGACTGGTCGACCATGCCGGGCAGATTACAGGTCATCGCCCGTCGGACGGCCACCGGCAGGCGGGCGCGGAGCGCTCACCAGCGCAAGACGTACGGCTCTCCGTGACGTTTGAAGTGGCCGACGTTGACGCACTCGGTGCGCCCGATCCGCGTCCTGCCGGACAGGGGCTGGTGCACGTGCCCGAACAGCGACCAGCGCGGGTTGTCCCGCTCCACTCGACGCAGCACGCCCGCCGAGCCCCGCTCCGCTCTCCGGGCCACCACGTCGTAGACCAGTTCGGGGACCTGCGGGGGCACGTGGGTGCACAGCACGTCCACCTCGTCCAGCCCCTCCACCAGCTCGTCGAACTCCTCCTCGGGGCGCAGGTTGGGCACCCAGGGGAGGTCTTGGCGCAAGGTCCCTCCCGGGGGGAGCAGCGCCCCACCGACGAACCCGAAGCGCAGTCCGCCGATCTCCACGCTCTGACCGTCCAGCGCCCGGACGCCCTCACCCGTGAACTCGGGCCACAGCCCCGGCGCGTCCACGTTCCCCGCCGTCGCGTAGGTGGGAACCGGCATGGCGGCGAACAGTTCCGCGTACTGCTCGCGAACCGCCTGGCGAACCACCGTCACCGGATCCGAGAGGCCGTCCCACAGCGAGCGCAGGTAACCGGCCATCTCCGCACCGCGGCGGTTGCGGCGCAGTTCGGCGAAGTGACCGACCTTCTCCGGCCCGAACACGGCACCGAGAATCCCCTTCTCGTGATCGTGGTAGTCGACGAAGTCGACGAGATCGCCCAGCACGACCAGCGCGTCGGCACCGTCGCCCGCCCGCTTGAGATCTTCCACGTTTCCGTGCACGTCCGAGACCACATGCACCCGCAAGGTGCCTCCGTTCGCCGCCGAATATCCTGCTCAACCAAACTAACCGCTCATGAAGCCGCGCGGCGAAGGACTCGCGCCAGGATCCCGCGCCCGCTCCGGGCCGCCGCGAGCGGCCCGAAAAGCGCTCGGGGCACCGCGGGAGGAGCGGCGGGCACCGGCGGCGCCGCTCACCGGCAATCCGCCCGTCGGTGAGACGGCTCGTCGTGGGCGAGCACCCGGACCACGCTATGATTCCGCCCCACAACGAACAGGGGGGCTACCGCCCAGTAGCGCTCGGGGTTAGGTTGGCCATCACAATTTGGCGTGCTTTCGGAGGATGCAAAGTGCGAGAGTTCAGCGCCCCCGCCACTGTCACGGTGGCCGCCGAGGAGAACCTCACCGACATGGTGTGGGCCAATGCCGAGCGGTTCGGCGACACGGTCGGCTTCCGCCGCAGGGTTGACGGCACCTGGGTGGACGTGACGACGGCCGAATTCGCCGCGCAGGTGCTCGCGGTGTCCAAGGGGCTCATCGCAGCGGGTCTGCAGCAGGGTGACCGGGTGGGGCTGATGTCCCGCACCCGCTACGAGTGGAACCTGTTCGACTTCGCCATCTGGTCGGCGGGATGTATCACCGTTCCCATCTACGAGACGTCCTCGGCCGAACAGGCGGAATGGATCCTGAGCGACTCCGAGGCCTCGGCGGTCGTGATCGAAACACCGCAGCACCGCTCCGAGCTCGACACGGTCCTCGACGATCTGCCCGCCCTTCGGCACGTCTGGCAGATCGACGGCCCCGTCTCCGGGGAGGGCACCACCGCCGTGGCCGAGCTCACCTCGCTGGGGTCGGAGGTGGCCGACGAGCGGGTGCACGAGCGGAGGCGCGCGATCGGGGCGGAGGACACGGCGACTCTGATCTACACCTCCGGCACCACGGGGCGCCCCAAGGGGTGCGTGCTCACCCATCGCAACCTGCTCGCCGAGGTGCGCGGCGACCTGAACGCGTTCCCCCAGCTGATGCAGCCGGGCAACTCGATGCTGATGTTCCTGCCCATGGCGCACGTGCTCGCCAGGGTGATCACCATCTCCTGCGTCTACGCCAGATTGACCCTCGGCCACACCGGGGACGTCAAGAACCTCGTGGCGGACCTCGGATCGTTCCGCCCGACCTTCGTGCTGGCCGTACCCCGGGTTTTCGAGAAGGTCTACAACACCGCCAAGCAGAAGGCCCACGGCGAGGGCAAGGGCAGGATCTTCGACCTGGCCGAGGAGACCGCGGTGGCCTACAGCCGCGCGTTGTCCGGCTCCGGGAAACCGAGCGCCGTGCTGCGGGCCAAGCACTTCGTGTTCGACAAGCTGGTCTACAGCAAGCTGCGCGCCTCGCTGGGAGGACGTTGCATCGCGGCGGTGTCCGGAGGCGCTCCGCTCGGTGAGCGCCTGACCCACTTCTTCTTCGGGATGGGCGTGCCGATCCTCGAGGGCTACGGGCTGACCGAGACCACCGCGGCCGCGGCGGTCAACGTGCGGGACAACTACAAGATCGGCACCGTCGGCCGTCCGCTCGCGGGGACCTCCATAAGGATCGCCGAGGACGGCGAGGTGCTGGTCAAGGGCGACGTGGTCTTCCACCGGTACTGGAACAACGAGGCGGCCACCGAGCAGTCCCTCGAGGACGGCTGGTTCCACACCGGCGATCTCGGTTCGCTCGACGAGGACGGCTTCCTGCGGATCACCGGCAGGAAGAAGGAGATCATCGTGACCGCGGGCGGCAAGAACGTGGCTCCCGCGGTGCTGGAGGACCACATGCGGGCGCACCCGCTGATCAGCCAGTGCATGGTGGTCGGGGACCAGAAGCCCTTCATCGGAGTGCTGGTGACCCTGGACCCCGAGTTCCTGCCCTCCTGGCTCGAGGCCAGGGGACGCCCCAAGGACACCTCGCCGAGCGAGCTGGCGAACGACCCCGAGATGTGCGCCGAGGTGCAGAAGGCCGTCGACGAGGCCAACCAGGCGGTGTCCAAGGCGGAGCAGATCAAGCAGTTCCGCATCCTGCCGCAGGACTTCGCCGAGGACCGGGGTGAGATGACCCCGAGCCTGAAGGTCAAGCGCAACAAGGTCGCGGAGAACTACGCCTCCGAGATCGAGGCGATCTACTCCTCCTGACCGGTACGCACCACCGACGCGGTTCGCGTGACGCCGCGGGGGGACGACCCCCGCGGCGACGCCGAGGACAAGCTTCGAATCCGCACCGAGGCGGCCGGACAGAATTCCGACGGGAAGCTCCTCCGGGCGGTTTTCCGAACCGGTTCGGCTCCGGGGAACCGGCGCGACCGAACGAAGGTTCCCCGGTCACCGACAGCCGCTCACCGACGCGGCCGGGGCCGTGAAACTCCGATCAACCGACTCAGCCCACCACGCGGCGCATCCGGTTGACGGATGCGATCTGGTCGTAGGGCACGACCTTGACGACCTGCCCGCTCGTCGGGGCGTGCACGGCGTTGCCGTTGCCGACGTACATGGAGACGTGGCTGATCGGGCTGTAGTAGAAGATGAGGTCACCGGGTTTGAGCTGGGAAGCCGAGATCGGCTTGCCCACCTGCGCCTGCGCACTGCTCGAACGGGGCAGATCCGTTCCCGCTTGCGCGTAGGCCCAGTACATCAGTCCGGAGCAGTCGAACTGGCTGGGTCCGTCGGCACCGTACACATAGGGCGAGCCCTGCTTGCTCAGCGCTGCCTGGACCGCGGCCGAAGCCGATCCGGCACCGCCGGCGTACTCGTAGTCGGTCTGCCCGCCCCCTTGCAGCGATTCCTGCTGCTCCTGGCTCAGCTCCTCGATGTGTTCCTTGACCTCGGAGACCCGCTCCTCCATCTTGGACTTCTTCTCGGAGATCTCCTGCTGCAGGCGAGCCGCCTCCTGCTCGGCCTTGGCCGCGCGCTCACGGGCCTGCCGCGCCCTCTGCTCAGCGGCTTCGGCCTTCTCGGTAGCACTGCTCACGGCGGCGACGGCCTGCTGGTTGTCCCTGGCCAGTTCGTCCATGATCGAGGCGCGGTCCAGGAAGGAGTCCGGCGACTCGCTGGCCATCAGAGCCGAGAGCTGGTTCATCCGGGATCCCTTGTAGACGGAGCTGGTCAGCTCGTCCACCTGCCCCCTGAACTTCTCCTCCTCGGCCCTGGCCCGCTCGGCCGCCTTCTTGGCCTTGGCCTCGGCCTCCTTTGCCTTGGCCAGCTCGTCCTTGCGGGCCTCGTGGTCGTCCTTGGCCCGCTTGTACTTCTCGGTGAGCTGTTCGGCCTGGCGGGAGAGCTTCTGAAGCTGCTCGACGGCTTCGGACTTGTCGTCGGGCAGATCGGGGTCCGCGAGAGCCGGCGCGGAGCTCACGGTGACGGCGGTGGCCACCGCCGTAGCCGTCAGTGCTCCCCGCATTGAGCGTTTGAGTCCGTGCGAGGCCACTTCGCGCATTGCTCCTTCGTTTGCTCGGCCGCCAACCGGGAGGCCCCGTTGGAAGAAGCGCGCCCGATTCGGCGGCGAGCAGCACCGTGGGCAGGAGAGGCTTGCTCGTACTCCCGCGTGGGACCGTCCGCGCAACACCGGTGGCGCGCTCGGGAATGCTCCCGGCTCGGCTCCCCCGACGAGCCGATCCGGCGACAACTCCGCGGAGCCACCCCGGTTTGGGCGACTGATCGCCGCGAAGTCTCGGCTAGATTACGAGAGGTGAGCCGACTAGTCCAGAGTGGGGGCCACAACACGACGCAGCGTGATCAAAACCCTCCAAAGGCGTGCACGGTTTGACCTGGTCGGGTGGTTTCGTGGCGGAACCTCTCGCGGGCTCACAGCGCCTGAAATGGCGTGAGCCTGTTGGTCGGGAGTTTCTGTTCCTGCCCGTGACCTCTGCGCACTTCAGATGGAAGGCTCCGTTCCACGCGAGCGCTTTGAGCCTAATCAGGACGAGAAGCTCCGGTGCGTGAGTCGGATGCATCGCAAGGCCGGGCCGCTCGCCGCGTAGGTCGCTACTCACCAGCGGCCCAACACTCCCGAGGCTCCGACTCACGTGACGGCTACCCGACCACCCGCGCAAAGCTCCGCTACGGGACTAAGCCGGGTTGATCCGCTCCAGCAGCACCGCCGAGGCCACAGCATAGGCCCCCCGCTTGCGCACCGAGTCCACCACTTCCCTGTCCGATGTGGCCACCACGAGCTGGCGCCCTCTGGGCTCGGACTCGACCAGCCCCCTGATCACGTCGTCGGCCTGGACCCCCTGCTCGCTGAACAGCACCCGCACGCCGCGCGGTCCCGCGTTCGGCACAGCCACCACGTTCGCCCCGTCGAAGACGACTGTCACCTCCACGCCCGAACGCGCGGCCAGCACCGCGGACTGCTGGGCCAACCTGTCCCGCTGCTCGGCCAGCGGAAGATCCGGATAGCCGGTCTTGGTGACGTTGTAACCGTCGATGATCAGGTGCACGGCGGGCAACGCCAGCAGCCGATCCAGCGCGGCCACGTCCGGCACCTCGTCCGTGGTTCCCGAGTGCGCACGGACCCCCGAGACCGTCTCGGCAGGACGCGGGCCGGAGATCTCGTCACCACGCTGGTTGGCCCCGATCTCCCGCCGGAGCCCGGCCACCGACCCCTCCAGGGTCTCCAGCAACAGCGCCAGTCTGACCTCGTCCCCGCGCCTGGCCTCCCGGGCCGACTGCCTGGCCACCTCCGCCTCGCGGTCGGCACGTTGCGCCTTGGCCCGCTCGTCCAGCGCTCGTCCCCGCTCCCGGTCGCGCTCCCCGGCTATCTCGGCCACTTCCCTGTCCTTGACCTCGGTGATCCGCTCCAGCTCGGTCCTGAGGCGGGTCACCTCGTCCTTGTACTCCTTGAGCTGGACGCCCTGCTGCCGCAGTCGTTTGCGCAGCCGGTCCGCGTCGGCTCCGCTGTGCTGCTCGGCACGCTGGGCCGCTTCCCTGGCCTCGGCGAGCTCGCCGCGCAGCTGCTCGTTCTCCTTCGCGAGCTTCTCGGCCCGCGAAACGGCCGAGTCGCACCGATCGCGGAGCTTGCCGTGCTCGGTCCGGTACCCGATGAGCTCCACGTAGTGCGGGGCCGTCACGGTCCCCAGCAGCACCGCGGCGGTGGCCGCCGCCAGCGGGTCCGACTGCCAGGGCTCCAACACCCCGGGTCTGTTCTTCCTGCACCACTCCAGCACCGTGGCGCGGAACACGGCGGAGTCCCGCATGGCCGCCAACAGGTTCGACTTGCCCAGCTTCGCCCTCTTGGCAACGGCGAAACGCATCACCGGACGCAGCGACACCGGAACGTCGCCCGCGCGCATCTCACCGAGAGCGGCCGCTGCCAACTCGGCCATCCGCGTGCACAGCGGCCCGGGCAGCGCGTCCCAGTCGACGGCACTTCCCCCAGTGCTCCCGACTTCGGGAGCGGGGGCGGAGTCCGTCTCGGCGCGCGGGTCCTCGGCGTTGTCGCCCGTTGTTGGCGGTATCACTCTTCCAGGCTAAGTGCTCGACCCCGCATTACCCGCATCCGGCGGTTGTTGCAACACCGGAAGACTGTTCAACGCATGATCGGAGCCACCGCATACGCTCGCCAACCATGAGCCGGTTACCGGAGTCCGCCCAGCTGTCCTTCGCCGATCTGGGGCACCCCCTGCGCGAAGTCACCTTCGTGGTGGTGGATCTGGAGACCACGGGAAAGCACCACGAGCGGGACGGGATAACCGAGATAGCCGCGGTCAAGGTGCGCGGAGGCGAGGTCGTCGAGGAGTTCTCCACCCTGGTGGATCCCGGGCGCCCCGTGCCCGCGGGAGTCACGGCGATCACCGGGATCAGCGACGCCACGCTCGCCGGTGCCCCCGCGCTCGACACCGCGCTGCCCGCCTTCCTCGAGTTCGCGGAAGGCTGCGTGCTCGTGGCGCACAACGCGCCGTTCGACACGGGCTTCCTCCGCGCCGGATGCGCCCGGCTGGACCTGACCTGGCCGAACCCCTCCGTGGTGTGCACGCTCCGGCTCTCGCGGCGCGTCCTGTCCCGGGGCCGGACGCCGAATCACGGGCTGACCGCGCTCGCCGAAACGCTGGGAACCACTCACTCCCCCGCGCACCGGGCGCTGCAGGACGCCAGAACCACCAACGAGGTGCTGCACGCGCTGCTGGGACTGCTCACCCCCTCGGGAGTGCACACCCTGGAGGACCTGCTGGAGTACCTGCCCGGCGTGACCGCGCAGCAGCGCCGCAAGCGGAACCTGGCCGCCGACCTGCCGGAGAAACCCGGCGTGTACCTGTTCCGCGGCCCGAACGAGGAGGTGCTCTACGTCGGCACGGCGACGAACCTGCGGCGCAGGGTCGGGCAGTACTTCACGGCGGGCGAGCGCAGGAACAAGATCGGGGAAATGGTCGCGCTCGCCGAGCGCGTCGAGCACATCACCTGCGCGCACCCGCTGGAGGCCGAGGTGCGCGAACTGCGCCTGCTCGACGCCCACCGCCCCTGGTACAACCGCAGGTCCAAGAACCAGCGCAAGGTCTGGTGGGTGTCGCTCACCGAGGAGCCCTTCCCGCGGTTGCGGATCTCCCGGGCACCCGCCCGGAAGTCACTCGGTCCCTTCCGCACCAGGAACACCGCGCTGGAAGCGGTCGAAGCACTGCACGACGTCACCGGGCTGCGCGAGTGCACCGAGCACATACCGGCGGCGGGCGCCGCCGCACGCCCCTGCGCGGTTTACGAGCTGGGGCGTTGCGGCGCGCCGTGCGCGGGCCACGAGGCCCCGCGGGAGTACGAATCCCACGTGGTCCCGGTGCGCGAAGTGCTCACCGGTGAGGGCGACTCCGTGCTGCACCGGCTCCGATCCGAGATCGACAGGCTCGCGGCGGACCAACGCTTCGAGGACGCGGCCGAGCACCGGGACCGCCTCGCCGGGCTCGTTCGCACGTTGGATCGCGGGCAGCGACTGTCGGCGCTGGCCCGGATACCGGAGCTGGTCGCCGCCCGGCCGGACGGAGCGGGGGGCTGGCTGTTCGCCGTGGTGCGGCACGGACGGCTGGCTTCCGCCGGGACGGCTCCGCACGGGACGCCCCCGTTGCCGGTGGTCGACGCCCTGCGGGCCTCGGGCGAGACCGTCGTGCCGGGCGAGGGACCGCTGTTCGGGGCTCCCCCCGAGGAGGCCCACGTCGTCCACAGGTGGCTGACCGCGGGCGACGCCAGAATGGTCCGCTGCGACCTCCCCTGGGCCGAACCAGCGGGCTCGGCCGGGAAGTGGCGCGACTGGGGCGATTCGGCCTCGCTGGCGCGCACCCCCTACCCGGGAGTCGACTGAGGGCGATCCCCGTCCCCGGCTCGCCCACGGAGGCCCCGGCCACCCGACCGGGGTGCGATCACTCGAGGTCGGCGCTGGAAACGATCCGGGTGGGCGTGAGGTACACGGCGAGCTGCCCCGGCCCCGCGATCTTCTCGCCGACCTTCTCGGCCTTCTCCGCCCCCACGTAGTACGCGGCCACGGTGGTGGCCACGCGCAGGACCTCGTCCGGATCGTCCGTGGTCTCCGCGTTCGCCTGGATCTGCACGAAGGTGTGCGCGCTCTGCTCGTCCACGCACAACGTCAAACGTGGATCCCTGGCCAGGGCCGCGGCCTTTGCGCTGGCGGTTCCGGTGGTGAGCACGATCCGCTCCCCGTCCACCGCGAACCAGACGGGGGCCACCAGCGGACGCCCGTCCGCACCGAGGTAGCCGAGCTTGCCCGTGCGACCGCCCTGATCCAGAAAGGACCGCACCTGATCCGTGATCGTCGTCATGGGCACGACGGTAGTAGCCACGTCCCCGCCGAACCCCACACCTCACCGGAAAGCGGGACGAAAAAACCGGCGGTTCCCGCACCTGCCGCAGGTGCGGGAACCGCCGGTCCGGTTCACACGTCACTTCTCCGAAAAGGATCACTCCTCCGGTTGACGCGCCTTGCCACCGACGAGCTCGCCCCGTTCGGAGTCCTCCGACTCCGGGACTTCCTCGTGCTCGTCCGTTGCCGCGTGATCCTCCGCGCGGGCGGCCTCCAGCGCGGCCGTCTCCCCGCTCGGGTCGGGCTTGAGCCAGCCGCCCTCGACCGGCTTGCCCGCGGCACCCAGCTTGTTCATCTTCTTCGGCACCGGAGCCCCCTGGTACTCGAGCTCCTCCGGGTGCCCGTGCTCGTCCACGGGGCCGAGCGGCTGGTGCACCTCGACGAACTCCCCGTGCGGCAGCCGCCTGATGATGCCCGTTTCCAGACCGTGCTCCAGCACCTCGCGATCGGACTTCTGCAGACCGAGGCAGAGCCGGTAGGTGATGTAGTAGGCGATCGGCGGGGCGACCAGCAGACCGATCCGACCGATCCAGGTCATCGCGTTCAGCGAGATGTCGAACTGGAAGGCGACGATGTCGTTGGCACCCGAGATCATCAGCACCGAGAAGAACGTCAGCGCCATGGCGCCGAGGCTCGTGCGCACCGGAACGTCCCTCGGACGCTGCAGCAGGTTGTGATGCGCGTCGTCACCGGTGAGCTTGCGCTCGATCATCGGGTAGGCCAGCGCCACGGTGAAGATCAGCCCCATGAACAGCACCGTCGGGAAGAACACCGCGGGGATCGTGTACTCGCCCCACAGGTAGACCTCCCAGGCGGGCCAGAGCCGGCTGGACCCGTCCGTCCAGATCATGTACCAGTCCGGCTGGGACGCGGCCGAGACCTGCGAGGCGTTGTACGGACCGAGGTGCCAGATCGGGTTGATCTGGAAGATTCCGCCCATGATGGCCGTGACGCCGGTGACGATGGCGAAGAAGCCGCCGCCCTTCGTGGCGAAGACGGGCAGGATCCGCACACCGACCACGTTGCTCTCCTTGCGCCGCACACCGGGGAACTGGGTGTGCTTCTGGTACCAGACCAGAGCCAGGTGCACCGCGATCAACCCGAGGATGATCCCCGGGAGGAGGAAGATGTGCATCATGTAGAAGCGCGGGATCAGCTCGGTTCCGGGGAACTCCCCGCCGAACAGGATCCAGTGGATCCAGGTCCCGACCACGGGGATCGACATCGTGATCCCGGAGGCGATGCGCACACCGGTGCCGGAGAGCAGGTCGTCCGGCAGCGAGTATCCGGTGAACCCCTCGAACATCCCGAGGATGAACAGCAGGATGCCGATCATCCAGTTGGTCTCCCGCGGACGCCGGAAGGCGCCCGTGAAGAAGATGCGCAGCATGTGGGCGACGATCGACGCCATGAACAGCAGCGCGGCCCAGTGGTGCACCTGCCTGGCGAACATCCCGCCCCGCACCTCGAAGGAGATGTCCAGCGTGCTGGCGAAGGCACGGGACATCTCGATGCCGCGCAGGTTGGTGTAGGCGCCCTGGTACTGCACCTCCGCCATCGAGGGGTCGAAGAAGAACGCCAGGTAGGTGCCGGTCAGCAGCAGCAGGATGAAGGTGTAGAGGGCGACCTCACCCAGCAGGAACGACCAGTGCGTCGGGAACACCTTGTTGAACTGCTTGCGCAGCCCCGGCGCGATCTGGAGCCGTTTGTCCACCTCGTCGGCCTGTTTGCTCGCCGCGCGGTAAACCGCACTTTCCGACTTTGTCGGGGTAGTGATCGAACTCATGAATTCCGCTCCCAGTAGGCCGGACCGATCGGCTCGATGAAGTCGCTCTTCGCCACGAAGTAGCCCTCTTCGTCAACCGTGATCGGCAACTGCGGCAGAGCGCGCGTAGCGGGCCCGAAGACCGGCTTGGCATAGCTGTTGGCCACGTCGAACTGCGACTGGTGGCAGGGACAGAGCAGCCTGCCGGTCTGATCCTCGTACAACGAGGTCGGACATCCCAGGTGGGTGCAGATCTTCGAGTAGGCGTAGTAGTCGCCGTAGTTGAAGTCCTCCTGCCCCTTGCGCTCCACGGGGGAGTCGCCGGGCCGCAGCCGGATCAACATGACCGGGTTGTCGGAACGACGCAGGGCGTGCAGCAACGCCTCCTCGTTCCCGCGTTCGGACTCGCGGAACGGGAACACCGTCTCGAATCCGCCCTGGGAGAGGTCCTGCGCCCGCACCAGCGAGACCTCGTGGGCGTTGCCGGTGTTGCGCCGCAGGTAGACCTTCTCACCGCCGGTCTGCATCCAACCGGTGTGGTTGAGCGAGTCGGGGCCGGTCTCGGCCCACGGGTTCTTGACCATTCCGCCGAGAACCAGCACGCCCGTGCCCAGACCGAAGGCCCCGGCACCGAAACCGGCGGTGCGCTTGATCAGCGAGCGGCGGGCGATCGTGCTCCGGGAACCGGCGTCGGCCAGCTCGGCCGCGGCCGTCTGGCGGTCCAGCTCGGAGGAACCGTGGCCGTCGTGCCGCTGCTGGACGGCGACCTCGTGCGGCATGAACTTCTTCGAGTACAGGATCGCGCCGATGCCCACCGAGAGGATCGACAGCCCGAGGAAGAAACCGATCAGGGGGTTGTACAGCGAGTACAGGAAGTGTCCCCGGTCGTCGGCCAGCGGGTTGACGTAGCGCCACGGCCAGAAGATGAAGACCCCGATGAAGGCCAGCGCCGAGAACCCGGCCAGCGAGAACCACGCGGCGACCGCGCGTTCGGCGCGCCGTTCGGCCCTGGTCCCCTTGACGGGCCACGGGTCGGGGTAGTCGACGAGTTCGACGTCGTCCTGGGCCAGACCGAGCCGGACCTTCTCGTCGCGACTCATCTCCGCGAGTTCCGCCTCGGTCGGCTGCTGTTCGCCCTTGCCTGCGATGCGCTCGTTGTCCGAGTCACCGCCGTGCTGTTCGCTGCTGTTCTGCTCGCTCATATCCCGCTCACTCATGCCCTGGCTCCGATCCACAGGGTGAGGCCGACGAGGCTACCGAGCCCGATGACCCAGGCCACGACCGTCTCGGGCCCCGGCCCGTAGCCACCGAGCGCGTTGCCACCGGGGTTGTTGTTGCCGTCGGTCACCGACTTCACGTAGGCGATGATGTCCTCCTTCTCGTCAGGGGTGAGCTGACGTTCGGAGAACTTCGGCATGTTCGCCGGCCCGGTGTGCATCGCCTCGTAGATCTGCTGCTCGGTGGCCTGGTCCAGGTTCGGTGCGTTCTTGCCCGCGGAGAGCGCGATCCCCCGACCGGTGAAGTTGTGACAGGAAGCGCAGTTCAGTCGGAAGAGCTCGGCACCGCGCGCGGGGTCGTCGCCCTGCAGCTGCTCCCCCTTGGCCGAGGGCTGCTTCGGACCGCCTCCGACGGACTGGGCGTAGGCGGCGAGCGCCTGGATCTCCTTCGGGGAGAAGTCCACGGGTTTGCGCGGAGCCTGGGCCTCGTGGCGCATCAACGGCATGCGACCGGTGGAGACCTGGAAGTGCACGGCCGCACCACCGGATCCGATCAGGCTCGGTCCCCGATCCTCAACGCCCTGCAGGTTCTCGCCGTGACAGCTGATGCAGGAGCTCTCGTAGAGTTCCTTGCCTTCCCGGACCAGTGACGGATCCTCCGCCGCCGTAGCGGTCTGCGGTTCGGGGAGCAGCACGCTGTAGAGGCCGCCCGCGGCCACCAAGGCGATCCCTAGCGCCAGCACACCGGAAAGCCGTCGCCGGAACTTGGAACCCGCGCGGTTGCGTTTCTTTTTGGTGGTCATGAGTGCGCAAAACCCTTGCTGTCATGTTCGGGACGATTCAGCGGCAACAACATCACGCTCTGCTTCGTATCGCTGCCTTGCCCCTGGTTCCGTCGGCCCGGGCGGGCCTCTGTCATGGCACCAGGTAGATGACCAGGAAGAGCCCGATCCACACGATGTCGACGAAGTGCCAGTAGTACGACACCACGATCGAAGCCACGGCCTGGGCCGGCGTGAACTTGCTCATCCGCGTCCGGATCATCAGGATCACGAACGCGACGAGGCCACCGATCACGTGCAAACCGTGGAAGCCCGTGGTCATGTAGAAGACCGTGCCGAAAGCCGAGCTCGCCATCGTCGTGTGGTGCTCGGTGACCAGCGTGTGGTACTCACCGGCCTGTCCCAGCACGAAGATCAGGCCCATCACGAGCGTGAGCATGTACCAACGACGAAGCCCGTAGACGTCACCACGCTCGGCCGCGAAAACGCCCCACTGGCAGGTGAACGAGGACGCCACCAGGATGACGGTGAACGGTAGGGCGTAGCTCACGTTGAGCTCGGCGGGCGGCGGTGGCCACGGGCCCTCGTTCTGGGCCTTCACCGTGAAGAACATGGCGAAGAGCCCGGCGAAGAACATCAGCTCGCTGGCCAACCAAACGATGGTGCCCACGCTGACCATGTTCGGGCGGTTCAGCGAGTGCACGCGTTGACTGATTGAGGGCGCTGCCGTTGTCACGCGACGCATTATGTCGCGAACGATTTCGGCACGCCCGCTCGGGTCCCGCTCTTGTCCTTTTCGTCGACCGCATCCACCGGACGGGTTACCCGGAGTGAACGTCACCGCGCCCGTTGGACGCCGGGCGACGCGCCGCGTGCCGAATCCGCCCCACACCGGCGAGAGCGGCGACCGCACCACTCCGGGACACGACTCCACCCCGGAAGGGGGTCGACTCACTCACCTGCACAGACCAGGGATCTCCACGCGCTTTCCCCGAAGAGGACACCCGACTCCCCTCGCCCGGAGGCGAACTCCGCCGCAAGGACAGCCCACCGCTGCCCACCTGCCGGAGCGGAACGAGCCGGGCCGGGGAGCCCAGGCTCGACCACTTCGCGGTGATCGCGCTACGTGTCCGGGAACTCGGCGCCTCGCACGCGGGCGGACGCGCCCGCCGAGCGCTTTCGTCCGCCCCGCGCGAGCGGGGAGGCGCTGTCACGCGCCACTGCTGGTTCCCCCAAAAGTGACGAGACCTTCGCAACAGTGAGGTGTATTACCCCTCCACGAGCGGAACCGGATACGATGCGGGCACTCGTGAACACGCGGCACGAGTCACAACCAGACCTCACCGGCAGCCCCGGCAGCCAAGGAGTCCCCATGAACACTTCGGCGAGCAACGTCTGCGTGTTCAGCCACCGCCAGGAGATCCGTGACTCGATCATCACGGCCGTCGGACGCCGCCCCGCTCCCGACGTCAAACGGGTGCACTACACGGAGGCCACCACGGTGGCCGAGGTCATCGGGGAGGTCGACGCGGGCGGGGCGGACCTGCTCGTCCTGGACGGTGAGGCTCAGCCCACCGGTGGGATGGGAGTATCGCGGCAGCTGAAGAACGAGCTCGCCGACTGCCCGCCGATCGTGGTCACCGTGCGGCGCAAGGACGATCGATGGCTCGCCACCTGGTCACAAGCCGACGCGGTCCTCGTCCACCCGCTCGACCCGCTGAACGCCGCCGAGACCGTGGCCGAGATACTGCGTGCGCACGCCTTGCCCGCACCCCACGGTTGACACGAGTATTCGAGGACACCAACGTGCGAACTGCGACGACGACATGGCCCGATCTGCTGAACCGGCTCGTCTCCGGGGAAACTCTGGAAAGCACGGAGACGGCCTGGGCGATGGATCAGATCATGAGCGGTGAGGCCACCCCGGCCCGGGTGGCCGCGTTCGCGGTCGCGTTGCGCGCCAAGGGCGAAACGTCCTCGGAGATCCTCGGCATGGCCGACGCGATGGTCGAGCACGCACGTCCGCTGGAGATCTCCCAGCACGCGATCGACGTGGTGGGCACAGGAGGGGACCGCGCCGGAACGGTCAACATCTCGACCATGACCTCGATCGTGCTCGCCGCTTGCGGGGCCACCGTGGTCAAGCACGGCAACCGGGCCGCCTCGTCGAGCTGCGGCACCGCCGATGTGCTGGAAGAGCTCGGAGTGGCCATCGATCTGCCCCCGGAGGACGTCCACAGGTGCGTCTCGCGGCTCGGCATCGGATTCTGCTTCGCGGCCCTGTTCCACCCGGCCATGAAGTACGCGGCGGGACCCCGGCGCGAGCTCGGCATCCCCACCGCGTTCAACGTGCTCGGCCCGCTGACCAACCCCGCGCGTCCCGGTTCCGGGCTGATCGGTTGTGCCGACCGGCGGATGGCTCCGGTCATGGCCGAGGCCTTCGCCCACCGCGGTCACTCGGTACTGCTGGTCAGCGGGGACGACGGTATGGACGAGATCACCACGACCACGACGAACACCGTCTGGGTGGTCGGGGACGGTGCGGTGCGGCGGGAACGCATCGATCCCACGGACTTCGGCATCTCGCTGACCGCCCCGGACAAGCTCCAGGGCGGTGACGCGACGGTCAACGCACGGGTCGTGCGTGAACTGCTGGCGGGCGCGCGGGGCCCCGTCCGGGACGCCGTGCTGTTGAACGCCGCAGGCGCTCTCGCCGCCTACAACGGCCCGATCGCTGATCTGGGGGCCGCTCTGGAGGACGGACTGCGCCGGGCGGCCGAGGCCGTCGACTCGGGAGCGGCGGACAGACTGCTGCAGGACTGGGTCGCGCTCTCCTCCGAACTGCGCGCGGAGCACTGAGCCGCGTCCGGGCACGGGATCGCTCGAGGTGCCCCGCTAAGCAGCAAGGCGCCGAGCGAGGTTCCGCCACGCAACCACCCACGCCGGCCGAGTCACCGGAAAACCTTCCGCTCCAACGCGAGCGCTCTGAGCCTGGGCAGCCCGACCGACCGACCGCGGGTTCTCTCGTGGTGCTCTCACGAGGACGGTCCCGACGTTGTGTAGGTGGCTACCCGATGTCGGGGCACCCGCAGCGAGAGCCCGCGAGAGGTTCCGCCACGGAACCACTCACGCCAGTCGAGTCGCCGACCCTCTCAAGCCCTCTCAAGACTCGAGGCCGATGGAGAAGGTCTCCTCGGCATCCCTCTTGGAGTACGAGCGGAACGCGATGTGCGTGTCGGTGTCGAGCACTCCGGCGACCTTGTTGATCCTGCCCGGAACGATGTCCGCGATGTCCTCGTGCGCCCGTGCGCGCACCATCGCGATCAGGTCCACGTCCCCGGCGCAGGAGTACACCTCGGCCACACCGTCGATGTCCGCGATTTCCTGCGCGGCCTGGGTGAGGTACTCGGCCGAGGTCCGAATGAGCACGATCGCGGTAATCACGGTTGTCCTCCGTAAGGATTGCGGAACGAAAGCGGCTCGGCAGGAGCTCGCAGTGCTCGCCGGACCGTTGACAGCGACTCCAGCGGTCCGGAAAAGAACGCGGCCCGGCCGCGACCGCCCACCGTCGTGGACGAGTCGGGCCGGGCCTGCACGTGGTTCACTCGTGGTTCGGGCCGGTGTGGTACTCGAAGACCAGGCCGGAGACCGTGATCAGCACGGCCCCCGAGGACAGCACGATCATCCATACGTGGCCGAAGGCCAGCGCGATGCCCGCGAACGCGGAGGCGGCAGCCACACCGATGGGCCAGTAGCTGCCCGGGCTGAAGAAACCGAGTTCACCCGCGCCGTCGCTGATCTCGGCGTCCGAGCGGTCCTCGGGACGCAGGTCGATGCGCCGGGCCACGAACTGGAAGTAGCTCCCGATCAGCAACGAGAGTGCGCCAACGAGGATCAGCGCGACCGTTCCCACTGGCTCCTTCGCCCAGAAGCCATAAACCACAGCCGACAGGAAGAAGAAGAAGGTGATGATGTTGAAGATCTTCGCTTCGACCCTCATGGAGTCCTCACTCTCGCCCCGTGCGCCTCACTCGAGCGCACTCGTCCTCGTTGCCAAACAGTTCCCGCGATCAACCGTTCGTCGTCCCGGCGCCGGCGGTCTGCTCGTCCGGCAAGGAGTCCTGCCGGTCGGGGTCGAAGGGGATGGTCGTCACCGAGTTCGGCGAGCAGAGCTGCCCGCAGTCCATGGCCTCCAGCGCCTCGGGGGCGGTGTAGGCCTGTCCGGTCTCCGGATTGATCTGCGTGCGCAAGTCCATGTAGCGCTCGAACTTGTCCGGCGAGAGCGCGCGAACCTCGAAGTTCATCATCGAGTGGTACGTCCCGCACAGCTCGGCGCAGCGCCCCACGAACGAACCCTCTTCGTCAATGGAGTTCTGGTAGACGTTGTCCTGGTTGTTCTTGTCCGGGTGCGGGAAGGTGTCCCGCTTCCAGTGGAACTTCGGGACGAAGAACGAGTGGATCACGTCCTTGGAGCTCAGCTGGTACTCCACGGTGGAGTCGGTGGGGAGCACGAGCAGCGGCGTCCAGTCGCTGGTTCCGACCGTGCTGACCGGATCTCCGTTCGGGGTCGTGTAGCCCGGGTAGCGGAACTCCCAGTTCCACTGGAAGGAGACCACGTCGACGGAGACGTCGGGCTCGCTCTCCTCCGCCTGGACCTCCTGCTGGGTGGTCGCGGTGAAGTAGAACAGCACGACGACCATCACGAACGGTATGACGGTGTAGATGATCTCCAGTGGGTTGTTGTACTGGAACTGACGTGGCAACTCATCGCTCTTCTTGCGATGGAAGGCCACCGTCCAGAAGATCAGTGCCCAAACCAGCACACCCACGGCGAGAGCCGCGATCACCGACCAGGTCCAGAGCTGACGCATCGCCGCGGCGTCACTGGTGACGCCGGTCGGCCAGCCGAACCGCAGCACCTGGTCAGGGGTACAGCCCGTGGCCACGACACACACCAAACCGATCAGCCCACCGAGCTTGACCAGCCGTGGCACTCGGGTCCCGTCCTTCAGGGCCACTGCGCGACGCCTCCTCCATGTGAAACTCACCGGCACGGCGCTGGCGTTTTTCCTCCGTCCACGACGGAGGATCGGCCGCCGGAATACTGTAGCGACCCTAGCCCAGTAGTAGCCGCGATACTGCTCCGGGGTCAGGTGACCGCCCGAACCATGGTCACCCCCAGTGGCCCAGATCACCAGTCCGGAACCCGCCGCCGCGCGCAGCCGAGCTCCGCGCGGCGGAGCCGCCGGGGCTGCCCGCGGCAATCCGATCCACACTCGCGCGCCTCGCGCGGGCTCCTCGCGCTCCCCACCCCCGAAAGAATCACCATCGGAAGAGTGAACAAAGAGTGACTCCGCCCCGTGCGTGCAGCCCGGCCGGGCGGACACGGCATACTGGGGTCCCGATCACCCGCATCGGGGGTCAGCGAATCGAAATCCCCGCGACACGAGAGGTGCGCGAGACGCGTGTGCGGCCTGCTTGGACTGGTTTGTCCCACCGAAGAGAACGCCGGCAACGCAACGAACGCGGTGGCCAACGCGCTGCCGTGTCAGCGGCACCGAGGACCGGACGAGAGTGACACCTGGCACGGTGGTGAAGTCGTGTTCGGCTTCAACCGCCTGTCGGTCATCGACGTCGAACACTCGCACCAGCCGTTGAGCTGGGGGCCGCCCGAGTCCCCCGGTCGCTACACCATCCTGTTCAACGGTGAGATCTACAACTATCTCGAGCTGCGCGCGGAGCTGACCGAGCAGTACGGCGCCGCTTTCCACACGGACGGCGACAGCGAGACGATCATCGTCGCCTACCACTACCTCGGCCCCTCGATGGTCGGGCGCCTGCGTGGGATGTTCGCCTTCCTGATCTGGGACAACGAGCGTCACGTCGTCTTCGGCGCCAGGGATCCCTTCGGGATCAAGCCGATGTACTACTCCAGCGGCCCGAACGGTGTCGCCTTCGCCAGCGAGAAGAAGAGCCTCCTCCACCTGGCCCCGACGCTGGGAGTCTCCGAGGACGTCGACCGCAGGTCCCTGCAGCACTACCTGGTCCTGCAGTACGTGCCGGAACCGGAGTCGCTGCACCGCTCGATCAGGCGCATCGAGTCGGGGACCTCGTTCACCGTGGCCCCCGGCGGCCAGCTGGTGACCGAGCGCTACTTCTCCCCGAACTTCTCGTCTCGGGAGATCAAGGACGACGGTGCTGCCGACCAGCTGCACAACGACATCGCCGACGTGATGCGCGACTCCGTGGCCAAGCACATGCGCGCCGACGTGACGGTCGGGGCGTTCCTGTCCGGGGGCATCGACTCGACCGCGATCGCGGCGCTGGCCAAGGAGCACAACCCCGATCTGGTCACGTTCACGACCGGGTTCGAGCGCCAGGGCTACTCGGAGGTCGACGTCGCCGCCGAGTCGGCGGCGGCCATCGGGGTCAAGCACGTGGTGCGCACCGTCTCCCCCGAGGAGATGATGGAGACCCTGCCGCTGATCATCTGGTACCTCGACGACCCGGTGGCCGATCCGGCGCTGGTGCCGTTGTGGTTCATCGCCCGGGAGGCGCGCAAGCACGTCAAGGTGGTGCTTTCCGGGGAGGGCGCCGACGAGCTGTTCGGCGGGTACTCGATCTACCGCGAACCGCTCTCGCTGGCTCCCTTCGAGCGCGTTCCCGGCTCGGTGCGCAAGGCCATGGGGCGCGTGTCCACGGCCATTCCCGAGGGGGTGCGCGGCAAGGACCTGCTCCGCCGCGGGGCACTCCCGCTGGAGGAGCGCTACTACGGCAACGCGCGGATCTTCCGGGACGAGCAGCTCAAGAACCTGCTGACGCACTTCGACCCGAACGTCTCGCACACCGACGTCACCGCGGCGGCCTACCGGAGCTCCCAGGGCTGGGATCCGGTGACCCGCATGCAGCACGTGGATCTGTTCACCTGGCTGCGCGGTGACATCCTCGTCAAGGCCGACAAGGTGACGATGGCGAACTCGCTGGAGCTGCGGGTTCCGTTCCTCGACCACGAGGTGTTCCGCACCGCCAGCACCATCCCGCTGGACCAGAAGATCACCAAGGACACCACCAAGTACGCGCTGCGCCGCGCCCTGGCCAAGATCGTCCCCGGCCACGTGCTCGAACGCCGCAAGCTCGGTTTTCCCGTTCCCATCCGGCACTGGCTGCGCGACGAGATGCACGACTGGGCGCGCAACATCATCCGCGAGTCGCAGACCGACGAGCTGCTGAACAAGACCGCCGTGCTGCAGCTGCTGGAGGAGCACCGCTCCGGCGTGCTGGACCACAGCCGCAGGCTGTGGGCACTGCTGGTGTTCATGATCTGGCACGGCATCTTCGTGGAGAACCGGCTGACCCCGAGCGTTCCCGAACCGCACTACCCGGTCAAGCTGTGACCTCCGGGTGGGGGGACGCGACGCCGCGTCCCCCCACCCGATCTCCTCCCGACTCGCCGTGGCCGGTCAGCGCGCGTAGCGCTCGGCCACGACGTCCGGGGTCTCCACGTTCTCGCCCGCGTCCATGTTGCGCGCCAGCTGGATGAACTGGCTCATCGACCAGGCCAGCGGTGTCGCGGAACCGGTCCCCTCACCGAACACGAACCCGTTCCCGGACTCCCGGTCCCAGACCTGCTCGGGGATGAGGTGGCCCTCGTTGGCCATGCGCGCCATGGTCTCCAGGTGCTTGCTGGCCGAGCCGCCCGCGGCCAGCTCGTACTCCCCGCGCTCACCGGTCAGCAGCGGCCAGAGCCTGCCGACGCCCTCCCCCGCGTAGGGGTCGCCGCCGGCCTTCTCGCCGTAGCCGTCGTGGTTGTACCGGTACCAACCGGGCCCGTTCGGGGTCCGCACCCGCAGCTGCGCGTCCGTCTCGGCCAGCGAATCGCGCACCGCGGGCGCGTCGGCCGGTTTGACTCCGAGCCGGACCAGGTCGAGGAAACCCGCGTCGATGATCGCGCGCTCATCGTGGCAGCCGCCTCCGTTGTTCAGGCACAGCTCGTTCCCGTTGTTCGGGTTCCCGTCGTCGTCGATGCGCTGGTAGTACGCGCCGTCGCCGTGCGGGCCCGAGGTGGTGAACGTCCAGTCATCGACCTTGCGCTGCCACTCGTCGGCCGTGTCCAGGTAACGCTGCGCCGACTGCTCGTCACCGTGCTGGCGCGCCATGTCCGCGGCCGTGACCAGCCCGGCGATCTCGGCCGCGATCGTCGAGGGCGAGTAGCCGCCCTCCTCCTCCCAGCGCTCCTGGGGAGTGGACGGCCCGTTCTCGACTATGAAGTCGGCCGACTTCTTGAGCTTCGCCCATTCCGCGTCACCGGTACGGCCGAGCTCGTGGGCGAGCACGATCGGGTAGGCGACCTCGTCCAGCTGCAGGCTCTGCCAGTGCGGCTCCCCGTCGAGCCAGGTGTTCTGGGGGAAGGAGCCGTCCTCGTTCCACTGCACGTTCAGCAGGTAGTCGAGCGCGCGATCGGCCGCGGCCCGGTCACCGAGCGCCAGGGCCGCCGTGGCCGTGTGGTACAGGTCTCGCGACCACACCAGGTGGTAGCCGGGGGTGCAGCACTCGTCGGCGTTCTTGGCCCCGCCCCACGGGATCGAGGTAGAGGCGACGAAGGCTCCCCTCCTGGTCTTGTCCTCCTGCGACTTCAACGTCATGGCCGCGACGTTGTACTGGGTGGTCAGCCCGCGCGAGGTGACCGACTCCGGTGTCTCGCGCAGGGAGGACAGGTAGTCGTGCCAGCCCGAGTCGTACTCGGCTCGTGCCGCCTCGTACGTCCTGTCCAGAGCGGCCGTCGTCGCCGCCTTCGCGGCGCTGCGATCGGGGCCGAAACCGAGGGTGAGCGTGAAGGTGGTGTCCTTCTCGACCGGGATCCGGGCGGTCTGCACCAGATTGCCGGGATCGGCGGCCTCGGTGTACTCGCGGTCGAGTCGGTGGTCCGCGGAGAGGTCCTGGTAGCCGTCGCTGGAGGTCCCGCTGTAACCGCTGGTGGCCGCGTCGAAGCCGACCGACGAGGCCAGCGCGCTGGAGACCTCACCGTCGCTGGCCACGAGCGAGCCCTGCGAGGTGGCTCCGGTGTCGCCCATTCCGCTGCCGTTCAGCGAGGGGTTGTACAGCGCGTAGAGCTGCAGCGGCCCGCCCCGGAGCACCTCGAAGCGGGTACGCACCATCAGCACCGAGCGCTGCGGGTCGGTGACGTAGGTCTTGGTGATGCGGTAGCGGCCGTCGGCGTCGGTGTTGATCTGCCGGTAGCGCAGCGAACGCGAGTCGGGCAGTTCGATCCGCTGCTCGGTGGCGTCGCGCTCGAGCTCGGTGAAGTTCTCCCCGTCGCTGACCACGTACTGCATGTCCTGGACGTTGGGCACGTCCAGCTGCGGGTAGTAGACCTCGTTGAGCACCCCCTGACCGAGGGTGTGCCAGACCTTCGAGTCCGTCGTGGTCGAGGTGCCGACCCCGTTCTTCGCGCCGGTCGTCCACGCCGCGGAGATCCCCGGGGCCCCGGGTGCCTCCCCGGCCGCCACTGCCGGGGGCGCTCCGGCAGCGGCCGTGATCCCGGCCAGTGCCGCCGCGACCAGCCCGACCACGCGACCACCGCGGCCGACGCGTCTTCTCCGTCCAGTACGCATCGTCGATTCCTTCCCTCCTGCCTGGGCTCGCGAAGCACCGCCGGAGTTCGTCAGCTCCTGCGGGGCTTTCGCCTGATCAGACCGTGGCGGATTATCTGCATTCCTCCGCCGGCCGGCGCAATCGATAAAGAAGAATTCCCAGGAAAAGGACTTCTTTCATTCGTTCAGAATGGAACGCCGCTCCACGGGGCACGCGATTCGAACGGGAGAACTACCCAAGAGGTGTTGACTTTATCCTTTCAAGAAGCTCTGCTGTGTGCCGTACGACACCGCTAGAGGAGGAGGCGGTTTGATGCGACCGGTTGCGCTGGCGACGATCACCGCGCTCGCGGGTGCTGTCGTGGTTCCCGCAGCCGCGACAGCACCCGCAGAAGAAGCGGCTGCCGCACCTGCCACGGAGGCCGAGGGGCCGATCGTGCAGATGTTCGGGTGGCCCTGGGACTCGCTGGCCGAGGAGTGCCGGAGCTCGCTGGGCCCGGACAGCTACACGGCGATCCAGGTGTCCCCGCCCACCGAGCACGTACAACTCGCCGACCAGAGCTATCCCTGGTACGAGGACTACCAGCCAGTCAGCTACGACCTCCGGAGCAGGAGGGGTGACGCGGAGAGCTTCGCGAACATGGTCTCCGCGTGCAACGCGGCCGGGGTGAAGGTCTACGTCGACGCGGTGCTCAACCACATGTCCGGCTCGGGGTCCCAGGGCTCCGGCCCGGGCAGCGGGGGCACGGAGTACTCGAAGTACGACTACCCCGGCACCTACGTCGACTCCGACTTCCACGACTGCCGCGAGAACATCGCGGACTACACGGACCAGTGGGAGGTCCGCAACTGCGAGCTGGTCGGACTGGCCGACCTGAGAACGGGTTCGAGCAAGGTGCGCGACACCCAGCTCGCCTACCTGAACAGGCTGATCGACATGGGGGTCTCCGGGTTCCGCCTGGACGGGGCCAAGCACATGCCCCCGGAGGACATCGCGGCGCTCGTGGACGGTCTCCACGAGACCACCTCCGGCAACGAGCCGTACGTCTACCAGGAGGTGATCGCGGACTCCACCACCGGTGGGACGGAGTACACCGGCAACGGGGACGTGACCACGTTCACCTACACCGACCGCGTCTCCAACGCCTTCGCCACGGGCTCCGTCGCAGACCTGAGGAACCTCCCGGAGGAGACGAACCTCGACAGCGAGCAGGCGGTCGTGTTCGTGGCCAACCACGACACCGAACGCGACTCGCCACCGCTGAGCTACCGGGACGGGGCCGCCTACGACCTCGCCAACGCCTTCACCCTGGCCTTCCCCTACGGCACCCCGCGGATCCTGTCCGGCTTCGAGTTCGGTGCCGACACCGACGCGGGTCCGCCCTCCGACGGCCGCGGTTTCACCCGGCCCGCGGATTGCGCGGACGACGGCGCCTGGGTGTGCACGCACCGGCACCCGTCCGTGGCGGGCATGATCGGGTTCAACCGGGCCGTGCGCGGTACCGGGCTGACCGACTGGTGGGACGACGGCAACGGCGTGATCGCCTTCGGACGTGGCGACGCGGGATTCGTCGTGTTCAACTCCGGTGGTGCTCAAGGGCAGGACTCCGGGGAGACGACTCGCCGGTTCCGGTCCTCCCTGCCCGCTGGCACCTACTGCAACGTGCTGACGGGCCGCTTCGACAACGGTGAGTGCGGCGGCGAGACCGTCGAGGTGAACTCGGACGGCACGTTCACCGCGACCGTCGAGCCGAACTCCGGAGTGGCACTGCACCGGGCCGCCGTGCTCGGCGGGTGACCGCTCGGCGATTTCCCCGGCGGGGCGGTCCCGCCGGGGCCCGCGCGCGGAGCCGCTTTCTTTCGGGCAGGACTGCGGGAGCGCTGCCTCCCGAAACCCGCCGGTGAAGAATTCCCGAACCGACCGGATCCGCCGAAAACGCACCGGAAGGTGACCACCCGAGATTAATTCCCCCGCAAGAAGGGGGGGGGAGGTGCTCCGCGAAGTGGGAGTTCCTCCGGACGAAGAATTCCCGCACCTCCTCCGGTCGTCCGAACCACAACGGGGCCGAATTCCGGAGGTAAAACCACACCACCGCGGGGGTCTCACCGAAATCCCGGTCGGCAGCCGGGAAGGGGCGCCTCATCTCGATTCGTCCCCACGGTGTGGCGACACCCGGAGAGCGGCACGCCCCACCACGGACCGCTCGGGGACGTTGAGCGGCCCGGAACAAGAGCGCGGGGCGGCTCCTTCGAGCCACCCCGCACGAGACGTTCTCCGGATCGTTCAGTGGAACGAGTCGCCGCAGGCGCACGAGCCGCCCGCGTTCGGGTTGTCGATCGTGAAGCCCTGCTTCTCGATGTTGTCCACGAAGTCGATCTCGGCGCCCTGCACGTAGGGGGCGCTCATGCGGTCGACCACCACGTCCAGACCGTTGAAGTCACGCACCGCGTCCCCGTCGAGCGTGCGCTCGTCGAAGAACAGCTGGTAACGCAGACCGGCACATCCGCCCGGCTGCACAGCAATGCGCAGGTGCATGTCATCGCGCCCCTCCTGCTCGAGGAGGCTCTTGGCCTTGCTGGCCGCAGAGTCGGTCAACGTGACGCCATGAGCAGGCGCCTCGGTCTGCACGGTTGTCTCCTGGGCGGTCATGGCTCTCCCTTGCGGTTTGCGGCTGCTGGCAGGTTCCCGCGACCTCAACCGTCACGGTAAGTGCGAGTATTCCCGCGGGCCAACCCGCGCACGGCCGATTGTGACACCCTCGGGCACTACCTCACATGGTACGCGCGGAACGCGGGATTTCGACCGACGCCGTGCACACGACCACCGCGGCGGACCACGCTGCGACGAGCCGCGGCTGCAGGCTCGCCCTGACTCCTTGTTCAGTGCGCGCGCGGTGTCACTTACGCTGGTGGTGTGAAGTTCCTCCGTCGCAACAGTGCCGAACAGACCGCCACCGTCGACAACGACGGAGGCGACCAGGCGACGCGCAGGGAAGCGGGCGATCCCACCCAGCCGAAGGGCAAACCGACCCCGAAACGACGCGAGGCCGAGGGCAGGAAGCGCGGCCCGGTCCCGCCCCCGCCGCAGACCCAGCGCGAAGCGATCAAGCGGATGCGCCGCAACAAGCCCGAGAGGCGCAAGGCTGCGGCGGAGCGGCGCGAGCGGATGATGGCCGGCGACGACCGCTACCTGATGCAGCGCGACCGCGGACCGGTGCGCGCCCACGTGCGCGACGTCGTGGACTCCCGCAGGCATCTGATGGGCCTGTTCATGCCGCTGGTGCTGATCGTCTTCGCCGTGACGCTGCTCCGGAACCCGCTGCTGGAACAGCTGGCCACGGTGTTCTGCCTGGCACTGCTGGTGACGATGGTCTTCGAGGGCCTCATGCTCGGCAGGCTGGTCAACAAGCAGGTGCGCGCGAAGTTCCCCGACTCCGCGGAGAAGTCCCTCAGCCTGGGGTGGTACGCGTTCATCCGGGCGATGCAGCTGCGCAAACTGCGGGTCCCCCGCCCCAGGGTCACCCCCAGGGACGCCGCGAAGGTCGGTTGATCCGTCCGCACCGTGCTCACCGGGTGCGCGGGCTCGGCCCTGCGGGAGCGCGCGAGTCGACCATCCCGGGCGGTGCCGGGCGCGCGGACGGGTGAAAGCGGCTCCGCCGCTCGTCCCGCAACCGGCCCGGCCCGACGGGTGCTCGCCCGCTCCGCGCGGGCTCTTCCGCGGGGAGCGGTTCGTCCGCCCCGGGGACTCGACGGGCTCACCGGCACGCGGCCCCGCGGGTTGGTCCCGCGTTCTTTTTCGATCTAGGCTGCGCCCATGGAGTTTCGTCGACTCGGCCGGAGCGGCCTCAACATCAGCGAGATCGCCTACGGCAACTGGCTGACGCACGGTTCACAGGTCGAGGAGGAGCAGGCGCAGGCGTGCGTGCTGACCGCCCTCGACGAGGGCATCACCACGTTCGACACCGCCGATGTGTACGCGGCCACCAGGGCCGAATCCGTGCTCGGCCGAGCGCTGTCCGGGGTGCGCCGGGAGAGCATCGAGCTGTTCACCAAGGTCTTCTTCCCCACCGGCCAGGGGCCCAACGACCGGGGTCTCGGGCGCAAGCACATCATGGAGTCCTGCGAGGCCTCGCTGCGCAGGCTGCAGACCGACTACGTGGATCTGTACCAGGCCCACCGGTTCGACCAGAGCGTTCCGCTGGAAGAGACCATGACCGCCTTCGCCGACCTCGTCCGGCAGGGCAAGGCGCTCTACATCGGGGTCTCGGAGTGGAACGCCGAGCAGATCACCCGCGCCGCGGAGCTCGCTCGCGAGCTGCGGGTCCCGCTGGTGTCCAACCAACCGCAGTACTCGATGCTGTGGCGCGTGATCGAGCCGCAGGTCATCCCCGCCTCCGAACGGGCGGGCATGGGGCAGATCGTGTGGTCTCCCATCGCGCAGGGCGTGCTGAGCGGCAAGTACGCACCGGGGCAGCCCGCTCCCACCGGCTCCAGGGCCACCGACTCCACGGGCGGGGCCGACATGATCTCCCGCTGGATGCGCGACGAGGTCCTCGAACCGGTGCAGCAGCTCAAGCCGATCGCTGACGAGCTGGGACTGTCCATGGCCCAGCTGGCCGTGGCCTGGGTGCTGCAGAACTCCAACGTCTCTGCCGCCATCATCGGGGCCTCCCGCCCCGAGCAGGTCACCGACAACGCACGGGCCGCCGGAGTGCGGCTGGAGCAGGACGTGCTCGACAGGATCGACGAGATCATCGGGCACGTCGCCGAAACGGACCCCCGGCACACGAGGACCCCGTGACCGGGCGGGCACGGCGCGCGCTCGTCCTCGGCGGGGCCCGCTCGGGCAAGTCGGCTCACGCCGAGGGACTGCTCTCCGGATCGGCGGCCGCCACCTACGTGGCCACGGCCAGACGCGATCCGGACGACGCCGAGTGGAACGAGCGCATCGCCGAGCACGTCGCCCGCCGCCCCGAGTCGTGGCGCACCGTGGAGGTCCCCTCCCCCGGCGATCTGGCCGCCTTCCTCCGCTCCGTGGACGAGTCCGAACCGCCGGTGCTGGTCGACGACCTCGCCACCTGGCTGACCGGGGTGCTCGACGACGCGGGCGCCTGGGAGCGCGACCGGGCCGCGCTGCGCGACGTCGCGGAGCACCGCGCCGAGCTGCTGCGTGCCTGCGGGAGCTGCCAGGCCGAGTTGGTGGTCGTCTCCGCCGAGGTCGGTCTGGGCGTGGTCCCGGCGACCCGGTCGGCGAGGTTGTTCCGCGACGAGCTCGGGGCGCTCAACGCCGCACTGGCCGAGCTCTGCGACGAGGTCTCGCTGTTGGTCGCGGGAATGCCCCTTCGGCTACGTTGAGTCACTCCCCTACGGTGAGTCGACGAATCCAGCGTCGCGAGCACGCACTATCCCCCGATGCGGTGAGCACCGTCGTCCCGCAGCCCGACGGTGCGTCGCTCCGGCCGAACGATTACGGAGGTAAGGCTTGTCCACGGTGCCCGATTCGCAGTCGGCGGATTCCCCGACCGGAGAACAGGTGGACGACCCGAACCGGCCGCCCGTCGAGTTCGGCGCGGTGCCGTCACCCGACGACCAGGCGCACCGCCGGGCCGTCGCGCGGCACGGGGAGCTCACCAAACCGGCCGGCTCGCTCGGCAGGATGGAGGAGCTCGGCGTGTGGATCGCCGCCAGGCAGGGCAGCTGCCCCCCGCGGCGGTTCGCCCGTCCCAGGGCCGTCGTCTTCGCCGGGGACCACGGCGTCGCCCGCAACGGGGTCTCCGCCTACCCGAGCGAGGTCACCACGCAGATGGTGTCCAACATCCGCTCCGGGGGAGCCGCGATCAACGCGCTGGCCGCCAACGCGGGAGCCGGGGTCCGGGTCGTCGACATCTCCGTGGACGGCGCCACGGAGGAAGCAGTCTCCGCGCACAAGATCCGCCGGTCCTCCGGCTCGCTGGACGTGGAGGACGCGCTCACCGAGCAGGAGGTCCGTTCCGCCGTGCTCGCGGGGCGAGCACTGGCCGACGAGGAGATCGACGCGGGCGCGGACCTGCTGATCGCGGGTGAGATGGGCATAGGCAACACCACCCCCGCCGCCGTGCTCATCGCCGCGCTCACCTCGAGTGAGCCGGTGGCCGTGGTGGGGCGCGGCACCGGTATCGACGACACGGCGTGGATCCGCAAGACCGCGGCCGTGCGGGACGGCCTGCGCCGGGCGCGCAGGGTCTCCGACGACCCGCTGGCCCTGCTGCGCACCTCGGCGGGAGCGGACCTCGCCGCCATGGCCGGTTTCCTCGCCCAGGCCTCCGTCCGGGGCACCCCGGTCATCCTCGACGGGATGGTGGTCGGTTCCGCGGCGATGGTGGCTGAGGAGCTCGCGCCCGGAGCCGTGCGGTGGTGGCTGGCCGGTCACCGCTCCGTCGAGCCCGCGGCCGCGCTCGTGCTCGACCACCTCGACCTTCGCCCCGTGCTCGACATGGACATGCGGCTCGGCGAGGGCTCCGGAGCGATGGCCGCCCTGCCCGTGGTCAACGCGGCGGTGCGCGTTCTCGCCGAGATGTCCACGTTCGAGCAGGCCGGGATACGGGGGCCGACGGGGGCCGAGGCGACCGGGCGCACCGAGGTCACCTCCGACGCGGAGGGCTGAGCGCGTGCGAGGTCTTCGCCTGGCGCTGGCCTGGCTCACGGTGCTTCCCGTGCGGGTCGACGGCGTCGACGAACGAACCGGGGGGCGCGCCGTCTCACTGGCCCCGCTGGTCGGGGCCGCCCTGGGCGGGTTCGCGGCCGCGCTGCTGTGGACGTTGCTGACTCTGGGGGCCCCGGCGCTGCTGGCCGGGCTCGTCACGACGGCGGCCCTGGCGCTGGTCACCCGCGGCATGCACATCGACGGGCTGGCCGACACGGTCGACGGTCTCGGCTGCTACGGATCCGCCGAACGCGCCCTGTCGGTGATGCGGGACGGCAGCACCGGCCCCTTCGCCGTCATGGCCGTGGTCATCGTGGTCGGTGTCCAGGCCACCGGTTTCGCCCACGCGGCGACGAGCGGGCAGTGGGGGGTCGTCGTGCTCGCCTGCGCGGTCGGCAGGGCCGCTTTCCAGCTGTGCTGCGGGAAAAGCGTTCCGGCCGCCCGCCCGGACGGCATGGGCGCGCTGGTCGCCGGATCGCAGTCCCGCGGCACCACGGCCGCCTGGTGGGCAGCGCTGCTGCTGGCGGGAAGCGCCGCCACCTGGACGACGTGGTGGGTGGGCGCCGTGGCCGTGCTGCTCACCGGCTGCGCGCTCCGGCTGCTCCGCGGGCACGCGCACCGCAGGTTCGGCGGAATCACCGGGGACGTGCTCGGTGCCTCCGGCGAGCTCGGCACCACCCTGGTCCTCGCCCTGTGCGCCCTGGGGCCCGCCCAGTAGGAGCCCAGCGGGAGCTCGGCGTCCGCTGCCGGACGGTGGAACGTTTCGCGCGAAACCGTCACTCCGGACCCGTTCCGGAAAGAACGTTTCGCGCGAAACGTCCCGGGGTTCACGAGGCGGGTCAGGCCAGCCTGCTCATCCAGCCCTCCGGGTCGGCGAGCTTGCCGTACTGAATCCCGGTCAGCTGCTCGCGCAACTTCATCGTCAGCTCACCCGGCTCGCCGTCGGCGATGGTGAACTCGCCGTCGCGGTGCTTGACCCTGCCCACCGGCGTGATCACGGCGGCGGTACCGCAGGCGAACACCTCGGTCAGCTCGCCGGAAGCCGCCTTGGCCTCCCACTCGTCGGTGGTCACGCGCCGCTGTTCGACCTCGACGCCCAGCTTCTCGCCGAGGCTGAGCAGCGAGGAGCGGGTGACCCCCGGCAACAGGCTCCCGGTCAGTTCGGGAGTGACCAGCCGGGCCCGGTCACCGGATCCGAACACGAAGAACAGGTTCATCCCGCCCATCTCCTCGACGGCACGGCGCTCCACGGCGTCCAGCCAGACGACCTGGTCACAGCCCATCTCGGCGGCCTGGGCCTGCGCGACGAACGAGGCGGCGTAGTTGCCCGCGAACTTGGCCGCGCCCGTGCCTCCCGGGGTGGCGCGAACGTACTCGTGGCTGAGCCAGACGGTCACGGGCTTGACGCCGCCCGGGAAGTAGGAACCCGCCGGGGAGGCGATCAGCGCGTAGAGGTAGCTGCCCGCGGGCCTGTTCACCCCGAGCGTCTGCTCCGTGGAGATCATGAACGGCCGCAGGTACAGCGAGCTCTCGCCCTCTCCCGGAACCCACTTCTCGTCCGCGCTGACCAGTTCGCGCAGCGATTCGAGGAAGGTCTCCTCGGGAAGTTCGGGCATGGCCAGTCTGCGGGCCGAGTCCCTGAACCTGGTCGCGTTGGCCTCCGGCCGGAAGGAGGCGACCGAGCCGTCGGGCTGGCGGTAGGCCTTCAGCCCCTCGAAGATCGCCTGCCCGTAGTGCAACACCGTCGTCGCCGGATCCAGGTTGATCGAGTGATACGGCTCCAGGCGCGCGTCGTGCCACCCCTTCTCGGAGCTCCACCCGATCGTGACCATGTGATCGGTGAAGTACTTCCCGAATCCGGGATTCTCCAATACCTGAGCACGGTGCTCGGCACTTGCCGGTTGCGGGTTTTCGGTCCGGGAGAACGAGAGGGGTTGGTTCATGCGCGTACCGTATCGCGCCCTCGAGAGCAGTGGAAACCTGACCGGGAAAAGTTGGCCTTCCGAGTTCTACCCGTTTTCAATGTCGGGGCAGCGACCATCGTGGTTCCACTCGGTGCCCGACCGAGCACACCCCGTGCGGAAAACCCCCGGATCTCGGCGGCGAACCCCCTGCGCGCCGGACGAGATCCCGCCGGGAGGAGCACTGCGGGACGGTCAACCGCGCGTGGCCGCCCCCGCTCGGTCGGCCAGCCCCGCGCACACCGGCAGCACCAGCACCGCCCCCAGTGTGAACAACATCGCAGGCACGGGCATGCTCATCGCCAGGATCACGGACAGCCCCATCCCCAGGCAGGCCGTCCGCGTCGACCAGGTCCACTCGTCGAGCAGCAGCACCCTCGCCGCGGCGTTGACGAACGCGTAGTGCACCAGCAGGCAGCACGCGGCGGCCCCCATGGCCACAGCCGGGCTGACCAGCAGGGCGAGGACGACGGCCGCAGCGGCCAGGGCCAGATCGAACAGGTACGGGGTCCCGCTGCCCCCGCGACGTCCCAGCGAGGCGGGCAGCTCCCCGTCGGAGATCACGGCCAGCCCGGTGGAACGACCGGACTCGAGCGCTCCCAGCAGCACCGGGGTCATGGCCAACGCCGCCCCCAGACCGACCCCCGAGGTCAGCGTGGCCGCGTCCGCCGCGCGCAGCGCGTCCAGCAGCGGGACGGGGGACAGCCCCAACCTCGCCGCCCCCAGCTGGTGGAGCACCGCGAACGAGACGACCAGCAGCACGACCGCCGTCGCAGCGACCCCGAACAGCGCCCCGCGCCGCACCGCCGCGCGGGGGTGCCGGTCCCGTTCGGTGTCCGGAGCCGTAAGGCGCTCGAACCCGAGGAAGGCGAAGAAGAAGAACCCGGCCGAGGAAGTGATCGCCAACGGTCCGTGCTCGATCCCGGTGCTCACCGGAACGGGAGCGATCGACAGGCACGCCGTGACCACCACGGTCAGCACCGCCAGCGTCAGCCCCAACCAGAGCCACCCGGAAAGCCCGCTGATGCGCAGCCCCGCCGCGGAAACCAGCACGACCAGCAGCAGCACGGCCGCGGTGGTCACCGGGTCCGGCGCAGGCAGGTACTCGGCCACGGCACCGGCGATCGCCGCCATGGCGGCGACGTGTCCGAAGAGGCCGGTGCCCGCTGCCACACGTCCAGGGAGGATCCCCAGCTTGTCCCGCACGCAGCTGTAGGCCGCGCCCGCGCCCCGGTAGGACGCCGACTGGTGCGAAGTGGACACCACGGCGCACCACGCCGTGAGCGCCGCCAGCGGCACCGCGATCAGGGTCCAACGCCCGGCCGTGCCCGCAGCGGGGGCGATCCCCGCGAACACGCCTGCCCCCAGCATTCCCCCGAGGCCGAGCGGAATCGTCCGTAGCCCCACCCTCCACGGGGAGGCTCCAGCTAGTCCGGCCACGCAAACCATCCTCGTAGTAGTGCCGCTCCCCCGGTGGCACTTCGCACTCTTACGTGAGGGTGACAGTCTACGCCGACCGCCAACTCCGCCGTTCCGGCGACGCCGTGGCCGCCGAGCACGTCCCCCGAAGGCACCAAGCGGCGGAAGTCCAGCCCCGATGACCCTCCCCGCGAACCGCGCCCCGGGCCGCATCCCGCGCGGCCCTCTCCCCACGAGCCCGCACCACGCCGGGTGACGGGCCGGGAACCGAACGACACGGAACGGACTGCTGCGCGTCCGGGGCGAGCACCGTTCTACAGTGCCTGCGGAAGGGATAACCCGTGGGTCGACACCATCCCTCGTCCCCACGGCACGGTCCGGGAGGAGCATACGTGACAACGCCCAAACTCACCCTCGTCGACAACGCGGCCACCAAGCTGACGGTCGAGACCCTGGTGATCGGCACCGTCGAGGGAACGGACGGACCCGAACTCGCCCAGGGAACCAACGAACTCGCCGCGGCCTTCGACGGGAACCTCACCGAGGCGCTGGCCCTGCTCGGCGCCAAGGGCAAGGCCGAGGAAGTGGTCCGGGTTCCCGCGAGCGGATCGGTCCGCGCGAACGTGCTGCTCGCGGTCGGCCTGGGCAAGCGCGACGAGAACGGCGAGATCCCGAGCGAGGCGGTCCGCCGCGCCTCCGGAGCCGCGGCCCGCACGCTGAACGGCGTCTCGCACGCGGCGACCACGCTGTCCGCTTTGGACCTCTCCGCGACCGTCCAGGGAACCGTGATGGGGGCCTACGCCTACACGCGCTACAAGTCCCAGCCCGGTGAGGAGCCGGTCGCCAAGGTCGACCTGGTCGTGCCCGAGGCCAAGAACGAGACGGCGAAGTCGGCGCTGAAGGGCGCGACCGCGATCGGGGAGGCGGTCAACACCGCGCGCGACCTGATCAACACGCCTCCGAACGACCTCCCCCCGGCCACCTTCGCCGAGCGGGCCAACGAGCTCGGCAAGGCCGCAGGCCTGGAAATCGAGACGATGGACGCCGACGAGCTGCGCAAGCACGGCTACGGCGGAATCATCGGGGTCGGCTCGGGATCCTCCCGGCCTCCGCGGCTGGTGCGGATGCGGCACAAGGGCCCCAAGGGCGCGCGGAAGGTGGCGCTCGTCGGCAAGGGCGTCACCTTCGACACCGGGGGCATCTCCCTCAAGCCCGCGGCGGGCATGGAGGACATGACCTCGGACATGTCCGGTGCCGCCGCCGTGGTGGCGACCATGGTGCTCGCGGCCAAGCTCAACTACCCGCTGGACATCACGGCCACGGTCCCCATGGCCGAGAACATGCCGTCCGGCAGCGCCTACCGCCCCGGCGACGTCCTCACGATGTACGGCGGCAAGACCGTCGAGGTGCTCAACACCGACGCCGAGGGCAGGCTGATCCTGGCCGACGCGATCACCCGCGCCTGCGAGGACGAGCCCGAGTACCTGATCGAGGCCTCGACCCTCACCGGCGCGCAGCAGGTCGCGCTCGGCAAGCGCACGCCGGGAGTGATGGGCAGCGAGCAGTTCAGGGGCCGGGTGGCCGAACTGTCCCAGGCGACCGGTGAAGCGGGTTGGCCCATGCCCCTGCCCGAGGAACTGCGCGGCGAGCTCGACTCCAAACTGGCCGACATGAGCAACGTCACCGGACAGCGCTGGGGCGGCATGCTGGTCGCCGGGCACTTCCTGAGCGAGTTCGTGGCCGAGAACACCCCGTGGGCGCACATCGACGTGGCCGGCCCCGCGTACAACTCGAACTCCCCGTGGGGCTACACCCCCAAGGGCGGAACGGGTGTTCCGGTGCGGACCATGGCGGCCACGCTGGCCGACATCGCAGAGCACGGCTGACGCCCCGGAACCTCCCCGGACGGATCCGAACGGGCGACGCCGCCGCGAACACCGCCGCGGGCGAGCTATTCCTCCTCCAGCCTGCGGCGGTACTCGCGGCGGCGCAGCACGCGCTGCTTTCGCTGGTAGTCCCGCATCCGCTGCGGGTAACCGACCTTGTGCACCTCGTAGAACGGGATGCCGAGGCGGTGCGTGAAGCGCATCGCCTTGTCGCGGTCACCTATCCGGCGGCGGGTCCACTCGCCGTCGTGGGCGACGAAGACGATCGTCGCCTCGGTCATCTGCGTCGGCGGCTCCAGGAACCCCTCGACGCCCCGTCGCTCGGACGCCCACTGTCGGAGATGCTCGGTATCCTGGTTCCGCTCCGCTCGTGGGCGTCTCTGCCCTCCACGACGGCGTAGACGCTCGAACAACCCCACGCTTCCCTCCTTGAGCAGCTACCACGATATTGCCAGTCCGGGCATAAAAACCGGTTCGTCCGTTGTTGAGAAGCACGAGGACTGTGATCTTCGCGCCATTTGTCCCGGGAACCCCAGCAGCCCGTGTCGCGCCCGTGGCTCACGTGGTGACAAGATGGCTTCCGGCGGCGGGGATCCTCCGTCCCAGCAGCAGTGAACGAACAATGATGCCTGTCGAGGAGTGCGAAGTGACCGACACGTCCGCCGATCTAGTCATCCTCGGTGGCGGCTCCGGCGGCTACGCCTGCGCTTTCCGCGCGGCGGAGCTGGGCCTTTCCGTCACCCTCATCGAAAAGGACAAGCTCGGTGGGACCTGTCTGCACCGAGGGTGCATCCCCACCAAAGCCTTGTTGCACGCCGCCGAGGTCGCGGATTCCACACGCGAGAGCTCACAGATCGGTGTGAAAGCCTCCCTCGAGGGCATCGACATGGACGGTGTCAACTCCTACAAGAACGGCATCGTCACCAAACTTCACAAGGGCCTGCAAGGGCTGGCCAAGGCCCACGAGGTCAACTACGTGGAGGGCGCGGGCACGCTCGTCGACGCCAACACCGTCGAGGTCGACGGGACCCACTACACCGGGAAGAACGTCGTGCTCGCCACCGGCTCCTACTCCAAGACCCTGCCGGGGCTGGAGTTCGGCGGTCGCATCATCGCCAGTGAGCAGGCACTCAACCTCGACCACGTCCCGGAGAAGGTGGTCGTGCTCGGCGGCGGCGTCATCGGAGTCGAGTTCGCCAGCGTGTGGCGCTCCTTCGGAGCCGAGGTGAACATCGTCGAGGCCCTCCCCCACCTGGTGCCCAACGAGGACGAGTCCAGCTCGAAGCAGCTCGAGCGCGCCTTCCGCAAGCGCGGCATCAAGTTCTCCACCGGGGTTAAGTTCACCGGTGCGCAGCAGACCGACGAGGGCGTGACGGTCAGCCTGGAGAACGGCGAGACGCTGGAAGCCGACCTGCTGCTCGTCGCCGTCGGCAGGGGGCCGAACACGGCTGGGCACGGTTACGAGGAGGCCGGGGTCTCGCTGGAGCGCGGCTTCGTGCGCACCGACGAACGTCTCCGCACCAACCTCCCCGGCGTCTACGCGGTCGGTGACATCGTCCCCGGCCTGCAACTGGCGCACCGCGGTTTCCAGCAGGGCGTGTTCATCGCCGAGGACATCGCCGGACTCAACCCCCCGGTCATCGACGAGGCCGGCATCCCGCGGGTGACCTACAGCAACCCCGAGGTGGCCTCGGTCGGACTCACCGAGAGCGAGGCGCGGGAGCAGTACGACAAGGTCGAGACCTTCACCTACGACCTGGCGGGCAACGGCAGGAGCCAGATCCTCAAAACCTCGGGCTCGGCCAAGGTCGTCCGCGCCGCGGACGGCCCGGTGCTCGGTCTGCACCTGGTCGGTGAGCGAGTGGGCGAACTCATCGGCGAGGCGCAACTCATCTACAACTGGGAGGCTCTCCCCGAGGACGTGGCCCCGCTGGTTCACCCCCACCCGACGCAGTCGGAGGCACTCGGCGAGGCACATCTCGCCCTGGCGGGCAAACCTCTGCACGTACACGGCTGACGCGCAGCGCTCAACCGGAAGAACGCCCGTCCACCACACGCCACGAGTACGAGGAGTCAGCAAAAGATGGCCTTCTCTGTCCAGATGCCGGCACTCGGTGAAAGCGTCAGCGAGGGCACGATCACCCGGTGGCTCAAGCAGGTCGGGGACACCGTCGAAGTCGACGAACCTCTCCTGGAGGTCTCCACCGACAAGGTCGACACGGAGGTCCCCTCCCCCGCCGCCGGTGTAGTGCAGCAAATAGTGGCCAGCGAGGACGACACCATCGAGGTCGGTGGTGAACTGGCCCTGATCGGGGACAGCAGCGAGACCCCGCCCGCGCAGGAGCAGCAGGCGCAGGCCGCCGAGCAGCCCGCGCCCGAACCGGCACCGGAACCCGCTCCCGAACCCCAGCAGTCCTCGGCCCCCCGGCCCGAGCAGTCCGCCGGGGCTGGCGCGGCCCAGGGCTCCGACGTGCAGATGCCCGCCCTGGGCGAGAGCGTCACCGAGGGCACGATCACCCGGTGGCTCAAGCAGGTCGGGGACACCGTCGAAGTCGACGAACCTCTCCTGGAGGTCTCCACCGACAAGGTCGACACGGAGGTCCCCTCCCCCGTCGCGGGAACGATTCTGGAGATCACCGCGGGCGAGGACGACACCATCGAGGTCGGTGAGAAGCTCGCCGTGGTCGGTGAGCAGGGTGCGGCCCCGGCCGGGGCGCCTGCGCCCGAGGAGCCGAAGCAGCCGGAACAGCCCGCCGCCGCACCGCAGCCCGCTCCCGAGCCCGCCAAGGAGGAGGCGCCCGCACCGCAGCCCTCCCCCGAGCCGCAGCAGCCGGAACAACCAGCCGCTGCCCAGCCCGCCGCGGAACCCGCGGCGGACCAGGAGGAGGCCGCGGCCTCGGCCCCCTACGTCACCCCGCTGGTGCGCAAGCTCGCCAACGAGCACGGGATCGACCTGCGTTCGCTGCAGGGAACCGGCGTCGGCGGACGCATCCGCAAGCAGGACGTGCAGGCGGCCATCGCCGCGCGCTCCCAGCCGCAGGAGACCGGCGGGCAGCAGGCCTCCGGTGCCGAGGCACCGGCGACCGAGCCCGCGACCACAGCCGCCGACCAGGAGCCCTCCTCGGAGGCCAAGGCGCTGCGCGGCACCACCCAGAAGATGTCGCGGCTGCGGCAGGTGCTGGCCCAGCGGATGGTCGACTCCCTGCAGACGGCGGCGCAGTTGACCACGGTCACCGAGGTCGACGTCACCAGGATCGCCCGGCTGCGGGAGCAGGCCAAGGAGAACTTCGAAGCCGCGGAGGGCGTCAAGCTCTCCTTCCTGCCCTTCTTCGCCAAGGCCACGGTCGAGGCGCTGAAGCTGCACCCGAAGCTCAACGCCTCGGTCAACGAGGAGGCCAAGGAGGTCACCTACCACGGTGCGGAGCACCTCTCGATCGCCGTGGACACCGACCGCGGGCTGCTCAGCCCGGTGATCCACGACGCGGGCGACCTCAACCTCGGCGGCCTGGCGCGCAAGATCTCCGACGTCGCCGAGCGCACCAGGGAGAGCAAGGTTAAGCCCACCGAGCTCAGCGGGGGCACGTTCACGCTGACCAACACGGGCAGCCGCGGGGCCCTGTTCGACACCCCGATCCTGAACCCCCCGCAAGTGGGCATGTTGGGGACCGGGATGGTCGTGAAGCGCCCGGTGGTCGTCTCCGACGAGGCGGGAGGCGACACCATCGCCATCCGCTCGATGGTCTACCTGGCGCTGTCCTACGACCACAGGCTCGTCGACGGCGCCGACGCGGCCCGCTTCCTGAACACGATCAAGCAGCGGTTGGAGGAGGGGGCCTTCGAGGCCGACCTCGGTCTGTGACCGAACCCGCGCGGTGAATCCCTCCGCGGGAAGCGCCGACACGGCCGGGGCCGTCCCACACCACCGGGACGGCCCCGGCCTTTTCGCGTCCTGCCCCGCGCCACCTGTAGCACCCCGGTCGAGCGGAGGGCCTCGCGTTGTGACGATCATTGCGCGAAGATCGGGACATGCGCGTGGTGATCGCCGGCTCCTCCGGCCTACTGGGAAGTCATCTCGTCCCCGCGCTGCGGCACGCACGGCACGAGGTGTTTCGCCTGGTGCGCGGCACGGCGCAGGCCCCGGACGAACGAGAGTGGGATCCGAGCGGAGGTGAGCTCGACGAGCACGCCCTCGACGGCGCCGACGCCGTCGTCAACCTCTGCGGTGCGCCGCTGATGGGCAAGCGGTGGACGCCCGAGCGCAAACGGGAACTGGACCACTCGCGGACCAGGAGCACGGCCGTGCTGGCCGAGGCGGTCCGCGCCAGGGGAATCCCGACGTTGATCAACGCGTCCGGGGTGTCCTACTACGGGGACACCGGCAGCAGAGTGGTCACCGAGTCCGCAGAGCCGGGAACCGGTTTCCTCGCCGAGCTGTGCCGCCGCTGGGAATCGGCGGCCGAGCACGCCGCTCCCGCCAGGGTCGTACGGCTCCGGATCGGTCCGGTGCTGTCCCCCTCGGGCGGGCTGCTGGGACCGCTCAAACCGCTGTTCTCCCTGATGCTCGGCGGCAGACTCGGCTCGGGCGCGCAGTACGTGCCCTGGATATCCCTGGACGACGCGACAGCCGCGATCCGTTTCGCGCTCGAGAACGCGGAGCTGTCCGGCCCGGTCAACCTAACCGGCCCCGAACCGGTCAGCAACGCCGAGTTCACCAGGGCCCTGGGCGAAGCGCTCGGACGCCCCACCCCGTGGGTGATTCCCGCCTTCGCCGTGCGGGCCGTGCTGGGCGAGCTCGCCCAGCAGCTCGTGCTGACCGGGCAGCGGGCCGTTCCGGGTGTGCTGGACGAGCACGGTTTCGCCTTCCAGCACCGGAGCGTGCGGGCTGCCCTGGGGACAGCCATCTCCGCGTGAGAACGGAAACCTTGGTGGAGCTTGGCGTGGCGGTGCGGGCGGCGGAACCTCCCGCGGGCTCTCGCTCCGGGAGGCCCGACATCGGGTAGCCACCCCCGCGACGGTCGCACGGGGCTCGCCGACCGTGCGGTGAACCGCTCGGGATCCGCGAGCGTTAGGCTGACGACGTGAGTGACAGTGCAAGCTCGTGCCGCTCCGCCTCGCACGAGATCGAGGTGCGGGAGCTGGGCACGATCGACTACGAGACCGCGTGGCAGCGCCAGCGGGAACTGGCCACGGCGCGCGCGGAGGACTCCGGGACGGACACCCTGCTGCTGCTGGAGCACCCCTCGGTCTACACGGCCGGCAAGCGCACCAAACCCGAGGACCGGCCGCAGGACGGCACACCGGTGATCGACGTCGACCGCGGCGGCAAGATCACCTGGCACGGGCCGGGGCAGCTCGTCGGCTACCCGATCCTGCGGCTGGCCGACCCGGTCGACGTGGTCGACTACGTGCGCAGGCTGGAGCAGGCACTCATCCAGGTGTGCGCCGAGTTCGGGCTGAGCACCGGACGCGTCGAGGGACGCAGCGGTGTGTGGCTCGCCGCCGACGGGGACCGTCCGGAACGCAAGATCGCCGCGATCGGCATCCGCGTGCAGCGCGGCGTGACGATGCACGGGCTCGAGCTCAACTGCAACTCGGACATGAGCGAGTTCGACCGCATCGTGCCCTGCGGGATCAGCGATGCCGGGGTCACCTCGCTGTCGGCGGAACTGGGCAGGGAGGTCACCGTTGCCGAGGCGCTTCCACTGGTGCGCAAGGCCGTGCCGGACGCCCTGGACGGCGTTCTCGAGGTCACCGAGTGCGACATCCGGGCCGCTGCCGAGGCACCGGCCGGTATGACGTTCTCGCTGGACCCGAGCCTGCGCTGACCCCGCTTTCCGCGGGGCTCGTCGCGCGGGCGGCCGGCACGGAACCCGCGCTCAGTCCAGGCTGCCCGCCACCTCGGAGGCCACCAGCTCGAGGTGGTCCGGATCGGTCAGGTCCAGCACCTGGAGGTAGGCCCTGGTGATGCCGGTATTCCTGCGCCACCGGCCGATCTTGTCCACCACCTCGGCCGGGGTGCCCGCCAGGCCGTTCGCGCGGAGCTCGTCCACGTCGCGCCCGATCGCCTCGGCGCGCCGGGCGAGCTCGGACTCGTTCCTGCCGACGCACAGCACCAGCGCGGCCGAGCGCACGATCTCGGCCGGATCCCTGCCGACCTCCCGGCACGCCGCGTCGACGCGTTCGAACTGGGCCCGCGCCGTGTCCTCGTCCACGAAGGGGAGGTTGAACTCGTCGGCGAACCTCGCCGCCAGCTCGGGGGTTCGCTTCTTGCCCGCCCCTCCGATGAGCACGGGAGGACGGGGACTCTGCACCGGCTTCGGCAGCGCCGGGGAGTCACTGATCCGGTAGTGGGCCCCCTGGTAGTCGAAGGTGGAACCGGAGGGCGTGGCCCACATCCCGGTGACGATCTCCAGCTGCTCGCTGTACCAGTCGAAGCGCTCCCGCAGCGGTGGGAACGGGATGCCGTAGGCGGTGTGCTCCTCCTCGTACCAGCCGCTGCCGAGCCCGAGCTCGACCCGCCCCCCGGACATCTGGTCCACCTGGGCGGCCGAGATCGCGAGCGGACCGGGCAGGCGGAACGTCGCCGCGCTCATCAGCGTGCCCAGCCGCAACCGCGAGGTCTCGCGCGCCAGCCCGGCCAGCGTCAACCACGCGTCGGTCGGGCCGGGCAGTCCGCTCACGTCCCCCATTCGCAGATAGTGGTCGGAGCGGAAGAAGGCGTCGTAGCCCGCCTCTTCCGTGGTGCGCGCCACCCGGAGCAGGTCGTCGTAGGTGGCCCCCTGCTGGGGCTCGGTGAAGATCCTGAGCTTGAATTCTTCGGTCACGTGCTCGAGGCTAACGAGCTTCGGAGCGCCCCGCTCCCGCGTACCGCCCCGCTGCGGGTGCTCTCCCCTGATCGAGCAGTGCAGGCGCGCCACCTCCGGGCTCGTCCGACCGCCGAGCGGCGACCACCGAAGGAGGACGCGGCGTTGTCCGGGTGATCACCGTGGGGTAGGACTGCGGCATGACCAAGTGGGACGAAAGCGCCATCCCGGACCAGACCGGCAGGACGGTCCTGATCACCGGGGCGAATTCCGGCCTGGGGCTGCACAGCGCCCGCGTCCTCGCCGAGCGCGGCGCGCGGGTGCTGCTCGGCTGCCGGGACTCCGAACGGGGGACGACCGCGTTGCGCGAGGTCGCGGCCACGGCCGCGACACCTCCCGAACTGATCCGGCTCGACCTGGCCGAGCTGAACTCGGTCCGCGACGCCGCCCCCGCCGTCAGGGAGCGCACCGGCGACCGGCTGGACCTGCTGATGAACAACGCCGGAGTCATGGCGACCCCGCACCGGAGCACCGCGGACGGCCACGAGCTGCAGTTCGGGACCAACCACCTCGGCCACGCCGCGCTGACCTGGTTGTTGATGCCCGCCCTGCGCGGTTCGGCGAGCGCGCGAGTGGTGACCCTGACCAGTCTCGCCCACCACGGCGGCGGGCTCGACACCACGGACCCGAACTTCCGGCGCCGCCGCTACACCCCGATGCGGGCCTACTCGCAGTCCAAGCTGGCCAACCTGCTGTTCACCCGCGAGCTGGACAGCAGGCTCCGCGCGGCGGAAGCCAACGTGATCGGCGTCTCCGCGCACCCGGGAACGACCGCGACCGAGCTGCTCCCCAACTCCACCCGGCAGCGCGGGCTGCCCGGCCCCGTGGACAAGGTGCTCCGCTCGGTCACCGGTGCGATCAACCAGCGGGTGGAGATCGGGGCACTTCCCCAGCTCTACGCGGCCACCGCTCCCGGGGTTTCCGGTGACGACTTCTTCGGCCCCTCCCGGGTGGCCGAGACCCGCGGGTTCCCCAAACGGGCCAGGAAGAGCCCCGCGGCCGAGGACGACGCGACCGCGAAGCGCCTCTGGGAGATCACCGCCGAGCTGACCGGTGTGGAACCACCCCGCTAGCACCCGCCCCGCCCGCTCGCGGGTGCGCGGTCGCCGTGGACGGCTTCGGGGCGCTGACCCGGTGCTCCGGAATCCGCGGGTGCGACCTTCGAGTGAAGATCGGGTGACCTCGGTCATTGTCGCCGTCCGGCCACCGGGGCGTAACCTGTAGTCGTGACTGTGGCGCCGGAGGGGCGGAAGTTGTTGCGGCTGGAAGCCCGCAACAGCCAAACGCCGATCGAGAAGAAGCCGTCCTGGATCAAGACGCGTGCCCGCATGGGTCCGGAGTACCAGGAGCTCAAGGGACTGGTACAGCGCGAGGGCCTCAACACCGTCTGCGAGGAGGCGGGCTGTCCCAACATCTTCGAGTGCTGGGAGGACAGGGAAGCCACCTTCCTCATCGGCGGGGACCAGTGCACCCGCCGCTGTGACTTCTGCCAGATCGACACGGGCAAACCCGCCGCGCTGGACACCAGCGAGCCGCGGAAGGTCGCGGAGTCGGTGCAGGCGATGGGCCTGCGCTACTCGACCGTGACCGGTGTGGCCCGTGACGACCTGGAGGACGGCGGCGCCTGGCTGTACGCGGAGACGGTGCGTCAGATCCACGATCTGAACCCCGGAACCGGTGTCGAGCTGCTCATCCCGGACTTCAACGCCGAACCCGACCAGCTCGCCGAGGTCTTCGGATCGCGTCCGGAGGTGCTCGCGCACAACATCGAGACGGTTCCGAGCGTGTTCAAGCGGATGCGACCCGCCTTCCGCTACGATCGCTCGCTCAAGGTGCTCACGCTCGCCCGCGAGGCCGGGTTGGTCACCAAGTCCAACCTGATCCTCGGGATGGGCGAGACTCCGGAGGAGGTCGAGCCCACGCTCCGCGACCTGCACGAGGCGGGCTGCGACATCATCACCATCACGCAGTACCTGCGCCCCAGCCCGCGGCACCACCCGGTGGACCGCTGGGTCAAGCCCGAGGAGTTCGTGGAGCACACCAAGGCGGCGGAGCGGATCGGGTTCCCCGGGGTCATGGCGGGCCCGCTGGTGCGGTCCAGCTACCGCGCCGGGAGGCTGTACGCCAAGGCCACCGAGCACCGCGGCATGCCGCTTCCGGAGAACCTGGCGCACCTGGCCAAGGCCGGAACGGCGGCCCAGGAGGCCAGCAACCTGCTGTCCCGCTGAGCCTGCGGGCGCCACCGGCGCCCACCCGGCCGCGGTGACCGCGGAAATTCCGCGCTCGCCGCTTCGCGAACCGACGATCGGGACCGAAGCGGTGCGGGTGGGCGCACCGGCACCCGCCCACCCGCACCGCCGGCCCGCGCGTGCGGGCCGCGCCCCGGGAAGCGCTCCTCAACGAGCCGCTTCGGCCCGGGGCGAACCGTATGGACGCCTCCCGCATCCCCGGCCGTATCCTGTGGGTATGGCCAAGCAGGACCGGGCCGCCAAGAAAGAAGCGGCCAAGCAGAAGCGGCAGGCGTCGAGCGCCCGCCGCAAACAGCTGTTCGAGGCGTTCAAGATGCAACGCCGGGAGGATCGGCTGCTCGTACCGCTGATGCTCGCGGTGCTGCTCGGCACGGCCGTAGTGGCGTTCCTACTCGGCCTCGTCTGGGGACTGCAGTGGTTCTTCCTCCCCGTGGGCGTCGTCCTCGGTGCGCTGGGAGCGGTCATCATCTTCGGCAGGCGCGTGCAGGCCAACGTCTACAAGAAGGCCAGCGGGCAGCCCGGCGCGGCGGGCTGGGCCCTGGAGAACATGCGGGGCAAGTGGCAGCTGGCCCAGGGAGTGGCCGGGACCAGTCAGCTCGACGCGGTGCACCGGGTCATCGGCAAGCCGGGGGTCGTGCTGGTCGGCGAGGGCTCCCCGAACCGGGTCAAGAACCTCATGAGCCAGGAGAAGAAGCGCATCTCCCGGCTGGTGGGCGACACCCCCATCTACGAGTTCATCGTCGGGGACGAGCAGGACCAGGTCCCGCTGAGCAAGCTCCAGTCCAAGATCATGAAGCTGCCGCGCAACATCAACGCGGGCCAGATCGACTCCCTGGACAAGCGCCTCGAAGCCATCGGGAACAGGGGGACGGCCGCGCCCAAGGGCCCCGCTCCGCAGGGCGCCAAGATGCGCAACATGCAACGCGCCACCCGCAGGAAGTAGCCCGCAGGAAGTAGCAGGGAAAGCTCCCGTGGCGTAGTCCACGCCTCTCGCACACGGGCGCGGCCTCCGCCACGGAGCGCGGAGGCCGCGCACCGGAGGCGGTCTCCGCCGGAACGTGCGCGGGCGGAACGGGGTGCGGATGAAGCTCCGGTTACCCGCCCTCACCCGTCCGCGGGAACTGTTTCCGGGGACGTAACAGAGCGGTCAACACCGTCAACGGCGCAGCACGACAGTTCCGCTCACCCGGTCGTGCCAGGACCTGCCGTCCAGGTTCCACAGCACCGCTGGGACGATCACCGCGCTCAGGACGCAGCGCAACAGCGCCCTGGGGATCCCCACGGTCGCCGAACCGTCGAGCCGCGCCACCCATATCCCGACCACGGCCATCCCCGGGGTGAACCCGAAGAAGGCGACCGGGACGAAGGTGATCAGCACCCACGCGAGCAGGCTCCAGTTCTTCGGGAGCTCAGGCGCGGTGAACAATCCGGCCACCAAGGCCGCCAGCACGATGTCCAGCAGGAACCCCACCGCACGTCGCCCGGTGGGCGCCGCGGAACCGGAACCGCTTTCCGGCAGGCCGATACGTTCGCCGCGCCAGCTCTGCTGCGGCTCGGCGGACTCGCGCGCGGCCGCTGGGCCGGACAACCAGGACCCGAGTACTCTACCCACGAGACCCAGCATACGGGCCGTCCCGGAGGTCGCCTCCTCCCACACCGCGGACTCCCCGACCACGAGCACGCGCCCGCACGACCCGCCCCCCGGGGGGCTGAACGGGCAGCACAACACGATCGAAAACCCGGCCGCGTTTCGTTAACGTCGGCGAAACACGGGGGTGACGGTGGGGCAACACCCCGTCCTTAACTTCGTTCCCGAGTCGGCGGCAAGAGCTTGCCCCGATGAGCGGCACCAACGCGTGAAGGAGCCATCGAGGGTGTTCAAGAATCCAGACGAGGTCCTACGCTTCATCTCCGACGAGGGTGTGAAGTTCGTCGACGTCCGGTTCTGCGACCTGCCGGGCGTCATGCAGCACTTCACCGTCCCCGCCTCGGCGTTCGACCACGACACCTTCACCGAGGGGTTGGCCTTCGACGGCTCTTCGGTGCGTGGTTTCCAGTCGATCCACGAATCGGACATGCTGCTGCTGCCCGACCCTTACACGGCCCGGCTCGACCCGTTCCGCATCGAGAAGACGCTGATCCTCAACTTCTTCGTGCACGACCCGTTCACGTTGGAGCCCTACAGCCGTGACCCGCGCAACATCGCGCGCAAGGCGGAGCAGTACCTGAACGAGTCCGGAATCGCCGACACCGCGTTCTTCGCGTCCGAGGCGGAGTTCTACATCTTCGACTCGGTGCGCTACTCCGAGGACGCGAACTCCTCCTTCCACGAAGTGGATTCGGTCGAGGGGTGGTGGAACACCGGACGGGCCGAGGACGGCGGCAACAAGGGGTACAAGACCCGCTACAAGGGCGGCTACTTCCCCGTTCCGCCCTACGACCACTACGCCGACCTGCGCGACGAGATAACCAGCGAGCTCATCAAGGCCGGCTTCGACGTGGAACGCGCGCACCACGAGGTGGGCACCGGCGGCCAGGCCGAGATCAACTACAAGTTCAACACCATGCTGCACGCGGCCGACGACCTGCAGCTGTTCAAGTACATCGTCAAGAACACCGCGTGGCGCAACGGCAAGACCGTCACCTTCATGCCGAAGCCGCTGTTCGGCGACAACGGTTCGGGCATGCACTGCCACATGTCGCTGTGGCAGAACGGCGCCCCGATGTTCCACGACGAGTCCGGTTACGCGGGGCTGTCCGACACCGCCCGGTACTACATCGGCGGCATCCTGCATCACGCCCCGAGCCTGCTGGCGCTGACCAACCCGACGGTGAACTCCTACCACCGGCTGGTCCCCGGCTTCGAGGCCCCGGTCAACCTGGTGTACTCGCAGCGCAACCGCTCCGCCTGCATGCGGATCCCGATCACGGGCACCAACCCGAAGGCCAAGCGCGTCGAGTTCCGCTGCCCCGACCCCTCCGGCAACCCCTACCTCGGGTTCGCCGCGATGCTGATGGCGGGCCTGGACGGCATCCGCAACAAGATCGAGCCGGCCGAGCCGATCGACAAGGACCTCTACGAGCTTCCGCCGGAGGAGGCCAAGAACGTCCCGCAGGTTCCCTCCAGCCTCGCCGAGGCCGTGGACAACCTGGAGGCCGACCACGACTACCTGCTCGAGGGCGGCGTGTTCACCGAGGACCTCCTGGAGAACTTCATCGCGCTCAAGCGGGAGAACGAGATCGACCCGCTCCGGCTCCGTCCGCACCCGTACGAGTTCGCGCTCTACTACGACGTGTGATCGACGGATCCCCGCGCTCGTGAGCAGAAAGGGCCCCCGCGCTCGGCGGGGGCCCTTCTGCGTGTCTCTGCCCGTCCGGTCAGCGGATCCACGCGGGGCGGGAGACGCGGGCGGCGTGTCCGCCGGACACGCGTCGACGACACCCGCCCGCGAGCTCTCACTCGACCGTGAGAACCAGCTTTCCGCGCACGTGACCTTCCTCGAGCAGTTCGTGGGCCCGTGCGGCCTCGTTCAGCGGGAAGCTCCGCTGCACCTCGACGTGCAGCTCACCGCGGTCGATGAGCCCACCCAGCCAGTTCAGCTCGCCCGTGTCGGGACGCACGAACACGTAGTGACCGCCCTGGCCCAGCACCGTGTCCGGGTCCTCGACCGAGGCGTGCCGCGTGCTGTCCCGCAGCATCCCCGGAGTCTCGGTCAACGCCGTGCCCCCGGCCAAGTCCACGGCGGCGTCGATCTTGCCATCACCACCGAGAAGCTCGGCGACCCGCTCCGGCAGACCCGGACCGTAGGTCACCGGCTCCGCCCCCAGCTCGCGCAGGAACTCGTGATTGCGCTCCGAAGCGGTGCCGATCACCCGCTCGGCGCCCAGCGCCCGCGCGATCTGCACGGCCAAGTGCCCCACGCCGCCCGAGGCAGCGTGCACCAGCACCACGTCCCCGGAGTCGGCATCCACGGACCGCAGCATCTGCAGCGCGGTCAACCCGGCCAGCGGCAGCCCGGCAGCCCGGGTGAAATCGACCGAGCTCGGTTTGTGCGCCAGAGTGCGCTCCGGGGCGGAGACCAGCTCGGCGTAGGTCCCATTCTGCACGTGGTCCTCGCGCACGTAGCCGACGACCTCGTCGCCCGGCTTGTACTGCGTCACCGCGGGCCCCACAGCGCGCACGACCCCGGAGACGTCCCAACCGGAGATCAACGGGGTGTGGTGCGGGAACGCCCCGCGCAGGTATCCGCGCCTGATTTTCCAGTCCACCGGGTTGACTCCGGCCGCCCTGGTCTCCACCAGCACGCGGTCGGGGCCGACCAGCGGATCGTCCAGCTCCTGTTGTGAAAGAACGTCGGGTTCGCCGAATTCGGTGAGCGCCATAGCCTTCATGCCCGTTCCAACACCGTTCCGGAGCAACCGTATTCCACTGTTCGGCGGCGAAAGCTCCGAACGAGCCAGCCGGATTCCTCGTCGGGACTCCTCGCCTGCAGTCGCGCCTCATTGGCCGCCACGCGCAGCGGGCAGGCACCACCGCACCCTCCGCGGTCACCGCTGCGGGGCCTCGTAGAAGATCCGCTCCACCACACCACGAGCCCGCCTGGTCGCGCGCAGGTAGTCGTCCAGCACCTGCCCCGAATCGGAACCGGCCGGATAGCCCAGAGCCGCCGCCACCGCGGCCAGCTCCCCCGAGCGCTTCGGCAGCTGATCGCTCCCCTTGCCGCGCACCAGCATCACGGCGTTGCGCGCCCGCATCGCCGTCGTCCACGCGGCCTCCAACAGCTGTCCGTCCTCGCCGTCCAGCACTCCCTCCTGGACGGCCACCCGCAGCCCCTCCACGGTCGAAGTCGTCCTCAACTCGGGGAGATCACCGGCGAAGCGCAGCTGCAGCAACTGCAACGTCCACTCCACATCGGCCAGACCGCCGCGGCCGAGCTTCGTGTGCGTGGCCGGATCGGCACCACGCGGCAAGCGCTCAGCGTCCACCCGCGCCTTGATGCGGCGGATCTCGCGCGCCCTGGTCGCGTCGAGCCCGCCCTCCGGGTACCGGATCGGGTCAACGGCGCGGCAGAAGCGCTCCCCCAGCTCCTCGTCCCCCGCCACGGGACGAGCACGCAGCAGGGCCTGCGCCTCCCAGACCTGAGCCCACCTCCGGTAGTAGTTCAGGTAGGAGTCCAAGGTGCGCACCAGCGGCCCCGAACGCCCCTCCGGGCGCAGGTCGGTGTCCACTTCCAGCGGAGGGTCCTGACTCGGCTTGCCCAGCACCCTGCGCACCTGCTCGACCACGACCGCGGCGAAGCGGACGGCGGTGCTGTCCGGCACCCCCTCCTCCGGTTCGCAGACGAACATCACGTCGGCGTCCGAACCGTAGCCGAGCTCGGCCCCGCCCAAGCGGCCCATGCCGATCACCGCGATGCGGGCGGGCTCCCGCGCGGCATCCACCACTCCCCCGGAACCGGACCACTCCGCCCTTCCGGCCACGTCGCGCACCGCCGCGTCCAGCGTCGCCTGCAGCACCGCCACCCACACACGGGACAGGGCGTCGAACACCGCGCGCGGGGACATCGCGCCCAACAGGTCGGCGCAGGCGATGCGCAGCAACTCGTGCCTGCGCAACGAGCGGGCGGTCGCCGCGGCCCGGTCCGGGTCGACGTGCCGCGACACGGCACTGCGCAACGACCGCGCCACCTCGTCCGGGTCCCGTCCGGCCAGCTCCTCGACGTCCGACAGCAGCCGCAGCACCTCCGGGGCGCGCACCAGCAGCTCGGGCACCAGCTTCGAGGTGCCGAGCAGCACGGCCAACCGCTCGACCACCACGGCCTCGTCGCGCAACAGCCTCAGGTACCACGGCGTGTCCGCCAGGGCCTCCGAGACGTTGCGGTAGGCCAGCAACCCGCCGTCGGGGTCCGGGGTGTTGCCGAGCAGATCCAGCAGCACGGGCAACAGCGCACCCTGGATGCTGGCCCTCCTGGACACCCCCGAGGTCAGCGCGGCGATGTGCCGCAGGGCACCGTCCGGGGAGGTGTAGCCCAACGCGGAGAGCCGCTCGACCGCGGCACTGGTGGTCAACCGCAGCGCCTCGCTCGGAACCTTGGAGACCGACTCCAGCAGCGGCCGGTAGAAGAGCTTCTCGTGCAGCCTGCGCACCCTGCTGCTCTGCTTGCGGTACTCACCGAGCAGCACGTCCGAGGCCTCCTGGTGTCCCTGGGAACGCAGCCCCATGGAACGAGCGAGCCGGTGCAGCGTCGCGCGGTCCTCGGCCGGGGGGAACAGGTGCGTGCGCCGCAGCCGCCGCAGCTGGAGCCGGTGCTCCACCCCGCGCAGAAAGGCGTAGGAATCGGACATGCCCCCGGCGTCGCTGCGTGCCACGTATCCCTGCTCCCCCAGGGCGCGCAGCGCCTCCGTCGTCGATCGCGAACGGATGGTCTCGTCACCCCTGCCGTGCACCAGCTGGAGCAGCTGCACCGCGAACTCGACGTCGCGCAGACCTCCCCTGCCGAGCTTCAGCTCCCGGTCCAGCTGGTCCTGGGGAACGTGCTGCTCCACCTTCTGCCGCATGGAGCGCACGTCGATCACGAAGTTCTCCCGCTCCGCGGCCGTCCACACCAGCGGCTGAACGGCCTCCGCGTAGCGCTGCCCCAGCTCGGAGTCCCCCGCCACCGGTCGGGCCTTCAGCAGGGCTTGGAACTCCCAGGTTCGTGCCCAGCGGCGGTAGTAGGCGAGATGACCGTCCAGGGTGCGCACCAGGGCCCCCGCGTTGCCCTCGGGGCGCAGCGCTGCGTCCACCTCGAAGAAGGCCGCACCCGCTATCCGCATCAGCGTGCTGGCCAACCTGGTCGCCGCCCCCAGGTCCTGCTCGGACTCCGCGACGAAGACGACGTCCACGTCGCTGACGTAGTTGAGCTCGCGACCACCGCACTTGCCCATCGCGATCACCGCGAGCCGGGGCGCCTGCTGCTCGCCGCCGATCTCGGCCGCGGCCACCGCCCAGGCGGCCCGCAGAGCGGCCACGGCCGCGTCGGAAAGCCAGGCCGTCACCTGCTCGTAGGACGGCTGCGGCATGTCGGGGTCGGCCACCCCGGCCAGATCGGCCGCCGCGATCTCGAGCAGCTGTCCGCGGTAGACCGCACGCAGCTGGCTGACGGCGGCCGTCCCCCGCGTCGCGGCCACCGGGCAGTCGGGAGGTTCCTCATCCGCGGCCAGTGCGCCCACGCTGTGCAACAGCTCTGCGGTGAAGTCCCCGGAGCGGGGGCGGTGTCCGTCCTCCGCTCCGGTCAGCCGGCGCCAGTCCCCGGGATGGGCGACCAGGTGATCCGCCAGCGCGCCGGAGTAGCCCAGCACAGCCAGCAACCGGGCGCGCAGTTCCCGGTCGGCGAGCAACTGTTCGGCGAGCTCCGTCCAGTTCTCCCCCAGGGACTCCCGCAACCGATCCACCGAGTGCAGCGCCAGATCGGGATCAGGGGTGCGGGACAGCGTCCCGAGCACCTGCTCCGCTTCCGGCAACGGTCCGCTGTCGAACCACCATCCGGCCGCGCGAAGCTGGGTCTCGGCTCGCTCCACGTCGCTGAAGCCGTACCGCGCCGGGGACGGCACCGCACCGGAGCGTTGCCAGTTGGTTTGGGCCATGTCCAGCACGGTAATGCGATCACGTGACGAGGACAGAGCCGACCGCGCAAGATCAGCCGTGTTCGTGATCACCGCGCCGCAGCACCAGTGCTGCCCTGCCTGCCACCGGGCCTCGGTTGCCCGCTCGGATCGGGCGTTCTTCACCAGCTGACCGGGCGAGCCGAGCCGCGCGGTCGCTCAGGCGAGCGGCAGGGAACGTGTGGTGGTCCGCTCTTCCGGAGGAGTGGCTGCCAGCTCGAAGAAACGCTCGGCCACCGGTTTCCACGACTCCTCCAGGTCGGCGTGGAACTGCTCGAGGTGCTCCTCTTCCAGTTGGCCCGGGCGCATCGTCGCTGCGATCTCCGGATCGGCGGCGACCATCCCCCGGACGATCTCCGGGGTGGTCTCGATGTGGAACTGCAGCCCGTAGGCGCGGGTGCCCACCCGGAAAGCCTGGTTCTCCCCGCGCGGCGAGGCGGCCAGCAATTGGGCGGTCGGGGGCAGCGTGCTTATCTCCTCGCGGTGGAACTGGAAAACGTCCGGGGTCAGCGGGAGCGGTCCGATCAACACGTCCTCAGCTGCCGCGTCCCGCTTGGCAACCAGCAGCGTTCCCGCCTCGGGGCCGTCGGCACGCGTCCGGAGCCTTCCGCCCGTGGCCATGGCGAGCAGCTGGGCGCCGAGGCCGACCGCCAGCACCGGAGCTCCGGAGCTCGTCGAAGTGCTCAGCAGTTTGCGCAGCGCACCGAGCCAGGGGTACTGCGGATCGGCCGTGGCGCTCATCTCCCCGTCCAACACGACCACTCCCGAGTGCTCGTCCGGTCGTTCCGGGAGGTCCTCCCGCGCGGGGTCGACAACGTCGAGCTCGGCACCTGATTCCCCGAGCCAGTCACCCAGCTTTCCCACTGGAGTGGTTTCGGAGGGTTGCACCACAAGAATCCGCACGTCGGCCATGTGACCCACGATACTGTTTCGCGGCCAGTGGATCACTCACGGTGCCGTGGAACCGGTTGTGGTGGGCGCATGGCGTCGGGGGTGGGCGTGCAGGTGGCAGGTGGGCCCCGGGGGGGTGTGGTATGTAAAGTGCCCGGCCCCCGCGTTGGGGGGCCGGGCACAGAATGGGGGGTTGGGTCGGCGGTGTCCGAGTCTCCCACACCCGTGGGGGTGCAGTACCTTAGGCGCTGGAGGGCTTAGCTTCCGGGTTCGGGATGGGCACCGGGCGTGTCCCCTCCGCTGTAGCCACCGA